>NZ_JBDVBQ010000045.1:0-53022 GCF_039942875.1 Paraglaciecola sp.
TATTACCTGCTGTATCAGTTGCGATAACATCAAAATTGTAACTATTTTGAGTTTCATAGTCTGGATTGGCCGTGAGCGTCACTGCTCCAGTGGCAGCATCAATATTAAACAACTCAGCATCTGTTCCTGATAAACTATAGCGGGTGTTGCCTATTGATATATCATCAGTATCTGTTGATATGGCTGTATATACCACTTGCCCAGCACCAGAGTTTTCATCTATCGCAGTGGCTGTATTTTCTGATGTGAATTTGGGTGGTGTATTATCACCATCAACTATAAGCGGTACTAGATGGCTAAATATATCAGCTTCATCGGCATTATCACTTGACTCAAAAGCCTCAACGCCACTTATCAATAAACTCAGTCCTTCGTTTTTTATGGAGGAGGTACCATCATCATTAAGTGTAATGACAGAGGTTAACTGAATTAATGTATCTTCTAAGCTTCCGGTAACTGTATCAACTCCCGATAATAACGCCAGTGCATTACCATAAACTTCTTCAGCTGAGAGACCATCACTGTTTTGATATAAATCATCCAGCACGGTGACAACAGGGCCTATGATGTTTTCTACGCCGAATAACTCGCCAATACTGTCATTAATAGCTATGTCAGCTTCAGTAATTACTGGGTTAGCGTCATCTATATCTGCCTTAGTCACCGCTAATTCGGTTAAAGGCGAAACGGTAATACTAACATTACTACTCCCCTCCACCATGGTCATAGCTCGTAATGATGTACCTAAACTGGTTAACTCACCACTTGTTTCATCAACATAGTCGCCTTCTTCACCGTTTATATCACTTACCTTCACTAATACAGGCCCTACATAGCCATCAGTAATAATAAAAGTAATAGAACTGTCTTCAGCAACAGAAATGTCGCTTTCTAGCAAACCTCCGTTTTGGTCATATATTTCAACCTGCACCCCGGCTGCAAAAATACCCGCAGCGGCAGTAACCGTAACACTGTATGCCTCATTAGCGCTGCTACCGGAACCTATAGCACCTATAGCACCAATACCTAACCCAGCCAGCCCTAACTCAAATGCTCCAAAGTTAAATGAGTTACCTGAAGCTTCCCATACTAGACCTTCTTCAATTACAACATCACCACCACTAGTGAGAATAAGATCCTCAGGGATATTAGCCGATGCATGTTCTTGTAAGCCCTCTAAGCTGTAATGAGAATCGGCTACGGCATAAAACTCCTCAATTATTGTTACCAACTCACCTGCTACTTCAATTTCAAGGTTATTTCCTATGCGGCTTAAAACTAAATCGGTAATCAGTACTTGTCCCTGGCTATCCAGAAGAGTGTAGGTATAAGATGCTTTAGCTCTAATCTTAGAGGTAAGGGCCTGAATTAAAACCGACTGATTGTGTCGTTCTGACACAATGCGTAACTGAAAATTCATACGTATATTCCATTATTTATAACTTTAAGAATTAAAGACTGTTATACAGTCAAGGGTTGGTGTGCGAAATTTAGTCTAAAGCAATGTATTAAAAAGTGATATCTAAAAAAGTCCACAATAGAAAATTAATGGGCACACAGCTAAGTATTTATATTGAATAAAACTAGATGATTTTTTTAAGAATACGATCTGAGGGGTTACGCTATGGTAATCAAAATTAACGCTCCGCATTAGTTAAATGGGGCTTTATAAACATGGCCTCATGCAAATTATGCTATCTCTAGCTCAAGCAGTGTTAATCACCTTTAGTTCCTAATTTTTGAGCTTTGTCATACATTCCCATTTCTTCATATGCTTTTACTAGGCTGACGCGCCAATCTTTTTTCCACGGGCAAACATCCAAAGCATGTTCAAATAGAGGTAGCGCTTCGTTAACGTGGCCTTTACGGCAATACACTAAGCCTAACATATATTGGCAAGCAGCGTGCTCGGGATTATGGTGCAGCATTTTTTTAAAATGTAATTCTGCGCCATCTAGGTCATTTTCTTTAAACAGGGCCACCCCATCCGTTAAAAACCCCGCTTGGGGTAAGCTCAACATATCTGTAATGGGATCAGGGTTGATCTTGGCATTGGTGCCTTTAATCAAAGGCGCTAAATGGGTTTGATAGCGTCGCCATTTAGCTGTAGATGTGGCGTAAATAGGCTGACGTACTTGCCAAACGCTGGCTGTTTTCACCGCCCGCTCATGCTCGTTAAAGGCAAGCACTTCTGGCTGCCAAGGTACACCAATATAAGCTAACATTCGGCGCGCAGCGCCTTCGGTATCGGCTACCACATCTTCGTAATTCACCGTTAAAATTTCGTCACTAAATACTTGATCCCAATGATGCATATACAAGTTGTGATCGGCCAATTGCTCACCAATCCACGTCATGTCATACGCAAAGCCCATACCGCCATGTTTTGCCTGATAATCAGTGAAATAGTTAGACAAAGCGATATCACGAGGATCACGGCGTACCGAGATAATTCTAGCTTGCGGAAAAAAGAACTTGATCATGCCTATGTTTTCAAAATTATGAGGTAGTTTATCGACTATATGTTTAGCCTTCGGCTTGTCATCCGCAGCCAGTTCTTGCAGTTCGTTAAGCATGCCCTTGGCAATACCTTGAGTAACATTAAGGGTTAGGTCGTCCACACAGTCGGGATACTGACGACCCGAGCCAACATGACGCTCCCAACGGTTTAAACCTTGTATACGACTAGGGATAATGCCTAACTCACCGGCACCAAAAATGTCACTGTGGCTGGCCAATATCTGCTCAACGAGTGTGGTGCCAGAGCGGGGCATACCCACCACAAACACTGGTACACTGGTCGCTAGGCCATAGCCTTTTCTTTGTTCGAATAATGCTTTACCAAAAGCAAAACGATTACGGGCACATTGTTGTCTATGTTGTTGAGGATCGTACGTTAATAATTGTTTACTGGCGTTGTTGGCCTCAGTGGCTAAAGCATAAGCCTCGTCATAGTCTTTGGTTTTCTCTCTAGCGACTGCCAATTGTAATAATAAACTAGCGCGTACGCTGCCCTCCATACTGGGTTGACGAGCAGCTTTTTCAATTCGCTTTAAGGTTTCTTCGTCTTCAGGAAACTGACGGGCGTTAATAAGCGATGAATAGCCTTTGGCGGGGTCGATTTGCTTAATCTGTTCAAACAATGCCACTGCTTGGTCAATATTGCCCCGTTGCATTTGCTGCTGCCCTAATCCTTGTAAAGCAGGTAAAAAATATGGATTATCCCTTAATACTTGATTAAATAAGTCTTCAGCTAAAACAAAGTCTTGCCCTTGACTCGCCACTTGTGCCAAAGCGTTGGTCGTTTGCCACTTAAACTGCCTAACTTGCATAGCGCTCATGTCGCTATCAACGTCTAGCTTATCGGCTAACTCCGCCGCTTTATCGGCCGCCTTTTTAGCTTGCTCTGGCAAGTTATGTAAACACGCTTGGGCCAGGCGCACCCACAATCCAATACTTGGCTTTTCTTGATTGTCGGCGAGCTTAATGGTGCGCCGTAATAGTTGTACTGTTTGCTGAGTACGGCCTTGCATTAGACTTAATTCGGCCAGTTCTGAATATAGCAATATGTTAGTCGGAGTTTGTTTAAGAGCGTTGCGTAGTGTGTCTTCGGCTTGACTGTGTTGATTTTGCCCTGCTAATAGCCGCGAATACTCGAGTATCAATTGTATCCATTCTTCTTCGGGGCAGTCTTTTTGCCTATTATTCAACCACTGTTCGGCTTCGTTAAAAACTAGAGTATGTACCCATATTTGCAATTGTAAGTGACGAAATTGCAGAGTAAATTGCTGTATGACCTGTTCGGGAAACTGCGTTAACAAACATTCAAATGTTTTAATACCCGCGGTCAATGTTTGCTGCGCAACCGCAAAATCACCTTCTTGAATAATCAGATTAACTAAGGCACACCACACGGGAAGTCGTTGCGGGGCAAACGCTGCCGATTGTTGGTATAAAATTCGAGCTTCGCTAAGCTTGGCCTGTTGCATCCGACACCAAGCTAAACGTGCCAATAATAAAGCATGCTCAGTGCCAATAGGATAGTCGGCTTCTAATAGCGTTAGCGCATCATCAAGGCGATGTAATACACAATATACCGCGGCTAAATCAACCCGTGCATCAAGTGCTAATTCAGCAATACGTGGTTCGATTAGCTTAAGCTGAGCTTCTGCTTCTTTACGCGCACCTAAGTGAGCATGGGCTAACGCGAGCAAAGGTAAAATTTGGATATCATGGGTATCAGCAAAATAGTCTTGCCCATGCTGAAGTAATTGTGCAAATTGCTGACAATCGACAAGCTGGCGTAAGCTGTGGCTAAATGACAAAAACTTCTCCTAAAAATAGCGTCCATAAAAATGAAAATAAAAGGTGGCATGGGTGATAACGCAATTAACCCAGAATGATATCCAATGTGCTTGGCAGTGGCTAGTAGCCAGCCGAGAGCATTTCCCTGCTAACGCAGATATTTGGCACCTTCGTTTTCATCGCGCCACGCTATTACCACAAATAGTGGCTCAATTAAAAGCCCAACGATACTTATTATCACCTATGCAAATAATCCAAAAACGCAATAGTGACACGCTAGCTAGATGGTCAGCTGCCGATGGGTTTGCTCTGAAATTACTGACTAACCTATTGTCAAAACACTTACCTCTTCACCCCAGTTGCAAGCACATAAAAGGACACGGCGGACATAAATCAGCTGTAAAACAAGCCCATAACTGGCTCGCAGGTGGCGCCTCTGTGGCTTGCCATACTAGTCCTTCTGCAATGACTGCATCACCACTACTCGCCAATACCATATCACCAGGAACACTTGCGCTATCAAGAGCACTTTGCGCCGCACCTTCTAATCCATAGTGAGAACCCGCTACCCCATAAAAATCTTCAATCGTGGTTGCTTGGTCCCCGTCTACTACAACCTCTAAGTCGTCACCTTTACGACTCAGCACTAGGTCAGCCACTACAACCTGCCCCTTACTATCTACAAGAGTGTAGACACTAGATGCTTGAGCTTGAATAAGAGAGGAAATTGATTGAAAAAAGCTGGGTTGTGGCGGTTTTACAGCGGTAACTCGTAATTGAAAATCCATGCATTAACACTCTAGAATTGAAAATTATTATGATTAATATCGCTATAAATCATGGTGTTATTAATATGCAAACTTTAAGCCAAGCGTATCCAAGCAAACACACAAGTATAAAAAATACACTTTAGGCTATATTCCAATTCAGCGGCCTAACAAAAAAGGCTCTAAATCTATTTACTAAGAAAAACGTTACTTTGGTTCATATTTAACTAGAAAAGTGATTATTAAAGGGGGGACCAATTCAGTTATGTGAAAGTATATTTGCATAACATTTAAAAAAATGTCTTTGGCAACCTTTACAAAACAGAACTCCTAAAATAGCTCACTTAGGCAGTATTTTGTACCGTCTAGAGCATATCATATTGAAGAAATCACTGTAGTTTACGAAACCACAAGAATGTAAATCAATTCACTCTCTGGCGTGAAGGTATGATGTAGAATTTAAACAGTCTTTAATCTTTAATCTTTAATCTTTAATACAAAAACACTGGTAACGGATGGGTGTTTACCGTCACCAGTAATTAATAAATATAAAAACTTAAACAGTGATATTAATTAACGACTCGCCTTCAGCTAAACCAAAACGCTCTGCTAGCTGTGCAGTAATACTTGAGTTATCTGTTTCAGTTTCTGCTTTTTCTTCAAATAACGTCTCTAAATAATCCACAGCGTCCGTTAAATCTAAACTGCTTGAACTGTCTGCTGGAGGTGGAGGAGGTGGACGCTGACCAGACTCAGCAGAGCCTACACCTGCAAGCCCTCCTATTTCTTGAGCATCAAAGCCCACTTCAGCAAGCTTATCAGCAAAAGCGGAGCTTGGAGCTATGCCCGCATCGGCAAATGCTTCAACGATACTTGCAGCATCACTTTCAGTTAAGTTATCTGCATCATAAGCGGCTAACGTTTCTTCAATTAGAGATGTTTGGTCGTCTGTAAGACTCGATTGGCCACCAGCACCAGATGGAGGAGGCGGTGGACGAAAGCTTGCGCTACCGATTGAATCAACCATATTGTTTTCCTTATTAATTTAACAAAGTAAATGGATGCTATTTCTTAATTAACCCACCTCAATTACCAATCAACCTCGGCTAACAAGTTAAGCGAAGATATATTACCAAGAAATAAACAACCGAAATGTGCAAACAATGTGCAAAAACAAAAGAAGTTACAATAAAAAAGAACGGCCCCAAGAAAACTCAGGGCCTAATAGATTAAATTAACCCCGTCTCCAGGTTGTGCCACTCGCACTATCTTCTAAAACAATATTTAAGCTATTCAAAGCATCTCGGGCAGCGTCTGCTGCTGCCCAGTCTTTATTAGCACGCGCATCGTTTCGAGCTTTTATCAGGCCTTCAATTTCTGCTACATCGTCTTGCTCTCCGGTGGTTCCTTGCAAGAAATCATTAGGTGATTGCTGCAAAATACCTAAAATATCTGCAAGCTTAATCATCACACCTGCCAAATCAGCTGCTTGTTGACCTTCGGCTTTATTCACTTCTTTAGCCAAATCAAACAACACAGCAAAGGCCTCTGGTGTATTAAAGTCATCGTCCATAGCCTGATTAAACCGCTCTTGATATCCCCCCAAAGAAATATCAACGTCCATATTAGGAGTGACATCTCTAAGCGACGTGTACAAACGTTCCAGAGACGCTCGAGCTTGTTGAATAAAGCTATCCGAATAACTCAACTGACTACGATATTGAGCCGACATCAAGAAATAACGTACAGTTTCAGCATCGTATAGATCGAGTACATCACGCAAAGTAAAGAAGTTACCCAGTGACTTAGACATTTTTTCTTCATTCACCTGCACCATGCCAGTATGTACCCAGTAATTCACATACTTAGTATCAAAAGCACAGCAGGATTGGGCCACTTCATTTTCATGATGTGGGAACACTAAGTCAGAGCCGCCACCGTGAATATCAAAATGTTCACCAAGGTGTTTGTGATTCATTGCCGAGCATTCAATATGCCATCCTGGGCGGCCATTACCCCAAGGAGACTCCCAAAAAGGCTCACCTGGCTTGACGGTTTTCCACAACACAAAATCTAATGGATCTCGCTTTTCAGATGCGACTTCAACCCGAGCACCCGCGTTTAACTGTTCTAAATCTTGACGACCTAGTTTCCCGTATGCTTCGTAGGTGCTCACCTCAAACAATACATCACCACTAGGTGCTTGATAGGCATGACCTTTGTCTATTAAACGCTGAATCACGTCAATAATCTCAGGCATATGAGTGGTAACTCGGGGTTCAATATCAGGTTCAAGTAAGCCAATCGCAGCAAAATCTTCGTGCATACGGGCGATAGTTTGCTCGGTAAACTCTGCTGCATCTATGCCTCTTTCATTGGCACGTGCAATAATTTTATCGTCAACATCTGTAATGTTACGGACATACTTTACCTCTAAACCTCGAGAGCGCATGTAACGCACCATAAGATCAAAGCTTAAGTAAGTCCGAGCATGACCTACATGACATAAGTCGTAAACGGTAATACCACATACATATAGACCCACCTTACCTGCTTGCAACGGCTTAAATTGCTCTTTCTTTCGGGTTAAGGTGTTGTAAATATGTAGCATGTAATCATTGTCCTTTAGTTAAAAATAAAGACCGAGCATACGGCCTAAAACGGAATTCTATCATTGAGAAACTCTAGCTGCACCAGTCAATTACCCTTAAAGTCTTAAAAAACAGTAGGAGATAGGCTAGAATGCTGTTGTTATTTTTATCTTCATCCTTAAAGGGGCTATTTAATGGTTAAAATCCATACAAATTACGGCGTTATCACACTAACACTTTTTGCTGATAAAGCTCCAATTACAGTTGCGAACTTTCTAGATTATGTAAAAGAGGGGTTTTACGACAACACCATTTTTCATAGAGTTATTGATGGCTTCATGATCCAAGGTGGCGGATTTGAACCAGGTATGGAGCAAAAAGAAACCAAAGCAACTATTCAAAATGAAGCAAACAATGGTTTAGCCAATAACCTAGGCACAGTTGCAATGGCGCGCACTAATGAGCCCCATTCGGCGACTGCTCAGTTCTTCATTAACGTAGGCGACAATAGCTTTTTGAACTTTCGTAGTGAAAGTACCGATGGCTGGGGTTATTGCGTATTTGCTGAAGTAACCGATGGCATGGATATTGTTGAAAAAATCAAAGCAGTATCAACAGGAAACTCAGGCTATCATCAAGATGTACCTGTAGAAGATGTGATTATTCAAAAAGCCGAAATCATCGATTAATCTTGATACGGGGCTTAGTTACTTGCTTTGCCCCGTACACATACTTTTTCCCAATTAATGACCTCCCCTTCTCCATTTACCTACTTTATTGCAGATTTGCACCTTTCAGCAGATAGAGATGACATTAATCAATGCTTATTTGAGTTCTTAAAAAACCAAGCACCTAAAGCCGATGCGCTATATGTTCTAGGTGATTTATTCGAAGTTTGGATTGGTGATGACGAACAAAACAGTTTTACCCTAAGTATTGCAGCCGCATTTAAAGCACTGAGCGTCAAAGGTATTCCTGTTTATTTTATTCACGGTAATCGAGATTTTTTACTCAGACAAAAATTTGCAAAGCAAGCCGGCTTTACCATTTTACCGGAGCAAAAAGTCATAAACCTATATGGCCAGCCTACCCTAATTATGCATGGCGACGAACTTTGTACCCAAGATGTTGAATATCAAAAATTTCGCAAAACCGCCCGCTCTTGGTGGTGGCCCAAAATCATGTTGAGTTTACCCCTTAGTATTCGCCGCAAGTTAGCCAAAAAAGCCAGAGCCACCAGCAAAAACAAACAAGCTAAACTCACAATGGAGATTATGGATGTTACCCAAGCAGCGGTGATTGCATCTATGGAAGAACACGGCGTAAAAAGACTGATACACGGCCATACTCATCGCCCCGCCATTCATAAGTTTGAGATTAACGGCCAAAACGTTGAGCGCATTGTATTAGGTGATTGGTACGAGCAAGGTAGTATCTTAAAAGTGTCCAGTACTAGCATAGCACTCACTTCAGTAGAGCTATAGAAGCAACCAATAAGGTTAAAACAATGTTAGTTATTACTGCTCAAATGCGCCTCAGAAGCGTAATAATATAACATAATATAGATCACAAAAAATACATAATAACGTCATAGTATTGTCACCAATGTGTAGCTAACCTTTCACAATCTCTACTTATCCTATTTGCAGTCATATACCTAAATTCAATTCGGTTATGCACATCACACACAACTCTAATAGGATAACAACAAGATGAAAAAAAACTGGATTGCCACGGCTAGCTTAATAGCCATAGCAGTATCTTCTGGCTTGAATGCACAGGTATTACCTGAGCATCAAACTGAAAATCAATGGTATACCGATGCCCAATCAAAGCTAGTCGAAAAATCAACCGTTAGTAACAACTTTAAAGCTAAGAACGTGATTCTTTTTGTTGGTGACGGCATGGGTGTGTCTACCTTAACAGCTTCTCGCATAATGCAAGGCCAGCTTGCAGGCAATCCGGGTGAAGAAGGTTATCTAAGCTTTGAAACTTTTCCGCACACAGCTTTAGTTAAAACCTACAACGTAGATGCACAAACACCCGATTCGGCCGGCACTATGACTGCCATGATGAGTGGTTTAAAAACAGATGTAGGTGTTATAGGTGTAGATGAAGATATTGTACGAGGTGAATGTTCAACTCAATCAGGTAATGAAGTAATAACTGCATTAGAACTTGCTGAAATCAAAGGTATGTCGACTGGTGTTATTTCAACCGCTCGTATTACACATGCCACACCTGCTGCGACTTACGCAAAATCAGCTGACCGTAACTGGGAAGACATTTCAGATATGCCAGACGATGCAACTGACTGCCTTGATATTGCCGACCAATTAGTTAATTTTGAAGCCAATTTAGAAGCTCGTTACACGGGCGTAGATGTTGACGGTATAGAAGTTGCCATGGGTGGCGGTCGTCGCCATTTTTTACCTAATGATGAAACATACAACAGTACAGACGCAGTCAGTACTATTGAGGGTGATCGTACAGACGGACGAGACCTCACTGCGGAGTGGCAAGAAACTTATCCAAACGGAAGTTACATAGTTGACCAGGCAGGTTTTGACGCACTAGATACTGAAAATGGCGGCCATATCTTCGCTTTATTTAATGAATCGCACATGCAATACGAAGCAGACCGAGCTAATGACGTCGCTGGCGAGCCTTCTTTAAGTGAAATGACGACCACTGCTATCAATAAATTAGATAACAATGAACAAGGTTTTTTCCTTATGGTTGAATCAGGTCGTATCGACCATGGACACCATGCAGGTAGCGCTTACAATGCTCTAACCGACACTTTGGAGTTTGCAGATGCTGTCGAAGCCGCAGTAAACATGACTAATGCAGATGAAACCTTAATTATCGTTACAGCTGATCATGGCCACGTATTTACTATTGCTGGCTACCCCAAGCGTGGTAACCCTATTCTAGGTAAAGTTGTTTCAGTAGGAAGCGATGAAGCCGCTATGGCTTCGGACGATATGCCTTATACCACCCTAGGTTATACCAATGGATTAGGGTTTAGACATTTAGGTACTGAAACTGATGCTGATGAGACTTACACATCAGATGCAGTAACCGGCCGTCAAGACTTAACTGACGTAGATACCACCACCTCTGGTTTTCACCAAGAAGCATTGATACCGCTTGGCTCGGAAACACACTCTGGAGAAGATATTAGCTTACATGCACAAGGACCTGGAGCTCAGCTCGCTCAGGGCGTAGTAGAGCAAAGTGTAGTATTTCACCTTATAAACCAAGCTTTAGATTTAGTAGACGAATAGTCGGAGTTAACAATGAAAAATTTTAAATTAAGCATCATATCGCTGGCTATTCTGGGTCTTGTAGGATGTTCAGATGGCGATAATGGAACAAATGGAACAGACGGCAGTAACGGAGCGGATGGCTTAAACAGCCTAATATTACAAACACCACTAACTGTAGGTGATACTAACTGCCCAAATAGTGGCGTTCAAATAGACTCAGGTTTAGATAATGATGCAGATGGCTCACTAAGTGATAGTGAAATAATTGCCACAGAGTACGTATGTGCTGCTGGCGTAACATCTGTTTCTAACAGTGAAATACTAACCACCTTAAACAATGACTGGTTCGCAGCTGGTGAAGCTGAAATAGAGACAGCAAAAGATGTATGGGCAAGCTCAATTAGTTCAGCTACTGCCAAAACAGCAAAGACGACTATCACAGCTAAAGCGGCGAGTATCGAATCTTTACGTGGGCAAGCTAAGAATGTCATTCTATTTGTCGGTGACGGTATGGGGATCTCCACTGTTACCGCAGCACGTATTTTGGAAGGACAGTTAAACGGTAATAAAGGTGAAGAGAACCAACTTAGCTTTGAAACTTTCCCATTTGCTGGTTTAGCAAAAACTTACAATGTTGACGCACAAACCCCTGATTCTGCCGGAACCATGACAGCTATGATGAGCGGTGTTAAAACTGACGTTGGGGTTATCGGTGTTGATGAAGATATAGAGCGCGGAGAGTGCTCAACAGTAGATGGTAATGAGCTATATACTGCATTAGAACTGGCAGAAATTGCTGGTAAGTCTACTGGTATCATATCAACAGCAAGGATCACCCACGCCACACCTGCTGCGACTTACGCAAAATCAGCAGACCGTAACTGGGAAGACATTTCCGATATTGACACAGAAGAAGCAGAAGCTGGTTGTATAGACATTGCAGATCAACTCGTTAACTTTGAAAGTATCCTTGAAGCTAAAATAGATGACCTAGACATTGATGGCATAGAAGTAGTATTTGGTGGTGGTCGCCGTCACTTTTTACCAAATGATGCTGATTATAATAGTGCAGACGCTGTAAGTACCGTTGAAGGTGATAGAACAGACGGCCGTGACCTCACATCGGAGTGGCAAGACATCTATCCAGACGGTGAATATGTGATGGATCAATCAGGTTTTGAAGCTATCGACACAGACTCAGTTGAGCATGTGTTTGGCTTATTTAATGAGTCACACATGCAATATGAAGCCGATCGTGGAAACGATATTGCTGGCGAACCTTCTATCAGTGAGATGACAGAAACAGCTATTAACATACTTGACAATAATGATGATGGCTTTTTTCTAATGGTTGAATCTGGTCGTATCGACCACGGTCACCATGCTGGCAGCGCATATAACGCGCTAACAGATACCATTGCGTTCTCTGATGCTGTCGCTAAAGCAGTTGAATTAACTGATTCATCTGAAACATTGATAATAGTTACAGCTGATCACGGCCATGTGTTTACTATTGCGGGCTATCCCAAACGTGGAAACCCAATATTAGGCAAGGTGGTAAGTGTTAACTCAACAGAAGAAGCAACCGCTAGCGATGGCATGCCTTACACTACCTTAGGCTACACCAATGGGTTAGGTTTCCGTGACTTAGGTACAGAAACTGACGCTGACGAAACGTACACACTTGCTGCTGCTGTAGGTCGCCAAGACTTAACTGACGTAGACACAAGCTCGTCTGGTTTTCACCAAGAAGCTTTGGTGCCACTAGGATCTGAAACCCACTCTGGTGAAGATGTAGGAGTATTTGCTTCCGGGCCAGGAGCCTTATTAATTAACGGTACACAAGAACAAAACATGATTTTCCATGTTATGGACTTCGCTGCCGACTTAACAGGCGCGGCAGACGCAGCAGTAGAATAAAAGTAGTTTGTTATAAAAAACGAGGTAATGTCAGATTGCCTCGTTTTTCTTTACTTACCCTCAGTAATAAACCCTAGGAAAAATATTTTGAACTTCAAAAAAATAACAATTTTATTGATCGCTCAACTAATAATGAGTGTTAGCGCATATGCCAAGCAAGCCTGCACTGATTATAGACAATTAAAAGCAGAATATAACATTTCAGTTCAGCAAAAAGGCCACTCGAGCACTAATACACAGCTTATTTTATGGCGTGAAGAAAAAGTAGTCGCCCACCAATATCCGAGCACTAAAATCACAGAAATGTGGCAAAATATTAATCAAAAGTTAATTAAACCCATCAGGTATTTTAATGATTACAACCGCGCTATAGAATATCAACCTGGTGAAGTGGTTCATGGTAAAAAAGAGACAGATTGGAGTTATAGGTTTCAACTAATATCTAGCAGTATGTTAGCAAAAATGACAGAGACTAAACGTCAAGGAGCTGGTTGTGACGAACGTGTTTTTCTTACCTACAAGACAGATAAGAGCGAACTTTCAATTGTCTGGATGCCACAAATAAAACTAGTTGAATCGTTCAAATTAGACAATCCGAGCCGCAAAGAACATTGGCAGTTAACAAACCTGGACACTAAAACAGCAAAAGTAGATGAGTATTTCAAACTACTTTATGCTTATAAAGGCACAGATTATGCTGACATAGGCGACGACCATACCGATCCATTTTTAACAAAAATGGTCACTCTAGGCTTTGTAGAATCAGGAGCTTCTGGTTTTTATAATGATAAAGGTGAGGCACTAGAAGGCCATCACCACCATTAATTTATTTAGACATACAGATAACGCCACAATAAGATATAAATTTAATCTAGTGGCGTTTCTTATACATAATTGGCTTAACTAAAACCAAACACTACAGGCTCACTTTTCACATGCCACAAAGGGTATTTAGTCATCACTTTATTAAACATAGGGCTTTGCAGGTATTTACTAAGCCATTGTTTTAGTTGCGGATATGGCGATTGCAAATACCAGTGCCGCTCAACCTTAGCGAACTGGCGTATAAAAGGCAAAATGGCGATATCAGCCAAACTTTCTTGGTCGTCTATTAGGTAAGCATGAGAGCTCAATCGTTTCTCTAAGTCTTGAATATAGACTTCACAAGCTTGGCGACACTCGTGCAAGTTAGTTTCGTGATAACGTTTAGCGCATTTGTAGGCCTCTAACAAACCTTTAAATTCATGATCAAAGCCAGAAACCAAGCCTAATATTTCAGTTAATTGGGCTGACGATTGTTGCACGGTATCACCCTGAGGCACTTTTGTTCTTAATAAGTTATCAGGGTCACTTTCTCGTAACGCCCAAAGCATTACATCTAAACTTTCATCAATCACCTTTTGTGTCTGACCATCTGCACTGAGTACTAAGGTAGGCACCGTACCTTTAGGTGATGCAATAAGCATTTCTGTAGGCTTGTCTTTCAGTACCACATCCCTAAGCTCAATCGTTTGTTTAGATTTGTATATCGCTATCCTTGCACGCATGGCGTAAGGACAGTTCCGTAAAGAATATAAAACAGGAAGAGCCATAAAGACGTGTTCACCTTAAAAATAATACTGGTAGAGTTTGAGTACGTTAAGCTATACGCATTTTATCGGTATTCATTACCTAAATATACGGGTAAAATCCCCCGCTCAAAATAACCTCAAATATTTACCTAATTTCGATAAGTTGATACATGGATCCTAAAATAGAATTATTAGCCCCAGGTGGTGACGTTGACGCAATTAAAGCGGCAATCATAGCGGGCGCTGATGCAGTGTACTGCGGTTTAGACAACTTTAACGCCCGTAATCGCGCTTCAAATATCTCTTTTGAACAACTTATCGGCATTATTCGCTTGGCACACCAATACCAGTGCCAGATATTCTTAACCTTGAATATCGTTATTTTAGAGCGTGAGTTTAAGTCTTTAGCAAACCTTTTAAATAAGTTGGCCAACACCACGCTAGATGGCGTGATCGTACAAGACATTGGTATGTTTTATATCTTGAAGAAGCACTTCCCTACCCTAGATATTCACGCATCAACACAACTCACTACCCACAATGTGGGGCAAATTCCTTTTCTTAAAAAGTTAGGTGCATCACGTGTAAATTTATCACGGGAGTTAAACTTACGTGAAATAACGGCAGTAAACGCCGTATGCCAAGAGCAAAACGTACTCACCGAAGTCTTTGTGCATGGTTCGTTATGCGTGGCGTTTTCTGGTTTATGTTACTCAACATCCGCCAGTGCCGGTAATTCGGGAAACCGCGGCCGATGTAGCCAGGCTTGCCGTGAAGAATACGAGACCACTGAATCAGGCAATAACTTTCCACTAAACTTAAAAGACAACTCAGCGTTTTTCGACTTACCAGCTCTTATAGATGCAGGTGTGCACTCATTTAAAATCGAAGGCCGTATAAAAAGCGCGAGTTACGTACACACAGTAGTGGATAGTTTTAGAAAACAAATTGATGGCTATCTAGAAACAGGCGAACTAACCGAAGACGGCGAGCGTTTATATAAAGTATTCAACCGTGATTTTTCAAACGCTTTCTTACGGGGTGACTTAAATCAGTCTATGTTCACTGAAAACCCTAGAGACAACTCCAAAAATCACGCTCTACAAGCAAACAATGCGATCTCAATTGTTCAAATTCAAACAGTTGAAGAAACACTAGACTTAGAAAAAGCGCAAATGTCGGCGTCGGTATCAGAAAAAATAAAACATGTGAGTATCGATAAGCCGGCACTGAGATTAATTTTTTCTGGCAATGTCGGACAACCACTAACTGTTGAGGTCATTACTAACGATCCCCAACCATTGATTTCAAGTTCAACACCTACAGAAGCTAGGTTCAATGTACAATCAACATCTGAGCTGACAGCTAACCATAAAACCCCCTTAGACCAAGCAGCTTTAGACAAGCGCTTTAAAAACTTTAGCAGTGCCGCGTTTGACCTAAAACAAATATGCACAAAAGGGTTAGCCCCAAATGTCAGCATTTCATTTAAAGAGCTTACCTCTTTAAAAAATGATATTGCTTCAATGCTAAATGAAGGTCACAAGCCAGTCACAGAAGTGATACTGCCTAAGTTAGTCAAGCATCCCAAACCTGAACCTAAAAAAGCCAACACCCTGGCGAATTTATCGATTCTTATCTGTGATGAAAAAGACATTGAATTAGCGGATGTGACAGACGCAGATATCTATTTTAAATTACCAGATGCGTACAAACGAGATTGCACAAAATATGTAGGCTTCTTGCAAGATAACCCTAGGTTAATCCCTTGGTTCCCTTCGGTTCTCATTGGTAAAGACTACGATGTAGCACTAAATATTCTGGAGCAAGTACAACCAGCACAGATAGTCACCAACAATACAGGTATCGCACACCGTGCCTATGAGTTGGGTATAAAATGGATTGCAGGGCCTTATTTAAATACTACCAACTCTTATGCGTTATTAGCTATGCAGCAGGAGTTTGATTGCAGTGGTGCGTTTATTTCAAACGAAATTAACAGAATGCAAATTAATGCTATTGCTAGGCCTAAAGACTTTTCACTCTCTTACAGTGTGTACCACCCAATTTTGTTGATGGCGAGCAGACAGTGTTTCTTCCAGCAAAGCGTTGGCTGCGAAAAGCCAAGAATAGACAACGGCTGCATGCTGTCTTGTGACAAGTCCACCAGCATTACTAACCTAAAAGGCGAGTCGTTCGCCATAGACAAACAAAAAGCCGGTTACCCAAGTATTTATAATCAAGATCAGTTTGTGAACACCGAAGCCATAACTGAGCTATCAAACATGTTTGATGACTTCATGCTCGACTTAACCAACATCGGCGCTGGTGATAAACAATCACCAGATAAGGCAAACCTTATTGCACAGTTTGAGCAACTATTAAGTACTGATGTTCACTCTAACCAAAGTCAATACGATAGGGTTAATCAAACCCTTAAAACACTGGTACCCGATGCAACAAATGTTCAATATCATAACGGATTGTAAAATTTAGGATGTAAGAACTTCAATGCTCTTACATCTTCTGTTGCAGAAGCAGTAAAGAGCCCCCACATTTAAGCGTTGTTGTATGGGCAAGAAAATTTGCAGCTTAAGCCTATATATACAAGATAGCTATTTTATCAATAGCAAACAGCAGAGATATTATTGCCTTTATTTACGGCCTCACAAGCAGGAGCATCATCAAAGGTTTGTTCGGGGGTAGGTGCATCGTATTTTTCAAAGTAGCTATCAATTTTTCCGCTCTTGCGATAATCAAGCATCAGGCGTGCTATATCATCATAATGCGCCATCAATTTAGAATCATTAGGTATGCTAATGTAATTGGGGTTATAGAATGTCTCAGTTAAGGTTGCTTTATCAAACTTATCCTCAAATAAATGAATATCGTGTGACTTTGATGTCACCACCACATCTATGCGTCCCCGCTCTAACATACCTAATAATTGTCTAGTTTCACCCACAACTGTCAATTGTGTTAATTCAAGCTGTGAAAAGATCGGAGAATAAAACACACCTCTTATAGCACCAACGTTCACTTTGACCAACTCATCATAAGACTTTATGTCTGGCTTAAAGTTAGGGGACTTAAAAAATGAAAAGGTTCTAGTGGCATCCGCGTATTTAATAGGGTTTAGGTAATACTCTCGTGCTGGCGTCATAGAATGTCGAATAAGTAAATCAACATCACCTTTTTGAGCATCGATAACCGAACGACCCCAAGGTACTTTTTGCCATTTAACTTTAAGCCCTAACTCAGAAAAAATATCCAAAACCAAGTCAGGAATAATCCCCTTGCATTTACCATCTTCAAAAATCAATTCCGGAGGATAATTTCGGCAATGACCGATAAAGGTATTTGCAGATGCAAACATTGGCAATAATAAAGTTAAACTAATTAGTAATAGGTAAATTTCTTTCTTCATGTCAGCCAGTTTAAAAATTAGAATTGCCCAAAAATCAAACCATAGGGCGAACTAAACTATAATTACGATTTGGAAAAATTATACCCTTAATTTACGCTAAATTACGCTTTTTACCATCTCACAAGCCAAACTATAGGGTAGAAACGTAATTTAAGTTGAAACATAAAAGCGGCTAAAGGTAAACCCGTACCATTTTTCGCCAGTAATGTCCTTTGTGAGCTCGGTCATCCCATTGATGTAAGGTATGACCAATCCCTTTTTCTGTTAGCAAAGCACTCATGTGCAAATTGTTACTCAAAAAAGGGTCTTCACGGCCAATCACCATGACAATATCCATATTTCGCAGTGCGGTAAGTTTTTGCTCACACGCTAAGTTAGGTAAGAAGTGTGACGGCGTATGAAAATACACATCATCATTGTAAAACCCCGAGAACAAATCACCGAAATACTCCACTTCTAGGGTTAAATCAAAGCGCCCACTAAACGCACAAAGCTTGCTAAATAAATGAGGGTGGCGAAGCGCAATATTGGCAGCATGAAAAGCACCAAGGCTACACCCATGGCTAATAGTACAAGGGTTAGTGTTTACATTATCCATTAAAGGAAATACTTCATTCAAAATGTATTCTTCGTATTGAATATGTCGTTGAATGCGCCACACAGGTTCAGCCCAGCTGCAATATAGACTCTCGGCATCAATACTATCAACGCAAAACAACTGTAAATGGCCGTCCTCTATTTTGTCTCGAATTTGATCCAGTATTCGTAGGTTTTCATACTCATAAAACCGTGCGAAACGAGTGGGAAAAACCAATACCCTAGCGCCAGCATGTCCATATACCAACAACTCCATATCCCTCTGTAAGCGAGGGCTCCACCATTTGTGATACTCGCGCTTCATCTAGAACTCACCCCTGTGTTGAACATCTTGTATATTCAATTAGAGCAATGGCCTACTGTACCCAGTAACAACTTGGCTTATCTCACTTAACTAAAAAAATCGGCTAACGCTATACGAAGTTCTTTAGATTGAACTACTTGATTAGAATAATCATCGTGCCCAGCCTCTAAAACAAATAAGTGTTTTTCGCTTTTTACTTCGTTATAGATAGCAAACTGCCCAGGTGGAGTCACCACAGGATCTCGTAAAGCCAAAGCAAAATGAACGGGCACTGTCACGTTTGCCGCAGCAAAAGCAGCATCATAATATCTAAGGGTGCGTAGGAGTTTAATTGGCTCTCTTTTATAGAAATCTTGTATAGATTTACCGCTACCATGGGTCGCAATACGTAACCGTAATTGATGCTGTCCAAAAGTAGGTACATTAAAATGAGCCTTAGCAATTCTTGTATCTTGAGCGAGAGCAAGTACCCCTACTCCGCCACTAAAGCTCATGCCTAGCAAATGAATATTCCCGGCCATTTCAGGATAAAGCTGAGTTAACACAGAGACCGACAACCACACATCTTCAACACATCCTCGAATAATATATCGGTCTTTTTTGTCAATATCGTGGATCACATGCCAATAAGGCTCTTGAGAGATAGGCGGTGCAGCACTACGAGAAATACCACGACTACATGGAAAATATATCACCCCATCGTCAAACGGTAAGTCAAAGTCAGGGCCATCACGCCCTGCGTAACCGTGACCCACAATAAACGCTCTTTTAATGGGCTTATCAACGGGGACTAACAACCACCCCCAAATTGTTATGCCATGAGTTGATTGAAACGACACATCATATACTTTCCAGTTTTTATGGCGTTTACCAGTATCGTGTACCACAGGGGTTGGGGTTAAATTTAATGCTTCGCTATACGCGCGCTGCCAAAATTCATCAAAGTCTTTAGGACAATGAGAGGCAGAAACGTTAAGTAAACAATCTAGTGGATAAGACCCAAAAGGGTCGTTATCGAGTATGGATTTCAATATAAATCATGCTTAGTAGTCAGGCCTTATACCCAGATGAAACAACGAACCTCTTACAAAGTAAATCCTTTATTGTTTAAAAAATAACAAATTTTGCTTGACCCTTATGATTACAAGTGTAATCTAAATACAAAGACTACAACTGTAATCATAAAAATGAAAGATATCACTAAAACCGAATTTGAAGTACTCGAAGCCTTGTGGGAACAGTCACCCGCTTCTGCACAAGAGATTATTACTCGCTTAAATACCAAAAAAACATGGCATGACAAAACAGTTAAAACCCTATTGAGCCGCCTAGTAAAAAAACAAGCAATAGACTTTGAAAAACAGCAACGCAGCTATTTGTACTTCCCGCTTTTTGCACGGGATGAATACGTTATCAAAGAAAGCGAAAGCTTAGTTAGCCGCTTATTTAAAGGCCGTGTTGCCCCCTTGGTGGCAGGTTTTGCTGATAGCGACGCTTTATCAAAAACTGATATTGATGAATTAAAGGCACTCATAGCAAAGTGGGAACAAGACAATGATTAACTGGTTATGGGAGCAACAGCTTGTACTAAGCCTAGTGATGCTGCTACTTATCGTACTTGAAGCAAAGGCAATACATACATTAGGCCCTAAAACAGTGTATGCCCTTTGGTCAATGTTGCCGTTATGCCTCATAGCAAACAACCTGCCTAATGATCTTGTATCTATCAACCAAACATCCATGTATCACTACCTAGTTACCCTTAATAGTACCGATAACGCAGTAAACGTTAGCGTTAATTGGCAATGGGTGTGGCTTGCTGGGGCAGTTTATATTTTAGCCGGCGCGGCTCGGTCACAATATAAGTTAATGCAATTACCTCAAACCCCCATAGCTCCAGCACAACTTAATATTGAGCTGCCAGCAAACTTAATCATAAGCACCACCCCAGCTCTAACTAGCCCAATATTAACAGGCTTAGTAAAATCTAAATTATTACTACCCGACAACTTTCAAAGCCAATTCACGCCTTGCCAGCAACGACTTATGTTAGCCCACGAACTGGTACACCATAACCGCAAAGACAACATCTACAACTTACTCGCCATGGTGCTACTCGCTGTATGCTGGTTCAACCCCCTTAGCTGGTTAGCCTATCGCAGCTTTAGACAAAGCCAAGAATTAGCCTGTGATGCAGACGTACTTAAGCAAGCCAACACCTCAGAAAAAATATCGTACAGCAAGGCATTAGTAAGCTGCGCTGAACACGCATTACACCATTTTTCAATTTACTCACCATACACACGGAGCAACAACATGAAAAAGCGTATCCAACGCATACAGACTACAAAACATATCAAACCTGCATTTATTGGCCTTAGCATTGCTATCAGTAGCCTGTTTGTGGGTAGTTTAGCCGTCGCCAATATTGCCGAAACGACTCACAAAGTAAGCCAACCCTCTATGGCAATACCTATTATGCGTGTTGAACCCAAGTACCCAGTTCAAGCGGCACAAGACAATATAGAAGGCTCGGTCATTTTACAGTTTGATATCACTAAAAATGGCTCAACCGATAACATCACTGTACTAGACTCGTTCCCTAAATCAGTATTTAACAAAACAGCTATAGCGGCCTTAGAACAGTGGCAATACAAACCTCGTATTCAAGGCGGCAAAGCGCAAAGGCAAACAGGCCTAACCGTGCAATTAGATTACCGCATGGACAAACCCTACGACGGACAAACGGCGAAAACGTCTACTATTGAAAAAATCAAAGTACAGCATTAAATTATTATCAGGCCGTAATATTCTATGAAATATTTAATATTTGCGGCCTTAATATGCTGTAGCTGCAGTCAAACCACAGTTCATCTATACACTAAATACCTGTCAGTTAACCAAGTTCAAAATATTCACCAAGAATTAGCAGCAAAAAACTTCAAGGTGAGCAACAATGATTTTGTACTCCCGCAAACGATTACTTCGTCTACGTTGATCTACTCCCCTAACCTTCAAGACAGAAATGCTGTCGATGAGGTGGTGCAATCATTGCAAAATTTGAACTGGAATATTGCAACGGTTTCACCATTACTTAAAGGCAACCACTGGTACAGCAAAAATTCCATAGCCTTAATGCTAGTGCCTGTTGATATCACACCAAATAAAGGTCAGGCCATGAGTGACTGGGCACACCTCTATATCAGTCATAAATGCAAAAAAGATATCAAACTCAAACTAACAAAATTAGGTGACTATCAATTGGCAATTGATGACCTAGATAAAAATAGTCGAGACTTACAATCAGGAACCTGGAAAATCACTGAGTACCCTTACATAGAGCTGCGTTCAAGTAATGGTGAGTGGTTTTTCTACTTCAAGGTTAAGTATCATGTAGAGCAAGATATTGTGGGTGAGATACAAATGTACGAGCTTTATCCGGTAGACAACTATTCTGCTTTTGAACACTGCTCATTCATAACCGGCGTTCGTCATTAACATCACACTAGATTGTAAAAAATAACTAAATTACCGCCGTTTGCCTTTAGTTACCTGCAGTAATATGGCAGATTGAGAGGTGCGCATTTAATCGTTATTTTAAGGCATTTTTTTGTTATCACTTGAGAATATCAGCCATCGCTTTGCAGACCACCCCTTGTTTTCTAACATCACCTTGCAGATTACAGAGCCTAGGGTATTAATCACTGGGAGTAATGGCAGCGGCAAAACCACCTTACTCATGATAGCTGCTGGGTTGATTTCTCCCACTTCAGGAACAGCCAACTTTAATGGGCAAGCGGTTAAGCGGCTTGATGTGAAAAAACAGATTGGTATTAGCGCCAATAAAATAGTGCTACCAGAGTTTTATATCGTGCGTGAATTCTTGCAGTTTCACTGCGAACAATTTGGTTGTGCATTAGATGAGTACTGGCTACACGCCTTTGGGCTTGATGTTTTTTTACAGACTAAAGTGAGCGACCTGTCACTCGGTAATCATAAAAAGCTAAGTTTACTGACAGCCATTTTACATAAACCCAAGCTACTTTTATTAGACGAGCCAACTAACGGGTTAGACACCCAAGCCAGAACCGCTTTAGATAGTTTATTTAAAGGCTATACCGGTCAAATCATTATCGCCAGCCATGACGTTATTCACGATGCTAATTATTTTGAACGCCATATTAATCTCAATGATGAAACAACTGAGCAAGCATGAATTACTGGCGTTTTAGATTAAGGGTGTACCGTAGCGCGTTATATCAGTTGCTCGACAGCATCAAGCAAATCAGTTTTGGATTAGTGGCGTTGTTCCCTTTAGCTATGCCGGCTCTGGTGCTGATCCCACTGTTAGCGTTAAACGTATTGGCCGACCCTAATGCCGATAATCCATTATATTTTTCAACATTATGGGGATATTTGCTGTTCGCTTATAGTTGGTTGGCAATGCAAAGAGATGGAATTACTGCCCATCATTGCCGGCTTTACGACCTAAGCTTACCCATTACACAGCGCACAAGACAATTAACAGAGCTGGGGATCACCCTTTATGCCGCCAACTTGTTAGTACTTGGGCCGTTTTTATTGCTGTGTTTTATGTTAACTCAACATACCGAAGAAATATTCTCGCAGCCCTTATCAGTTACTAGCATACAGCTAATGCCCATTTTTGGCTTAACCTTGCTCACAGGTTATTACTGTTTACGTGCAGTACAACAAAAACTACCTTGGTTGAGTTTGTTAGTGATGCCTGTGATAGGGCTATATTTTGCTGACGTTGTGGCAAAATTCTATTGGCTGGGCATCTGGTTGGCGGCTATTGTAATTGAGCGTTACACACCTATAAACAGATTATCACTTGGCGACTTTCCTAAAGGTATTTGGCGGTTTTATTTACAAGCTGATGTATCGCAGGCCAAGCAAAATTTAATACGCTACGTGGCCATTATCTTATTGTTGATTATTGCAGATATCTGCACCCAAAGTGTTAAGCCCACAGTACAACCCTATGTGGGGAACTTTTTTAGTTTTGTGTTTGGCATTTTACTCGCTACAAAGTTATTAGATATATTGCGGCTTAGAAAAACATACCAATTTTACTTAGCCTATACTCCTGCGAGTAACACTCTGCAGTTATGTTATGGGTTGATTTACTGCTTACTTTATACAAGCCTCGCACTATTGTTGCTGGTGTTATTTGCTGTATTTGACTCGCAGCAATGGTTATTTTTAGTGATTTTTTACCTAAGTACCCAAGCGGGCATTTTAACGATATCTAAGTATTATTTAGTGCTCCCCATTTGCACTGCAATTATCCTGTGGCTGATATTATGATTAGCCGTTACCTAGCGGTGAACTAACTAAATTTTGAGGTGAATAAATTTTAGTGTAAAAGTTGTGTAAAGTGCTTCTGCGAAACTTAATATTCTTATATTCTAGTGGTTGATATTTAACACTTTACCCTCGGCCTATCCATAGTGAAACGATACTTACCTGTACTAGTTGCCTTATCCTTAACAGGGTGTGCAACCAATAGTGAGCTAAACAAAAACATACAGTTTCCCGACGTACCAGAAAGCTGGCAACTAACGGAATCCTCAATTGAAGTGCAAGACGATTGGCTTAGCCAGTTTAATCAAAGTCAGTTAAAAGCATTAGTAGACGAAGCTTTTTTGCAAAACTATGCCCTGCGCCAACAAGCATATGATGCAGAAATACTAGAGCAACGCCTTATACAAAGTAAGGCTGATTTTTGGCCCACCTTAGATGCTGACTTTAGCTCTGGACGCAGCAGAAGTGTCAGTACCGACATAACCAGTACTAGCCACTCTATTGGGTTAGAGTCGGGTATCGAAATAGATATCTGGGGTAAACTGTCTGCTGCACAACAACAAGCAAACTTAGACTACCTAGCCAGTAAAGCACTTTACCAACAAAGCCGCCAAGACTTAGTCGCCAGTGTAGTAAGCGGCTGGTTTAATTTACTAACCGCAGCTCAATTAAAAGATTTGTCTGAACGCCGAGTTGAAAACGCTAAACAAAACCTGCAAATTATTGAGTCTGGTTACAGACAAGGGTTAAACAGCGCCTTAGATGTTTACTTATCTAGAAATGAATTGAATAGTGAAATATCAAATTTAGAAGATCAGCACACTTCTTTATTACAAGAGGCCCGAACCTTAGAAAGACTATTAGGCCGTTATCCAAGTGGCACTATTGCCTCCGCTGTCAAAGGCGTTAACTTGCCACTCTTAGAGACAGACGTTCCAGTTGGGTTACCATCAGATATTATTACCCGAAAGCCCGAGCTCCAATCAAGTTGGTATCAGGTATTGGCTCAAGATGCGGGCCTTGCTTATGCTCATAAGCAAAGGTTTCCCAGCTTAAATTTATCGGCTTCTATTTCTGACAGTGCCAGTGAACTTTCAGACTTATTGTCAGGGCCCTCATTTGCTTGGTCATTACTCGGCTCAGTGACAGCGCCTATATTTAGGGCCGGCAGTTTAAAAGCTGAAGAAGAAGTGGCAAGAATTCAGCTTAAACAGCAAGAACAAGCCTATTTAGATACACTCTACGAAGCGTTTTCAGATGTCGAAAATGCCTTAACCACTGAGTTAGGCTTACAAAAAAGTTATGTCGCCACTCAAAACGCCAGTGAAAATGCACGAGCGGCAGAAACCCTATCATTTGAACAGTATCAAAAAGGACTAGTGACCTACACCACAGTGCTTGAGGCCCAAGGGCGCTCTTTTGATGCACAAAATGCACTAATACAAATTAAAAATCAGTTATTAGCCAACCGAGTTGACCTATACGTTGCTCTAGGTGGTGATTTTACTGAGTCTCAAAATAATCAAGAGGATGTGTTGATCAATGAGTAACGTGAAAAAATGGTTAATTCCGATAGTAATATTGGTGGTTACATTAGCGATAGCAAAGTTCATATTTAACAACCCTCCCCAAAGTAAAAGAGGCGGCCCTTCTGGCGCGTCTCAATTAACGGTTGAAGTGGCTAAACTCACCCCAGAGAGGTTTACGGTAATAGTAGACACCTTTGGAACAGTACAACCTAAAATTCAAAATGCATTAGTGGCGCAAGTTTCAGGGCAAATAACCTATGTTAGTCCACAGTTTCGTAATGGCGGATTTTTCAATAAAGGAGATGTACTACTTAAACTCGACCCTAGAGATTACATAGCCGATGTAAAAATAGCAGAAGCTGACTTATTATCTGCTGAGCAAGCATTACAAGAAGAGCAAGCGACGTCATGGCAAGCGGCCATAGACTGGAAACGCCTCGGAAACTCCGAAGAGCCAAGTGACTTAGTACTACGTAAACCTCAACTAGCTGCAGCAGAAGCAACCTTATTATCTGCTGAAGCAGGGTTAACCATTGCTAAATTAGCCTTAGAGCGTGCCACGATTACCGCCCCTTACGATGGTAGAATACTTGAACAATTAGTCGACCTTGGGCAAGTACTCTCTGCCACAACCCAAGTGGCTGAAATATACTCTACCGACACAGTAGAGATAAGATTGCCTATTAACAACAGTGATATTGATTTAATTAATTTCCCTGAAGAATTTCGTACTAGCGACAATCAAGCCGCCACAATAGAAGCACGCTTTACATCAAGCCTAAGTAAAAATCAGACATGGCTTGGAAAAGTCACCCGTACTGAAGCGGCTATCGACAGTGACTCACAGCAATTATATATAGTGGCTCAAATTGAAGACCCATATAATCAAACCCTACATCCAGGTGCATCAATTAAAATTGGCCAATATGTTAATGCCGAAGTACAAGGTAAAACCTTAGAAGATGCCATAGTGATTAGCAATAGCGCTATTTATCAAGGCACCTATGTTTACATAGTCGAAGATAACCTGTTGAAACGCAAAGATATAACTATTCGCTGGCAAAATGGTGAACAAGCCATTATCGATTCAGGATTAAACCCTGGAGACTTATTAGTGACTACCCCTCTTGGGCAAGTCAGCTCAGGCACAAAAATCACAATTGCTGGTGACAATGCGCCCCCTCCCAAAAGACAACTGAGCAAAGCACAGTTGACCAAATTACAGCAAAAAGCCGAAGAGCTAGGTATCTCAGTAGAAGAGTTGCGTGCTCAGCGACAGGCTAAAGGCTCTGGTGTCAGACCACAAGGCCAAAACTAATGACGAGCCTACAATATAACGCCCCCTTAAATAGCACTGGAGAATTGAGATGATTGCTTGGTTTGCCAAAAATCATGTTGCAGCAAACTTGCTGATGATAACTATTCTATTTGCTGGTATTTACAGCTTAACAAGCCGTATTCCGCTTGAAGTATTTCCTTCATTTGAGACAGACAAAATTAGTGTATCGGTAACCCTTAGGGGCGCAACACCAGAAGATACCGAACTCGGTGTCGCCATCCTCATCGAAGAGGCGGTTCAAGACTTAGAGGGTATTGAAAGAATAACCAGTGTCTCATCTGAAGGCTCTGCGAGTGTTAGTATTGAAATTGATCCCGACTACGACGCCAGAGACCTCCTAGCCGATATCAAGTCGCGAGTAGATGCCATTAATACCTTTCCTGCGGATGCAGAAAACCCAGTTGTATCTTTGGCTCAAAGAGTTCGCGAAGTGATTGCTGTGTCTATCTCTAGTGTGTATGGAGAAAAAGAAATAAACGAGTTTGCAGAGCAGATACGTGATGACCTGCTGCGCATACCCGGTATTACCCAATTAGAGTTGGCTGGGGTACGTGATTACGAAATTGCGCTAGAGATCCCTCAAGATAGACTTCGTCAATATGGGCTAACCTTGTCAGATATATCAAATGCGGTAGCCAACTCCAGTAGCGACATCTCTGCGGGTAACATAAAAACTGACGGTGGAGATGTGTTGATCCGCTCAAAAGGTTTAGCTTATCGCACCGACCAATTTGCCGACATTCCCGTTAAAACAAACAGTGATGGGTCGATACTTCGCCTAAAAGATATTGCAAATATTCAAGACGGTTTCGAAGAAACTCCAGTACGTACCCGCTTTAATGGCAAACGCGCCGCCTTTATTGATGTTTACCGTATTGGTCAACAAAGTGCTGTTGAAGTAGCCGATAAGGTAAAGCAGTACATAGAAGAAAAACAACCGCTTTTGCCAGAAGGTTACGAATTGAGTTACTGGGACGATGACTCGCAAATCGTAAAAAACCGTATTGCGACCCTAACCGGTAGCGCCCTGCAAGGTGGTATTTTAGTGCTACTTTTATTAACGCTATTTTTGCGCCCTGCTATAGCCTTTTGGGTATTTATTGGTATTCCTGTTTCGTTTATGGGCGCGTTTTTGGCTATGCCTATTTTTGGTGTAACGTTAAATGTAATGAGTCTGTTTGGATTTATTTTAGTACTAGGGATAGTCGTAGATGATGCCATAGTCACAGGGGAAAATATTTACACCCACTTAAAAACCGCAAAATCAGGAGAAGAAGCGGCTATAAAAGGCACCCAAGAAGTCGCCACTCCGGTGACGTTTGGCATACTCACCACAGTGGCAGCATTTATGCCTTTTGCATTTATAGAAGGCAATCGCGGCGCCTTATTCTCGCAAATTCCAGTCGTGGTAATTCCTGTATTACTATTCTCTTTAATTGAATCAAAGTTTGTATTGCCTTCACACCTTAAGCGTATCAAGTTACGTAATGAGAAAAGCGGGCCAGGTAATCGTCTTGAGCAATGGCAGCAAAAGTTTGCCGATGGCTTTGAAGCCGCTATTTTAAAGTATTATCAACCCTTACTTAAATTTAGCTTACGCCACAAATTATCAACCTTAGCGGTATTTATCGGCACCTTCTCTATTATTTTGGCTCTGCTTATGAGTGGCTGGACCAAATTTGTATTCTTTCCTCGGGTACCGAGTGAAACAGTGCGAGCAAGTTTAACCATGACAACAGGCACGACCTTTGAAGTGACCAATGAATTCATAGTTAAAATGGCTGATAAAGCTCAAGAATTACAACAAAAATATACGGATGAAGATACCGGAGAAAGCGTCATTCTCAATGTGCTAGCCTCAACAGGAAGCCGTGGCGGCTCATCAAACGTTGGTTCGGTAAGGTTTGAAATCACCCCTCCTGAGTCAAGGGAAATATCGGTTACCTCAGCTGATTTAGTTCGTGAATGGCGAGAACTAATTGGCCCTATTCCCGGTGCTGAAAGTGTTACTTACCGTGCAGAAACAGGCCGTTCATCGGACCCAATCGATGTTCAACTTAGCGGTAATAACCAAACGACTCTGCAAGAAATAGCCGATAAAATTAAAGACAGATTAGCCACCTACCCTACGGTTTTTGAAATAGCAGACAGCTTATCTGATGGAAAAGAAGAGTTACAAATTGAGTTAACCCAGCAAGGTAAAGCGTTAGGGTTAACTCGAGTGAATATATCAGGTCAGGTTCGTAATGCCTTTTTTGGTAGCGAAGTACAGCGCATTCAAAGGGGCAGAGACGACGTTCGGGTTATGGTGAGGTTGCCAATCGACGAACGCCGCTCACTTTCAGACCTGCAGAATATATTGATTGAAACACCGGCAGGAGGTGCTGTTCCTCTGGCCCATGTTGCTACCTTAGTGCCAGGTAAAAGCCCGGCAAAAATCACGCGTATCGACCGTTTTCGTACAGTAAGCGTTACTGCTGATGTTGAAAAAGAAAATACCAACATGACGGTTCTGCAAGCTGACTTAACTGAATTTGTGCAAGAAGTCGTCAACCAATACCCGGGAGTTAGTTATAAAATGGAAGGGGAAGCCCGTGAACAGCGAGAATCATTCTCTTCACTTGGCGTTGGGTTATTAATGGTGTTCTTTGCCATATATGGCTTGTTAGCTATTCCGTTTAAGTCATACATTCAACCTATCATAGTTATGAGTGTTATACCTTTTAGCATGATAGGTGCGGTAATGGGCCACTGGCTAATGGGCATGAGCCTCACCATCATGAGTGTATTAGGCATGTTGGCACTGGTAGGGGTAGTGGTAAATGACTCTTTAGTACTGGTGGACTTTATCAATAAAAAGCGTGAAGAAGGTTATGCGTTGTTGGAGTCGGTATTGGTTGCAGGGGCATCTCGCTTCAGACCGATAATGCTCACCAGCTTAACCACCTTTATTGGACTAATGCCATTATTGTTTGAAAAATCAACTCAAGCGCAATTCTTAATCCCTATGGCAGTATCACTGGGGTTTGGAATATTGTTTGCCACTTTCATTACCCTGATTCTAGTGCCAATCAATTATATGTTGGTAGAGCGTTTAAAAGGTAATAAAGCTGATAGAACAGGCCCAGCCCAAGAACAACTGCAAAGAGCTTAACTTGGCTCTGCTTCAATAATATAAATACAGCAGCTTTGTACTTTTTTAGACAGAGCTGCTTTTTTCACTCTCTGGTTTTATGTAAACACTATCTAAACTGTCTGAATTTCAACCAATATACAGCTTAATTATTTAAAAATTCACCTACAGAACTAAAAGTTACAAAAAATTACATTTGCAAATGTCCTCAACCCACTTTTTTAGATAGGATGCTATTAATGTTTCTTAATTAGTGTATCTATTTTCTATGGCAGCTGGAAAAAGTTGGACAAAATCTTTATTTGTCGGTCTGTGGACTGGTCTTAATTTCACTCGTAAATTATTTTTTAACCTCATTTTTATCATACTATTAATTGTCATTATTTCTGCAATTATGAAAGACGACAATAAAATAACCGTTCCTACAGACTCAGCCTTAGTGCTAAAACTAGTAGGTGATGTAGTTATTGAAAAGAAAGCGGTCGACCCTTTCGAAGAGTTCATGCAACAGGCTTTCGAAGATGAAGAAGACTCACCAGAAGTACTACTGCAAGATGTATTACTGACAATCGACAATGCTAAACAAGATAAACGGATCAAAGCCTTAGTTTTAGATTTACACGGTCTTGGTGGTGCAGGCTTAGACAAACTTGAGCAAATAGCCGTAGCCCTTGATAGTTTTAAAGAAAGCGAAAAACCCATTTTTGCTATAGGGGATTACTTCACTCAAACCCAATACTACCTAGCCAGTCATGCTGATCACATTTACCTTAACCCTATGGGCTTTATGTTATTTGAAGGCTATGGAAGGTACGGTACTTATTTCAAATCGGCCATCGAAAAACTCAAAGCTGAAACCCACGTATTTAAAGTTGGCACCTATAAATCTGCAGTTGAACCTTATATTCGTGATGATATGTCTGATGCAGCAAAAGTCGCTAACAAAGCATGGTTAGATGGTATGTGGAGCCAATACAAAACCGCTGTGGCCGCAGCTAGAGGCATTGACGAAGGCAACTTTGACGAAAAGCTTGATGTCTTTTTAGAAAAATTTGAACAAGTTGGTGGAGACTTTGCTAAGTACGCCTTAGATTTTGGTTGGGTAGATGCCCTTAAAACCCGCGAAGAAGTATTACAAGAGATCATCGCAACCGTAGGCAAAAATGATGACGGCACTAGTTTCAACGGCATTAGTTACAAAAACTACCTAAGCATTATCAACCCACCTTTACCTACCATTGAAACCAATACAGATAAGGTCGGCATAGTGGTAGCCAAAGGAACCATTTTAAACGGTAGTAAAAAACCTGGCGAAATTGGCGGCGACAGTACAGCAAGATTGTTACGCAAAGCCCGTCTAGACGACTCAGTTAAATCAGTCGTGCTCTACGTAGACTCGCCAGGGGGCAGCGCCTTTGCCTCTGAAATCATCCGTCAAGAAGTTGAAAACCTGCAAGCAGTGGGCAAACCAGTAGTTGCCGTTATGAGTACCTATGCAGCGTCGGGTGGATACTGGATTTCAGCGGGTGCAGACAAAATTGTAGCCGCGCCAAGCACTATTACTGGCTCAATCGGTATTTTTGGAATGTTCTTCACCTTTGAGAACACGCTAGATTATCTAGGCGTGCATACTGATGGTGTGGGCACTACAGAATTTGCCGGCATGGGTGTCACCCGCAGCCTTAACCCCAAAATGGGCGAAATCATGCAAAGAGGAATTGAGCACGGCTACGACCAATTCATATCTTTAGTTGCAGACAAAAGAGGCTTTACAAAAGAGTATGTAGACAGCATTGCCCAAGGCCGTGTTTGGATTGGCGATAAAGCCCTTGAACTTGGGTTAGTTGATGATTTAGGTTACCTGCAAGATGGTATTCAAGCTGCAGCTGAACTCGCTAGCTTGCAAGAATATGACACCCAATACATCAAACGCTCTTTAAGCCAAAGTGAATTATTTTGGAAACAATTATTCCAAAATGCAGCGGTTACCTTTGATGGCGCCTTCACATTAGAAAACGATAATGCTTTATTAGATTTAGTGAAAACCGTTACAGCTGATATTGAAGCGGTCAGTAAACTTAACGATCCTAAAGGTGTATATGCAATGTGTTTGACCTGTGAGCAATAGGCAGCATATGCGTTAACTACAGTCTTTACTCAACTATCAAAGCCCAATTTTTATTGGGCTTTTTATTGTCAAAACCTCTCCTACCCTGATTAAAATATCGCCTACGGCTAAACCAACTGTTTATCGATACACATTTTGAGCAATTTATAAGCAAACAAGTCCAGTAAGTGACTGAAGACCTTACATTTATCAAATCACTGTATTCATTGCCAACTAGGCTATGTTAGAATACGGACGTTGGCAGTTTGCAGCCAACAACATTTGGGGCTGATTTTGGATTCGACAGGATTCTAGATGCTTTAGGTGCATGCAGAGGAGCGGTTTGCCTCTTAAAAAGCCGCATTTTAAATAGTCGCAAACGACGAAAACTACGCTCTAGCCGCTTAATAACCGGCTAAGCCCTTCCACTCATACTCTTTCTGCTAGTAGAGGTTCGGAAGGTCATCCCAGCAGGATAGCGAGGGAACCTTGTCTAAGGGTGAACCGCGAAACAGTATTAGGCCAGCTACAACGAAATCCTGTTTGTCGGAGTTCCACGTAGTTAAATAAAAGACAAACTAAGCATGTAGTACCGACGGTTGACGTCTTCTGGACGCGGGTTCAACTCCCGCCAGCTCCACCACATTAAAACCTCTAAGTTATTTGGCTTAGAGGTTTTTTCGTTTCAGAAAGTCTCCAATGTGACATCAAAAGTGTGAAGCTTAGTCACATACTTCGAATTTATAAAAAGATCCCCCACCGATTAGCAAGAGGGTATAAGAGCTTCATCTTCGATGACAAGGATTTAAGAAATTAAAAGACGGTTTAGCAGAGTGGCTGTACCTACTCAGAGGGCGAACAAGCTGATTCTTTAAGCTTTAAATTTTTTGCAGTTGGTGACTGTGATAATCGTAACCTAGCAATACTGCATTTTTCTTTATTCTTTTGTTCTGTTGTTTTTTCGTCAAAAGAAACGGTTGCTATAACAGGCTTATAATTTGAAGCCGCGTTGCAATACATATTTTTTGTTTTGGTATAACGCCATCCTGATTTTTTATTATTTTGAAGGTGAAAACACATGTCGCGGAACATCTCTTTTGCAGCCTGAGAGCAAAGAGACTTCTCATTTAAATCATTAAAGTGATTTGAACAAACGGATTTATTTTGTACTTTCCACAATTGATATGAGTAGGATATTTGATGGCCTTTGTGCTGAACACGCCTTGCTTCAACTTGTGTTCCTTGAAGCTGAGACATCGAATCTTGTAATGAATTTGATATTATTTCGAGATACGTAGCCAACGCCATATCTAAAAAGTACATATATTGCTTACTCTAAGAAAATAATTAACCGTACAATAATAGAAAAATTCCAACGGATAAAGTGGATTAATGTCCTTTTCTACTAGCTACGATGACATCGAATATATGAATCAGTATCCAAATTTAATACCGCTGCTTATTCAGGCCTAATTGCTTACAGAGCAATATACCCAAAACCAATTGCACTTAGCTGAGGCGCGCAGCTGCTCTATCTGGCAGCGCAGGCGTTTTTATTTTGCTAGTAGAGCATTTAGCCAAGTGAGACAATCGCGCTATTTTTATTCGATTAAAGTACCACGCGAAGTAATGTGTTTTACCCTCCCTAAAAATTACAGAAATTTTAAACACGTTGCTAGGGTGGCGGTGTCCGCATAAGAACCCTCAGACTTTTGCATACCCCCTCCCCCTTATTAAAGTTGTTTAATCTTATACCTAAGTGTTTTTTTAGGTTTTCAAAATGTCATACGTAAAAATGAACCTAGGTGGGCGATGTCGTAAAGCACAATAACTAAAAATTTTAATATCCCCCCAATCCACTATGTAGACTGACTAACATAACCTTGACTTAATCAGTATTAATATTGATATGCAATACAGCCCCGCACTGGCTCCGATGACTGTCATGTTAATCTTCCCAAGATGGAAACTACACCCGAAACCTCCAAACACACCAGTGTTCAAACTCGAATACATGCTCTTATCAAAGGCGAACAACCTAAACAGCTCATGAGCTTTGTGGGTAACTCCAGACAAAACATGCCCAAAGGCATTGCTTATAGCTTAATAGATTACTGTGAACTAGTAGATTGTACAGGCAGGTGTATTCGAGAAGATAAAGCAGGGTATATCGAAAACCATAACAGCCCAATTCTAGAACGAATAAGCATTAATTCAGAGCAGTGGTTAACCATCACCACAGAATTTGAACAGCACTTTCATACCGCAGTTGGCAGTGAGTACATGTTACAACAATTCAAACATCACACAGACCATCAACGAATACGAGGAATGGCAAAGGCCAGAGCGTTACTTCAATCGGCCTAAACATCTAAAACTTCATTATATTAAAGCATCCAAAAACCATTGGAGCTTCTTGCTGTTTGAAATTCAAGGTTGAGTAAAAATTTAAATGTGTTACCTGCAGTAACAATCCACACAACGTCTGATTTCATCAAACTAGACCTCGAGAATTAGAGATACCTGAAATTTATAACTTGTTGATAGAGCTGCGATTGGGTATTTAATTGCTATGTGTGTCTTTGTAATATTGGCATCAGGTAAAAATTATTTTTCGGGTGATTTTATCAACAACTAATTCTTGAATGAACTAGTGATGAATGGTAATTTAATGACTCTAAAAGCGAAGGTTACATTTGAGTTGGTATATTATAAATTCAGTAAAAAGGAAATTAAATGAAGCATACAATCATTCTACTCGTAGCACTTTTTTTGGGCTCCTTAAACGTAAATGCGGCCAATAAAAAGCTTTTCAATTATATCGATAGCGATACCCTTAGTTCAAAACAAAAAGAGAGAATTAAGAAGTTAAGTAATAAATCACATCATCAAAAAATAATTAAGTTGGAAGAGTCAGCGTTTCGTAATTCTACTTCTAGTTTTGATATAGAGCTATTAGATATTGGATTATTAACTTTTTCAGACATTAAAAGCAGGAAAAATAATTTAGGACATACCATTATTAACTCCAAGAGTCTTGATTCATCAACAGATCGACTGACCTTAACGAGCACGCCTGACGGAACCTTTGTAGGCATTTTATTTGCTGGTGGAAAAATATACGATATTTTGCCGATATCTGATGATATTTATTCTCTAACAGAAAATAATGAGGTTAATCTGCCAGAAGAGCCAATTTTAGAAGATCTAAGTGACGAAGCGAGTACTTCATACGATGATAGTGTATTTGAATCTACTTATGACTCAAATAATTACATTACTTCGTCATCATCATTGGCTGCTAGTAATGTGATAGATATTGCAGTTGTATATACTGATAATGCATTAGATGAGTTGGGATCAGAATCTGCGATAGAAGCTCAAATAATGCTTATGCATGATCAAATTAATACAATAATGGAAAATAATGGAGTAGATTCTGCAGTTGCTGCGCAACTCGTTTATGTGGGGCCAACTTCTTATGAGCAAAGCGCAAACGATATCTTTACATATTTGGATGATCTTAAAGATGGAACTGTACCTGAAACAGATGATTTAAGAAATGCATATGGAGCAGATATAGTTGCGATGATTGTTTCAGATGGTGGATATTGTGGCGTTGCTACTCTCACGGCCTCAGCTAACCAAGCCTTTATGGTGGTGAAAACTTTTTGTACAAATTATACGTTTGCTCATGAACTTGGTCACCTAATAGGCATGAATCATAATTACGAAGAGTCGCCATCTAATAATTATTATCACGGATATCTTTTAGAGGGAGTTCATCGAACTGTCCTCTCTTATAATAGCGAAAATACCTCTACACCGAGAATACCTTACTGGTCATCTGATGATCAATCAGTTGATGGTTACAGTATTGGTAATGCCACCTTAGCTGACAATGAGAGACGTTTGTTAGCTCGGGACACTACAGTTTCAAATTTTAGGACTACGGCGGAATTTGACAATGACCCAACGGCTTCTATAAGCAGCAATGTATGTTATGGTCAGAATACAATGTCTTTTACTACGTACAGCAGCTCTAACTACTATAGGGTATATCGTTCATCTTCATCGAATATGACCAGTCCATATTTATATGGCACTTGGACCGGCGGCTCCGCAGCGATAACGATATCTTCAAGTGATACTGATGTTAATTTTGCGGTAAAAGCCTGTGTGACTGATACGGATGATGCTTGTACAGAGCTATCAAACTCAGTTACAGCAACTTACATTCCTCGTTGTTCAACCGGTGGAACTAGAGGCTAAAAACATATCATCAGAACATAATATGTAATGTAAATACGTACTCTAAAAGTTTTAAGCATGAAATCAGCAACTACCGAAAGAGCTGGAGGGGTGACTCATAGTCCCTAGAAGGGACTATGAGTCACCTCTAATAATAGCATTTTTTTCTTTCAAAAAATTACAAAGACATATATGGACGCTCCACTATCGTCAAGGCAATATTTACCTTCATCTTCAATTAGAAGATGTTTACTTCTTTATTTTTATTAGCACATCAACTCTGACGATGAATGATTAAGGGTCGTACTGACATATATCCGGCCTATTCTGAGAGCGGTTTAATTGGTGTACTCTCTGGCCCTAATGAGATCAGCATTTAACTGTCTCAAACACCCACTCGGTTTTAAAAACATTGTCTTGAACAGGCTGTTGCTAAGTGCGGGCCCCCCCTTTCACATCATTTTTCGTGGACTTTGATTGTGTATTTTATCTAATTACTGCATCCGTCCGATTAACCGCATCTAGCCGTTAGGGCTTGTTAGTCTGAAAATGCCTTCTCATTATTAATCGGAGGTATTATGAAGCATAAATCACTAGGTGAGTGGCGAGATTTGATTTCCCAACAACAATCGAGCGAATTAAGTATTGTTGATTTCTGTCAAAATTTCAGGGTGAGCACATCGAGTTTTTATAAACTTCGAGGCCGATTACAACAGCCAGATAATCCGCCTCGATTTGTGAAAGCTAGTAAGCCTGCTATCGATACGACTACTCAGCCATCACTATCTGTCAGATTGGGGGAGCTTTCGTTATCTTTTTCAACGCCTTGCGAACCTGTTTGGTTAAGGCAGTGCAATCATGAGAATGTTTGTTGAGCCTGATGATATTTATTTGCAACTTGAGCATGTTGATTTTAGAAAATCGATTAATGGCCTGCTAGCGATTATCGAAAGTGAACTCGTATTAAATGCATTCTCCGGCGCATTATTCATCTTCTGCAACAAAAAACATGACAAGCTCAAGTTATTATATTGGGATAAAATCGGCTTTGCATTATGGTACAAACGATTAGAGAAACAACGCTTCAAATGGCCTAAGTGTGGCGAACTCAAACACACTAATTTGAGCGAACAACAATTAACATGGTTGCTCGGTGGCAATGATGTCGTTGGACACCGCAGTTTGGATTACGCTGCCTCTGGATTATAACATGAGATCATAAGCAGCATTTAACGATCACGTTTTAATCTAATTCAAAACAGTCACTTAACGTTATAATGAGCGACATGAATGAAATTCAATTACACCAACGTATCGCCGAGCTGGAATCCTTACTTGAAACAAAGGATGCCAAGATAGCGTATTTGCAGGGGCAGTTTCGTCTTGCCCAACAAAAACAGTTTGGGGCAAGCAGCGAAGGTCATCCTGGTCAAGGTGAATTGTTTAATGAAGCTGAAGAGCTGGTTGCTGAAACGCCGGTTGAACAAGAAGTCATCAGCTATATGCGCAACAAACCTAAGCGTAAGCCGTTACCCAAAGACTTACCTCGTGAAGTCATTAACCATGATATCGCAGAAGAAGATAAAGTCTGCGCTTGCTGCAACAGTGAATTACACAAGATAGGTGAAGATAAAAGCGAAAAGCTTGAGTTTATCCCAGCCCAAGTCAAAGTGATTGAGCATGTGCGCCCTAAATATGCGTGCCGGGTGTGTGAAAAAGGTGGTATTAGTAATCATATCAAACAAGCGCCGGTGCCAGCTTCCGTTATCCCCAAAGGGTATGCGACACCGAGCTTACTCAGTCAAATAATCACCAGCCAATATCAATTTTGGTTACCCCTATATCGCCAAGAAGCCATGTTCAAACAATATGGCATTGAATTGAGCCGCAAAAAACCATGGCTGATTGGATGATAACGTGTGCTGACCTTCCCACACCGCTATATGACCGTTTACACGAATTGATACTTACCCAGCCCGTTATTGCTGCGGATGAAACCACCTTAACAGTGGTCAGTGAAGATAAAGCTAAATGTTATATGTGGGTGTATACCTCAGGGGCAGATTCGCCTAAGGGAACATTACCTAATACCGACATCCCAAACATCGTACTGTGCGACTATCAACCGAATCGTGCGGGTCAATGTGCCGTGGGTTATTTGCAAGGTTACACCGGTTATCTGCAAGTTGATGGCTATGCGGGCTACCATAAACTCAAGCCACACTCGCAGGCTGCTGGGCCCATGCTAGGCGTAAATTCGTTGAAGCCAAAACCGCACAAGGTAAAAAATCTAGCGGCAGAGCCGACTGGACGCTTAACCATATTCAAAAACTGTATCGTATTGAAACGCAGATAAAAGCGAGTACACCTGAAGAGCGGCAGAAAATAAGACAAGAAAAGAGCATCCCCGTGCTCAAACAGTTCGAAGCGTGGTTGATAAAATCAGAATCGCAAATGTTGGCTAAAAGCAAATTAAGTGAAGCTATCACTTACTGTTTAAATCAGTGGGGCAAGCTCAATACTTACACGCAAAATGGTCACTTGAGCATTGACAACAACCGAGCTGAGCGGGTAATCAAGCCCTTCGTTATAGGGAGCAAGAACTGGCTGTTTAGTCAAACAGCCAAAGGCGCTGAGGCCAGTGCCATGCTGTACAGCATTATCGAAACAGCAAAGGCGAACGGACTGACGCCGTTCGACTATATGATGTACCTACTTGAAAACCTCTCAGCCCAAAACACCGATATCGAGCAACTGCTACCATAGCGATTTGCGAAAGGCTAGGTGGCATCACCGAACGCTTACGTAATTATCGTGGAGGGGCGTTAGTGCTAACCAAGAAAAGTGCTACTGATATTAATAGCCTTTAGTAATTAGCACACATGCCTCTAATTTTATCTAATGCAGCTGGTGCGCCATTGAGGGAGAATGTAAACCGAACCTTTGATTGGCTTTCCCAATCTAGGTCTAATGACACTGAATTTGATTTTTGAATTTTTTTAATGGCAAAAACACTTTCCTTAAAGTTTAAAAACCTATCACCCCATTTTTGGTTGAATATTAGGTTTTCAACTTTGCCATCCCAGCTAACTTTCACGATCATTTTGTCATAACCGTCTTTTTTAGTGCTTTTAGCAATACTCGGCGGGGTAGAGAATCCAAAATAAGACCACTCGAAGCCGCTGTTGCAACTCACTGCCATCCATCCTTTTATATCCGAGTAGGGTTCTTGCATTCTTGGCTCTGGATATGAGTCTGGAGAATAAGCAATGGCTGTTTTCTCACCTGTTGTCTCGTTTTCAGATTCGAATATATCCCATGTGGGTAAAATAGGTTCTGGTTCAATTTTAGCGTCTTCTTTGGGCTCGATAGGCTCCGGAGCGATTTCAATTTCAGCTTTAGGTTCTGGAATAGTTTTGGGCTCTATAGGTTTCGGAACAGTTTTAACTTCTTCTTTTGGCTTTATAGGTTTGGGATTGGGTTCAGCCTTAACTTCCTCTTTAGGTTCGATTGTAGGCTGAGTCTCATTTATAACCTCAGAGTTATCTGGGTGTTCTGTGTTTTCTTTCTCTCCTGTCATGGTGATGATTGCAAAACCCACCCCGACAGCAACCAGTAACACAATAAATATTAATGATTTTGAAGTGTTATTTTCGCTCATTAGAAAGTCCTTTAATTTTTTGGCAAACAAGCAGTACATGCGACCAAAATCACAAAATCTGAAATACTTATTTAATCGTAACCATTTCAGAGGCCCGTTACAACAACCGCCATACAGAGCTACAAAATCTAAGTTTGACGTTTACATTAGGTAACTAAAACCCGTAGCAAAGCTGACTAGGTTTATCACTTACATGCCAGAGCAGAAATGATATAAAGACAACAGGTAATTAAAAAGTGAACGTCATATATGAGTTTGTCTTCATTAGCATTAGATAAGTCCCTAACTGATGCAATCAAAGAGTTGGGATACGAGAGCCCAACACCAATACAACAACAGGCTATCCCCGTTATTCTTGCAGGTAAAGATATTATGGCTGGCGCGCAAACAGGCACTGGCAAGACGGCGGCATTTGCCCTTCCCATACTGCAACAACTAATAAAATTTACTGATACACAAAGACCTACTCGAGCACTGGTATTAACCCCCACTCGAGAACTCGCCCAACAGGTGTATAAGAACTTTGTGGCTTATGCTGAAAATACTCACCTTAACATTGCGGTGGCATATGGTGGTGTCAGCATTAACCCACAACTATCTGCGATGGAGAAAGGCGTGGATATCTTGATAGCAACACCTGGGCGCTTGTTAGACCATATTGAAAAAGGAAGCGTTGATTTAAGCCAACTTCAGACCATTGTATTTGATGAAGCCGATCGCATGTTAGACATGGGATTCAAAGGTGAAATCAATCGAGTTTTAGTACGCCTACCCAACAAACGGCAAACCTTATTATTTTCAGCAACATTCGATGACGCAATTTTTAAATTAAGTAAAACCTTACTCAATACCCCTGCACTTATCGAAGTGAGTGAGCGCAATGCCGCAGCCACACAAGTTGACCAACTGGTGTACACAGTTGATAGTGATCGCAAGCGAGAACTCACGTCTTATCTCATCGGCTCAAAAAACTGGCATCAAGTATTAATCTTTACTCGCACCAAACAAATGGCTGATGCTCTCGCTAAAGAAATGTGCAAAGACGGTATATCAACTCAATCTATTCACGGTGATAAGTCACAAGGTGCCAGAGAAAGAGTACTCGCAGAATTTAAACAAGGTAAAACCAGAGCGCTAGTAGCAACCGATGTAGCAGCAAGAGGCATTGACATCATTGATTTGAAATATGTCATCAATTACGAACTGCCTTATGTTGCCGAAGATTATATTCACCGTATTGGCCGCACAGGTCGAGCTGGAAATACAGGGTTAGCCATATCGCTGATGAGTCCAAATGAAGAATGGTTGTTAGAAGCAGTTGAAAAAGTACTCGATAGCGTACTATTACAACAGTGGCTGCCGGGTTATGAACCCGACTTAACGAAACAAAACCAACCGGCCAAAAGAAGTAATAAAGGTAAACAACACGCCAGAAACAAAGCACTTGGGATCAAGCCGAAGAAAAAAAGAAGATAAAAGTGATAACATGAGCTTAAGCAAAGCCGTTGTTTAATGTTTTAAAAACAACGAGATACAAATAAACTCTCATATTTTATTAGCTTTACACTCTGCAAATATTTGATTGAAGGGCCACCTAAATACCCTATGTATTAGCTTATACTCACCAGCTTTTCGCTCATACAATCTAGCTTAGGCTACACCACCGCCTTACATGCACCATATTTACCTGTATGAAATTTGCACAACCATGCTTACTAAACCATAATATCTGCACAAATAATTTACCAAGGACGTGTGAGTTATGCCCACAAAAAAACAATCCCCATTTAAACGCTACAGTATTTTATTGCTCATTATTATTTTAGTGGCTGCGGCTTATTATTTTTTGAAAATTCAACAAAATGAAATTCAACAAAACCACCGTTATTTGCGGCAACTAAACGAAGCGGCAAAAAGTTTACAGCAATCACTTAATTTACTCAGCACCAGTGTTCGCCAAGAATTTATAGAAGATCAGGCTGAAGAAACCAGTAAGTCCGATAATAAGCAGGTTGATACTACTTCCAATCTCGACACTAATAAATTTAAAAGCCTGCTCAACGCCACACAAAACTTTAAACACTTAAACGTCCTCAAAAATAGCAATAAATCTCAAGAAACAGAAAGCGCTAACTCTATAGAAACAGATAGCACTGAGTTTGCTTTACAGTTGGACCCAAATGAACAAGCTATTAGAATTGAAATTGATGATTTAAAAATAACCACACCTATTTCTGATCTTATCCCAAGCCATTTAAGTCCTTTTCCCTTACTGATAATTAGTGATGATAAAGGCAATATTTTGGCAGAAAAACGCCATACTGATCTCGCAAAAAACCTTTCTGACTTAAGATTTTCAAATGTTAAAATTTATCTAGAGAGAACAGACACACGTGTAAGTGATTCTATAGACCGAGAGATAGCAGGCCTCCATCTGAGAATTTATCGACAACCAATAAAGTTAACCAAGCTGAATTTGGCCGATGAAAAAAGCCCCTCACACTCAACAAAGGATATTTACTTGTTAGCCTTTGTTGATAAACAAGACGTCGTATTAAACAACTTAAAAGTCGGTAATACCACTGCTTTATGGGCTGTGCTTTGCCTAGTTCTGCTAGTCGCAATATTACCTATATTAAAAATTCAATATTGCGCCCCAACTTATAGCTACTCACGCTCTGATGTAAGCCAATTCATTCTCGGCCTATTTATCTTATTCGGTGTACTGGCCATCGCCATTTCTGATCAACTTTTTTATCGTTATTGGTTACAACAAAAGGCAATTCAAAGCGAAAGTTTGCACAAAATGATCAGGGAAGATTTTAGCGAAGAATTGAACAAACTAATTGAAGTCGATAATACCTATTTTGAAAATATCCAACAGCAGGGAAATACCCATTGTGAAGGCCCATCAGGCTCCGAACTTGCCCATAACGCAGATAAATCTCAACAGCTAAGAAATTGCCTGTTATTAACAGAATCTGATGAAACCACCACAACAGAATCTAATAAGTTCCCCCCCTATTTTATCGAGAATTGGTTTTTACTTAACAAAGATGGTTACTTTTCGGGCTTTGATGATGAGCAAATCCCAACTATATATCGTCCCCATGAAGGCCTATACAATACAAAGCTAACGGATTTAAAAGGACGTGAATACTATCAGCGAGGCTGGCACGGCGATCTTTGGAACTGGAAAGGAAAAGAACATAAAGAAGACACAGATAAATCCAAGGAGGGCCAACCATTTTTCATTCAACGTATCCGCAATATTCGAGATGCCCGTTTTAATAGTCAATTAGTGTTTAAACACATAGTTGAGGACCCGGATAGTAAAAAAGACACTCAGTACCTCAGTTCAATTGGTACTACATTAACGAGTTTAAATCAGCGTATTTTACCTAATAACTTCGGATTTGCAGTTATTGATCAACAAGGTGAGGTGTTATATCACAGCGACGAGGAACGTAGTTTAGTAGAAAACTTTTTTGCAGAAAATGCCCACAATTTACAATTGCTTACCACTATGGCGCACTTGACAGATTTAGACGTAGAACCCCCCAATAAATTGGAACTAGAGTATCGTCATGCCCCACATAACGTCACTATTGGTATGTTACATGAAGATATCCCCGAATGGGGTTTGGTGGTCTTTTATAATCAAGAGGAAGCCTCTCAAGTAAATATGTTATTGGTATTTCTTGCCGTTATTTTATACCTATTTTTACTTATCCCTTTGGTGTTACTTAGCCGCTATTTAAGCCTACAAGGCTTGTGGGCACGCATTATTCATTATCAACATGATGACAACCACCCCTTGGCCTTTCGTGTCAGGTACAAATGGCTTGCCTTATGGATATGGTCTGCTTGTATCATGCAATTGTTGAGTATGGGTGTGATTAACAACGTTCTACCACGCTTGGCCTTTTTCTTTTTGACTTTGAGCCTGGTCTTAATTGTGCTGCAATATAGACTTGTACCCGTTGCTTTTCATAACCAAAAACTAGCTTTTAAAGCCCTAGTTAAGCGTTTTCTGCCGCAACCAAGCATTGTCTTTAGAACTCCCTTTTTTATCCCCTTTATTTTTGGGTTGCTTATTTGTTTTGTGTTGTTGTTTCTTCCCCCCAGCATACACTCCTTAACTCAAGCTAATGACACTACACCGCTTGGCTTAGTGATTGGAGTCGCATTCTTTTTAGTGGCTTCATTGTTATTGTGGATAAAAACCAAAGAAAGCCAACTAAAACATCCTTCAAGCTCCCCTAAAAACAACAGTCTTGCATTATTAAACCGCAGGGTATCATTGGGTTATCTTTGGTATTTGGCAGCAAATATCTATCTCATCACTATGGTGCCAGCGGTCATTCTAATTAACAGTGTTAACGGCTATATGCTTACCGGACAAGCCACCTTTCAAAATCAATATTTACAAGTACAACAGCAAAAAATGGCACAACAAGCTAAGCATTATAGAGAAATAATGCAGCCATCTACGAGTGATATGCCAGGTTTATCACCTGCCTCGCCGCAAATTGTGCATGAAGATTTATTTCCAGGAATGGTCTCGGCTGATACTAAAGTGACGGGTAGCTGGATAACTATAATCGATAGCCCAACCGGTTATAGCAACGCCAATAATGACCCTTTTCTAAAATCGATTATCAAAAATTTAAACCTCAAAACTCATGTTGCCGCCGAATATCAATTTGAGGCAGCCAATAACCTCCAAAACAAAAAAGAAAAATCATTACAATACAACCCGAATCGCTTTATGCGAGCCGCCAGTTGGGAGTTTTTACCACACATAATCCTCATTACAGCGCTAGTCATTATGGGGATATTTTTTGCTGGTTTGTTTTTAGTTAGTCGTAAATTATTAGGTGAGCATATTTTTGATAGTTATCGCCTTAGACCTCCTTCAGAATCGCAGCACAGTGAATATATATGGCAGCGTTTAAAAGAATTAAAAATGCGTGGCCAAATGCGGCAACAATTTATTAGTCAGTTAAGTCAGTTAGATTTAGAAAATGCTTTCAGCGCTAAGAAAATCCCCATATACGAGGGACACATCAGCTATATAGAAGATTGGATAGATGCTGAAGGGCAGGTAAATCAAACTAAGATCCTTGGGCTTCAAAACCAAGCTCAAACCCCACTCATTGTCATTCAAGGGCTAGCACAAAGCGTATTTAAGCGAGAAAATCGTACCCAAGCACTGACAATACTTAAACACTTACAACAACAAAAAATTGACTTGATTATTGTGTCAGAAGTGTCGCCGATGTTACTGCTTAGTCAAGCCGATAACTTTCCTGCTCATGACGATAAAGAAGCGCCTGATAAAAGAGAGCTGTGGCAATGGAGTAAATTATTACGCGACTATGCCATGCACTATTATTGGGTAGCGAGCAAAAAAAGTACCTTAACCACGTCTCCTGATGCCGTATCGATGTTAATACACGAATCAACCCATTGGCCTGAGCTAAAACAAATTAAAGAGGTATTTCTTACCTATCATAGAGCCATTAAATTACAGCAGCAAGAAGAGCAACTAAAACAAAGTATTACCGAGCAAGACTTGAAATTAAATGACTATTGGTCACCCCAGCAAATCGTGGAGTTTTTTGTGCATCATGCTCGCCCTGCTTATCGTTTACGCTGGGAGCAATGCTGTACCGACGAGCGCCTTACGCTACTGCAATTAGCCCATGGCGCTAAACTCAACCCAGCCAATGTTGAGGCCATTGGTCATTTACAACGCCGTGGATTGATATATAGAGACAGTGGCTGGCACTTAGTCAATGAAAGTTTTAGGCAATTTATCTTAACGGCTGAACCCAGCAGCCAAGTAGAAAAATGGATAGATAAAACACAAACTAGTTTGTGGCAAAGTTTACGGGCCCCTTTATTTATGTTGGTAGCCATCTTGTTTATTCTGGTTATTTTCAGCGCCAATATAGCATTTGATTCGGTCTTGAGTACCTTAGCCGCCGTACTCGGCGTTGCTCCCTTATTAATTCAAAACTTGTCTAGCCTGCGTGATGTAGAGATTTTGCCTAAGGAATAACAAGAACAAGCGAGTTAAACCATAATGAAAATTGATAAGGTTAAAACTGCAAATCAATATGTTTAATTCGCTTACTTGGTCTACTGTTGCTGTGGCTACGGGTGTTCATCCCTAGCTAACTATTTGAGTTACCGATCACTGAAATCAAAGGGTACAGGTAGAGAAGTATCCCGTCATTACTGTAAGCTTTTAAGCCGGAATCCATTCTTTAAGCAAAAAAGCGGCTAGGAGGTATGACCCCGATATCCATCTTGCTCAAATATCTTTGTTAGCAGATAGCATTTCAATATAAAAGCTGAATTACAAATGTTTACAGTTTCAAACAGCTAGCTTTAGTAAGTTAATCCTTTAACAGGAGATTAAAATGACATTTAAAACTCTAGCTTCAATGCTTTCAGTACTTGCTTTATTCAGCTGTGAGTCTGATAAAGAATACTCCCAACTTACTATTTCTGAGTTAAATTCTGTCACCACAGAAACAGAAGTTGGCGAAAACACTATCATTTTAGATCCCTATCTTTGGAGAGATTTTCAACCAGGAGATGAGGGGGAAAATACCTCATTGAGAGCAATTGCCACCTTGGCTGATGTTAATTACAGAGAAGTAACTACTCTATCCACTAGTTATATTTATGTAATTTATAATGAAGAAATCTGGTTTTCTGAGCTTACAGAAGAACCTTATTCAACACAGGAAGTATATGAAATTGATTTTCGTGCTATGGATGGACCAAAGTGGGACACAGGAGTTTATGTCGATGTAGTAGTTGCCTTTAATTTAAACGGAAAATATTCCCATGTTAAAACTACCGAGCAATACATTGATGAGACCCACTAGATAAACGACATTAATACGACAAAAACAGATACAACTTCTTAGATCCCCCCCTGAATTACACAACCTTGAGTTATGGTTATATTTAATCCCAAATTTAAAGTCACGGATTGATAATGAGTCGCAACCAATCTGCATCTAAACAGACCATGAAGATTTTTAAGATAAGCGACAGAGATTTACAAATTAGATTTTCAAGGTGGATAGCTAAGGTAGATAAGTCTACTCATCAAATATAGGGTCATGAATAGTTACAAGATGCCACAGGTTTCATAGTACTTTAGGGGAAGCTACAATAGACAATTCCCTAGCTTACAGTAGCTCCACTTTATTAAATTTTAATTTGCTCTGTAGGCTGCTTTATTGCTAGCCGTTATAGTTAGCATAACCTTCAAGATAACAGCTTTACTCTATATCTAGCGCTTGAATAGCCGAACTTTCGGAAGAAAACACATAGGCCCGCCAAAGATTTTCGCTTACAATCTGATACTGCCAAATGATTTCGCCACTATCGCTTACTTCCCATAGCGTTCCTGCCACTCCCTCTGCGATAAGCGTGTTACCATTGTCCATGCGCACGGCACTAGAAATAAAGCCCGAATACAAATTTTCATCAGTAAAACTCCAAGCGATGGTTGGCTCGTTATCAACTCCAACTTCTAACGAAAACTCATCGGGCAAATCAAATTCAATTGCCTCAGATTGCCCTGCGTTAAGTTGATTGGCAAATACCAGCACATTGCCATTGTCTAGTAGGTTTGGGTAATGCACGCGATTTAACGTTACCTCCCCAACTTCGTTATCGTACACTTCAGGGTTACCAAAACGATAAACTAAATCACCACCCAAACCTTGATCACCACCTTGCTCTGCAGCAGCTTCGGTAGTGGTGGTACTATGGTCTATTACCCATACTTCACTGTAGTAGTTTACCGTCATGTAAATCAGGTCATTCTCTTCATCGTAAGTAAGACCATTTGCGTGGGTAATGTCGCCGTCAGTTTGACTGCTGTTGTAATTTAAATCTATTTTTCGCGGGTTATTCGCCACTACGCCAAAGTTAGCTTGGGCACTATCGTGGTCTTGAATAACGTGGTCCATCATTCGCCACTGCCATACCACCTCTTGGGTTAGCGGATCCATTTCTACAATAGACTCCGGATAGATATCAAAACCGCCACTAAAGCCTGCTGCCGTTGCGTCATCCGCCGAGACTTTTTCCCATACTGGAAACAAAATATTGCCATTGGGCAAGGTCTCAACATCGTGATGAGCGTTATATTCAGAAGATGCGTACTCTACCTCCCACTCTATGGATTTATCGGCATTTTGCTTTATAAACTTGCCACCATAACCGCCAAAGGTAATATCAGTATTATTGCTTTTAACAATCGCCACTAAACTACCGTCATCTTCAAGGTTAGCGTCGTTGCCTAAGGTATAATTCAGATCAAAATTGTAAACCTCTTCGCCATCTTGGTTTATTAAATAAACCCCGCCGCCATTGGTCACTTCTACTAAAATATAGGTTTCGACTTCGTCAGATTCTGTATCTTCCACCTCTGCTGAATTATCTGTATCGGAACTACAGCTAAACAATGACATCATTACCAACACCACTAACAATAATTTATAGGTTTTCATATAACCTCGCTTCACTAAATTAATATAAAAAAGTCAAAATGTGACTCACTCGAAAGCTCGCGACAGCGGGTTGCAGCTAATAGTTTCAAGATTGCTGACGAACATTTAAGTCACTATGACCTACTTAAAACAATAAACTCACAAATGCCCTTCACTTGCACAAAGGTTTCACATTTCCGGTGGTAAAGTTTTAAATGATAAAACGCGCAAAGAGTTTAGACCTGTGTAATACCTTATGATTTAAACAGACCATGAAGACTCTTAAGATGAGCGACAGAGAATTACAAAATAGATTTTTAAAGTGGTTAGCTAAAGGGGATAAGTTTACACATCAGATATAAGGTTAAATCACTAAAGAGTTACTTCGCTCAAGAGAGAGCAAGGAAAAAAGTCTAATATCCGGCGAGTTTAAACCCTGCCCTCATCTATAAATTTTATATTTTTATGAACCTAAAACCTCAAAACCTTAGCCTACTCAATTCAAGGTACATTATCGGGGGAAACCTTGAAGTACCTGTGCTCGCGGCTTTAATTTGCTGAGCAGCACCGGCCCAAGTTATACAAGCTAACCTCACATAATACTGTTAAGCAAGGTCCTCTTTTAACCAAGGCAATATGGATAAAATGAATTCCTCAACACCTTCAGGTTGCTCAGTTTGATAACTATAAACACGAATACCAAAAATGATGAGCATGAGCTGTTTTGCATAGTGCACACTGATTTCAGGCGAGAATATTGTCTTTAAGTTAGCGCAGTAATTGGCTTCGATTTTTGCAAATTCTTCGGAAACATTAGTCAGTATCGACTCATTGTGTGCAGACAATTCCAATTGCGTTTTGACTAAGAAGCAACCGCAGTAATCTTTGGCTTTGGCCTCTTCGAACAAGTCCACCAGTATCGACTTTATGCCATCAAGAACACTTGAACTGCCTTGTATACGTTTGTTTACTGTCGTAATAGTGGCCGCCGCATAGCGACTCAGAGCAAGCAAGTATAAGCCTTCTTTGCTTTCGAATTCTCGATACAAGCTACCAGGGCGTAACCCCGTGGCTTGTAACAATTGCTGCATAGACGTTCCATGATAACCATATTGCCAAAATGTATTGATTGCCTGCTCAAGTACGACATCCACATCGAATTTTTTAATCGCCATAACGCTCATTACTTTATTGAGTTCGGGGATATTTAATAACATTTTGAATGGTTATTCAAATTGATATTGACAAACATTGCTTACGGAAATAACATTTTGAACGTTCATTCAAAAATAAATTTAATCCCAAGGAAAATAATATGAGTCTTAAAGAGCAGTTAACTGAAGTGCGCGAAGCATCTGCTAAAAACATCCCTGCTGAAAAGCTATCTGTCATGCTGGCTGAAGTCGAAGTGCTAAAAGCAAAAGAGCTTGAGAAGCTTGCTCCAAAAGTGGGTGACGTATTTCCTGAGTTCTCTCTTTCAGACCAAGTTGGCAACTCAATTACGTTGTCAGAAAAGCTATCTCAAGGCCCAGTAGTACTAACATTTTACCGTGGCGGTTGGTGCCCATACTGCAACCTAGAATTGCGTGCGTACCAAAGCGTGCTTGACGGCATCACATCACAAGGTGCTAGCTTACTGGCTATTACACCTGAGCTACCTGATGCATCACTTTCAACAGCAGAAAAAAATGCGCTAACCTTCTCTGTATTGTCTGATCCTAACTCTGAGTTTTCTAAAACCTTAGGTCTAGTGTTTACTCTTCCGGACTCAATCAAGCCTATTTACAGTGGTTTTGGCATTGAAGTAGAAGCTCATAACGGTAAAGGCGCTTTCGAACTACCTTATGCAGCAACTTATGTCATCGCCCCATCTGGCAAAATAGTATTTGCTGATGTAAATGCTGATTACACACAGCGCGCAGAGCCAAGCGAAGTGCTTGAATCGTTGCAGCAAATCTAAAAACGTGGCAATAACTGACTAAGAGGAAACGTTAAAATGACTCGTTCATTCAAACTATTAGCGTCGGCCGCTATGATTGCTACCAGTGCATTTAGCCTAAACATTGCAGCAGCCGATAAAGTAAGGCAACTTGAAGTAGTTGCCAATCTCAGTGCCGAAACGCCCCCGGGCAACATTGCGGTGGGCTCTGATGGCCGAATATTTCTGAGTATTCACCAGTTTTATGGCAAATCTCTACGAGTCGTTGAGCTATTACCAGATGGGACAACCAAACCTTACCCCAATGAAAACTGGGCGTATGCGGCTCAAAGCCGAGAGTCTGGTGGTCTTTACGGGGTACTTGGAATAAATATCGATACCAATGGCATTTTGTGGTTGTTAGACACATCTGGGCCTGACCACGCAGGCCGGTTAGTAGGATGGAACACCAAGAAAGAACAACTGCATAAAATCATTTACTTGGCTAAGCCTGTGATTACAGACTCCAGCTTTCTAAATGACTTAGCGGTTGATAGCAAAAACAACGCAATCTACATCGCTGATACGGGCACGGCCTCAATCGTTGTGGTTGACTTGAAAACCGGCAAAGCTCGTCGTGTATTGAAAGAATCTAAGTCAACTAAAGCAGAAGACATCGATATGGTCATTGATGAGCAAACTGTGTACCTAAACGGCCAACCAGTTCGCATGGGCGTGAACCCAATTACCATAGACAGTAACTTTGATTACCTTTACTACGGCTCAATGTCTGGCACAAGCTTGTACCGAATTGCGACCAAAGACTTATTAGATAAAACGCTAACAGACCAAGCGCTAGACAAAAAAGTGCAGCGTTATGGTGACAAGCCCATTTCTGATGGCATAACAATCGATAACTCTGGCAATGTGTATGTTACTTCTATAACAAGTGACGCAATCGGTTACACTCAAGCAAATGGTCAATATAACCCCCTTATTCAGCGCGATGACGTGTCTTGGCCTGATGGGCTTGCAGTTGGCGTAGATAACTACATCTATGGCACTGTGAATGAACTGCACCGCTCTCCGGTATTAAATAACGGCAAAGACGGTACTCAGGGCGAATTTAAAGTCGTACGCTTTAAGGCATTATCTGATGCCAACACCGGCCGATAATTAGACCGGTAATATCGCGCATCCTAAGTAAAAATTTGAAGCGTTATACACTTATTTAAAAAAGAGTGTAACGCTTCAATCTTAAACTTTAATCTGTAGTAAATAGCTGTACTGGACCATGACAGAGTTTAAGGATGCAGCTTCGTCGAAAGACTAAAAAGCTATTCACCACAGAGCGCTACACAGAGAAAAGAAAAAATACAGGATTGTTTTAATTCCCCCCTCCGCACACCATTTATTGATGACACTCCCAGTATATTCATTTCAACGCGTTTAATACTGGACGTATCTATCATCACTTATCTATAAATACCTTATTAGAAACTTGCAGAAGTTCACATGGATGTTAACATGGATGTTAACATTGAGATAAAAACTATTAATTTTTATACAACACAAGAAGGTAAAACACCCGTTGTTGAGTTCTTAGATTCATTAACAGCAAAGCAAGCTCAAAAAATAACTTGGGTCTTACAATTGGTTGAAGAGCTAGATGTTATTCCTACTACTTATTTAAAGAAGCTGGTTAATACCCAAGACATTTGGGAAGTAAGAGCGCAAGTGGGCAATAATATTTTTAGATTATTAGGCTTTTTCGATGGTGATAACTTAGTAGTACTTAACCATTGTTTTCAAAAGAAAACTCAAAAAACGCCAGCCAAAGACATCAAACTTGCAGAACAAAGACGTAGAGATTATCTACAGAGGAAAAAACAATGAGCGATCTAAAAAAGTACGTAGCCAAACGCAAAGCCGATGATAAGGATTTTGCCGAAGGATATGATGAAGGTTACCAAAATTTAAAATTTGGCATCATGCTGAAGGCGGCTAGAAAAGAATCAGGCATAACCCAACAAGCATTGGCCGAAATGCTACACACTCAAAAGAGTGCGATATCCAGAATTGAAAACCATTCTGATGACGTAAAGCTCTCCACACTTGAACGCTTTGCGTCTGCTTTAGGTAAAAAGATAGAAATCCGATTGGTATGAGTAAATGCAGCAAGAGCAGATAAAATCAGAATGGAGCAGTGAATAGTAGCTAGGGATAGAAAAAGCACAGCTTAAGATTTCGTCATTTCGGTGTACTTTTAAGCCGGAACCCATTCTTTTGAGCAGTAAATAGTTGGTAGAAAAGCAAAAGACAAAAGCTTGTCCCAGAGTTACATAGAGGTTAAAGATGCGGCTTCCCGAAAGACTAGAAAGCAGTTCACCACAAAGCGCTACGCTTCACAGAGAACAAAAAGCCCCCCCCCCTGATCTAACTATTTTACTGTTAAATTAACCTGCTCATGCAGGTCT
>NZ_JBDVBQ010000046.1:0-142762 GCF_039942875.1 Paraglaciecola sp.
CTCGGGAAATGTGCAGGTGAGTAAACCGGCAGCGCGGCACAGAACGACCAATACACAAAAAAGAAAAAACAAGCTATGACTACAGCACTTATTAATACTCAAATATTTACAGGTCAATCAGTACTTCAAAACCATGCCGTTATTGTAGAGAGCGACAAAGTTGTTGCGGTAATGCCCCAGAGTGAACTGCCCGCTACGATAGAAAGACGATTCGATTTGTCAGGGCGTTACCTCGTTCCTGGGTTTATTGACCTTCAGGTTAATGGCGGTGGTGGTGTGATGTTTAACAATGCCCCAACTGTTGAAGGGTTACGAACTATCGCCAGTGCCCACAGACGTTTTGGTACTACAGGCCTGATGCCAACTCTAATCACAGACAGTTTTGAGGTCATGAGACAGGCCATTTCTGCGGTAAAGCAAGCTATTGATGAAGGGGTACCTGGTATTTTGGGTATTCACCTAGAAGGGCCATTCTTGAACCCTGAGCGAAAAGGGGCTCACGCAGAGGAAAAATTTTGCCTAATTGATGAAGAAGGCTTAGAAGTCATTAGTTCATTAAATGTAGGCAAAACTATAGTCACCATTGCCCCTGAATTGACTACCACGGATATGATTAAGCGAATCCGCGATAAAGGCATCACTATTTGTGCAGGCCATACGGGAGCGGATTACGAGCAAACATGTGATGCATTAGCTGCCGGTATAACAGGCTTTACTCACTTATACAACGCAATGACACCTCTTCAAAGCCGTGCGCCGGGTATGGTTGGAGCTGCACTTAACGATGAAGATAGTTGGTTCGGAATTATTGCCGACGGTTTTCATATGCACCCAGCTGCGTTTCGTGTGGCTGTAGCAGCTAAGCAAACTGGCGGGGCGGTATTGGTAACTGATGCGATGTCAACCGTGGGGGCAATTGATAAGTCTTTCGTGTTAGATGGTGAAACTATTTATGCAGTTGATGGGCGCTGTACTAATGCCGCGGGATCACTGGCTGGTTCAGACTTAGATATGAATACTGCTATTAAAAACGCGATGAAATTTGCGCGGGTAAGTTGGGTCGAAGCGGTTCGTATGGCATCTCTTTATCCAGCTCACGCTATCGGCTTAGAGCATCAATTTGGACGCATTAAATCAGGCTATCAAGCGAACTTTGTCGAACTAGATGAGGAACAAAACGTGATGGGCACTTGGATTAGCGGCCAGAGATATCCCAGCGAATGCACATAATGCTTTCATCTTTGATTACAGAATAACGCTGACTTACCTGTTGTTCTCTGTAGAAGATGTTCTTGTTTTTTAATCTGCGTTGGGCTTTGGTCTTGCGTATTTCTCAACGGATAAATATTGATTATGAATAGAAGAAAATTTTTAGTTAACACCGCTGCAAGTGCAGCATTAGCTCTTTCAGCTTCTCCATTTTCTTATGCTACATCATCGACTGCTAGCAAATTACGTTTAGGTTTTATCGGGATTGGTGCTCGGGGAACAGGGCAGCTAGCCCTCACCTTAAAAAGAAAAGATATTGTTGTAACTGCCGTGTGTGATGTAGACAAAGAAAGACTCGAAAATTCGGCAAAAATGGTTGAGAGTGCAGGCATGGCAAAACCTGCCATGTTTGGTGCAGGCGATGAAGATTATAAGAACCTTTTACTCAGAGATGATGTTGATGCAGTGATTATTTCAACACCCTGGGTATGGCATACGCCTATGGCGATTGATGCAATGGAAGCTAAAAAAGCAGTAGGGCTTGAGGTAGCTGGCGCCTTTGATATAGATGAGTGCTGGGCATTAGTTGATGCGTATGAGCGAACTCAAACGCCTTTCATGATCTTAGAGAATGTGGCTTATCGCCGTGACGTGATGGCTGTTTTAAATATGGTAAGACAAAACCTTTTTGGTGAAATTGTTCATCTTCAAGGTGGTTACCAACATGATCTGCGTCACGTCAAATTTAATAATGGTAAGCAATTGTATGGCGGTGGCGTAGAGTTTGGTCAAAAAGGTTACAGCGAGGCGCGTTGGAGAACCAACCACTCGGTACTTCGAAACGGCGATTTATACCCTACTCATGGGTTAGGTCCAGTTGCTAATTGCATTAACAATAATAGAGGTAATCGCTTTGAATACCTCACATCAACGGCAACAAAAGCCCGTGGTTTGAATGAGTACATTGATGAGCACCCAAAGGGTGGGGAATCCCATCCCAATGCTTCTGTTGATTTTAGGTTGGGAGATATTGTTACCACCGTTATTAAATGTGCTCAAGGTGAAACCATAGTGTTAACCCATGATACTAACTTACCTCGACCTTATTCTTTAGGGTTTAGGGTACAAGGCACTGATGGTATTTGGATGGATTTGAATAACAGTATACATATTGAAGGCAAGAGTCCTGCACATGAGTGGGAAAAAGATGCTGCTTATATGGAAAAATACGACCATCCATTATGGAAAAAATATCAAGGTGATGCGGAAGGTGCAGGTCACGGTGGTATGGATTTCTTTGTTATCCATGCTTTTGTTGAAGCATTAAAAAGGAATGAGCCTATGCCGATGGATGTGTACGATCATGCGTCTTGGGCTGCGGTCACTTGTATGTCTGAAAAGTCTATCGCTAGTGGCGGTAAGCCTATGCACTTTCCTGATTTCACCCGTGGTAAATGGTTAACACGTCAACCTATATTTGGATTAGACGACAGGTATTAAATCTAAAAAAGCGTGTGTGATTAAATACACGCTATATTTTGTTGCTTATATGTCTTTGTTAACAATAACAAAGGAAATTGAAATATCGTGGGGGCCTGAAATAAAAATGAAAGTAAATTTCAGGTTTCTGTATCTAATGGATGTTAACTGAACATTCGAGCTGCTATGAGTTACGCTGTAACATAAAAACCTAAATAGAAATGACATTAGGTTTTTATGTGTAATATCTCTAGTGGACGAATCTAAACTAACAGTAAATTTTAGAATGCCATGATATGTTTCTCACCTCTGAGAGATGACTATAAGGAACAAAATGATGACACACATTTCCAACGAACAGATCCCCCAGCAAGCATTTGATTGGTACGATGATTATGCTCATGGTGATATAGACCGTCGTACTTTTATGAGTCGTTTAGCGACATTGCCTATTGCGGGCCTAACATTCGGTGCGGTAGCGGGTGCACTCACTCCTAACTATGCATTGGCTGAGCAAGTCTCTTTTAATGATTCGGCTATTAAAGCAACTTATGAAACGTTTGAATCGGCGAAAGGGCACGGTACTGGTCAGGGGTATTTGGTTGTACCTACTGAGCTAAAAGCCAAGGCTCCAGCGGTTTTGGTGGTTCATGAAAATAGAGGTCTCAATCCGTATATTAAAGATGTCGCTCGACGTTTAGCAAAACAAGGCTTTATTGCTTTTGCTCCTGATGCTTTATTTCCCCTTGGTGGATACCCAGGTAACGACGATGAAGGTCGTACTATGCAGCGGGGAATGGACCGTTCTAAAATAGAACAAGACTTTATTGCTGCAGCTGAGTTTTTGAAAAAACATGAGGCTACAACGGATAAATTAGGAGTGGTAGGTTTTTGTTTTGGTGGCTACATAAGCAATATGTTGGCAGCCGCAGCACCAGAGTTAATTAATGCTGCCGTACCTTTTTACGGAACGCCTGCTAAAGATGAGTTGGTTAAAAACGTAAAAGCTCCGATTATGTTGCAATTCGCTGAAAACGATAAGCGGGTGAATGCCAGCTGGCCAGCCTATGAAAAGGTTTTAAAAGCTAACGGAGTTACCTATCAAGCTAATGTTTATCCTAGTACCCAACATGGGTTCCATAATGATTCTACAAGTCGCTATAATCCAGAAATGGCAGAGCTTGCTTGGTCTCGTACTTTAAGTTTCTTTAAAGAGCATTTAAGCTAAACATTCAAATCAAACCCTGTTGCGACGTCAGTGATGGCAGGGTTCTTTTATTAATGAAACTTTTAAAAAGCATTATATATTATTGCTTTTTCGTCATTTATCGTGAGTCTTGGTTTAACGCTACAGGTTAAATTGTGCCTTGTGCAAACCATTACCACTAAAGTCATTAAATAGCTTCACTTTGCGCCTGAGTTAAATAGTAACCTCTAATATTTTTATCTTATTAATGGTTAATATAATTTACCCTTATGCGTTGCGTTTTAACAAAATCTTGCCTATTTTATTTTTGGGGTATATTTATTACCTTTAACTTTAAAAATAATAATTATCAGGCAGAAAAAATGAAACTATCAAAACTATCTATATTACTACCACTAACACTTGTTGCTTTCTCTCTCGGCACATATTCACATGTCGCTGCTGCTGACGGGATCAAGAGCAAAAGAGTGATTGTTAAGTTCTCAGAGAACGAAAATGATCTGAGTACAGAAAGTCAAAGAAGGTTTTTACGAGCACAAAAGGTATCCAATTACCTTGCAAGAAAAGCTAAACATCTAAAACGCACTGCGCTTGAATCTGATGTGTTTGAAATAGAAGGTATGGCTGATTCAGACATGCAAGAGGTGATTAACAGGCTAAACAGTATGGCTGGAGTTTTATACGCTGAAGAAGATAAGCTTATGCAACATCAACTGCAACCCAATGACACCTTATATAGTAATCAATGGCATTATTTTGATTCAGGTACCAGCATCAATGTTGAGCCTGCTTGGGACAAGGCCACAGGTAATGGTGTAGTGGTTGCTGTGCTGGATACTGGATATCTCGCCCATGGGGATTTAGCTGCTAACATTTTACCGGGTTACGATATGATTAGTGATTCATTTATTGCTAATGATGGTGATGGAAGAGACAGTAATGCCTTAGATCCAGGCGATGCAACTGCCGCTAATGAATGTGGTTTTGGATATCCCGCGTCATCTAGTTCTTGGCATGGTACTCATGTTGCAGGAACAATTGCAGCGGTAACCGATAACAATTCAGGGGTAGCAGGGGTCGCTTTCGATGCACAAATTCTTCCAGTACGTGTTTTAGGCAAATGTGGTGGTTACACCTCAGATATTACTGACGGAATAATTTGGGCTGCTGGCGGCAGTGTATCTGGTGTGCCTACTAATACGACACCTGCACAAGTTATTAATTTGAGTTTAGGGGGATCGGGTAGTTGTTCACAGTCTTACGTTGCAGCGATTAGTTCAGCTAGAGCGAATGGCGCAACGATAGTCATTGCCGCTGGAAACTCAGGAATTAATGCATCAAATGCAGTGCCTGCAAACTGTGCTGATATTATTTCAGTTGCAGCAACTGGGCCGACAGGTGCAAGTGCTTATTACACTAACTATGGTAACGTAGTTGATGTAGCGGCGCCGGGTGGTGATTTATCTTTTGGTACCTCTAGTGGCGTATATTCTACTTTAAATACCGGAACAGGAAGCCCAGTTTCCGATACGTATGCGTATTATCAAGGTACGTCAATGGCAGCACCACATGTAGCGGGCATAGCCGCACTATTGTATGAGGCTGACCCTAGTGCCATGCCGGATGAGATTGAAGCTGCAATTGTAGCTTCTGCTGCTGCTTTTCCTGGAACATGTAGCCAATGTGGTTCTGGTATAGCCGATGCAAGTGCTGCAATCGATGAGTTGCTTGATACAAATGATGATGGAGGTGGCGATGATGGTGACTTTGAACCTGTTACTTTTTCAGTCAATATTCCCGATTTGTCACGTCGTAGTTGGGCGCATTATACCTTGGATGTTGAATCGGGTGCGTCGACATTAAGTGTCGATATTTCTGGTGGGACTGGAGATGCCGATTTATACATACGTTATGGTGCACAGCCCACTGTGGGTAACTGGGACTACCGTCCATACTTAAATGGTAATAACGAGTCAGTAACTGTGAGTTCCCCTCAAGCGGGCACATGGTATATTAGTGTTAGAGCTTATAGAGCAACGACTGGAGTTACCTTATCAGGCTCAGTTAATTAGTCAGTTTTAAGTGATATTCTAAAGCTCCTACTGGAGCTTTAGAATATCTTCATGGGAAAGAATGATTAGTCTGTTAACCCATGACAAATGCTTAGGCAATTGAAAATAAATCTGTAATAGATGACTAGGGGGAGCGTCTATTTCCAATAGTTTTGCTTACACGTTGGCTAGTCCCTTAAAAATCGTATGATACTTGTAAGTATATCCGGCGACGTTCACCAACAATTGCACCAGATACTTCATTGAAACCCGCAAGAGCAAATTCTTTATCGAATAAGTTTTTGATATTCAGTTGCAGTTTCCAATCTTGCAGTGCGGTTTGCCAAGATAAATCGTAAATTGTATATGGCTGAATAGTGAAAGGTGCGTCATAGCTCGTTGTACGGTCGGTTCTTTCACCTACGTATTCAGCGCCAAAAGCGATAGAAGATGAAATAGCTGGGAACTCATAACGTGTCCACACCCCAATTTGATGATAAGGGTTGTTGGCCAACACTCTATAAACTGTGCTGTCTTCGGAGATATCATCGGCTTCTACATCTGTGTAGGTGTAATTGATACTTGCCACCCAACGTGGAGTGATATCCATAAGCGCATCAAGCTCAAAGCCTTGGCTCCGAACTTTACCAATTGCTGATGTATTGCCATCTTCATCTGCGGTTATGGTGTTTTTACGATCAATATGATAAATCGCAGCGTTTAGGTTCAGGGTATTGTCTAGCAAATAGCTACGAATACCCACTTCAAATTGCTGTGCTTCTTCAGGGGCAAATAGCTCGTCATCTAAAGAGTCTTCTTGATCAGAGGCACTTTGGGGGGTTAAACCGGTAGAGAAAGACGTATAAGGTTTGATTTGTTCGTTGAGGTCATAAGTTGCACCTAAACGTACCGAGTAACCTAAATCATTGTATGAGGTGTTGTCTGCATTATCTTCATTATCAACGTAATCTTCAGAGAAATAATCTAGTCGAGCACCAGCCAACACATTTAGCTTATTTGTTGCTTGCCACTGATCTTGAATGTAAACACCTACTTGGTCTAATTCAGTTAGCCTGTCTCGGTTTAAGGTTGCATTGTAAGCACTGATATCAGAGTCGTAACTGGGGTTTGTGAGGCTTAAATTAGACACTCCAGTATTGACGCCATTGGCATAATAAAAGACTTCATCTTCACTGGCGAAATGGTAATCAGCACCCGCTACTACAGTGTGTTCACCTAAATCGGCAACAAGGTAAGACGCTAGATCTATCCCTTTATAAATACGCCTTTGGTCTTGGTATCGGCGAGTTACTTCGTCATATACACCATCATCGTCAGTATCTACTAAGGCTCTTGCTTGGTGAAATTTGATCACTTCTTCTGTTTCGTAATAACGCACAGTCGAGTGACTGGTTAGCCAATCGTTGAAAGAATGTTCGAGGTTAACTTGAAAAATGTCTGACTGAAAATCTTGCTCATCGTCAGGTTCGTTGCTATTCCAAGATATGTCCGTTAAAAAATTACCATTTTCATCAATGGGGACACCACGTAAGCGTTCACCTAACTGGTCAAAATGTGTGTATTGAACCGTTAATGTACTATCGTCACTAAAGTCCCAAGCATAGCCTAGGTCAAGAATTAGGTTGTCTTCTTCAACATTGTTACGGTAGGAGTCTTCGGTACTCGAGTAAATACCCACGCGATAACGCTGTGAGCTGTCTTCATTGATTGGCCCAGAAGATTCTAAGCTGCCACTTAAGAAGCCTTTATTACCTAATCTTAATTCGGCAGTATTTTCTTGCTCAAAAGTAGGCTTCTTAGTGACATAGTTAATGGCTCCACCTGCTTCCCCTGCTCCGTAAGCGGCACCAGACGGTCCTTTTAAGGTTTGAACTTGTTCAATATTAAAAAGTTGAGGAATAGTAAAGGTTCTAAAAGGGTCGCCTTTTATGCCGTCATAAAATACTTGGCTTTCTTGCTCGAAACCGCGCATTTTAACAATGCCGTAATTTAAATAAGACACACCTGACATTGAACGGAATAGGTCCGATATTTCATAGGCAGCTTGGTCTTCAATGAGCTCTTGGGTGATGATTTGAACCGTTTGTGGGATTTTATCAATATCTGAATTAGTGCGTGTGGCAAATACAGCGCCATTGCCTTGATACAGAGATAAAGCTCGACCTTCTACAGTAAGCACTTCTAGCTCAGGCTCTTGGTTAACCGAAGCATCTTGCGGTGTAGCTTGGCCAAAAGCCGAATTTGATATAAATAATAGGCCACAGACTTGCATGGCTATTAAAGTGATTTTTGTAGGCACAGCACGGATTCTCCGAATCGATTTTGAGGCGCGGGACTATAATCTAAATGGTAATGATTATCAATAACTTGCTTGAGCTCATTGATAATCTAAGTTAGTAACTCATAGTTTTTGGTGTACACAGCAGAGCTGCTTGACCTTGTATCGTGATGAAAATTTATAAGAGACGGGTGAAGTTACAAAAAGACTTGGCAATTTGATAATGGTATAAACTAAAAAAGCTCCCTAAGGAGCTTTTTAAAAAGTGATAAAATCTAAAGCTACACTCGTTCAAATATTGTAGCGATACCTTGTCCTAGCCCTATACACATAGTTGCCAAGCCAATTGATTTGTCGTTAGCTTCCATCAAATTAATCAAGGTGGTTGAAATACGCGAACCAGAACATCCTAGTGGGTGGCCTAACGCAATGGCACCACCGTTTAAGTTGACTCTGTCATCGTAGTTGTCTATCCATCCTAACTGTTTAATGCAGGATAGCGCTTGAGCTGCAAAGGCTTCGTTAAACTCAGCTAGTTCGATATCAGCCATGGTTAAGCCTGCACGTTTTAGCGCTTTTTGTGTGGCAGGTACTGGGCCAAAGCCCATAATTGCGGCATCACAACCCGCAACCGCCATGGCGCGAATTTTAGCTCGTGGTGTTAATCCAAGGGCTTTAGCTTTATCGGCAGACATAATTAACATAGCTGAGGCACCATCAGATAAAGCGGATGATGTACCAGCTGTTACTGTGCCGTTAACCGGATCAAAAACGGGTCTTAAGGCCGACATAGTTTCAACAGTTGAGTCAGGACGAATGACTTCATCTACGGTAATAGATTTTAATACGCCGTCTGCATCATGGCCTTGTGTGGCTACGATTTCACTTGCCCAGCGGCCTTCAATGGTGGCTTGGTTAGCACGTTGATGTGAACGTGCCCCGAATGCATCTTGCATCTCACGGGTAATGCCATTTTGGCGACCTAGTAACTCGGCTGTCATCCCCATGCTACCAGAGGCTTTTGCTGCGTGTTTGGCGATCCCTGGGTGAAAGTCTAGGTTGAAATCCATGGGTACGTGGCCCATGTGTTCTACCCCACCAATCATGTATACATCACCACGGCCAGACATAATGCCGCTGGTGGCATCGTGCAGGGCTTGCATTGATGAGCCACATAAACGGTTTACAGTAACTGCAGTCGTTGAGCGTGGAATATCAGTAAGTAATTGCGCATTACGGGCGATATTAAAGCCTTGCTCTTTGGTTTGTTGTACGCATCCCCAAATGATGTCTTCTATCTCACTTGGGTCAAGGTTTGGATTACGTTCTACTAATTTTGACATTAAATGTGCAGATAGGGTTTCTGCACGGACATTTCTAAATATACCGCCTTTAGAGCGACCCATTGGTGTACGAATACAATCGACGACTACGACTTCTTTCATGATCTTCTCCTTAGGCTATTGTGCAAAGTATGATTTATTAGAGGCGGCCATTTCGCGCACACCATCTGATAGTTGATAAATAGGACCTAAGTCTGCGTATTTATCTGCTAACGCCACAAAGTTGGCTAAGCCCATAGTTTCAATGTAACGGAATATACCGCCTTTAAATGGAGGGAAACCTAATCCATAAAGCAAGGCCATATCTGCTTCGGCAGCACTGGCGACTATGCCTTCTTCAAGGCAACGAATGGCTTCGTTAGCCATAGGGATCATCACACGTGCGATGATTTCGTTTTTATCGAACTCTTGAGTGGCTGCACAATGTGGAGCGAACAATTCATAAGCTTCTGGGGCGGCTGTTTTAACAGGACGGCCGCGCTTGTCTAAGCTGAAGTTGTAAAAGCCTTTGGCATTTTTCTGACCAAAACGTTCTGCTTTGTATAGTAAGGTGACCGGGTCGTTAGCAATTTTTTGCATACGCTCTGGAATGCCATCAGCCATTACACCAGATGCGTGATCTGCTGTGTCCATACCTACTACGTCTAGCAAAAATGCTGGGCCCATTGGCCAACCAAATATTTTCTCCATGACTTTATCAACGGCAACAAAATCGGCACCGTCCATCACTAACTTGCTAAAACCTGCAAAGTAAGGGAACAACACACGATTCACTAAAAAGCCTGGGCAATCGTTAACTACTATGGGGGTTTTACCCATTTTTAAGGTGGCAGCAACGACGGCAGAGATAGTGTCTTCAGTGGTCTTTTCACCGCGAATAATTTCAACCAAAGGCATTTTGTGCACAGGGTTAAAGAAGTGCATACCGCAGAAACGCTCAGGTTTTTGCAAGCTCTCTGCTAATTGATTGATTGAAATGGTAGAGGTGTTAGAGCAAATAATGGCATCGTCAGCAACATGTGTTTCTGTTTCTGCTAACACTATGCCTTTAACTTTAGGGTTTTCTACAACCGCTTCAATCACAAGATCGACATCCTTTATGGCTGAATATTCAAGTGTGGGCGTGATGTTGTTTAGGGTGGTGGCCATTTTAGTCGCGTCCACTTTACCGCGCTTCATACCTTTACCTAGTATGGTTGCGGCTTCTTTTAAACCTAAATCTAAAGCAGCTTGGTTAATATCTTTCATGATAACAGGTGTACCTTTAACCGCAGATTGATATGCGATACCACCACCCATTATGCCTGCACCTAACACAGCCGTTTGTTTTACTGCTTTTGTGGCGGCTTTAGCTTGTTTTTTGCCTTTGCTTTTAACGAGCTGATCCGCTAAAAAGATACCTACTTGCGCTCTAGCTTCATCGGTTTTAGCAAGGGTCGCAAACCCTTGGTTTTCTAGCTTAAGTGCCCCTTCTCTATCAAGGCCTGCAGCTTTGGCTACGGTATCGACCATCATGTGAGGGGCGGGGTAATGTTTACCTGCTTGCGCTGCCACCATAGCTTTTGCGGTTGAGAAGCTCATCATAGCTTCGTTTTTGTTGAGTTTAAGAGGGGATGTTTTCTCAGTACGACGAGCATGCCAATCAAACTCGCCAGCAATGGCATCTTTAAGCATGCTGATTGCGGCGTCTACTAGTTTTTCTGGAGCAACTACTGCATCCAGTGCACCTTCTGCTAAGGCTTTAGCTGCCTTGCGATCGCGACCTGTGGTCATCCACTCTAGTGCGTTGTCAGAGCCAATTAATCTTGGTAAACGAACGGTGCCGCCAAAGCCAGGCATAATACCTAATTTGACTTCAGGTAAACCTAGGCTAGCCGTGGTATCGGCCACACGAAAGTCACAGGCTAGAGTCATTTCACAGCCGCCACCTAGGGCAAAGCCGTTCACTGCTGCGATAGTAGGGAAAGGTAAATCTTCAAATCTATCAAATACTTGTGAGGTTTTAGCTACCCAAGTTAATACCTCTTCATCAGGCATATCGAACAAGCCTGTAAACTCAGTGATATCAGCGCCAACTATAAAAGCTGATTTTTCTGAACGAACTACTACCCCTTTTACGTCAGTGTTATCTTTTAGTGCTTGAGTGGCGGCATCTAAGTCGGCAACGGTTTGTTGATCAAACTTGTTGACCGAACCTGATGCGTCAAATACTAATTCTGCAATACCGTCTTGCAGCAAATTTACCGAGAGGCTGTTACCTTCGTATATCATTATCATCTCCTGTGATGTGAGCCAGAGCGCAGGTTGCAACGCGCACTCTCTTTCTTAAATTTTTGAGGCCAGTATTGTTAAAAAAAAGTTTCACCTGAAATCTAATTTTAACAATATTTACCAAGAATAATTACATGTGGGCAACTATACTGATTTCAACTGGTCATTCCAGTTAAACTTGAATGTTTTTGATAAATTTTCAGCTTTCTTTAATTAGCTACAAAAAGACCTAGGTAAATTTGTTACTATCGTCACTCACCCTTGTTTAGTTTTTTTTAATGACTGTGGAACCTGTGATTACTCGCTATTTGATTTGGTTAGTTGTGTTTATTGTCTTGAAATCTCAAGTAAGTTTAGCTGCGTCGAAACTTACCTTGGAGCAGCAAAGAACTTTATTCATTGAGGCTGAAGCTTTCACTGATAAGCCTAATAGCAAGGCTTATCAAAGTTATATGCAGCAGTTAGATGGGTACCCATTAAAGCCCTATCTTGAGCTCAAGATGCTTACTACATTCCCTTTTATGGCGAATAAAGCTCAAATTGAAGCCTTTTTAATAAAATATGATTCGTCTCCCCTCGATAGACCGCTCCGTAAAAAGTGGCTTAGCTATTTGCAGAAGCACCATCATGATGAGTTGTTTATCGCCTCATATCGTGACGTAGGTGATACCCAATTAACCTGTCGTTACGCTGAACTCTTAATGAAAGATGAAGATACTAGAGCCAAAGCTTTAAAGTTGGCTGAAACACTTTGGGTGGTTGCGAAGTCACAACCTAAGGCTTGCGATTCTCTTTTTAAAGACTGGCAAAAGCAGGGGAAACGTACCTCAGAACTAGTATGGAAGCGCTTAATTAAAGTGGCTCAGGGAGGAAATCAAACCCTGATCCCATATTTAAAAACCTTATTGCCCCAAGAGCAAAAGTATTTGGCTGACCTTTGGTTAAAAGTTCGCCGGTCTCCAAGTCAGGTGAGTCGCCTCTCTAATTTTCCTAATAAAATCTCTAATTTAGAAACTGAGATCGCCATCTATGGTTTAAAGCGTTTGGTTTGGCAAGACAGGGACTTAGCGCTGCGTACTTGGGATGAGCTTAGTAAACGACTTGTTTTTACTAAAGAGCAGCAGCAACAGATATTTCATAGATTTGCTGTCGCTTTAGCTCTTAGCAATCATGAACAAGCGGATCTTTGGCTGGAGAAAGCCATTGAGTTTGGTATTGATTCAGAACTGTCACGCTGGCATTTAGCCCATGTGATTAGAAAAAAAGATTGGCAGCACGCTCTGGATGTGGCTGATTATGCTATCGAGCAAGGGGGCATAGACAATGTATTTAGATATTGGCAAGCGATAGCCTATAAGCAATTGGGAGCTGATGAATTAGCAGAGCAAGGGTTTCAATACCTAGCCAAACAGCGTCATTATTATGGCTTTTTAGCCAGTGCCCAATTATCGGTAAATACCAGCTTAAACAATAAGCCAGTTCAAGTGCCACAAGCAGAGATAGATCTACTGATGTCAGAGCCAGCGGCTCAACGGGCTTTTGAGTTTAGAGCGCTAGATCGCAATTTAAGCGCGAGAAGAGAGTGGTATTACTTACAAAGTAACTTGGATGAACAACAGAAAGTGGCTGCTGCAGTACTCGCTGATCAACAAGGTTGGCATGCCCAAGCTATTTTTGGCTTTGCGAGGGTTGGATATCTTGATGATTTAGATAAACGTTTTCCCATGCCTTTTGATAATGAAGTTCAAGCAAACGCTGAAAAAAACGATATTGATGTGGCATGGGCGTACGCCATTGCTCGAAGAGAAAGCTCATTTATGGCTGATGCAGCCTCTGGTGCTGGGGCATTAGGTTTAATGCAGCTGATGCCGGGTACAGCTCATTATTTGGCAAAGAAAAAAGTGCATAGAAAAGTGTTGTTTGATCCTCAGCAAAACGTAGAGCTAGGGACCCAGTACATGCGTTATTTGTTAGATAAAATGGATAATAATCCTGTACTCGCCACTGCTTCTTATAATGCTGGTTGGCGTAAAGTTAAAGAATGGCAACCTGAGACAGGTACCATGCCTTTAGATGTCTGGATTGAAACTATTCCCTACAAAGAAACACGAAACTATGTGAAGGCCGTATTGGCATATCAGCAAATCTATCATCAACATCTGGGAAACAAAGATAATATGTTTCAAGATTGGGTGAAAATGCAAATAGCCCCCAAGAGCTAAGTGCAAATATCTTTTTACTTGGATTATCCTAATACAAGCTAATAACGGCATGTGATAATCTAAGTAGCTAACGTTTTTAGAGAGTGATTTATGTCATTATTGAAGCAAACCTACCCAGAACATATTGCAGAGTTACAGAATCGAACTCGGGAAGCCATACAGCGAGAGAGCATAGATGGCTTAGTTATCCATTCAGGGCAAAGCAAACGTTTGTTTTTAGATGACAATAATTATCCTTTTAAAGTTAATCCACAGTTTAAAGCATGGTTGCCTGTAATTGATAACCCAAATTGTTGGTTAATAGTAAACGGTGAGGATAAACCCAAATTAGTATTTTATCGTCCTAAAGATTTTTGGCATAAGGTACCCGATGAGCCGAATGACTTCTGGGCTGAACATTTCGATATTGTGTTACTAACCCATGCCGATACTGTTGAAAAGCACTTACCTTTTGATAAGACAAAGTTTGCTTATGTTGGGGAGTATATTGAGGTAGCTAAAGCCCTAGGGTTTGAGTTAGTTAACCCGGATAGAGTGATGCATTATCTACATTATCAAAGGGCCTATAAAACAGATTACGAGTTAGTTTGTATGAATGAAGCTAATCGTATTGCTGTGGATGGGCACCGTGCTGCAAAGTTGGCATTTGAACAGGGCCTAAGTGAATTTGATATTAATTTAGCTTATCTATGTGCCGTTAGGCAGGGAGATAATCAGGTGCCTTATAATAATATTGTGGCCTTAAATAAAAACGCTTCAATATTACATTACACCGAACTTGCCACTAACCCTCCCACAAATTTTAATTCATTTTTAATTGATGCCGGCGCTAGTTTTAACGGTTATGCAGCAGATATAACCCGAACATATTGCCCGCAAGATAATCTGTTTTCTGAGCTTATAGAAGCTATGGATATGGTGACGTTAGCTTTAGCGGATGAGCTAAAGCCTGGATTGCCATATACCCGTATTCATGAAAATGCTCATCAGAAAATTGCCCAAATTTTAACGGATTTTAAGATTGTTAATTTAGGCGCAGCTGATGTGTTAGAACAAGGTATTGTGAGTACGTTTTTCCCCCATGGAATTGGGCATTTCTTAGGTCTACAGGTACATGATGTAGCAGGCCATGTGTCTGACGACAGAGGTACCCCAAACCCTGCACCTACAGCCCATCCTTTTTTAAGAACGACTCGTACAATTGAGCCAAGACAGGTGTTTACCATAGAGCCAGGCTTGTATTTTATTGATAGCTTATTGAATGAGTTGAAAAGCACTCAACAATCAAAGTTTATTAACTGGGATGTAGTTGACGTATTGCGCCCTTATGGCGGAATTAGAATTGAAGATAATATTATTGTGCATCGTGATAAAAACCAAAATATGACACGAGAGTTTGGCTTGGAGTAGGTTGTTTTTTGACTGTGTGATGTTATTTATTGCTGTATTAGTCTCAAGGCGACTAATACAGCTGGCGTTTTAGTAATTGAACTTACAACCATTTTTTATCTTTGATTTCATTTAGCCATATAAGTAAATCATCAGCTTTTATTGGCCTACAAATGTAGTAACCTTGCGCTAGCTCGCATCCCCATTGAGCTAAAAGTTGCAACGACTCTAAATTTTCTACGCCTTCTGCGACAACATTCATATCAAAGCTGTGTGCAAGATTAATAACTGTTTGTACAATTTTTTTATCGCCTTCTTGCTCATGTAAGTTCAATACAAAACTTTTGTCTACCTTTAAGGTAGTAACGGGTAAGTTTTGTAGATAGGCCATTGATGAATAGCCTGTGCCAAAGTCGTCAATGGCAAGCTCAAATCCAGCATCTCGGTAGGCTTGCATATGCGCAATCGCTTTGGCGTGGTCTTTAACTAAGTCTCCCTCTGTTAATTCGAAAGAAACACTAGTTCTGGGTAGGCCACGAGCGTCTATTAACTCAACTATTTGTGTAAGTAGAGCAGAGTTCATAATATCTTTGGCTGACAAGTTGATAGCCACTGATTGAGGGAATCCAGCGTGATAAAATTTTGCGGCATCATTTATGGCTTGTTTTATCACCCATTGGGTAACATGTTGAATAAAGCCCGCTTGTTCAGCAATGGCTATAAAGTCTTCGGGGGATACAAAACCTAAGTGTTTATTGGTCCAGCGAATTAGAGCTTCAACATGGGTGACTCTTCCTGTTTTAGTGTTTAGTTTGGGTTGGTAATTAAGAGTAAGTTCTTGTTTTTCATTTTTAAGGGCATTTTTTAGCTCGGTAATGATCGCCAGGCGTCTTGAATATCTAGCTTCTAAACTGGGGTCAAATGGCAAAACAAATTGTCGTGTTATTTGGGCTTCATCTAACACTATATTCATACTTTTGAATATTTCTTCAGGGGTTTTTGCATCTTTAGGACATGTCATTAAGCCTAATGCAACTTTAAGATCTATATTGAATTCGCCAATGTTTACTGCGGTCTCTAACTCAGATTTCATTGCAGCAATAAAGGCATCACTAGGAATTTCATCGGGCAACCAAAGTAGTTCACCGCCAGTTAAGCGTGCAGATATGCCACCAAAACTGCTTAGTCTGAGGGCAAGTTCGGTTAAACATTTATCTCCATTGTGGTAGCCAAAAATATCATTAATGCCCCTAAAACCAAAAATATTGATACCAATAACTAAGAAGGAGCTACCAGTTTTAAACTTTTCTTCTATTAGGGTTTCTACAAACTGGCGATTATATAATGAAGTTAAATTGTCATGCCGGGCTTGAAAGGTGATCTTTTCTTCCCGTAATTGAATATTTCCCTGCATTGAAGTAAACGCTTCTGATAACTGATTAACTTCTTCGGTTGAGCAATGCATATCGATTGGATTGGAGTAATTTCCCACTGAAATTTCTTTTGCCTTGGTAGCCAATAAAGATAATGGTTTTGCCATTCGATTTGAAAATAAAGCCCCTAATAAACTCGCAAGCAAAATGGCTAAGGTCCCGGTTATAAATAACCTTAGTTGTAAGTCTTTGAAGTCTGAAAATAGTTTCTGTACCTCTTCTGATAAGGTCAAAACAGATTTATGCCCTAGCTCATCGGCGAGTATGAATTGTCTCGAAATATAGGGAATATCATTGGAAACAGTGATAGATAACCAAGAAGGCCGAGTTTCGACTTGTGATAAGGCTTGTTCCATCTGAGGAGCACTAAGGGTACTAATCTGATAGGTTTCTTGGTTATCGTTAAACACCTGAAGACTAGTGTTTAATTTAGTTATTGCTGTTAACTCTCGCAGAGTGGCTATATCTAGTTTAAAGCCAATTAAAGCTATAGCGATTGGCCTTGGGGCATCAACGGTTAACATGATGACTTGGTATAGTTGCTGGTCTAGCATCATCAATACACTAGCGCCTCCACCCTTTACAATGTCATTGAATACAGACTTATATGGAAAATCTTTGGCTGGGGTTAATATTTCTGGAGCGCTGGTTATCGTCTTACCGTCTAGAGCGATAAGGGCCATAACATCAGCGTTAATTCTCGAACCATGGTTTTTCAAGGCGCTGTCTATGGTACCTTTGTCCTTAGAGGCAACCGCTTGCTTAAAGCCAAAGTCAGCGGCCAATACATGGGCAGAGGTAAAGAGCAAATCTTCTCTACTTTTTAAAACTCGTTCTAGTACGTTTTGACCAATCTCTAATCCTGTATCAAGGCGTTTTTGGGTTTGCTCTATTGTTGCCAGCCAGACATTCAAAAATAGTGTAATTGAAGTGAATACAATTAGACCAACCACGAGTCGAAATATACTTTTATTAAGGGATTTTCTAGCCAACTATTTATCCTTATTTACATCGTTAGGATTGCGTTAATACCATACAAATTTTAGCTGCTTGGCTAAAATTACAATTTCGTCAGCTTCCCGCTTTGGTGCAAAACCATTAATCTCGTCCAAGTTAAATAAAACTATATCATCAAATGAGTTTATTAAGCTTTGCTTTATGGCTTTGATAATAGGTTCTGGTGTATCAAAAGTGTTACTCTCTATACTGAATTTATCTTCATATAGATCTTCAAATTGGTAAGCCTCAGTAAAGGGATCAAATTTTAAATTTCCCTTAAAACGAATTTTTGCTATTAATTTGGGGTTTTCACCCGAAGTGACCGTCATCATTAGTTTGATATTCTTATCAAGTACGTTGATTAATATCTCTGGCTCTGAAAACGTGGCGCTAATGCCTTTAAAAGAACGGATTACAGGGAATTGAGTTTGTAGCCCCAGATTGATCTTTTTAGCGGTTACAAGCTGGTATACCGATGATGCTTGACTACTGCTTGTTATAAATAGCCCCATTAGTAGCAGTGAAATAATGGGTAAGTTAGCTATTAACTTTAGGCCTTTTTTCATGTTTCTCTCTTCGTTGCCCATCTTTATAATATTAAGAATGAGTCTTATTATGGTTACCATATCACTGTCCGATTAAAATCGCTAAATTTTGAATTTACCTAGTATTTATTCTCATACTTAAAAGTTGAAAATATCTAGTCTATTAATTGAGCAGTGATTCAAAGTATTGCTTTAGTTTCAAGTTATTGGCTCTTGTATTTCAGCGTTAAACCTCATATAAACGTCATAGCTCTTTTAATGAAAGTACAACCGTAGATTTTTAAATGGCCCGGCACAGACCCTTATTCAAACATATCAGAAATCATGACACCCTCTTTGCAGAGTTAGCAATTGTTAGAAACACTTATGCTCAGAGCTTGGGGTTAACCCATTACGATTATCATAAAACCCCTAAGTTTGTGACTGAGGATGGCCGAAGGCTTACAATCGAACCAGAGCGCAGTATTGTCGTGAATAATTATCGTGATCTGCGAGGCGTCAGACATGTCTTAGAGCGACAGATTCAAGGTTTGTATATTATTAATAATAGTGACATTGGGTTTCGTTATCCAACAGCTGCCATTGCTGGATTAGATGCACCGTTTATTAAACGTTTTCGATCAGAGTTTTTTCACAAAGTAGATGAAGATAGAAGTATTTGTCGACCTTTAAATCTGTCGTATGGTATTAAAAGTCGCGGTAAAGCTGATAATCGTCAAGAATATGAAGTCTGGGTTGCTGATGATAATTTACAGCAAGATCCTTCACCTCTGTTTATTGATAAATATGGTGAAGACTTACCCGATGATATTCGTTTATTTGCAGCAGAACCACCGATAGTTCATGGATGGATGGGGGTAAAGCGAGCCGCATTTGAAGCCATCTATCAAGATAAGCAAAATATGGGTGATATTGCTATTAATATTGGGCTATCGGTTGATGCTTATAATATTGGGTCAATGCCTGATCTTTCTTATTCGCCACTGACAGAAAGCTCTATTGCTGTTGGAAATGCAGAACTGGAATGGGAGGTTATGGGGTATTACGCACCCGCGGGTGTGCGACTTGAACATGACCAAGTATGGTCTGCTATTAATTATGCTATCGAAGCCATTGGTGGGCCAATGGGTGATAACTATGCAAATGTGACTTTAGCTACTAATGAAAGTAAAACAGAACGTATTTTAAGCACCATACGTGACCAACAAGTTACAAATGAACAGATTAGAGAGTTAGATTTGAAACCTTGGGAGTTTTTACAAACAGCAAGTGACCATAGGCGTAAAGCCCATGATCCGTCACGAACTGTTAATCTGTTAGGGCGGCTCAATCGACTTTTTTATCAAGAATCTCATCAATTACCTTCACTGAATGAAATCCATGACTTAATTGCTGATCCTATAGGTCGATAATCAATATTAATTAGGTTTAGTTACCTTTAAGTTCTTTATCTAAAACCTCAAAAGTGTAATAGAAATAACTTTATTTTAGGCTCTCATTGCCGTACCACAGGGCTTTCTAAAAAATGAAATTTAAGAAGATATTATTGGTATTTGGTACCCGTCCCGAAGCCATAAAAATGGCTCCATTAGTACTAGAGCTGAAGAAACATTCAAAGTTGGATATTAAAGTATGTGTCACAGCACAGCATAGAGAAATGCTTGATCAGGTGCTTGATTTATTCGCAATTAAACCTGATTACGATCTTAATCTTATGCAGCCTGAACAGGATTTGTTCGATATAACCATCGGGGCACTGCACGGATTAAAAACCGTCTATGCTGAGGCTAAACCAGATTTAGTGCTAGTTCATGGTGATACAAGCACTACCTTTTCTGCTTCTCTGGCCGCATTCTATCAAAAAATTGCAGTTGGCCATGTTGAAGCTGGATTGCGAACGGGTGATATAAACAGTCCATGGCCTGAGGAAATAAATCGCAAATTGACAGGCGCTTTGACTCAGCTGCACTTTACCCCTACAAAGCAGTCAAAATTAAATTTATTAAAAGAAAACATCAGTGAAGATACTATTTTCGTAACAGGTAATACTGTTATTGATGCCTTGTTACAAGTTGTCAATCTTATAAAAACCGATACTAAGCTTAATGAAAGTTTAACGAAGCAGTTCGATTTTTTGAACCCAACTAAAAAGCTGATTCTTGTAACTGGGCACCGAAGAGAGAGTTTTGGTCAAGGATTTGAAAATATCTGCCAAGCCATAAAACAACTAGCGAATCGAAATGATGTGCAAATTGTTTATCCGCTGCACTTAAACCCAAATGTGAAAGAGCCTGTTGAGCGTATTCTTGGTAATGTGACTAACGTGTTTTTGGTTAAACCAATAGACTATTTGCCCTTTGTTTATTTGATGAACTTGTCGTATTTAATTTTAACGGACTCTGGTGGCATCCAAGAAGAAGCCCCTTCTCTAGGTAAGCCTGTGTTGGTGATGCGCAATAGCACTGAGCGCCCTGAAGCGGTTGAAGCTGATACTGTGAAGTTGGTGGGGACTCAATTAGCTTGTATAGTTGAGCAGACTGTCAACTTGTTAGATAACAAAGAAGCCTATAAAAAAATGTCAGTTGCACACAACCCCTATGGTGATGGCAGGGCCTGTAAAATAATTACCGAAGTCATTGTTTCGCAATGCTAGGCCTCTAAGCAACTTTCAGCCTAAGGGTAATGGACTATATGGCAAATATCGTAGTGAAAACGTCAGAGGTTTTTGACAGTGTTTTGAGTTCTCACTAGGGCCTGAGTTGGGATTTTTTTTAGCTGTAAATGTCTCATTATTTGCAGATGTTTGCAGAAAGTTTTCAGAAATAACACCGATATTACATCCCGCTTTTGCGATTACTTGATGGGCAATCGTGTCTTTTGTTAATCCATTACCTTTTTGCAACCATAACTTGAATCCCATGCTAGTTAATTGGTTTATATCAAAAAGAGCGGCTTTCAGTGGTGTACTCTCAGAAAGAAAATAGCTAACGGCTATATTTTCATCAATGGTCAAAATAAAGGATTGCAAAGCATAATTCAGGTCTGCCCGACCTTGGTTAGGGGGAGATGTGAGATATTCATGGGTAAGTTCCATTGGGAGATACCAGCCAGCAAAGTTGTCCTTATTAATTAAAGATAAAACCTCTAACAAGCTAACTCGTCTGCTATTTTCTAATAATACTCTTTGGAAATACTCTCTAGAATCAGGCTTATTATTACCCATTATTTGATAGTAGTCGTCAGGTAGGTATAGCCCTAACCAAATACGAAAATGCTTATTTTCAGCTATGGTCAGTACTTCTTTTAAAAAATTACCTTTGGTCACAAAGTTAGTGGGGCCGTATTGGGTCCACTGGATCACAATTTCTCGGTAACCTTCTTCATAAACCTTATCTAATAATGCATTCCATTGAGGAACTGTTATGAGCGAGTCCTGGCTTAAGGGTTGATAAAATATGGTGTTAGCAAATATCTTAGGTGCATGTAAACTACAGCATGCTAACAGCACAAGCAGACCTTTGCTAAAGTAGAAAAGCAAGTTGTGGGTTGTGGGTATCATCCTAGTAAAAGTAACTACCAATTAAAAATATGCCATGATTGTCATTGGTCAGGTTTCCTGAAACTGTTAGTCGCCACTCTAGAGCTAAGCTGTATGAATGCACTCGATCGTAGTAAAATTCGGGAGTGGTATACAAGTTCCATTTTAATCCTAAACCTAATGAACTTTGATTATAGCTAGATAGATTGCCTAATGGACCTATTTGTAGTCGACGAAAATCATATTGAGCTAGTCCATAGTAGCTGATAGTTTGTTTGGATGAGGTTTTTAGCGCTTCAGTATAGCCAATATCAAATCTACCTAAGCCTAACAATTGTTCTGATTTCGGTAGATATAAGAAATCGAAATAAAACAGTCTTTGCCACCAAGCATCCTCAAAGCGCCAGCCATTGCGCCAATCTCCTTGATCGAACAAGCCACCATTTACTCGAACTATGGCTTCCCAGTCACCAGAGACAAAGCGTTGCGCTCCTAGACTTGTTTTTATATTGTACTCATCAAATATTTTGTAACTCACTCCGAGTTCTTGGCTCCAATCACTCAAGGGGTGAGAATTACTTCCGTTGGCTGAAAGTTGAGCGTATACAGACCATTTTTTATTAGTGGTGTTGAAAAAGTATTCAGCTCGGCTGCTAATATTGTTAGTCGGAAGTGAAGCTATCCCTAAGTTACTATTTTCGTAAAACACGTCTCCTAATATGGCTCCACTGCCCTGGGAAAAACTTGCGCTGAAATGCCAATTTTGGGATAAGTCTCGATAATATTGATGCAGATTCCAGTTTAGCTCTGCTGTTTTAGGCTCACTACCTTGGGTGTGAGTTTCTATTCCTTTTTTTACATAATGGATGGCGGCATCTTGTTGGTTATTTTTAGCTGCGATATAGCCTAATTGTTGCCATATTAGGGTGTCTATTTCAGCTTCTCTCTCAGTCAGATTTTGGAGGATTTCATAGGCTTGTTGAGGTTGTGAATCAATTAAGCTATACGCTAAAGATAGTTGATAGGTTTCTTGTTCTGGAGCGAGTTGAGTGGCATTTTGCCATGCTCGTATTTCTTTGTTTTTTTGCCCTGTACCCTGATAAATGATGGCTTGCCTAGCCCATTGCTGTGCATTGAACTGATTTCTTTGGTTAATAAGCTGAGTCGATAGAGCTTGGGCTTTTGTGTATTTCTGTTGTTGAATTGCTAGCTCAATACCAAAATCTAACCAAGTCTCAGTATCATTCTCTGCTAAGAGCCAGAATTCCTCCGCTTTTTGGTAGTTTTGCTGTTGATAATACAATTGCGCTAAATACAGAAAGTCTGCCTGATTCCAGTTCGGGTCTCCTAGTTTATTTAGGCTATCAATGGCTGCTGAATGCTGGCCTAAGTTACCTTGTGCATAGGCTATGGCACGTAATGTTTCATCACTGGGCGATTGTTCATATGATTTTTGCCAATATTGCAGCGCTAGCACGGGGTCTTCGTTAGCACTACACAATGCTCTGGTCGTCCAGCTGAGGGCAGTCTTTATATTAGCTCGGGTCAAGATCTCAATTGCGTCACTACACGCTTGATTCAGTCTCAACATTTCTGCGACTAGATCTTGAGAAAAACTAACTTTGGCTAAGCTTTCTATGGCCACCGAGGAGAGTTTATTTGGTTGGAGCTGGTAGAGCTGACTTATACGTTCAACTAAATTCTGGGGCATGGTTTGGGGGGCTGCAATAAGTCGTTTTTCTAGCAGCGATAATGCTTCTGTATTTTTATTTTGCTTGAGCAAAAGAAAGCTACCAGTATCTAAATATTGGTCATCCTTGGTATCACGATATAGCCTTATGAATTGTTCTGTTGCTAAATCTAGTTGTCCTAATTTTTCATAACTAAAAGCCAGAGTTTCAATGTAGCTATCTGCCAATTTTGCTTGGTTTATTTGATTGACTGCTAATTGATATTCTTGCTGTGAAACGTATCTTGAAATGAGTATTTTAGATATGGACGTAGAGTACTTGGCCCCGCTGGTAATGAGATCTTGTAACTGTTGATTACTTAACAGTGTTGCTGCATAGGTTAACCATAATTCCTGTTCCATGGTGTTTTCACAGCGGATCAAATCTTGTTCTGCTCTACTTGTCCAATTAAAAGACAGGGCAAGGTCAATATGTTTTTGGCAGCTTTTATGAAGTTGAGACATGACAGCAAAGGTGGCGTCTCTGTCTTTTGACTGTATGGCATGTTCAAATTTTTGTTCTAATAAGCTGGAATTCAGCTGATGATATTTTTCTATCCATGCAAAGGCACTATTTGTTTCAGGTATATTTCCATTAGCGATGTTAGCCTGTAAATATTGATAGTAAATATCAAAGCTAAGCTGCGATTGTGGATCTTCTTGTGCAAAATCAAGTGCCTTGTGGATTTTACCTATCTTGAATAGTGTAAATGCATAAAGGCGTTTAGCATCAGCAGTGCGTTTTTCCAGTGGAATTTGCAAAAAGTATTTCTCAATTTCATCAAATTCCCCTAGCTTGTTCGCCAAACTCATCTGTACCTCTATTAACTCTGGAGGTAGATTGTCAATCTCACTTAACCATTCATATGTTAAAGCGTCTTGCTCTTTTGCTATAAGTCTAGATGCAACAACTTGATAATGAAACTGACGTTGTTGTGCTGGCGTTTCTTCAATTAATTGTTTCAGTTCTGCCGTTAATTGTAAGTTATTGTCAATAATTTGAGCTTCAATTAGGCGACTTAGTAAGGTACCTCTTGAGTCTTTTGGTATTGCAGAATAGACAGCAAACGCTTCATTAGTCTGACCATTGGCCAGTAACAATTCAAACAGTAATACTTGATAGGGTTGATGCTCAGGTGCAAATTCAATGGCAGATTTTAATTCTAAAATGGCAGAAGAGTATTGACCTTCAGCTTGCAAACGATAAGTTTTCTCTAAGTAAGGGTAAGATACAAACTGCTGATAATCGTTCAGTTTTGCAAAAGTGGTAGGGACAAACAAAAGTAATGTAATGATCTTAAGAGATTGACTCACTCCATAACTCATTCTCTCTCTCCTTTTAGGTTTTCATAGTGGGAGATAATAGAGTCAATGTTTTGCTGCCTTGATTTTTGTAGCTCGATAATATTCTTTACAACTTGCTCACTGATTACTTGCTGGTTAACTAAATAATCACCTAATCGCAGGTGACTAGAATAATCAAACCCCAAAATAATTTGATTAAATACCGCAGGCTCTATAAAACCTGCTTGCTGCAGAGCATCGCCAAACATAATTTGAGAGTTGTAGTACTGGTCTAATATGACTTGCTGCATATCACTGGCTAGGGTGCCAGCTGCAACTTTTTGTTTGATTTTTGCTGTTGGGTTACTTTCTGCATCACCTAAGTAGTGGTATCTAATGCCAACGGTACACGCGCCAAGTTGACACAACTGATATTCTACCTTTTTGTCTAATTGCCGTTCAATTGAAGCCAGTGCTACGGGCGACAACCTGTTTTCTCCTGTTATTATAAGTCGGCCATTGTCTTCCCTTAGGGGAATGAAGCGATACTTGAGTACTATCTCTTTGGGGACTAATTTGATGATATCGGATGAAATTTCGAAAGGCGTTATTCGCTGATACTTTTTGCTGGCTTGTTCAGCTAATGCTTCACCTAAGGTGTCCATATCAATAATGTGTAAACGGATCAGAGACTGGCCCAATTTTTCATCTGGTAAACGTTTTTCTAGCGCCATAGTAATTTGTTGTTCAGTTACCTGATGCTTTGATTTGAGAATGCTTCCCAATGACTGTGTATAGACTCGCTCGCTGACAGTCGGATATTCGTGATCGGTATTATCCCAAGCAACTCTGCTAGGGTTTCCACCTTGCGCTATCACCTGTTTGATTGCTCGGCAGTTTGCTAAGAAGTTTATTAAATTGCCCCAAACTAACCTAAAAGGGCTCACTAAGGCCTCGAGCATACCGTAGTATCGTCTAACAAAAATGATCCTCTGTATTATACGGTTTACAAAAAAGCAGAAGTTTATTTGTATTAATAGAACCGTCAATTCATCATTCATGAAGATAGACATGAATCGATATCCATCTTGAGTCATGTGCTCAAAAAGCCAGATGACTATTGCTTGCAGCGAAATTAAGGTGGCTAAAAAACTAAGAAAATGTGCGATAACCCCTTTACGATCTCGCCACAAAAAGTAATTGAGTTTCCAATCCTTTGACCACCTATGGACTAGGGTACCTTGAAAAACAATGCCGACTATCCAGCGGCTTTTCTGCCTCACTGAGGTGCTTAGCGTTTTAGGAAAATATTCTCTTACGCACACGACATTTCCGTCTCGCTTGTTTCTGCTTATGGACTTTTCAGCATAGCGAGCATATTTTTTATCGGTGACTGAAAAACGCACAAATATTTCTTCCATGCCCCAAGCTTTCATTCTGAAACTAATATCGTAATCTTCGGTTAAAGATTGAATATCGAATGGTAAGCCATCCCCTTCTTCAGTTAATTTGATAATCGCGCGGCGGCTAAAGCAGGTGCCGACTCCGGCGCTAGGTACTTGGCCGACAAAAGATTCACGTACAATAATATCTTTGCCGTGCATTTCTGAAAACTCATCTAAATAATGACCAGCGGTGAAGTGAAGGGGGCCTCTGGAGAAGGGATAAACTGGTAATTGAATAAGGTCTTTGTTTTCTAATAAGTGGTTAAACAGCCTCAATTCCATGGCTGATACTACATCTTCAGCGTCATGGATAATGAAGCCGTCAAACTTAACCTTAGTCTTCTCTTCAAATGTTAGGATAGAGGCTATGACATTGTTCAGGCAATCCGCTTTACTGGTAGGCCCAGGGCGAGCACAAACAACTTTGTGGACATTGGGATACTGTTTACAGACTAGGTCGACATCATCTTGAGTAGCTTGGTCGTTTGGGTAAGTACCAACAAATATTTGGTAATTTTCATAGTCTAACTCGGCTGCAGTAAATTCTGCCATCCTTGCTACTACACCGACTTCTTGCCAAGCGGGAACCATAATCGCCAAGGGCTTTTCTTTGGCTTTTAATAGAGATTTTTCATCAAATATGGGGCGCTTGCGGTATATAAAAATAGCTCGCCAAGCTTTGCGAGACCAATAATATATATCGATGATCACATCATCGACAGCGGAGATTAACATTAATACCATCAAGACAACGGCTATATAACGCAGCGCGAACAGGTAGTTCGCAACTATATCTACCCAACTCATTTAGAATTCAACGGCCTAATGCCTATTTTATATAGCCAAAAATGTACAGTCCATGAACTTTAGGCAAACTAAATCTACAGTGACTACATGTCAGCTATGTCTTATTACTATACTATTCATTGAAGCTAACAGGTTCAGTAATCTATTTTTCTAAGATGCTAGATAGTTAACTAACACTAAGCATAACTGCAACCAAATACAGAGTTTTACATATATTTAGGCAGTGGATCAGCTTGAATCTAGCAAAGGTCAATGAAATCAATACAGGCGTGTACTGAGCAGACTAACTGAGCAAAATGATAGCTAATGAATTATTCTCTTTAATTTAAAAATTATGTCAAACTATTTAAGAATTCAAAAGCTATCTCTTTAATTTTATTGCGGTTTTATAAAATAAAGCTATTCCCCAGCAATTTGCATTTCGTCAATAAGAACCGAACCCGTGTGGATACTTCCGCGGGTTTCTTGTACAGATCCTATTGCCACTATATTCATGAGCATGTCGGTTAGGTTACCAGCGATAGTGATTTCGTGAACTGGGTATTGAATGATGCCATTTTCAACCCAAAAGCCCGCGGCACCACGCGAATAGTCACCCGTTACAATATTAACTCCTTGTCCCATGAGTTCGGTAACAAGTAAGCCCGTGCCTAGTTTTTGTAGTAAAGCTTGGTCTGATTCACCTGTGTGCTTGATAAACCAGTTATGGATGCCGCCAGCATGTCCTGTAGTTTGCATCTTTAGTTTACGGGCAGAATAACTCGTTAATAAGTAATGATTGAGTATTCCTTCACTGATTACATTCATGTCTTGGGTTTTTACACCTTCATGATCAAATGGAGAGCTGGCTAAGCCTTTTAACAAGTGAGGCCTTTCGTTAATCTCAAACCAGTCTGGTAAAATTTGCTGTCCTAATTTGTCTAGCATAAACGAAGATTGCCTGTATAAGCTGCCGCCACTAATTGCACTGATTAGGTGACCGAATAGGCCCGAGGCAATTTCACGATCAAATAAGACCGGGACTTTGCAGGTCTTTACTTTACGAGCTCCCAAGCGATCTATTGTGAATTTAGCGGCTTCCTCACCAATTTGCTCTGGGCTCGCTAACGATGATATTTCGCGGCCAACTGTATAGCTATAATCACGCTGCATATCACCGTCTTGTTCGCCTATGACTACGCAGCTTAAGCTATAACGACTGCTGTTATAACCAACGTTAAGGCCGTGACTATTACCATAAACTTTGGTGCCCAAGTTGGCATTGTAAGATGCACCATCAGAATTGCTGATGCGCTCATCAGCTGCTAAAGCGCTAGCTTCAGCTGCTATTACTTGTTTAATGGCGTTTTCGGTATCTAGCTCTATGGGGTGAAATAAGTCTAAGTCGGGTGCGTCAAAGGCCATTAATGATTTATCAGCTAGGCCTGAACAAGGGTCGTCACTGGTGTGTTTAGCTATTTCTATGGCTTTTTCAACTGTAAGTTGTAAGGCTTTTGGTGATAAGTCTGCAGTAGAAGCGCTGCCTTTTTTTTGGCCTTGATAAACGGTAATACCTAAGCCGCCGTCGTTAGTAAATTCTACGGTTTCGACTTCTTTTAGGCGGGATGAAACGGCTATCCCTTCTACCTTTGACATGCTGGCTTCGGCTTGGGTTGCGCCTTTCTGTTTTGCTAGCTTTAATACGTCTTCTACTATGTTTTGAATTTCTGTTAATTGTTGTTGCATGAGACCTTCGTTATTTGGCTGCCGCTAATTTTCAAAACTCCGCCTCGAAACAATGGATTGGCTGAGCGTTGATTGATTTTGTGTGTAGTTTATTCTTGCATAGGGGGTTACAATCCCTCCTAGTGTATCACTAAAGATAAAGTCATGGTTGCCCCGAGAAAAAACAAAGATGTCGAAAATGAATTCGACCTTGTAGATGAAACTGAACAACTCAGTAAAACTCAAATTAAAGCCCAAATGCTAGAAAGACAAAAACTAGGTGAATCCCTTGTGCATCTTGGGCAGTCGTCTTTAGCAAAAATTCCTATGGAAGCTGAACTATTAGATGCCGTAATGCTTGCTCGTAAAATTTTGCGTAAAAAAGAAGGTTATCGTCGTCAACTGCAATTAATTGGTAAGATTATGCGTCATCAAGATATTGCTCCTATCGAGCAGGCGATGCTAAATATTAAATCAGCTCATAAAAAGTTAAATGATGCTTTTCATGAACTTGAGTTACTTCGCGACGCTATTTTGGCCGAAGGGGATAGTAAAATTGAAGAGGTGATGACAGATCACCCAATACTTGATAGACAAAAGTTGCGGCAGTATGTACGTCAAGCCAATAAACAAAAATCTGAAAGTAAGCCACCAAAGGCTTCGAGAGAGCTTTTTAAGTATTTAAAACAGGAAATTGGTGAGTAATAGCTGACTGACTTGGTTTAAAATTAGAGGCTAGTTTTTTATCCCGTATAAATATGTGTTAAATGAAAAGACTAGCCACTATTGAGTTTGAAAGAATGTTTCAATAATCACTCGAAGTTTATCGATTACCAGCTGCAGCCTCTTTTAACATCGCGCGGTTTTGATCATTCGCATCAGGCTCTGACTCACCAAAAATACTTGCCATCCAATGCCCATCTGTTGGGTTAGGAAATAAAACATATTTTTTGCCAAACATTGCGCGGTCTTCTTTCATTTTTTTCTTGCGGCCGTCGACATCATCTTTGACATAGTATTTACGACGGAAGTCATTCAGATTGTCACCAAGAAATACTGCAATGTCATAGTCTTTCATAATTTCATTTTGGCGAATCTCTTTGTTAGACGTGTCTCTTAACACAGTAAGATGAGACTCGTCTTTTAATGGAAACCCTAAATGGCGGATGTTGCCCAATGCATATTCAAAAGTTTTCTCACCCTGCTCACGGCTTGTAATATAAAAAATTTCTACCCCATTTTTGTGACAGAATTCAAGAAACGCTTTAGCCCCAGGGGAGGCAATCATTTCATTCTTGGGGATCCATTTATCCCAAATAGCATCGTCAAAAAAGTCGATATCTTTGTTTACCAAATGTCCCCAATAGGTAAGCGGCAGTGCTAAGGTATCATCAAAATCAGAAACGATAGCAAGGGGTTTATCCCCTTTCTTATGTTTCGCCAAAGCCAACTCCACATGCATTTTTGCTATATTAAAACCTTGATAATAAAGGGCTTCATATTCAGCAGACGCTTGCTTCCAAGCGAGAGAGTATAACAATGGGTTTTATTATTAGGCCGTTCAGTGGAAAAAGCAGGCGTGCCAACCAATACACTACAAAAAGCGAACGATCTTAATATGTGATGAAACAAGCTAGCCATGAAATATGTATTCCTAATAGATAAATTCAATTTTAAAGGAAATAAGTAAACCTCTAAATAGTGGTTTTAGAGCTGTTCATATAAAACCTAAGCCGTTCCGCCTACGGTTAATTCATCAACTTTTAAGGTGGGCTGGCCAACGCCAACAGGAACGCTTTGGCCATCCTTTCCGCATACACCTACACCTTTATCTAGTGCTAGATCATTTCCTATCATAGATATTTTCTGCATAGCTTCTGGGCCATTACCGATAAGTGTTGCACCTTTTATAGGTGTACTGATTTTGCCGTTTTCGATTAAGTAAGCTTCTGAAGTAGAGAATACAAATTTACCTGATGTGATATCTACTTGTCCGCCGCCAAAGTTGGGGGCGTATATACCTTTGTCGATAGAGGCAATAATTTCTTCGGGGCTATGTTCGCCGCCTAACATATAAGTGTTCGTCATTCGGGGCATAGGCAAGTGCGCATAAGACTCACGTCTGCCATTTCCTGTAGGAGCAACACCCATTAAGCGCGCATTTTGTTTATCCTGCATGTAGCCTTTCAGTATGCCATCTTCAATTAGTACATTGTATTGAGTAGGCGTGCCTTCATCATCAACACTGAGTGAGCCACGTCTGTTTTCAAGGGTGCCGTCGTCAACTACGGTACAACCTTTAGCTGCGACTTGCTCGCCAATACGGCCACTAAAAGTTGATGCGCCTTTACGGTTAAAATCACCCTCTAAACCATGACCCACTGCTTCGTGTAATAACACACCAGGCCAACCAGAGCCTAATACCACAGGCATTTGGCCTGCAGGGGCAGCTATGGCTTGCATGTTGACTTTAGCCATATGAATGGCTTCATCTGCTATTTGCTGATATCTAGGTTTACCGTCTTGATCTGCTGCAAAATAATCGTAAGCGTAACGCCCGCCAGCGCCTGAGCTTCCCCGTTCTCTACGGCCGTCTTTTTCCATTAAAACAGAGCAGTTCAAGCGGATTAATGGACGTATATCGGTACAAAAAGTGCCATCTGTAGCAGCGATTAATATTTCTTCGTAAACACCGCTAATGCTAATGATTACTTGTGTTAATGATGACTCTTGCTGGCGTATATAACTATCAACTGAGCGAAGCAGGGCGATCTTCTCTTGATCTTGCATGCCAAGTAATGGATTTTCTGAATGATAACGCTGAGTTTGTGAGCTAGGGGTAAGTGATTTTACTGTATGCTTGCCACCAGAGGCTGAGATACTGCGAGCCGCTTTTGAGGCTTTTAACAATGCACTGGGAGATATCTCATCTGAATAAGCGAAGCCTGTTTTTTCACCACTTACCGCACGAACACCAACACCGCGCTCAATGTTATAACTACCCTCTTTAATGATGCCATCTTCGAGAACCCAAGTTTCATGTTGGCTGGCTTGAAAATATAAGTCAGCAAAATCGTTGTCGTGCTTGTATATGCTATCTAGTGCTGTTTCAAGGTTGGAACGAGTTAAATCTGACGCATCCAATAAGTTTGTTTCCACTAGATTAGACAAGGTGACTCCTGAATTTGTTATGTTGGTAGACTGGCATGTTATTGCGAATTTCAGTCAATAAATTATGGTCAATTGGGCTTTGAATTAACCCTGTTTCGGTGGGGATTTCTGCGAGTTTTTCACCCCAAGGAGAGATGATACAGGAGTGGCCGTAGGTTTGTCGCTTATTCCTGTGTTCACCTGTTTGATTTGCCGCCACTAAATAGCATTGATTTTCGATAGCTCTGGCAGTTAGTAGAGCATCCCAATGTGCGCTGCCGGTTTTTTGAGTAAAAGCAGCGGGTAGGGTTAAAATATCTAACTTGTGTATTTCTGCCATGGCCTGAAACATAGCTGCAAAACGAATATCGTAACAAATAGCTAGGCCTAAGGTACCGAAAGGGGTGTCAACCACAACGAGTTTGTTACCCGCTTGGGTGTTACGAGACTCAAAGTAACTGCCTGTGTTATCGGCAACTTGTACGTCGAATAAATGAATTTTTTGGTACTCTTCAACCCGCTCTCCCTCACTGTTAATCAGTAAGCATGAAGCTGTATATTTTTCCTTTAAGTTACAAGTGATTGGCATGCTGCCTGCCACTAACCAAACATTATATTGTTTGGCTAAGTCCTTGAGTTTACTTTGAATGGGCCCTTGGCCAAGATCTTCAGCAATGTCGAGTAGCTGATGTTCTTTACCTCCGAAACACGCAAAACACTCCGGCAAAACTACTAAGCATGGTTGCTCAGCCTGTAAAATTTGTAATTGCTGTTCCACAAATTGCAAGTTTTCTTCAACCGTATCTGAAGAGGTCATTTGAATGGCTACAAGGTTACTCACTAATTGGCTCCTCTTCTGGCATATTAATATCTGTTGGGATATCCAGCTCTTGGTCTTCTGGTTGTATAGGCTCAGGTACTTGTTGAGCGGGTAGTGCGACTTCGCGACTATCGCGGCCTAACTCTGTGATGACAGGTTCGTCTATGGTACCCGTTAGTGAAAAATTAATGTTTGATATTACTTTTGCTGACGTTAACATTTGATCAATGGCCAATGCTGCAATGGCTGTAGCTGGGTTAACCATCCAAGCGACTATTACCGGCAAGCTTGACGTAATCTTTGGTGTAAATTCGATATTATAGTTTAGTTCTCTTGCCGTTAAGTCTGTGTATCCTTTCATAATGATTTCACCAGCCCCGCCATCAACTACTGTGTCTCTGGTGTCAGCTATACCATCATGAATTTGAAAACTGCCGTTAATTTCGTCGTAGAAAAAGCCTTTGGCGAATACATCTCTAAAATCTAGCTTCAATTTGCGGACTAAAGATTCAAAACTGAGAATACTAAAGATTCGAGAGCCTTTATCTGTAATTTCAGTGATGTAACCGTCACTCAAGCTCCAATCAATTTGTCCATTTAGGGTATCAAAATTAAACTCGTAGGGAGCTTTTTGCCAACTTAAATCAAAGGTAGATTGAGCTTTTGAGTCTTTCACTCCTGAGTTTACTTTGAAGCCTTTTAGTAGTGCACCAAAGTCTGAACTATTGAATTCACCTTGCAGCCTAGTGCTGCTTTTACCGTCTGTTATAAACCAATCTCCCGTTCCAGAAAACAGGCCGAGATTGTTATCGACTCGAATATTATCTATTTTCATTCCAGTTGCAGCACGGGATAATTTAAGGTCTATTTTCCCTAGATTATGCTCCATAAAGCTACAACGCAGACATGAAAAACTGATAGGGGGGATTGAGTTTTGCTGATCTTTTCGTAATACAGTGGATTGGGTATTAGGCTCTGTTGATTGCCATGAGTCCAGTGCAATAAAGTCTGCGTTAATATCTATACCTTTTTCTAACCAATTTTTGTGCAGTGCGATCTCCATTCTGGCCTGTTGCGCATTGATATCTAGTAGCCAACTTTCGTCAGTATTTTTAGCCACTACTTCAAAATCGGTCAAGCGCTGGGATGAAATAATGGCGTTGTCTGCATTAATGAAAATTCTTTTGGGTGCTTCAAGTATTGGTTTGTGCTCGCTTGTTGATTTTTCACTGAGCAGCACTTGTAGTGTATTCAACCAAGGTGCTGCATCAAATTCAGCGACGTTTGCAGATATGCTAAAGCCAAGGCCCATACCCACTAAGTCGCTTTCTCCGATAGACAGGTGAGCCCTAGAAAATTGCTTGTCTTGATGAGGCAATATGCCGTTAAACTCAATGTCGTTTCCTAGAGATAGCTTGATACTTGAAGCCTGTTGATTGCCTTCACTCGTAATCAGCAGAGGAAAAGCTTGCTCTGTTTTTTTGGCGAAAGGTTTAGGCAGAGATGACTCAATTGCCATAAGCTCGCTGCTAAACTTAGCTGTATATTGGAATCCTTGGCTTGGTATTATCAAGTCAATATTTGCCTGCCACTCACCACTGCCATTCAGATAATTGGCAAGTTGAGGATGATACTCTTGTAATATCGGTGTGACCTCACAATTACCAAGTGCTTCTATTGTCGTATGATACCCCGAAGCTTGTTGGCCGCCAGATAACGTAAGAGAAATAGGCTGATCCAATAACAGTGCGTCTACTTTTTCAATGCTAATTTTGTCATTTACAAAGGTTAGTTGCCCCTGGCTCTCAGATAAAGACAAATTCAAATTAGGAATAGTGACGTCATTACCTAATAGGGTTACTGTGCCTTTTGCGATAATATTTTTGCCTGTTAAGGGTATACTTAAATCTAAGTCTGTCGTGACAGGGCCTTCAACTATAACTTGTTGTAAGGTTTTACCTAAGGTATTGGCCAAATTACTTTGCGAGATCAGCAGGCTAGCTTCTTGGCCTGTCGCCTTTGCTTTTGCTGCTATCGTTAGCGTGGCATTTTGTGTGAATGAGGGAATAGATGCGCTTAAGTCTACTAAAGCCGCATCCATTAAATTAGCCTGCTTGCTTCTAATCGTTAGGCTCTGGTTAGTAAATAGCAGGTTAGCGGATATATTGCTTAATGCTGGCCATTGCGGGGCAAATTTAAATTGTCCATCGGTAACATCAAACTGCGCTTGGAATATCCCCTGATTGTCTGTAAAAGGAAAATCTGTCAATACGCCATGCCACAATAATTCGGCATTGCTAATCTTTCCATCTTGTATGGCATTGACTAAGTAAGCTCTGGTTTTCTTGCCCATTTTTTCTGTCGGGTAGAGTTGTGTCAGAGCCTCAACATGCACAGTGTCAATGGTGGATTTGAATGCCAAATAACCATCTCCAGTATTAAATGAAAAGTCTGGATTCAAGGTGATGAGGTCACTTTTAAATACTGCATTATCAGTATCAAACTGTATCCCTTCAGAGGATTTTTGAATGTGTAAGTCAGCATAAACTCTTTGATAGTCTATGTTTTCAGGTAATAAGTTATCGATAAAGAGTGTGCCACTTTTACTTTTTATTGTTACCTTGCCGCTGTCATTATTCCAATTAAAGTCTGCGTCTAAGCCACTCATTCCTGGTAGATAATTATTCTGCCGCCAAGATATATCGCTAATAGCGGCATGAATGGTTAAATTACCTTTAAGCGTACGCTGGATAAAAAGATTATTTAAGGTTGCTTCTGGCTGGATTTGTTCGAGTCGCAGCATATCTTGGTGTTTAAGACTTAACGCTAACATAGGTAACAGAGTGTCAAGTTTTAGGGGGGTAAGGTGTTGTATCGAAGCGGTACCTTGGGCGTCTATTTTTCCTTTCCAATTTGAAACTGATACTTGATCGTTAACTTGCAAGGTTAGATTGTCAAAATTAAACACCCAATCATCATTAATAGGGCTACCATTGATTTGACCTTGTAATACGTTGGCTTCTAACGTTTTAGATGGTTGGCTGCCCTGGGGTGTTTGCCATGCAAAACGACTATTAGATAGATCAAGTTGCACAGATTGAACAGCTTTATTTTGTATGTCAGCCCACATCACAAAACTGCCTCTACTTTCAACGAGTTCGTGTTTACTGGTTACCCATTGTTGAACCCAAGGGGAAAGGTCTACTTCTTCGCCTTCAGCAAAAAAAGTACCGTATATTTCGCTGCTTTTACCGTACAAGTCCAATACAAATGAAGCTGAATTTTTGGCTATTTCTTCAATTTGTAATTGACCTCTACCTTGGTGATGTTCATCTCTATTTAACCAAGATACTTGGTCAATTAAGACAACTTGTTGTCCTTTTATAGTATTGAGAATTATTTTACTGTCACTCACTGAAAACGATTGAAGTTGCTGTAAAAACAATTCTTCTAAAGCTTCTACTATAGGGTAATTAGATTTACCTGTTTTTAAGGTGGTTAGGTCTAAGGAGAGTTGCATATTACGCAAATCAAATTCATTTGACTTAATTTGCATAGCAAGTATAGATTGCCAAAAATCAACCTCAATGGCGGTTTCATCAATTAACAGGCTTACGGGAGATTGTTGATTTTGGGTTAACTCTATATTTCGCAATACTATTGCGGGCCCTAAACCTCTCCACTGAGCACTGATTTCAGCTATGGTAAGTTCAGCGCCTACCCTTTCAGACAACCAGTTTTCAAGGTGATGCTTTTGCTCATTCATGTAAGGCAAGGAATAACGCAACAAAGTAAGACAAACAGCAACCAATACAAGGCATAGAGCGGCTAAGCCCCAGAGCTTTTTCAATATGTATGCGACGTAAAATGACGCAGATTTTTGGTTAGTTTTCACTTTTGTTGATAGCGTTTTGGATATTCGGTTTAATTACATCATCACCACGTCAAACTTGTCTTGGCTATACAAGGATTCTGTGTGGACTTTTATTTGTTTACTTACAAATAGTTCTAATTCAGCCAGCATATGTGACTCTTCACCTAGTAAAGCTTCTGTTACATTAGGTGCGGCGTATACAACAAACATATCAGCATCATACGCACGATTGACTCTAACTATTTCTCGCATAATCTCGAAACAAACGGTTTCAATCGTTTTTACTGTGCCCCGACCTTTACAGACTGGGCACTCTCCACATAGTACATGCTCTAAGCTCTCTCGAGTACGCTTTCGAGTCATTTCGATTAGACCAAGGGAAGTAAAACCGTGAATATTAATCTTAGCCCTATCGTTAACAGTAGCAACTTCTAAGCTATGCATGACTCGTCTTTTGTGATCTTCGACTGTCATGTCGATAAAATCGATTAATATCATGCCTCCTAAGTTTCGGAGTCTTAATTGTCGTGCAATGGCCTGTGTTGCTTCAATATTAGTATTAAAAATCGTTTCTTCTAAGTTACGATGCCCCACAAATGCGCCGGTATTGATATCAATAGTCGTCATGGCTTCAGTTTGATCGATAATCAAATAACCACCAGATTTTAGGTCGACTCTTCGCTCGAGTGAGCGTTGTCCTTCATTCTCAACATCGTATAAGTCAAATATAGGGCGGTCGCCAGGATAGTATTCAAGTAATTTATTAAGTTCAGGTACATAATCCTTAGTAAACTGTTGTAACTCTTGAAAGCTTAGTTTGGAGTCTACCCTAATACGGTCAAGCTCTGTGCCTACAAAATCCCGTAAAACCCGCCTTGCCAAAGGGAGATCTTCATAGAGCATGTGTGTTTTATTTTTTAGTCGAGAGCCTATCTTTTCCCATAAGCGTCGTAAAAATTTAGCGTCTTGTATTAGTTCTTGTTCCTTCACTCCTTCAGCAGCTGTGCGTAAAATGAAGCCGCCATCTTCACTGCAAAAATCTTGGACGATTCTTTTTAGTCTTTCTCTTTCTTCTTCTTCCTCGATACGTTGTGAAATGCCTACATGCTCAACACTGGGCATAAATACTAAATATCGTGAAGGAATTGTAATGTCTGTGGTGAGTCTGGCTCCTTTAGTACCAATCTGATCTTTTACCACCTGTACAACTATATTTTGACCATCTCGGACTAGTTCGCGTATATCAGGCTTTTCAATATCATTAGGTGAAACTGCTTCTTCTACTTCGTTGTGGAAGGCGATATCTGAGGCATGTAAAAATGCGGCTTTGTCGAGGCCTATATCCACAAACGCCGCTTGCATACCAGGCAGTACCCGGCTTACCTTGCCACGATAAATGTTTCCTACTAAACCTCGTTTAGTATGTCGCTCAATATGAATCTCTTGCAGAATTCCGTTTTCTATTAATGCCACCCTTGATTCAGAGGGCGTGACGTTGATTAATAATTCAGCACTCATGGGTGATCCCTAGCTCCGCTAATAAGGTTTTAGTTTGATACAAGGGTAACCCTACTACCGCGCTATAACTACCTTGAATATGTTTCACGAATTGTCCTCCCAACCCTTGGATAGCATAACTTCCTGCCTTATCTTTAGGCTCACCCGTTTGCCAATACTGCTTAATTTGTTTTTGACTCAAAGGGCCAAAGGTCACTTGCGTCGGTACCACTATATGTTTGTGTTGTGTCGCTGTGACAATGGCTACTGCCGTCAATACTTGGTGGGTATTATCCGACAATATACTTAGCATACGCATTGAGTCGGCTTGGTCTTTTGGTTTTCCAAAAATCTCACCTTCAATGGCAATTGCTGTATCTGACCCCAACACTACATCTTTACTTTCACCTATGTGTAAAGATGCTTTGGCCTTTTCTAAGGCCATCCTTAGCACATAAAGTTCAGGTTTTTCGTCTTCAATCGGTTTTTCATCTATAGCGACAGCTCTTTGTATAAAAGGGATTTGAATCTGTTTTAGTAGTTCTGCTCGTCGTAGGGATTGTGACGCGAGTATTAATGAAGGTTGATTTAGCATAGTTACTTTAATCTTAATTGGCGGCGTATTTTACGTAATAGCCAGAATAACCAAGGCCAAATGATCATTGAGCTCGCTACGGGCCATAGGTATTCGAACAAAAAGTAAATATCGGTAAGTAAGTGTTGAAACCAAAAAACCACTAGATTATACAAAGCAGACATGATGCCAATAATCGTAGATTGCTGCCAAACTGAGTAGTTTCGCAGGCGCTGATAATTGGCAGCCAATATGTAAATACACAAGCACATAGCAAAGCTGTGGATACCCATACTTGTGCCAAGCAATATATCTAATATTAGCCCAGTGATAAATGCGACTCCGACACTGACTCTATTTGGGAGTGCTAAAGCCCAGTAACTTAACACTAACAAAACCCAATCTGGACGATATAGATCTACCACTGATGGCATGGGCGTTATTTGTAATACAAGAGCAATGAGTATACTCAGGGGAATGGCATAAGTGCGTAAACTCACGGGTTAACGTCCTGTGTAGATTGATCGCTGTCGGTTTCAGTCCATAACAGTAAAAGGTATTTAAGTCTGTCTAATTGGGCTATTGGTTTAGCTTTTACTTGTAAAAAAGGGCGACCTTCATCACTGACAATAGAGGTGATTTCGGCTACGGGGTAGCCCTCTGGGAAAACGTTACCTAAGCCTGAAGATAATAATAAGTCACCTTCATTTAGGTCAGTACTGTGGGGCACATGCTGAATAATTAACTCATTTAAGCTACCTGTTCCAGATACAATCAGGCGCACATTATTTCTTGCAACTCTTACGGGGAGAGCGTGAGTGACGTCGGTAATGAGTAGTACTCGGCTATTGGTAGACCCAACCTGCATAATTTGCCCAACTATACCTTTATCATCGAGGACAGGTTGGCTTTCATACACGTCATTTAATGTGCCTTTGTTTATAATTATTTGTAGGCTATAGGGGTTATTATCAACTGCCATTAGCTCTGCAACTTCTCGGTGGATATTATTTTTTACAGGAGAATTTAATAAGCTTCGAAGTCGGTCATTTTCAGCTTCCAAGAATCTAAATTTTTGTAATTGTTCACTCATTAACAGTGCTTCGCGAGTTAACTGGGCATTCTCTTTGAATAATTGCTCATGGGAGACTAAACGACTCGCACTGACACTTAATAATTCGCCTGGAAGGTTAGCTAAATATTGTAATGGACTGACAAAAGAGTTGAGATAAACGCGAGTGGTCGCAAACCCATTTAATTTATGATCAAACAAGATAAGAAAAACGGAAAACAACAAACCTAATACTAGCCGATTAGGTAGTGAAGGTCCTTTGGAAAACATCAAGTTCATTTATGGGCCTTGATTAAGTACTTGTAAACTATCGCAGGTGATCACTGACTATAATGTAAAGTGATATTAGGTGGTATTACACCACCTAATTGTTTAAGACATGTTTAAAGCTACTCTTCGTAACTAAAGAGGTCGCCTCCGTGGATATCTATCATTTCGAAAGCTTTACCGCCGCCTCTGGCGACACAGGTTAAAGGATCATCAGCTATAACTACTGGTATGCCTGTCTCTTCCATTAATAAGCGATCTAAATCTTTTAATAAGGCCCCACCACCGGTTAGTACCATGCCTCGCTCTGAAATATCTGAGGCTAATTCTGGTGGAGACTGTTCTAAAGCAACCATTACAGCAGATACAATCCCTGTTAATGGTTCTTGTAAAGCTTCTAGAATTTCGTTGCTATTAAGGGTAAAACTGCGGGGTACCCCTTCTGCTAAATTACGACCTCGGACTTCAATTTCTTTCACTTCTTCGCCTGGGTATGCAGCGCCAATTTCATGTTTAATTCGCTCGGCAGTTGCTTCACCAATCAAAGAACCAAAGTTACGACGTATGTAGGAAATAATGGCTTCGTCAAACTTATCACCACCGATTCGGACTGATGAAGAATACACGATCCCATTCAAGGAAATAATCGCGACTTCGGTAGTACCACCACCGATATCAACTACCATAGAGCCAGTGGCTTCAGAAACTGGTAATCCTGAACCAATTGCCGCGGCCATAGGTTCGTCGATTAGATAGACTTCACGAGCTCCAGCACCCAGGGCTGATTCTCTAATAGCTCTACGTTCAACCTGAGTTGAACCACAAGGCACACATACTAGAACTCTAGGACTAGGACGCAAAAAGTTATTATCGTGGACTTGTTTTATAAAATGCTGAAGCATTTTTTCGGTTACATAAAAGTCAGCAATTACACCGTCTTTCATTGGCCTTATGGCTTTAATGTTACCTGGCGTTCGGCCTAACATTTGTTTTGCTTCAACACCTACGGCTGCAACACTTTTAGGACCGCCAGTACGCTCTTGACGAATGGCAACAACAGAAGGCTCATTTAGAACTATACCCTGATCTTTAATATAGATGAGGGTATTTGCTGTACCGAGGTCGATTGATAAATCGTTGGAAAACATTCCCCGAAGCTTTTTAAACATGAAAAAACCGCACTTTTATTGATAAGTTAAATATTGCGCTAACTGTACCAATGCACTGTGGTTTGGGCAAGTAGAGTAGATCAACCTCGCAATAAAAAAGAGGGTTTAGGGGGGAATTTTGATAAATGACTACAAAATGAACAATATTCAGGGGGGAAGGGGCGGTACATACTAAAATTTGTAAGTAATTCAAAGTGTTTCTAAGTTTAGTCTTGAAGTGTGGCTCGCAATACCAATTGGCATTAATGCATATTTAACAACTACCAGTAACGACTGTAACTATTGGCGGTGTGTATTCATTCGCAGCTTCTGTGTATAAAGCATGGCAACTAAGGCCTGACTCACCTGTTTCTGTAAAATCTACATGAGCATTGCCCGTAGGGAAAAAGGCGATAGTACCGCTGGCTGGCGTCTCTTTTTGGGGATTTGATAAAGTTCCAGCTATGAGAGTCAATTGAGTTGAGTGAATATTTCCCCAAGACTGAACTGAGGTAAATGTAGCGGCTTCGGCATCAGGGTAGCCAAAATTTGTTTCGACAGGGTTTTTACCTAATGTTATTTGAGAGGAGGTGTTGAAAGTTGATGGATTCTTTTGTTTTCCTGCGACTACTGACTTAGCATAAACCAGTTGAGAACCGACTTTCAGTGCAGCTTGCACGCCTTTTAGGGTTGCTGCATGTGCATTACTCTTTGTATCAATCAATTTAGGTGTAGCTGATACCGCAGCAACCCCTAAAATAGTCATCACTATAATGAATTCAATAAATGTAAAGCCATCTTGTTGTTTCATTTTTATCTCAAAGGTAAGGTTTAGATTATAACTACTCTTAGGTTGGTTGTTATTTTAACCTCAGGCAGGTTTGTAACAAGTTAGTTTATCTATACCTCTGTATATTCAAGTCCAATTAGCGGCACCTATTTGTTGGGTGAAATTTGAATTGCTCTTACACGGTATTTTTTAATTTTAGCTCTAGCTTATACAGCTGTGTTAGTCGCCTAATAGTTATATCTGGCAAAAACAGAGAAAAGTTCCCAGTGATGTCCAGTGACTTTAAAGAGCCTTAAGACTTAACTTGCGATACTAGCCCTGAGTGCGGTTTGTATTCAAAATAAGGACCGGTTGAAAGCCTAAACCTACAGGTCGAATCTAACGGGTTATTTGTTAGTTTCAATCCATCATAATATTCTGCAATTACCTTAAAACCTTCAATTGTCATAGGAGCATTGAGTACCATATCCCAAATTTTTGCACAGCCTTTTGAGGTTGAGGCCGCTTTAGGCCAACCATCGTGAGTCATAAATATTGGTTTTCGAGACGTTTCGGTTACCGTTTCCTTTTCACCTATTTGACTCGTGTAAGACACTAACATTAATATTTCAGGCTTGCCTTCACCTTGCCACTGCCAATGAGCATTTTGGATATTTGTAGCAAATTGCTCAGCTAAGTTTTCTAAGGCGATACGTTTTATGTTTGTTGAGCCCGAATACAAATAAACTATAATGCCCAGCATTAAGCTACTAAAAACGACTATTGCGGAAATGTTTACAAACACACTTTGAGTATTTTTTTCAGGCTCTTGACCTTTTTTCATAATTTCGCTCGGGAATTAATGTAGCTCTATTTATTATATCTTAAACAGAGGTAAATATACCCCAAGTTGAGGACAACACCAAAAAGGGTTACCGGGTAACTCGAGCATTAGAAGAGCACTTTATGCCAATCGGTTTGAGGGTTTGTGTATTTCTCAAAAAATTACAACAGTAGGCATCCCAATCTGCACTTACGCTATTTTACGAGAATGAGAAAATTTAATAGGTACATTTGAAAAGCTGTTTGATAATAATTTTATTCTTTGGAAGGGGATAACGCTCAGTATTAAGAATTGTTACTTAATAGTAGGGGTAAGGGCAGATTTTTATGAAACATAAATCTAGCCCTTAAGGAATATTACTTGGTAACCAATCCTGATTTCAAACAACCATCTTTGAGCTCTTCAAACATCTCGATGTTTGCTCTAAGTCGTTTAGCATGTTTAGGTGTAGAAGAACCTACTTTTTCACGGGCTTCCATTGAATCGAGTTTTTCTTCAACAATTTTGCAGTTATGTGCTGAAACAGGTAGCTGTGTTTTAGCAAAAGCACCTGTTGAGAAAATAGCTATACTGATTAAACCTACATTTAATAATTTCATATTTTGGCTCCTTGGGTTGAGAAGTAAATACTAGGCTATATTTTCAGAAATGGTTATCAATTAATCCATACACGGTTACCCAAAACGATACCTTTAAAAAAGTAGTCAATTGTTCTTGGTGTAAACATTGACTAATCAGCAATAAACTAAGTTATTCATCTCTAAAAAAGCCGCTTAGTAGCGGCTTCTAACTGTATTTTTCAATATTTTTATTTTTGTCTAAAAGGGTTTCTATCACTAAAGCTATAAAATATAATTGTCAATTATTAAAAATAGCTCATTAAAATCAATAGTTTAGATCAAAAAAAGAACAAAAAAATCAAACTGCGTAAATTTTCATGTTCACTTTTAAGCGTAAAATATTATATTAGCCATCACATATCGTACAAAAACCAAATAAAAAGCATTAAACTTGGCATTTGTTATTGTTCACTGGTCTCGTCTTTCACGCTTCTTTGATTGTGAGCTATTTGTGTCATAGGTAACAGTATTCTTGGTAATCGCATTCTATCGCATTGCGACATTAGAAGTTCTCGCCAATAAGGCCAAACATGGTAGCTAACATTATGCAGGGCGAATTCATTAAAACATTCATCTTCTAAATCGTCTTTAACATCGTACTCAGCAACAAATTCTGCTTCGATGAATACTTGAGGGTTTAATTCTTTTTCCTCGTTTTCAATTGACCATTTAACACCGACCTCAACAAAGACTCTAAATAACTTCTCTTTATTGTCATTTTCAACAACCTCAGATTTCGTTACCAAATGCTTAGTTTGAACGACTAACTCTTCCATATCTGAATGCTTAGGATCAAATCCTTCATAACATTTTGATTCTAAATTTCTAACATAAAGATCTGATATACGAAGAGACTCAATAGCCTTTTGTAAATTTGTATTTGCCATTAACCTACTGCCTGAAGATCACCATAACCAGCATTGTGTCCAAAATCTTTTGACTTAATAACCTTGAGTACTGGACGTGGTTTGGGTTTCGTTGTCGCATTTAACTCAGGGATGAATTGCTTCCAATTCCATTGTTCACTGGATATCTCTTGTTCGACTTCTTTAGTGTATCCAGAGTTATGTGTTAGGTGAGCATATGCTTCAGGCACAGCATGGGCTAATCGCAATAACTTGTCCATTGATTCAGCTTGAGCTACATCGTCAGCTTCATATTTTGAAAATGCTACTGGACCACCACCAAATATTTTAGCGGCATCAGCTTGAGTAAGGACAAGTTCAATCCGAATTTCTTTAAGTTCCTTACCTGTAAGTAAACCATCGACTTCTTTCTTGAATTCAATCATTAATCTTTTATTTTTGCGTAAATCAGAAGATGAAGCTTGCTCTGAACCACAACAAGCACATTCACTATAGTGCATAGGAATAGTCTTACCTTTACCTTTGTATTCAACTTCATTTGTTCCAATTCTTGCTTCAAGAATACCTTCTTCGCAAATTGGACAAGTGGAAATTTTTTTCATTTTTAATTCCTCAATCAAGAACCTGATGGATGGCAAGAAGCAAGTAATAATACTTTTCCAGTCTTACCTATCGCAACTTTGATATAATAATTAAAGCTCATTTCTCTATACGCATTTTCATTCCACTCTCGACGAGTAAATCGATAAGAGTCGCATGCGGCAAATGCACCATTAGGTTTATTTGTACACCATTCAGAATCTATATATTGCCCATGCTCAATTGCATAACGAGTTAGCTCTTCTAAGTCATCTCCATCAAACGACCATTTCTGCATGTCTGATATACACCCATTAGCCCAAGCAATAGGTTGTTTTACATTAAGTATTTCCAATACTTTAGCTGGATCATATAAAGGGCCAGTCACGCCTTTTATCTTTCGACTTTTGCCTGATTCAGGTAGCTCACCAGAATATTGGCTGACGATGATACTGCTTACCATTATGGTAAGTCCACTTTATTTGTCAAAATTTGCTCACTTTAGTTCAATTCATTTGCAAAAATCCCTTTTTTTCGTCTCATCATATTGAAAAGGCGAAAAAAGAAATTTTAAATTATATTAGCCATAACATCACTTCGAAACGTTTTTAATATTCTCAGTATCCATACTCTGGCACTATGATCGTAAGGTGACTGGTAGATAATTTTCTATATGCTCTCATATCTCTCTCCATTATGTTCACTGTTTAGCCCAAAATGATTCAGGAGCTAACTAACACTAATTTCCGATTAATGAGCACTACTCATACAAATACTTTTGAAAACCAACAAACGTTTCCCTAATCGCTGCGGTTGTGCCGAACTCTTGCACCGCATCGCCAATGGTGTGGTATTTCAATTCAATTAAGTTGCGCATTTTACTGGTAGCTAATTCTCCGGCGCCGTCTTCTATGTATTTTTCCAAGATGAAGTCGATAAACTCTTGTTGCTTGTAATCACCAAAGGCTGTTTTGATTTTTGGCTTAGTAGTGGTTACTCGACTTTGACGACTAATTGCTTCTCTTGCGTATGCCACGTAGCGGAGTAAGTCGTACACATCGCTGTCTTTGGCATCTATTAGCTCTTTCATGCCTTCTAGCTTATCTTCGTCGTAACCCGCTTCAGCAAGGCTTTCAAGGAGCTGTTCTCGGGTTGTTGGGTCGCTCCATATTTCTCGCAGTTGGTCTTCGTCTTTGAAGAACTGTGGCAGATCTGAAAAGAGACGTTCTACAAATTCCTTAGCTGTAATTGGCTTATCGCCAAACCAGTACATTACTGACGAGATATGTTTAATTTGTCGCGTTTTACCATCACTGAGTTTAATTGTGATTTTTTCCGATTTATCGCATATACAAGGCGTGTTGTTGCACTCTGGACATTCAACAGGCTCGCATACACAGGGAGAGGCTCCGCAGAGACCACAAGGCGGTTGTTCACATACACAAGGCCCACTTCCACAGTCAGCACAAGGCTCTTTGGGGCAAGTACAAGGGCTAAAGCCGCAAACTTCACAGGGCACTTTTACACAGCTACAGGGCGAGTCACCGCAGACCCCACAAATGTTTTCAGGGGGCAATGGCTCACCGTCCCATTCGGGGTCGGCAAAGTTGTGGTGAGCTTTTACAAAATCATAGATAGTAAAGTAATCTTTGCCCTCATACATACGGGTGCCACGACCAACTATCTGTTTAAACTCAATCATGTTGTTGCAAGGGCGCATGAGCACAATATTGCGTACATTGCGAGCATCAACGCCAGTGGAGAGTTTGCGTGATGTAGTCAATATTGTGGGAATGGTCTTTTCGTTATCTTGAAACGTTTTTAAGTCATTGTCACCAGCTGCACCATCATTGGCGGTAACGCGCACGCAATAGTTGGTGTTGGTCGTCCAGCCTTTTTGCCTAGCATATTGATTGATAAAATCGCGCACCATGCCTGCGTGTTCTTGAGTCGCGCAAAAGACGATGGTTTTCTCTGTTGGTTCGAATAAGTCCATCCAATAATGAACGCGCTTTTGTTCACGCTCTGGGATAGTAATAATGCGATTAAAGTCACCTTCTTTGTACAGCCTGCCAGGCTCTGGAATGCCGTGTACCACCACGCCATCACCTGGGGTATACACATACTCGTCCATTGTCCCTACAATCGGGTACACTTTAAACGGAGTTAAAAAACCGTCGTTAATACCTTGCTTTAAGGTGTAACTGTATACTGGCTCACCAAAATACTTATAGGTGTCGACGTTGTCAGTGCGTTTCGGAGTAGCGGTTAAACCTAATTGAACAGCCGGACTAAAATGTTTAAGAATGTCTTGCCATGCACCTTCATCATTAGCGCCACCACGGTGACATTCATCAATAATAATTAAATCAAAAAAGTCTGAAGGATAATCTCCAAAATAAGGACAATCATCGCCATTATCATCCTTACCTTGCATAAAAGTATTAAATATTGTGAAAAATACAGCGGCATTCTTTGGAACATTTCTCACGCCAGCCTGACGAATTTTATCAGACAATTCAATGTTCATTTTGTCTTCGTCGCTGCGTTCGTTTGATTTTCGCAATTCATCGGATGCTATGCGTAATAGTGCATCCTCGGGAAATGAAGCAAAAGAATTATATGCTTGATTAGCAAGCAAATTTCTATCAGCAAGAAACAGTGTTCTTGGTCTGCGCTTAGCATCATCAGGGTTATGCCAAGAATTCAAACGCCAACGGCTGTGGAATAATTTCCAGGCAATCTGAAAAGCGATGGCTGTTTTCCCAGTGCCAGTCGCGAGCGTCAGTAATATTCTGTTATCGCCTCCGGCAATAGCCTCCAACACGCTATTAATTGCATTTTCTTGGTAGTAACGAGGTGCCCAGTCCCCTTTAAACTCCATCGGAATATTAGCAAAACGTTCTCGCCAAACCTTTTTAAAATCAGGTGCCTTTTTGTCTTGCTCAGCAAAAGTAAGTGACCAGAGTTCTTCTGGTGATAAATAACGCTCAACTAATTTTTCATCACCGGTGAGCATATCAATTTGGTAGATGTCGTGCCCATTGGTGGCATAGGCCAAACGGCATTGTAAGCGCTCGGCATAATCCTTAGCTTGGCGCACGCCTTCGGTATAGCTTAACGCTTCTTTTTTCGCCTCAACCGCCGCTAATTTGCGGCCATTGTACACCAACACATAATCACTGTTTACAGGTTGACTGCGTTTACCACCGATGAGTATACGTCCCGGGCAAATCATTTCCCGTCGAATAGAGCTTTTCTCTACTTCACCCCAGCCGTCATTTATTAACTGAGGATCAATTAAATCAGCGCGGGTGTCAGCTTCATTGCGATTGGCTTTATTCTTAGGAGTTAATGTCACGCGACAATTCCTTTGCTTTTAGTTAATTCGCCAGTAAAGGCTTTTTGGAGAATGGAGCTTTTAAGTTCATCTAAGTCCACTAACTTTTTGCTATATATTCTTGCTAATTTCAAAGCTTCTACTTCTAATTTATCGAAGTCACGACATAGCTCTAACTGCTTATCCAAACTTGGAATACCAATCAAAATATCTTTCATTGTTGTCGTGGAAAGATTGGCTTGTCGAGTTCCATTAGCCGTTGAATACAGCTTATCCAAGAATACTCTTGATCTTAATATTCGAAGAAGAAATCGTTTATCCAACTTCTTCATGTCTATGCTTGTAATTTTTGCAATCCGTTGATTTAGCAATAAAGTTTTGTCAGTCTTCGGTATCTCAACAGTATAGCCATAATCTTCTTTCCCAACAGTTCCAGTAAGGGAGATAATCATATCGCCTTCTTTAAGCTTGAACTGCTCATACTCATCTGAAAAATTATCTGGGTAATATACTGACTTCCTATTTAAGTCTAAAATATTTTGATACAGGTTTCCCATCCGTAGCAATTGTGTATTCGAGGTCTCAACAGTATCTTTACTTTTAAAGGCATATCCATTCTGAAAATTGCAAATATTACCTAGAGATGTATCAACCCAGCCTTCACCTCGTTGACTAAACACTTGCTGCAAATAGCTATCAAACAACTCACGGGCATTTCTCAGGTTTGTCTCTGCTGTAGCGTGGGCCTTTTCGATATCTGCAAAGACTTGATCTAGAATGGAGACGATGCGTTTTTGGCCCTCAATTGAAGGCAGCGGAATCAATGTCGATTCGATGTAGTCTTTCGGAACTCTCTTATGACCAACGGCACCGGTCATAACTGCCTTTCCTTGTTCTCTAAATTTTGGCCGCAGCAAAAAATAATATAAATATTCAGCAAGCAATTCTTTTGACGGTCTGAATACAATGAATTCACTTGACCCAAACCCAATTCCGTTAGTTAGGCCTCGGGCTATACCCAATTTCCCATTTTCAAAGCATGGAGTAATTTTTGCTAACAAGACGTCATTTTCTGCGAAGTAAGTATAGCTGCCACTAACTTTTGATAATTGCTTATTCTCGTCTAATTCAAGGTCAACAGTATTAATTCCGAGATTTTTCATTGGAACAAACGATACGAGATCTGTTGGCGATAAAACTTTCTTAGCTTCAGATTTTGGTGGCTTAATTTCGCAGCAATCATTTAATTTAACAAATTTCATGACCATCAACTAATTACCTTTTGAATATTAGCTAAAATCGCTTCACTCTCTTTATCCAGCGCAATAATTTCGTCAATAATTGCTTCCGGTTCACGCAAAGGTGCTTCTTCCTTGGCATTAGGATTTTTAACCGATAAATCCCAAGTGCTGTTGTCCAGTTCACTGGTTGCCAATGACCATGAATTGTCTGAATCGGTGAAACTTACTTGAGACTCAACAAACTCTTTTAAGTCCTTGTCATTTAATGGATTAGTTTTACCCATATTACGACCAACATTAAGCTGATAAAACCACGTGCTTTGTGTCGGTTCACCTTTTGTAAAAAACAACACAACCGTTTTAACCCCAGCACCAATAAAGGTGCCGCCGGGACAATCCAAGATAGTATGTAAATTACAGTTTTCGAGTAGCTCTTTACGCAGGGCAATGGCTGCTTTATCGGTATTAGACAAAAAGGTGTTTTTAATCACTATGGCAGCGCGGCCGCCGGGTTTGAGTGATTTGATAAAATGTTGCAAAAACAGGAAGGCGGTTTCACCGGTTTTGATAGGGAAGTTTTGCTGTACCTCAGGACGCTCTTTGCCACCAAAAGGCGGATTAGCTAAAATAATGTCGTGTTGCCTATTAGGGGTAATGTCTTGAAGGTTTTCAGCCAAGGTGTTGGTGTGAATAACGTTAGGCGCTTCTATACCGTGTAATATCATGTTCATGATGGCAATCACATAAGCCAGTGACTTTTTCTCTTTGGCGTAAAAGGTGTTTTCTTGCAATACCGTTAAGTCACTGGACTTAAGTTGTCGCTTTTCAGTACCGCCTTGACGTAAATAATCAAAGGTTTCACATAAAAAGCCAGCTGACCCTGCGGCGGGGTCGTATATGGTTTCACCAATTTGCGGTTTTATCACGTCTATCATGGCGCGGATTAGCGGGCGCGGTGTGTAGTATTCGCCACCGTTACGTCCAGCATTACCCATGTTTTTAATTTTTACTTCATAGAGGTGAGATAACTCGTGCTTGGCTTCTTGTGAGCGAAATTGCAGTTCGTCTACTTTTTCAAGGGCGTCTCGCAGCGAGTAACCACTTTGAATTTTGTTTTTTATCTCACCAAAAATTTCGCCAATTTTATATTCAATGGTATTAGGGCTTTCTGCGCGCTGCTTAAAGCCTTTGAGGTAGGGGAATAACTCGCCATCGACATATTCCATCAAGTCATCACCGGTTAAAGCGTTGTCGTGATCAAAGCTGCCATCGGCTTTTTTAGGCGCTGCCCACTTGCTCCAGCGGTGCGCTTCGTCAATGATGTAGCTGTAATCCTGCTCCATTAACTCAGCTTCTTGCGACTTGGCAAATTCTAAGTCATCCAGATACTTTAAAAACAGCATCCATGAAGTTTGTTCTGTATAGTCTAACTCGCTTGAGCAACCAGCGTCTTTATGGAGAATGTCGTCGATGTTTTTAAATGTTTGTTCAAACACGTTGTAATATCCTTTTGGCATGGGGCCAACTACGTCCCCATTATTATAATTTTTAATCTATAAATCAATCAGATGAGTAATTCGCTTTAAACAGGCCAACTCTGATTTAGCCCACTAATTTCTGCACTCAATTTTTCCATTTGAGTATTAATTGCTAGCACCTGTGACCTTATTTGCTCTGCTCGTTGTAACTCTTCTTCATTGAAGCTTGGAACTTTAAAGTTTGCCATTGCTTTCGAGGCAATCATTAATGCCGTTGTACCAGTCGCTACGCCTTGCAATTGTGATTGACCAACTGCTGATATAAAAAACTGATAAAGAGCTATAGTCGAGATTCCAGAGGTACTATGAACTCGAATAATTGAGAACACTTGGCTAGCGATACTATTTTCAGGAATATCGTCTGGAACCACAGCAACTTTGCCTATAGCCCCTTTACATACAACTAAGAGATCACCCGGTTTAATTATTTGCTTTGATGCTTTTACTTTATCAACCAATGAGACTTTTACGCTTCTTCCATAACCTGTTAGCTGACCCACAGAGTTGATGTCATGAATACTAAACTCTGTAAATTCATGATTACCAGATTCCTTATGCTTCAGCGGTTGAGGGCGGATTAAAGTTGCAATTTCAGCCAGTTCTTTACTATCGTGGTTATCTAGAAACTCCTGAATTTGCTTTTCTTCCTCACTAATAACATACCGACTTGGGGATAAGCTAAAGTTATTCTCTGTAATCCCTTCCATTGTTACCAATTCTGAGATTTCAGAAGGACGCATATCCTCTACAAGTTCAGAAATATAATGAATGTTTGTTAGTTTATTTCGCGATCTACCAATCGATTGAGTAAATTCATCTCCAGAAGCGTCTACGAATAATGTTGCTCTACTATTGTGTTTCTTATCTAGAATAATTAGATTGATGCTAATACCAGACTGAGCAAGTAGTTTTTGTGGTAATGCCACTACTGCTTTAAGCCATCCTTTTTCCAGAATGTCTCGTTTAAATTCCCCTTCACCTGCTGCGCTTCGGTGAAGAAAGCCCGATGATACGTATGCTGCAACAAAGTCGCTTTGCGCTAACATATGACGCAAATGATACACTTCACCCATCAGGGCATTTTCAGGGAATCGATCCCAAATATCTTTTACTTTGGAGTACTTAACATTTACTGCGGGGAATGCAAATGAACTGTCAAACTGTTGCAAACCACCTTCACCAATGAAACTTGGGCTGGCAATAGGATCAGAGCAATTCACCTTAGCATTTAGGTCGAGCAGTAAATTAAACATCTCAGCAAACATTGCTGTTTGAGCGTGCTTCGTTTCAATTGCGATATTACTGTTAACTGGCAGCTCTGATATGAAGCTCACACAGCTCTCAAACGGGCAGTACAGTTTGGTGTCTTCGTCTGGTTTCATAGAGACTGCAAGCTGAATCAATTCATATGGAGTGTGAAAAAAACCAGAATGAAAGCCTTCCGACAAATTAGCAATCGCATAAACAATGTCTCTGTAACTAGCTGCACCAGATTGTAAAAGCATTTTTAATGCAGCTAGATATTCAGTCAGTTCATTATTCGTCATTTCTTTCATAAAAAGATTGAATACTTCTTCCCAATAGGGGAAGAAGTATTCAACTAGTTTCTTAACTTCTTCAAAATTTATATTGGACGATAGCTCAATTCCTTCAGGCAGCTTATTTTCATCTGCTAATTTGATGATTACTGCCATTAGTCCCAATATTTGAGCTGCATTTACCGTATCGTATGATCCACGGTAAGTATCTAATAGAGAATGTAATGCTTTGTTCACGGTATAGTTCCTTGAAATTAATGTAGATGACGAGCTTTATTACGGCTGTAGCTGTCAAGCGAGTAAGCCGTGATTTCAACTCCATTAGCTTCCACAAGCACTACGCCACCTTTGTTTTTCATTTTCTGCATATCTTTGGATAGCTTGTTGATTTCAGAAAGTGCCGCTTCAATACCTTTCTCGTTAAGAATGGTTTTGTCACCATCGTCAACACCAAACATTTTCACGATCTCTAACATTTGTTGTTTGATTCCGCGTTGGTTCATACGTTGATGAATGTGTCTTGTTTTAGCCATGTCTAATACCCTCCGTATCTTCGATGGTTAAAACTATAGCGTTTATAAAATAAATTGCAACAATATTATTATAATTTTTTACTTATTTTTTTATGGTTAATTTATTAAATTTGAAGGGTTTTAAGTAACCTATTGTTTTGTTTGATATAAATCTATTAAGAGAATATGAGCTGAGTTTTAATGTTACTTTGGCAACGTAAATATTGATATTTTCAATGTATACACTGCAAAAATAAAAAACCCAGTTTTTACACTGGGTTTGAATAAAAACTCTAATTAAAAGTGGTTCATATTTACACTTTTAAGTCATTCGTAAGCTAGAACGGAATGTCGTCATCAAAGTCAAAATCTGGCTCAGGTGCAGGATTCGGTTTACCTTGAGCCGGAGCTTGATTAAACCCTTGGTTTTGAGCTGGAGCTTGGTTGAAGCCTTGATTTTGAGCTGGCGGCTGTTGATATTGAGGCTGTTGTTGATAGCCTTGGTTTTGCTGAGGTGCTGCTTGTGGTGCAGACCGCTGCTGTCCTTGGAAGCCGCCTTCAGATTGTGATTGTCCGCCACTTTTGCCGCCCAACATTTGCATTACGCCATTAAAGGGGTCGAGAACAACCTCTGTGGTGTAACGGTCTTGACCTTGTTGATCTTGCCATTTACGGGTTTGTAATTTGCCTTCTACATATATTTGGCTGCCTTTACGTAAATATTCGCCTGCTATTTCAGCTAACTTGCCAAACATTGAAACTCGGTGCCATTCGGTTTTTTCTTGAATCTGACCACTTTGGTCTTTCCAGCTCTCTGAGGTGGCTAAAGTTAAATTAGCGACCGCTTTGCCATTAGGGGTATATCTGACTTCAGGATCTTTACCTAAGTTACCTACTAAAATTACTTTATTTACGCCTTTACTCGCCATTATGACTCCTAATTATTCTGGTATGTTCAACAAGTCTCTAGCTTGCTGAATATCGAAATGTTTACCATCTGCTTTTAAGTAAACAACTTGCTCACTAGGTACTAGGGTGATATCCATTACACCTTCTAATTTGGCAAGTTGTTGAAACGCTAGATCAGTGGATTTATTTTGTGTTTTAAGTGTATATCTTTTTAAGCGATTAGTCGCCTGTAAACCGCGTATAAAAAATAGCCAAAGAACACATACAAGGCTGGCAATTACAAATACCCACTGCAGACCAAAATACTCGCTTATGCTACCGGATGTTACCCCGCCTATGAATGCACCAAAAAATTGAAAGCTAGCATAAATACCCATTGCAGAGCCTTTCTTTCCGGCAGGAGCAATATTAGACACCATCGCTGGGAAGTTGGCTTCAAGATAATTGAAACAGGTAAAAAACAAGCTAATTAGTATTATTAAATAGATCAAAGAATGATGGCCAAAAATCATACATGTGAATACTAGGGCGAGACCTAATACACTAATTTGTAATATGGCACTTGGATGTTTAGCCGCTACTTTCATTAAACCTAATAATCCAATTATGGAGGCAACTAATACCATTAAATAAACCTGCCAATGGCTAGCTAGGGGCCAGTTCAAGTCCACTAACAATATAGGAATTTGCACAAACACTAAGGTGATCATCATGTGAAGTAATAACACACTAATATTTAGACGTAGTAGTTGGGGGTGTTTAAATAGATTTTTAAGATCATCAAGAACTGGCAGGGTGTCACCCTTAGGGGCAATGTTAACGGCATTAGGCACCGCAAATATCACTAATAAAATACACACTACAGCTAAAAATCCGGTGGCCATAAATATGCCACTTAAGCCAAACTTACCGGCTATGACAGGGCCCAATAACAAGGCTAGATAAAATGAAAAACCAATTGAAATACCTATTACAGCCATTACTTTAGGGCGCTGGGATTCGCGGCTTAAATCGCCTGCCAGAGCCATGATTGCTCCGGCAATTGCACCAGCTCCTTGCAGGAATCTTCCAATTACTATCCATGTCAAACTTTCAGATAAACCTGCTAATACACTGCCTATGGAGAATAATATTAAGCCTACTACAATTACAGGCTTACGACCTATTTTGTCTGAAAGCACACCCATAGGAATTTGTAATATTGCTTGGGTAAGGCCATATCCACCAATAGCTAAGCCTACTAAAAATGCAGAGTAATCTACATAATTTGTGGCGCTAATCGCTAATACAGGCATCACCATAAACAAACCAAGCATGCGTAAAACATATACAAATGCTAGGGAAAATGCGGTGCGAAGTTCTATGGAGTTCAATGTAGAGAGTATCTGTTATTAGTTAATTTATAAGTGTGGTTAAACAAGGGAAAAACTGGCCGAATAGTCTAACATAAGTTTTTGCATGACTCACCCAATTAGCGCTTTGCTAATTGGGTTGCAGTTTAGTCAATTTTATTAAAAAACATATCTAAGTATTCGTGGTTTTCAGGTTCTTCTACCTTAAAGGGCGTCAAAGTGAATGAGGTTACTACACTGTTTATGTCAGTATTAAAGTGGATAAATGCATGACTAGCGGCATTTTGATTATCCCAAATTATTTTAAAGCTATGTTCATTAAATGGTTTTAGTGTTCCTGTAAGACTCAACATTCGGTCTGAATGAATACGTAATTTACCGTTAGAATTTTCTATAATTATCTTTCCAAACCACTTGTCTTCAAAAGTACCCACATAGTTTGATTGCGCTAATAAAACAGTGTTTGTGCCCTTGGGCTCTTGCCAATTTGCTAAGTACTCTTGCTTGCGAACTTCGCGATACTCAAATTCATCTTGTACCCAATCATAGTCATCATTTGGACTTACAAATGCTTTTAAGATGGTTTGCATAATCGATGCCCTAGCGCCTGAATTTGAGCCATTACTAAGCAAAACAATGCCTAACTCTAATTTTGGCACTAAAGTAACAAAGGCCTGAAAGCCTGATATGGTACCGGTATGTGAGGCAAGCTGTAGGCCGTCTACATCAAATAATCGCCAACCTAAACCGTAGGTTTTAATGTGGGTTTGGTTGTTCTCTCGCTCTCTTTTGGGTAAGGGTAATATGGTGGTGGGAGACCACATTTCTTTGAGTCTTTGGGCGCTAAATACCTGAGTTTCAAATTCTTGTTCTTCTAAATTTAACTGTTTATTTAAGGTTAATAAATAAGCGGCCCACTTCAACATGTCTTGTGCATTACAGACTATACCGCCAGCTGCTGCAGACATTAATGTTTTGCCATTGATGCCGTTGCGGGGTATTTCAAAAAAATCATTATTTGAGTTAATTCCATATCCTTTTGATACATTCTCAAGAGCTGCTTTTGGCATATCACCGGCATAGCAATTCATATTGAGTGGCGCAAATATTCGAGTGTCTACGAATTGTTCCCAAGGCATATTAGTTATTCGGGCTACAATTTCAGCTGCGGTAATATACATAACATTACTGTAAGCATATTGGGACCTGAAGCTATATTTTGGTGTTAGGTAATGTAGTTTAGAAATAACTTCTTGCCGAGAAAATCCTGAAGGTTCTGGCCAAATCATGCTGTCACCAGCTCCACTGACTAAACCACTTTTGTGAGTGAGTAAATCTCGAATGGTAAACTCTGCTGTTACCCAAGGGTCCATCATTTTAAATTCTGGCAAATGATCGGTGACCTTGTCTTCCCAGTTTAGTTTTCCTTCGTCTACCAAAATTCCTAAGCTTGCAACGGTAAAGGCTTTGCTGGTGGAGCCAATACGAAATTGAGTGGTCGCAGTGACTGCTAAGTCACCTTTGATATCCCGTTTACCATAACCTTCTAGATGAATTGCTCTCCCTTTGTAAGTCACACCCACTGCCATACCGGGGGTAGCAAACTTATCTAGGGCCTGAGCAACTTGTGCTGGCAAAGACGTTAAATCAACAGGTTCCGATAACTGCTCGTTAGCGTGAGCTTTTAATAGCCCAAGTATGCTGAAAATCAAAAAGAAGGTAATAGCTTTAAAGGTTTGGGTCATTGAAAATCCAGCTTGTTTATCATGAATAATGTAGGAGTCTGCGCTCAATATAGTGAGGAATAATGAACTATTCATAGAATAGAGTCTAACGTGAATTGTTCGATAGCAAATTTTTATTGTCACGGCTATTAAAATTGGTAAACACAGAATCGCCCTCACTTTAGACATAGGTAATGAAAATACGCCTTGCGCCTAAATTATTACTTTGTTTTAATATTCACTCTTGTCGGAGTGCGAGTATTTTTACTTAGGTAATGATGCGAGCTGAGACCGTTAATTCGGGATCCGTTGAACCTGATCGAGTTAGAACTCGCGAAGGAAACAAGCATAACCTTGTTGGATAAGGCTATTTTAGAATTAGCCTATCCAACAAGGTTACCGCCTAACAAAGTGTATTTTTATCCACAGTAGCTATGTGGATATTACTCTTTGTTGGCGCTTATCAACATATAACCTCTCCAGACAAGCAACTTCATTTTTTAACACTATGAGAGATTGCTAATGTCAAACCGTCGTCAAACTCGTGCTAAGGCACAACAATTTATAGATAACCTAAAACCACTGTTACATCCAAACTCTCACAAGGTACATTTGCGGGGAACCTTGCATGATATCCAAGTAGGTATGCGGGCTATCACTCAAACTGATACTGTTTTAGGAGGGAGTGAAGATGCCCCCGTTACTGAACAAAATCCAGATATTATGGTATACGACTGTGCCGGGCCATATTCAGATCCTAATGCCAATATCAATGTGCGTCAGGGCTTGGTGAAACTGCGCCGTGACTGGATCATGCAGCGCAATGATGTTGAGCAGCTCTGCCATGCTAGCTCACGCTTTACCCAAGAGCGAATGGCCGATGACGGCTTAGATCATTTACGTTTTGATTCACTCGACAAACCCCTCAAAGCCAAAGCTGGCAAATGTGTCACTCAAATGCATTATGCCAAGGCTGGTATTATTACCCCCGAAATGGAATACATAGCTATTCGTGAAAACATGGCTCGTGAGCAAGTAACTGCTGAAGTCTTAACTCAAAAAGCCCCAGGTAATGCTTATGGTGCTGTTGTTGGGCAGCCTATCACTGCAGAGTTTGTGCGTGATGAAGTGGCTAGAGGGCGCGCTATTATTCCCGTAAATATTAATCATCCAGAAGCGGAACCCATGATCATTGGCCGTAACTTTTTAGTGAAAGTAAACGCTAATATTGGTAACTCGGCGGTAACCTCTTCGATTGAAGAGGAAGTTGAAAAGCTTGTTTGGTCCACCCGTTGGGGCGCAGATACAGTAATGGATTTGTCCACAGGTCGTTATATTCACGAAACCCGAGAATGGATTGTACGTAATTCACCTGTGCCTATTGGTACAGTGCCTATTTATCAAGCTTTAGAAAAAGTAAATGGTGTGGCAGAAGATCTTACATGGGAAGTATTTCGAGACACCTTAATTGAGCAAGCTGAACAAGGCGTTGACTACTTTACTATTCATGCAGGTGTGCTTTTACGCTACGTACCTATGACAGCTAAACGCTTGACGGGCATAGTGTCTCGAGGTGGTTCTATCATGGCTAAGTGGTGTTTGTTTCACCATAAAGAAAGCTTTTTATATGAACACTTTAAAGAAATTTGTGAGCTATGTGCTGCTTATGATGTGTCGCTTTCGTTAGGTGACGGTATGCGCCCCGGTTGTATTGCCGATGCCAATGATGAAGCCCAATTTGCTGAGCTAGAAACCCTAGGTGAGTTAGTGAAAATTGCGTGGGAGTACGATGTACAAACCATTATAGAAGGGCCCGGTCATATCCCTATGCAGTTAATTAAAGAGAACATAGATAAGCAATTAGACATATGTGGTGAAGCGCCATTTTATACATTGGGCCCGCAAACCACTGATATAGCGCCTGGGTATGACCATTTTACCTCAGGAATTGGCGCGGCCATGATTGGTTGGTATGGAGTGGCAATGCTTTGCTATGTGACACCTAAAGAACATTTAGGTTTACCCAATAAAGAGGATGTAAAGCAAGGCTTAATCGCTTACAAGATTGCCGCCCATGCTGCGGATGTAGCTAAAGGTCACCCAGGTGCGCAAATTCGTGACAATGCTTTATCTAAAGCCCGTTTTGAATTTAGATGGGAGGACCAATACAACTTAGGGTTAGACCCTGATACTGCTAGGGCTTATCACGATGAAAGTCTGCCTCAAGAGTCTGCCAAAGTGGCACACTTTTGTTCTATGTGTGGACCAAAATTTTGTTCCATGAAAATAACCCAAGAAGTTCGAGAATACGCAGCCAAACAACAGATACAAGTTGAACAAGATGCTTCTCGTTTGGCTGCCAACCGAGCTAGTTTAAGTTCGGCCGACATACAATCTGCCATGGCTGAAAAATCAGCAGAGTTTAAGGCCCAAGGTGCGCAAATTTACACTCCTGTTAGCAGTGAATTTACTACTGAGTCCGAATAAATAATGAACAAAATGAGTAATGATAAGGGGTCAGTAAACTCTGATCCTAATCGGCCCGTTGTTTGGAGTATAGCTGCTTCAGACAGTGGCGGTGGGGCGGGTATTCAGGCTGATAGTTTAACTATTCAAGATTTGGGTGGGCATGCTTGTAATATAGTCACAGCTATAACAGCACAAAACTCTCAAAGAGTAGTCGAGTTAGAGGCTGTTTCCACAAGCATGCTGACCCAACAGTTAAATTGTTTACTTGAGGATATGCCGCCAAAAGCCATCAAAATTGGCGTGTTAGCTAATGCAGAGCAAGTTAAATTAGTGCGGGATTGGTTAGCTAAAACCTTAGCGAGCTACAAGAAAAAACATGGTGTTGAGATCCCCATTATTTGGGACCCGGTCATGGTGGCTAGCAGTGGCCAAGAATTATTGAGTGAAAACCAGATAATACCAGCAGATCTATATTTAAGCTTGGCGAAGCAAGTCACTTTGCTAACGCCAAACCTACAGGAATTGCAGACCCTAACTAGTGGTAATCATAACCAAGGTAATGGTGACCACGGAACTTTGGTTAATTTGAGCCAGTTAATCAACACCAATATCTTACAGACTGGGGGGGATAATCAAAGCTCATTGTCTGTGGATTGGCTTGCGGCCCATAATATTGCTCATACATCTTTGTACCACCAAGAGCAGTTGTTTGGCTTCAAAGCCAGCTCAGTGGATACCTTTCATAACCATGGTACAGGGTGCACCTTATCTTCAGCGATAGCCACGGCCATGGCATTAGGTCATCCGTTATTAGACGCTATTGTAATCGCCAAAGCATATGTGCATCGAGGTCTTGAGTGTAGCTTTGGATTGGGCAAAGGCCCTGGTGTGTTAGCCCGTAATGGCTGGCCCAATGATATGCGCTATTTTCCTGAAATCATTATGCCTGAATACCCTAAATTAGCAGTTAATAGTCAGTTAGTGTTTGCCAAGGTAAGTCAACCTTTACAGGTGTATACGGTCACTCAATCGCTAGATGTGTTGGAGCAAGTTTTAATAGCAGGTGCACACACTGTACAGTTACGAATAAAAAAACCTAAGAATGTAGAGCAATTAGAGCAAGATATTCAGCGGGCAGTGGTTCTTGGTGAAAAATATCAGGCTCAGGTTTTTATTAATGATCATTGGCAACTTGCGATTAAACACTGTGCGTTTGGTGTGCATTTAGGCCAAGAAGACATATTGCAAGCAGACCTAACCCAAATTGCTGCTGCAGGTTTGGCATTAGGCTTGTCCTCTCATGGATACTTCGAAATGTTATTAGTGCAGCAATTATCGCCAAGCTATTTAGCCATAGGCCATATCTTTGCTACACCCACCAAAGCAATGCCTTCGCAGCCGCAAGGGCTAGTAAAACTAGCGCGATACTGTCGGTTACTTAAAGGTCGTTTACCTCTTGTGGCGATTGGAGGGATTAACCAAGATAACCTTGCTCAAGTAAAAGAGACGCAAGTAGACGATATTGCAGTTGTTAGAGGTATTGAACTAGCCGCTGAACCCGGTAGAAGTTGGCAAGCATTACAACAAACATGGCAGGCATTAATATGACGTTCGCCACAACTGACACTCTAACTAAGCAGCAATTTATTCAGTACTACAGGCAAATACTCTTGCCTGAGGTAGAAGAGCTGGGCCAGCAAAAATTGCTTAATCAACACCTTATTATTATTGGCGTGGGAGGGTTAGGTACTCATGTGGCGCAACAACTTACGGCAGCTGGCATTGGCCACTTATATTTAGTTGATGACGACAAAATTGAAAGCTCTAACTTACCTAGGCAAATATTATTTAACCCAGAGTCTATCGGGCAATACAAAGTCAGCCATGCTGCTGCAGAACTTATAAAGTTAAATCCTGACGTAAAGGTTACTGCTTACGCGGAACGTTTCAGCAAGGACTTTTCTGAAAGCTTATTTGCAGGTAACTCTGCCCTGAAACAAGCCTATGAAGATGAAAGATTAATATTACTTGATTGCTCAGACAATATGCCAACTAGGCAGTTGCTTAATCATTGGTGTGCACGCCATTTTATTCCACTAGTAAGTGCGTCAGTTAGCGCTTTTTCTGGGCAACTTATGCTGATTGATGGCAAAAATACGCCTGAAGCAGGTTGTTACCAATGCGTGTTTTCAAGTTTAGATACACAACAAAATTGTCAGAGTATGGGCGTGCTAGGCACTGCAGTATCTTTGGTTGCAAGTATGCAAGCACTTACTGCAATGAAGCTAGTCTTAAACATAGGAGCCGTAGACAAGTATTTACATATTTTTGATGGTGTAGCTATGTCTTGGCATAAGGTTATGAGACACAGGGATGTAAAGTGCCCAGTTTGCAGAGACTGGCCCGAATCAAACAAAACTGAGTCTATGCACAACGTGGCGCTAACCTCTGGGGAGACAAAATTATGATAAATGTTGTAGTAAATAGCCAAGATCACCGCGTACCTGAAAACAGCAATTTGTTAATGACTTTACAGTTATTAGCAGAATCTCAATCATTAGACCTGAGTAATATAGCAGTAGCACTTAACCAACATATTGTGCCCAAAAGCCAATGGGCGGAGATGCTTTGTCAGCATGGTGATCAGATTGATTTGTTTAATGCTGTGGCTGGAGGATAGAAGATGTTAACCATTGCTAATCATCAATTTTCATCTCGTTTATTTAGCGGCACAGGGAAGTTTTCTAACAGTGATACTATGCTAGATGCGTTGCGAGCTTCTGGTACAGAGCTAGTAACTTTAGCCGTTAAACGTGTGGATTTAAAGCTGCGTACCGACAATTTGATGAAACCTTTAAGCGACTTAGGCGTAAAGTTACTGCCCAATACCTCTGGCGCTCGCAATGGCAAAGAAGCGATATTTGCAGCCCAGTTAGCTCAAGAAATGTTTGCGACAAACTGGGTTAAATTAGAAATACACCCCGACCCTAAGTATTTAATGCCGGATCCAATCGAGACCCTAATCGCCGCGGAAGCCTTAGTTAAATTAGGGTTTGTGGTATTGCCATATGTTCATGCGGATCCCGTTTTGTGTCACCGTTTAGAAGAAGTAGGCTGCGCGGCGGTTATGCCTTTAGCTAGCCCGATTGGCAGTAATCAGGGGTTACTCACAAAAGAATTCTTGCGAATTATTATTGAACAGGCACGGGTGCCGGTAGTGATTGATGCTGGAATCGGTTGCCCATCTGATGCAAGCGCCGCCATGGAAATGGGTGCAGATGCGGTGTTAGTTAATACCGCTATTGCTTCTAGCCCACAACCTGTGGCCATGGCTAAATGTTTTCAACAAGCAGTTATTACAGGTAGAGCGGCTTATCAAGCAGGGTTTGGGCAAGTGTCTTGTCAGGCTAATCATACTAGTCCACTCACGGGGTTTTTAAATGGCCTTAGTTAACAACTTTTCTGAAGTGTTTGCAGCAATAGACCGTGAGCACTTACGTTTGTCTATGTACAGCTGTACCGCTGCAGATGTAGAGCGAGCATTATTGCATCCAACCGCTAATGTTGAGGCATTAATGGCTTTGTTATCGCCAGCCGCTGAGCCTTATTTAGAACAAATGGCACAGCGTTCAATGCAGATCACTCAAAAGCGTTTTGGGCACAATATTAGTTTATTTGTTCCCATGTATTTATCTAACTTGTGTGCCAATGAGTGTGACTACTGTGGTTTTACTATGAGTAATAAAATCAAACGGAAAATCCTCAATTCACAGGAAATAGGTAATGAAATTGCAATATTAAAATACCGAGGCTTTGATTCTATTTTACTAGTGTCAGGTGAGCATGAAACTAAGGTGGGGGCAGATTACTTTGCCAAGGTTGTACCACAAATAAAGCAACAGTTCAGTTACCTAGCGTTAGAGGTGCAACCATTAGCCACTGATGAATATACAAAATTAGTGGGCTTAGGTTTAGATGCTGTCATGTTGTATCAAGAAACCTATGCCCCTGTTACCTATGCAAAACATCATACCCGGGGTAAGAAGCAAGATTTTCAATATAGGTTAAATAGCCCTGACCGATTAGGCCAAGCTGGCATTGATAAGACGGGCTTGGGGGTGTTACTTGGTTTAGATGATTGGCGCTTAGATGCTTTGTTGATGGGATATCATTTAAGTTATTTAGAGAATCGGTATTGGCGCAGTAAATACAGTATTTCATTGCCACGACTGCGCCCCTGTACTGGTGGTATAGAGCCTAACTCTCCAATTTCAGATAAAGGGTTAGTGCAAGTTATCTGTGCTTTTCGATTGTTTAGCGAGCAGCTTGAAATCAGTTTATCTACCAGAGAGCGCAGTGAATTTCGTGATAATTTGATGCCCTTAGGTATTACTCATATGAGTGCAAGCAGCTCTACTCAACCGGGAGGGTATGCCAACCCGGATACTCAATTAGACCAATTTGAAATCAGCGATGAACGTTCGGTATTACAAGTTGTAGCGGCGATAGAAAATAGCGGTTATACCTCTGTTTTTAAGGATTGGGAAGCAAATTGGTAGTATATCTTTGTTGAGTTGCAAGCAATTAACTTGCTTCATTAGGTTAATGTCCATAGAGCTAGTTTACAGATTGTGTAATACTTCTTCTTTTGCGGCGCATCTGGTAACCAATGGATAGAATAGAAGTACGTGGGGCTCGAACTCACAATCTGAAGAACATTAATTTAGATATTCCCAGAGACAAGCTGACAGTTATCACTGGTTTGTCTGGCTCAGGTAAGTCTTCTCTGGCTTTTGATACCTTGTATGCAGAAGGGCAAAGGCGTTATGTAGAATCTTTATCGGCCTATGCTCGTCAGTTTTTATCTATGATGGAAAAACCCGATGTTGACCACATCGAAGGGTTGTCACCCGCTATTTCTATTGAGCAAAAATCCACATCCCATAACCCACGTTCAACCGTAGGTACCATTACCGAAATATATGATTATCTAAGATTGTTATATGCCCGTGTAGGTGAGCCTAGGTGTCCGGAACATCATGTTCCTTTAGATGCACAAACGGTAAGCCAAATGGTAGACCGTGTACTAGACATGCCTGCAGATACTAAATTAATGTTGCTAGGCCCAGTGGTGCAAGACAGAAAAGGTGAGCACGTAAAAACCCTAGAGAACCTAGCCGCACAAGGTTTTATTCGGGCCCGAATCGATGGCAATGTGTGTGATTTGTCTGATCCCCCTGAGCTAGATTTACATAAAAAACACACTATTGAAGTAGTGGTTGACCGCTTTAAGGTGCGTGAAGATTTAAAATTACGCCTATCCGAGTCATTTGAAACTGCACTAGGTTTGTCTGGTGGCACCGCAAAAGTGGCTTATATGGATGAGCCTGAAAAAGATGAATTAGTATTTTCTTCAAACTTTGCCTGTCCACATTGTGGTTACAGTATGGCGGAACTTGAGCCAAGGCTGTTTTCGTTTAATAACCCAGCTGGAGCTTGCCAAAGCTGTGATGGTTTGGGAACTAGGCAATTCTTTGACCCCCATCGCATAATTGCCAATGAAGAAATTAGCTTATCTGGTGGTGCCATTCGGGGTTGGGATAAGCGCAGTTATTATTATTTTCAAATGTTACAAGCCGTAGCGGACCATTATGATTTTGATTTGACTGTACCTTTTGGTGAGTTAGATGAAGCGGCCCGAGACATTGTTTTACATGGTAGCAAGGGCACATCTCTTAAGTTTAAATATATTAATGACCGTGGCGACATTATGGAGCGCAAACATCCTTTCGAAGGGATTATTCCGAATATGGAAAGGCGCTATAAAGAGACTGAATCTAATGCAGTCCGTGAAGAGTTATCAAAATACTTAAGCCAGCAACCTTGCTCTAGTTGTTCAGGCTCTCGTTTAAGATTAGAAGCGCGGAATGTATTTATTGCTGATACCCCATTGAACCTAGTCTCTGACTTATCGATTGCAGAAGCTTTAGACTTTTTCTCTAATTTAACCTTAACGGGGCAGCGAGAGAAAATAGCTGAAAAAATCTTTAAAGAAATCAACGACAGGTTGAGCTTTTTAGTGAATGTTGGTTTGAATTATTTATCCTTGTCTCGCAGTGCAGATACTCTATCTGGCGGCGAAGCTCAGCGGATTCGCTTAGCGAGTCAAATCGGTGCTGGACTAGTGGGCGTGATGTATGTGCTTGATGAACCATCAATTGGGCTGCATCAAAGGGATAACGAACGTTTACTAAAAACCCTTATTCACCTTCGTGATTTAGGTAATACAGTGCTGGTGGTAGAGCATGATGAAGATGCTATTCGAGCCGCGGACTTTGTTCTTGATATTGGCCCAGGTGCTGGTGTTCATGGGGGAGAAATTGTCGCCCAAGGAACAATAGATGACATAAAAAACAGTGAGCATTCACTAACGGGTAAATACCTTTCTGGCCGAGAAAAAATTGAAGTCCCAACAAAGCGAGGTTCGGTTGCTGACGACAAATGGTTAGAGTTAAAAGGCGCGTCGGGTAATAATCTACAAGATGTGACTTTTAGAGCACCAATAGGTTTAATGACTTGTGTTACTGGGGTCTCTGGCTCAGGAAAGTCAACGCTAATAAATGATACCTTCTATAAAATTGCCCATCGTGACTTAAATGGCGCTACAACGGGTGAACCGTCTCCTTATACCTCAATAACGGGTATGGAGATGTTGGATAAAGTGGTGGATATAGACCAAAGTCCAATTGGGCGTACTCCACGTTCTAATCCGGCCACTTATGCAGGTATTTTCACTCCAGTACGAGAATTATTTGCTGGTACCCAAGAAGCGAGGTCTCGGGGTTATAAAGCTGGGCGCTTTAGCTTCAATGTTAAAGGTGGTCGCTGTGAAGCTTGCCAAGGTGATGGTGTAATCAAAGTCGAAATGCACTTTTTGCCAGATGTTTATGTACCTTGCGATATTTGTAAAGGCAAGAGATACAACCGCGAGACTTTAGAAATTCAATACAAAGGCTTGAATATTCATCAAGTCTTAGAAATGACCATAGAAGAAGCCCGTCCTTTCTTCGATGTCATCCCTGCAATTGCAAGGAAACTTCAAACCTTAATGGATGTGGGCTTGTCATACGTACGTTTGGGCCAGGCTGCTACTACTTTGTCGGGTGGTGAAGCTCAGCGGGTCAAATTAGCGAAAGAGTTGTCGAAGCGTGATACCGGACAAACCTTATATATTTTGGATGAGCCAACTACTGGTTTGCATTTTCACGATATTAAACAGCTTTTAGAAGTGCTACATAGGTTGCGAGATCATGGTAATACAGTTGTGGTTATTGAACATAACTTAGATGTGGTAAAAACTGCTGACTGGGTGGTTGATTTAGGCCCTGAAGGTGGCTCGGGTGGTGGTCAAATAATTGCGCAAGGAACGCCTGAACAAGTAGCTGAAGTTGAAGGCTCACATACCGCAAGATTCCTAAAACCTTTACTAAATAATTAGAGTGTAAGGGGCGAGTATGTATTTAGAGGAGTTTAATGTTCGATTTTACGAAACTGATGCATTAGCTCATGTTAGTAATACTGTACTCGCTGGCTGGTTTGAAGCCGCACGAGAACCTATTTTTAGATTGTTTACTCCAGAACTAGATTTAAGAAATTGGCCTCTGATTTTAGCCACTTACAAGATGGATTTTTTACAGCAAATTTTTATGGCCATAAAGTTGAAGTTAGAACCACCATTTGTAGGATAGGGAGTAGTGCGTTTGATGTTCACCAAGAACTATGGCAAAACCAAAATAAATGCGCAGTAGGGGTCACCACTTTAGTTCATTTTGATTTTAAGACAAATAAGTCAAAACCTATTTCAACAGACATAGTCGAAGCATTACAAAAGCATCTGAAAGAAGCTTAAGCTTCTTAGCATTAGAAGGTATCGATGAATTCACTTTGGTGGCAGGGTGATTCGTAACTTTATAAGACCTTTATCAAAAAACTTGATTGTTTTTTGATAAGGGCTAGCACGATATCTATACTTTAAATTGTGTGGCTATGCCTTCTAAGTGCTTCGCTAGTTGAGCTAGCTCGCCACTTGCCGAGCCAATCTCTTTAGAGCTTGTCGCAATTTCTTCCGTTTTCTGGTGAATTTCATCAACATTTGAGCTGATGGTTTGTGCCACTGCCTGTTGGTCCCCTGTAGAGAGCGCTATTTGATCATTCATATTAGTAATACGGCTAATAGTATCAGTAATAACCGTTAAGCTAGCCCCCGCTGTATTTGCAGTCTCAACACTAGTAGTGGCTCGCTCGGTCCCTTTTGCCATAGCACTCACCGCTGAACGAGCCGCATCTTGTAACTGCTCAATTGTGCTTTGAATTTGTTCAGTCGATTGTTGGGTTCTAGAAGCTAGGGTTCTTACTTCATCTGCGACAACGGCAAACCCTCGTCCTTGTTCGCCGGCTCTGGCGGCTTCAATTGCGGCGTTTAATGCAAGTAAGTTAGTTTGTTCTGCAATACCTTTTATCACATCAAGCACCACACCCACTTGATTAGAGTCTGCTTCAAGCTTACTAATTACTTCTGCTGTTTCTTCAACATTAGTTGCTAATTCTTGAATACTCATAACCGTGTTATTGACAACGTCTTGCCCGTCGTTAGCTGCAGTTGATGCATCTCCTGCTGCCGTAGCGGCTTCCGCGGCGCTCGATGCCACTGCACTAACACTATTTGTCATATCATCTACAGCTTCTTTAGCTTGTGAAGCTGAGCGTTGTTGTACAAAAATGGTTTGATTAGTGTCTTCTGTTAGTTTATTCAGATTTTGGGCTAATTGTGACAACGGTAAGGTAGAGTCAACTATGTCTTTCACTACCCCCTGAAGCTTTACCATAAATTGGTTAAACCAGTTAACTAAATCGCCTATTTCGTCTTTATTTTTCGAGTTGAGTCTAACCGTTAAGTCGCCATCACCTTGGGCAATATCTTTTAATGAACTCACCACTTCTACTATGCTGCCTTTTATACCGTTTACTATTGGAATTGCCGTTGCGAATAGCAACACTATGGTAAATAGGGCTAAAATGAAGCCAATTAAAATCATGGATTCACCGTTTGAGCTAGCTTCTTGTATGTCAGTTTGAAATGAGTTGACTCTGGCATCCTTGAACGATGTTAAGCCTTTGAATGCACTGTCATAACTGTTGTTCATCTTAGTCGACATTTCGCCTAGTTTAGAGTAATCAGCTGTGCCATCAATCATAGACTTAGATACTGTGAACGCTATCTCATAGTATTCATTAAACGAGTTGAGTATTTTGCTGATTTCTGAACTGAGAATAGGGTCAATTGATTTGATATCTTGCAGTAGTTTTTTGGTTTCAGAAGCAAAAGTCTGAGCATTACTTAAGGTATCTTCATCAGCGGTAGTCACCGCACTTGTTAATGCTTCTTTGACTTTTTCCATTTTCACCAAGGCAGTTTTGGATAAGTCAACTGAAGGATATTCAACCTCAATCACGTTCTCTAAAATTTTTACGTTGTTTAACGCATTGGCGGTTGTAATGCCCAAATATAAAATAAAAGCTACCGTTCCTATAATAGGAATAAGAAACAACTTTTGTGCAATAGACATGTTTTTTAAAAAGCTCATATTTTATCCTTGTAAGTTTACGCACCTCGTTTTTAGCCGTGCGCTCGCTTATTATTAACTAATATTGATGCTATTTAATATAGTAACCAATAAACTTAAGTGCGAATCATTAATTAGATTTTTTTCATAAATATTAATCATATACGTCAATATTTAGACCTTGTAACGTATATCCAACAGTGGCTAAATCACCCTGCCAAGTACTCGTTGATAAGGTTCCTGTTACCCAAACCGCGTCATATAAGTTGTTTATCGACACATCTTTAGAAAACTTCACATAAACAATTTGATTAGGTGGCGGGGGGGGGACATGTACGCAGGCACCAAAGTAGGGTACTAACAAAAATTCTGTTATTTTTTCATTATCTCCTTCTAGCGGCACCACGAACCCAGGTATTTTAACCAGCTTTCCGTTTAGTTCTGGCACTATGGGCGCGTCAAGGTTTTGCTGTTGCATACTATTACTATGAGCAAGTGGAATATCAGACGCAACATAGTCTTTAGGGATCATATCTTCCCAATACAATTCTAATGGCGCGCCAAAACTCATTTGAGTTATCAGCAGTAATATTGAAGTAAATAATTTATACATTTTATAGTGTGTACATATGTGTTTTGTTGTTTGCCTATGATAAAGGGTTTTTAACAAGCTTGTTACTTATGATGCATGGTATATCTGGGGTGTAAATTAATAATCATAGTGAATATACTGCAAACTTAGCCGAATATAAAATACCATGCTTTGAGACACTAGTGATATTAACCTTTAGTAGAGTCGCCTAATGAAAAGCCCGCTAATTACATACAACTGTATGCGTGTTTAATAATATTTATGTCATTGACTCTTGGGACAACTTTATATTGTCTATTAACTCTGTTTAGCTGCTTATAGTCAATACTCACTTTAAATACCTTCTAGCGATGCTGTCTTAAAAGCTATATTCTCAGATTTAAAAGAACAGAATAAAAATATGACAGGAAAACATAATGATGACTAGATTAAAATTAATCCCCTTAAGTATGCTAACTATCGCAATATCTGCGTGTTCTCCACAGCCCAGTGAGCAAACAGAGAAACCAATTGGACAAGCCGCGCAAAACGTCGTACAAACTGAGTCTGAAAAATTAGCTCAATACTTTGCGGATATGTTTGAACAAGATTTAAAACGCTCACCCATAACGCAGAGCTATTTAGGTTATAAATGGGATTACGATAAATGGAATGATATATCCGATGCCCATCAAGGTGAGACGATTGCTATTCAAAAGGCACGCCTAGCTGCTTTACAAAAATTTGATACAAGTCAACTGACTGAGCAAGAGAAGTTAAGCATTGATGTCGCTATAACTGATATTCAGCGCCGTTTAGCGAATGATAAATTTCGTGACCACACATACATAATGCATCAGTTCAGAGCCTATCACACCATTGTGCCTAGCTTTTTGATTAATATTCACAGAATCAAAAGCATAGATGACGCTGAGGCCTATGTGGCTAGGTTGAATAATGTAAAACCTCTATTTACTCAAGTGATTCAGCAAATGAAAAAACGTCAAGAGTTAGGAGTGTTTCCACCTAAGTGGGCTTACGATCAGATGATCCAAGCGTCTCATAATGTGATTAGCGGCAATCCATTCGAAGAGTCACCAGAAAACTCAACTATTTGGGATGATTTCATCACTAAAGTGGATGCATTAGGGCTAACTAATATGGAGACTGTTGGTTTAATAGCCGAGGCTAGAGAGGCTATTGAAGAGTCTGTTTTACCAGCGTATAGAGAGCTCATTGATGAGTTAAAAATTCAACAAAGACTCACTCCTGAAGGAGATGGAGTATGGCGTTTACCTGATGGCGAGAAGTGGTATAAAAACCGGTTAGAGTGGTTTACGACCACAGATTTAAATGCTGAGCAAGTTCATCAAATTGGTTTAGAAAATGTTGAACGCATTCACAACGCAATGAAAGTCATCAAGCAAAAAGTGGGCTTTGAAGGAGACTTAGCAGCATTTTTTGAGTTTATGCGTACCGACGAGCAGTTTTATTATCCTGCTACTGATGAAGGTCGTGCTCGTTATATGGAAGAGGCCAAAGCCTTAATTGATACCATGGAAGAAAAAGTGCCTGAATACTTCGGGTTAACGCCAAAAGCGCGAATGCAGGTAAAGCGTGTTGAAGCTTTTAGAGAAAAGTCTGCAGGTAAGGCTTTTTATCAAAGTCCTTCTAAAGATGGTTCACGACCGGGTACTTATTATGCAAACCTTTACAACATGAAGGATATGCCGACTTATCAAATGGAGGCCTTGGCTTATCATGAAGGTATTCCTGGCCATCATATGCAGCGCTCAATTGCTCAAGAGCTAGAGGGAATTCCAGAATTTCAAAAATATGTGAGCTTTACTGCGTATACAGAGGGGTGGGGCTTATATACTGAAGAGTTAGCCAAGGATATGGGGTTTTATGAAAATCCTTACTCAGACTTTGGGCGTTTGGCCATGGAATTATGGCGAGCCTGTCGTTTAGTGGTAGATACAGGAATTCATGCTAAAAAATGGAGTCGCGACCAAGCCATTGATTATTTAATTAAAAATACCCCTAACCCTGAAAATGACTCTGTTAAAGCCATTGAGCGGTATATCGCCATGCCCGGGCAAGCTACGGCTTATATGATTGGTAAGTTGAAGATTATGGAGTTGCGAACGAAGGCAAAAGACAGTCTAGGAGACAAGTTTGATATTCGTGGTTTCCATGATGAAGTGTTAAAAGACGGGCCGGTACCTCTGAATATTTTAGAGAGCAAAATCAATAATTGGATCGAGCAACAGAAAAACTTAATTTAATATAAACCTTAGTGTTAGTCGTAACCTAACTGATGCCGTTTACTGTGAGTGAACGGCATTTTTTTTGAAAATATCATGTTGGGAAATTCACGTATACTCGCTTACATTATCTTGTAGGGTTTATTCCCAAGTAGTACTTGTAATACCGACCTTAGTCTTATTGACCAAATTGAAGAGTTAGCCAATGCTTTAAGCAAATATTTTCTCGGAAAATTTGTATGAAACGCCTACTACTGCTTTTTTGTTTTTTTCCTTATCATTGCGCTTCTGCTAGTCCTCAAGTGACAGATGTAGGCTACGGGATGTCCAGTATTATTTTGGCGTTTACAGTTGGTTTGTTACTTGCCTCTATGGGTTTTTTAGCGATTAAATTCATTTCGAAAAAGCAGCACTTACCCCAGTTAAATAAGGATGCAGTAAGCGAAATAGGTGAGTTACACTCTCGGGCTGCTTTGGTCGGCTCGACAGTCGGAAAAATAGCTATCGGTGGGGCCAATGTCTCACACTTTATTGACAAACTTTCGATATTATTTGGTGAACAAGTTACTCAAACGGAACAAGCTCTTAAGGATATCCAAAGCCTAGAAAGTGCAAATGAGTCATTAATATTACAAGCTGATCTAGCTATGGAGAAGATTGGTGCTTCAGATGATATGGCCTCAAATAGCAATGCCATGCTAAAAGATTTAATACCTAAACAGTCATCTTTGAACGAGCAAATTTCTTTATCAAAAACCTTACTCAATGGCTTACTAACTCAAGCTGCATCAATTGGAAATATCATTACAACCGTAAACCAATTAGCCGATCAAACTAATTTGTTGGCTCTAAATGCAGCGATAGAAGCCGCCAGAGCTGGGGAGCAAGGACGAGGCTTTGCAGTAGTGGCTGATGAGGTTAGAGTGCTAGCTAAGCGAACCTCAGAAGCAATAAGTGGCATTGAAAATGTTTTGTCTGAAATAACCTCTGGCACCTCTGAATCCGCTAAAACTATTAATTTGGTTTATAGTGAAGGCCAGAGTATGTCACAGGTGATAGAGGATGTTTCTGAATCGATTGAGGCTAGCACTTTATCAACCAGTGAAGCGAGCGATGCTATGAAAACTGTGAAAATCACAGTGGATGGGCAAAAACAAACTAATCAGGGAATAACCGATACCATGAAGCAACTGCTGCAAACTTCACAAGCTTTTCAGCATGATTTTTCAGATGTTTCTAATAAGGTATTAGGTTTAAGCCACCATACTGAAAATATTTTTAGACTACTTAGCGTATTTGATTTTGAGAACAGGAACACTTATGTACAAGAAATTGCAGAGCAAACTGCGTTAAAAATTGGGCGAGTGTTTGAACAAGCGATTGCGAATAATGAGATTACCGAATCCGCACTTTTTGATTTATCTTATTTAGAAATACCAGATACGAATCCAACTAAATTTACCACCAAATTCGATACCTTCACCGATAGGTATCTGCCAGACATTCAGGAACCCATTTTAGTTAAAGATGATTTTATAGTGTTTGCTGGTGCTGTAGATAAAAATGGTTATTTTCCCACCCACAATAAAAAGTTTAGCCAACCTTTAACTGGAAATTATAAGAAAGATTTAGTTTCTAATCGTACTAAACGGATATTTGACGATTATACAGGTAGTCGTTGTGGTTCAAATACTCAACGCTTTTTACTGCAAACCTACAAGCGAGATACTGGCGAAGTGGTGCACGACCTTTCGGCTCCAATATATGTAAAAGGCCGACATTGGGGTGGGTTTAGAATAGGCTATATGGCTGAAGTATTCTCATAGCTTTGCCTAAAAATCAAAACGAGTAAAGGTGAGCTACTGCTCACCTTTTTTGAATAAGTAGAGTTTACTATTTATTAACGTAAGCTAGACAAGTCTCTACTTCTTCTTTAGAGCCAATTAAAACTGGTACGCGTTGATGGATTTCTGTTGGCATGACTTCCATTATACGGCCAGCTCCTGTATCTGCTAAGCCCCCTGCTTGTTCTACCAAAAATGCCATTGGGTTTGCTTCATATAATAAACGTAATTTTCCAGGCTTACTTGGGTCACGTTTGTCATAGGGATACATGAATATTCCCCCACGAGATAATACTCTATGAATATCACCTACCATTGCCGCTACCCAACGCATATTGAAGTCTTTTTCACGAGGCCCTTCGGTCCCAGCTAATAGATCACTTACATATTCTTGTATTGGGGCTTCCCAATGACGTTGGTTAGAGGCGTTAATAGAATACTCAGAGGTTTGCTCTGGCACTTTAATATTTGGGGTAGTTAAGAGAAAACCACCATGGGTTTTATCTAGTGTATATAAATGTGTGCCCTTACCTGTAGTAAGTGCAAGCATGGCTGATGGGCCATATAAAACGTAACCTGCAGCAACACTTTGTGTGCCTGGTTGTAAAAATGCAGATGGATCATCGGCATCCATCCATTGTGGAGCGTGAGTGATAGAGAAAATAGTCCCTATCAAGCTATTAATGTCTGTATTCGAAGAGCCATCTAGAGGGTCAAAGCTAACTAAGTATTTACCATCTGGGTTACAAGCTACTACGTCATCTTCTTCTTCTGAGGAAATTGCTTTTACATAGCCTGATTCACTTAGGATGTCTTTCAATATTTGGTTTGAAATTACATCTAACTTTTTCTGCGTTTCACCTTGAACGTTTTCACTTAAGGTAGAACCTAACACACCTGCTAATGCTCCCTGACTGACCCTAAAGGATATTTCTTTACATCCCGCTAAAATAGTTCTCAATAGCAGGATTAGCTCCATTGGAGCGCCGTCTTCTTGTAGTTGCGAGTTAAGTCTTTTCATGCTTTTTTACGCCTTGTGTTGTAGGAACAGAGTAGGTGACAAGTTTATTTTTTATTATTTTTGCCACAAGTTTCAATGATTGTACCTTCAAAAAGCAAGAAACTCAGCAACCGAAACGTATTCTTTATAACCGAATGTTAAGTCAGTTGAAAATGGCACATATTTTTACATTCAAAATTGGGTTCACCTTTGCTGTTCTGGTAACCTAAGAATATTGACTATATTGAACGACGAACTATGCATATACACATTCTTGGCATTTGCGGTACTTTTATGGGAGGCATCGCTGCATTAGCGAAGTCAATGGGACATAAAGTGACAGGTGCAGATGCAAATGTTTACCCTCCTATGAGCACGCAACTAGAGTCTCTTGGTATTGAGCTATTTGAAGGCTGGGATCCAAGCCAATTTAAAGTTGCATTAGACTCAAGTGACGGTTCAGAGATTCAATACGGAGAGCCAGACGTTGTCATTATTGGTAATGCTCTGTCTCGTGGTAATAAAGCCGTAGAATACGTATTAGACAGAAACTTACCTTATATAAGCGGCCCTCAATGGCTATTAGAAAATGTTTTAAAAGATCGTTGGGTACTGGCTGTATCTGGGACCCACGGAAAAACGACTACCTCAAGTATTTTGGCGTGGATATTAGAGTATGCGGAGTTAGCCCCGGGGTTTTTAATTGGCGGTATACCTCAAAATTTTGATGTGTCAGCTCGACTAGGTAAGCATCCGTTTTTTGTTATTGAAGCCGACGAATATGATAGTGCCTTTTTTGATAAGCGCTCTAAGTTCGTCCATTATCGTCCTCGCACTTTAATCATGAATAACCTTGAGTTTGACCATGCAGATATTTTTGAGGATTTAGGCGCTATTCAAAAGCAGTTTCATCATTTACTTCGTATGGTGCCTAATAATGGACTCGTGCTATCGCCTAAGTCAGATAAAGATCTTTTAAGAGTATTAGATATGGGCTGCTGGACACCGGTTCAATTTACAGGGACAGATTGGCAAGCTAATAACTTGATTGCTGATGGTAGTAAATTTGAGGTCTTGTTCAAAGGGAAGAAGCAAGGAGTCGTAACATGGGATCTGGTGGGGGAACATAATGTTAATAATGCACTTATGGCAATAGCTGCTGCTCATCATGTTGGAGTGCAGTGCCCCATAGCGATTGAGTCGCTTACCGAGTTTGTAAATGTTAAGCGACGCATGGAAGTAAAAGGTGTAGTCAATAAGGTTACTTTATATGACGACTTTGCTCACCATCCTAGCGCTATAGCTACAACCATTAATGGATTAAGGGCAAAAGTAGGAAAGGCTCGTATTTTAGCTGTGCTGGAGCCTAGATCTAATACTATGAAAATGGGGGTGCATAAAGATACCTTGGCGAAGTCATGGAGTCATGCGGACCATGTTTTTATCTTTGAACCTTCCAATTTAACTTGGTCAATGGACGACTTATTAGCCGAGAGTGATGTCACAGCCATGTTGTATAAAGATATGGATGTATTGATAAAATCAATTTTATCTTACGTACAAGCAGGTGACCATATTTTGGTGATGAGTAATGGTGGTTTCAGTGGGATCCATAAGGTGTTGCTAGAACAGCTAGCATTAATTAAAAACGATTAATTGAAGAAGTAAATATGAAATTGAAACCAATAATTTTAGGTGTAATAGTTGCTGTAATGAGTTTTCAGGCATTGTCTTGGGGGCAAATAGGACACAGGGTGACGGGTGCTATTGCTGAAAATTACTTAACTGCTGAAGCAAAATTAGCAATAGCCAAAATATTACCAAATGAAACCTTAGCTGAAGCCTCTACTTGGCCCGATGAAATGCGCTCTAACCCTAGCGAATTTTGGAAAAAAACGGCAGGTCCTTACCATTATGTAACTATCCCAGATGGGAAAACCTATGGCGAAGTAGGCGCGCCGGAACAAGGTGACGGTTTTAGTGCTTTGCAAGCTTTTACAAAGCAGCTTAAAAGTGACAAAACCACCATCGAGCAAAAGCAATTAGCATTACGTTTTATTATCCATATTATTGGTGATTTACATCAACCATTCCATGCTGGAAATGGCACCGACAGAGGCGGTAACGACGTAAAGCTTAAATTTTTTTGGCAGGACTCAAACCTACACAGAGTGTGGGATTCAGGGCTAATTGATAGTCAGCAACTTTCATATACCGAATGGAGTGCGATATTACTCGCTAAGATCAGCAAACAACAAGCACAGCAGTGGATGGATGTAGACCCACATATTTGGATTGCTGAAAGTGCTAAGCTACGGGCTAAACTTTACCCTGATTCAGATGAAATCTCATGGGACTACCAATACCAAAACTTACCTATCGTTAAAGAACGTTTGCAAATGGGCGGCGTGAGAATAGCGGCTTATTTAAATGAGCTGTTTAAGTAGGGTTGGGGTGCAGCTTAGTTGAGTCAGTCTACTTTTCAGCCTTTACCGGAAGTTTTAGCCGGGCCTATTGTTAGGCAGGTACATACAAAGCAAGTTAACTTTTGGTTAATGACCTCCAAACCTTATGATTTTGAGGTGCTGTTACATAATCTAGTTAATCAAGAAGTGCTGTTTGATGGGGCTGCTAGTACACCTGAATTATTTTCACAGGTACAGGTGGGAGAGCATGCTTTTGTAAACTTATTGACAATACCTGTAAATGTTGACGTGAAGTGCGGTACCAGAATTTACTATGATATTAAATTATGCCGCGAGAATGAGCTGCCGTTAACAATATCAGAGCTATTACCAGATTTACTTTATCAAGGGCAAACCCTGCCCAGTTTTGTGGTTAAACAAGCTGTCCGCCAGATTTTACATGGCTCTTGCCGTAAGCCTCACCATGACAGTGGTGATGGTTTGTTGGTAGTTGACTCACAGTTAGAAGCGGCGTTTAAAGATGCTCAGTGTAGCCCTGACTTGTTAATGTTATCGGGAGACCAAGTCTATACGGATGATGTAGCTGGCCCCATGTTAGTGGCAATTAAGCAAACCATTGGTCATCTTGGTTTGTTTAATGAAACCCTGTCAGGTGCGGTAATAGAACACAGCCTAGATGTCTTTGAACACCCAGATTGTTACTACCAAAGACCTAAATTATTACCCGATGAGCCAAGTGCAGAGAACACTCAAAAAAAGTTTTTTGGCGCTAAAAAGAAACCTATATTCACTTCTGTTAATGCTAACAATCATCTTATTTCGTTTGCTGAAGTCATGGCTATGTACATTTTGACTTGGTCGCCTGAGATGTGGCGCTTGGTTAATATTGATGACAAAGATATACCTATTCCTTTTCGCGCAACCTTTGCCAAAGAGAAGATTGCAATCGATCAGTTTTCGAGAGGCCTATCTAGAGTTAGGCGTGCACTGGCTCATGTTCCAGTGTATATGGTGTTTGATGATCATGATATCACCGATGATTGGAATTTAACCCGAGGCTGGGAAGAGGCAGTTTACGGTAATCAATTTGCAAAACGGATAGTAGGTAATGCATTAATAGGTTATTGGCTATGCCAAGGATGGGGGAATAATCCTCAAGATTTAGCTGGGTTATATCAGAACTGTAGGGAGCATTTTAGTAAGACGGGGATAGTTGAACACGATAAACTAGTAGACCAAGTTTTAGGTTGGGAGCATTGGCATTATCATTTGGATACGTCTCCAAAAATTTTGGTGCTGGATACCCGAACCCAGCGTTGGCGTTCTGAGTCAAATAAGAATAAGCCATCTGGTTTGATGGACTGGGAAGCTTTAAGTGAATTGCAGCAAGAGTTGATAGGTCAAGAAGCCGTTATTATGATTTCTGCGGCTCCTGTTTTTGGCGTAAAGTTAATTGAAACTATTCAAAAAGTGTTTACGTTTTTTGGAAAAGCACTGACCGTTGATGCTGAGAATTGGATGGCTCATAAGGGCACGGCTAGTGTCATCCTGAATATCTTTAGGAATCGAAAAACACCTCCTAACTTTGTGATTTTATCGGGGGATGTTCATTATTCTTTTGTGTATGACATAACTCTAAGGTTTAGGCATAACTCTCCAAACATTACTCAAATAACCAGTAGTGGTATTAAAAATGAGTTTCCAGACAGTTTGTTACAATGGTTCGACCGTTTAAATAGAGTATTTTATAGTAAATATTCACCGTTAAATTGGTTTACCCAGAGACGAAATATGTTGGTGAAACATCGTAGGCCAGATAACCATAAAGTAAGAACTTTATTAAATGGTTCAGGTATAGGGTTACTTAAAGTTGATGCCGATTGCTCAAAGGTTGAGGCGCAACAAATGTGCGCCTCGGGTAAGATAGTGACTTTTAAGAAAAAAGACTAACTACAGATGATAATGTTTACTGTACTTGTGAACCGCATCAATAAATATTTTGGCATTTTCTGGTGGAACATCTAAATGAATGCCGTGGCCTAGATTAAATACATGACCATTACCTTTTCCAAAGCCTTCTAGTATTGTTTGTACTTCTTGTTCAATTCGTTTTGCTGGTGCATACAACATTGACGGGTCCATATTGCCTTGCAGGGTAACTTTATCGCCTATCCGTTTTTTAGCATCAGCCATATCAACGGTCCAATCTAATCCCACCGCATCGCAACCTGTATCAGCAATAGACTCTAGCCACAGGCCTGCGTTTTTAGTAAATAGGGTAACAGGTACTCGTCTACCATCGTTTTCGCGAATTAAACCATCTACAATTTTATGCATATATTGTAATGAAAACTCTTTGTAATCACGCCCAGATAATACGCCCCCCCAAGTGTCAAATACCATAACAGATTGAGCACCAGCTTTAATTTGCGCGTTTAAATATAAAATAACCGAGTCAGCTAATTTATCTAGTAATAAGTGCAGGGCTTGAGGATCGCTAAATGCCATTTTTTTAATTTTGGTAAAAGCTTTACTAGAGCCACCTTCAATCATGTAAGTGGCCAAAGTCCAAGGACTACCAGAAAAACCAATAAGAGGCACTTGCCCCTGAAGGTTTTTACGGATGGTGCGCACCGCATTCATAACATAACCTAACTCAACTTCTGGATCTGGGTTAGGCAGTTTTTGTATGTCGGCCATACAAGTTAATGGGCGTTCAAATTTAGGACCTTCACCGGTTTCGAAATACAAACCTAAACCCATTGCATCTGGAATGGTAAGAATATCTGAGAATAAAATCGCAGCATCTAACTCAAATCGGCGTAACGGCTGTAATGTAACTTCACATGCAAGTTCTGCATTTTTACACAAGGACATAAAGTCGCCAGCTTGTGCACGAGTCGCTTTATATTCAGGTAAATATCGACCAGCCTGGCGCATCATCCATACGGGAGTGAAATCAACAGGTTGGCGCAATAATGCACGTAAATATCGATCGTTTTGCAGTTCTTGCATAGGTTACCTCAGATAAAAATTATTGATTATAGCGGCGTGGCTTAAAAAAAACGGCTGTATTGTAACGACTTTCAGAATATAAAGCTGAGTAATTTTGACAAAGTTTTTGAAATATTTACAAAGATTAACTGATTTTAATAGGAGATCTGGTCAAAAACGTCATATGGAAATTGAACTATAAAAATATTTTCGTGCTTTAACCAACCCACACTAGATAATGTAGGTAGGCATAGTTAATTAATTTTTCTGAATAATTTCAAGTTCAGCATTGTGTTCAATTTCCTTTAATGTGTGTTGAATGAGCTGTCCAGAAATTGAACCTGTAGGAGGAATATTAGGTAAGGCTTTCGGATCGAACCACTCTGCCTGGAGGATTTCTTTACCGTCTACTTGTATATTGCCAGAGTCAAAATCAGCTAAAAACCCTACCATTAATGAATGGGGAAATGGCCAAGGTTGGCTAGAAAAGTAGCGTAAATTTTTAACTTTTATACCTACTTCTTCGAATACTTCTCTATGTACAGCTTGCTCTAGTGTTTCACCACTTTCAACAAAACCTGCTAGGGTAGAGAACATATTTCTGGCTCGTTGTGGTTTGCCTTGAGCTAATAAAATTGTATTTTGATGCCGAATAGAAACAATTATACAGGGTGAAATTCTAGGATAGCAGCGGTGTTGGCACCTAGAACATTGTAACGCCATTTCCCATTCAATTTGCTGCATGACACTACCGCATTGACCACAAAAGCGATGGGTTCGTATAAATAAAGCTACCTGCCAAGCCCTAGATATAACGCTAAAGAAAGCACTGTCTATTTGGAATAATAAGGTGCGTATGCTAACGAGCGTATATTCATCATTTCTTATTTGTTCACTCCCCATATCTATCAATAAGCAAGGAATATCTAGATGACTACCTACTTTAACTATTTGTTCTTGATATTCGTGGGCAAAATCAAGGGCTCCCCAAGTGCTAACAAGGAGTTCAGGGCTATCCACTTTTTGAAATATTTTGTCACCATTTATTATTAACCAAATGGCTTTTGTATCGGGTGTCACAGATATATTTTGTTCTATCATGCTTTATTCTAAAAAGAGGTTTTCGGGGTAGATTATCATACCTATTACAGTGGATGCTTGTCTGTTAATAAATATGGTATCTAATATGTTCCAACTAGTGATATTTATTTGTGTTGTTAAACTATCGATTAGGGGGAATCGATAATTAATTAATGATAGTATTTGGCTGTTCATTTTGAAGGAAGTAATGTGACTACCACAGACCAAGCAAGTATAGATAACCAAGTATATAAGGCGCGGCAATTTTGTGAAGATAAAGGTGCAAGATTTACCCTGCTAAGAGAAAAAGTATATGGCCTGCTATTAGAGCAAGGTGGGGCTGTTGGGGCGTATGAATTATTAGATACGCTAAAATTAACGGAATCAAATGCAAAGCCTGCAACTGTGTATCGTACCTTGGACTTTCTATTAGAGTTTGGGCTGATCCACAAAATTGAATCAACTAATGCTTTTGTTGCCTGTCATCATTTTGACTGTCTTCATCCTGTACAGTTTTTAATATGTGATACATGTGGTGAAGTAACTGAAATTCAGTCTGCAGGCCTTAAAGATACATTAGATAAACAAGCATTAAGTGTAGGCTTTAATGTCGTAAAACAAACCATTGAGGCACACGGTACTTGTTCCGATTGTAGGGATTAACTTAACCTCGAATAAAAGAGCTAACTAAATGAATGCTGAATTTATTAACCCTTTTGTAGCTGCGCTACTGAATGTATTAAAAACTATGGCTCAAGTTGAGCTGGTGCCGGGCAAGCCGCGTAAAAAAACTGATGAGAAAGCCGGTGGGGATGTGTCTGGCCTAATTGGTATGGTTGGAGACAATATCCAGGGCTCTTTATCTATATCATTTGAAGAAAGTTTAGTATTTGAAATTATGGAAAAAATGTTAGGCGAGAAGCCTGAAAGCATAGACTCAGATGTAAAAGATATGGTGGGTGAAATAACTAACATGATTTGTGGCGGCGCTAAAAGTGACTTAGATCAAAAAGGGTTTGATTTTGGTATGGCGACTCCTATCGTGGTTTCAGGAAAAAATCACAGTGTAGACCACCAAGTTGATGGTAAAAAAATGGTGATGCCTTTTTCCCACCCATCGGGAAAATTATATTTAGAAATGTGTTTTAACAAATAAGCTTTTATACATGTCTGTTTGGCTGCAACAACCTATTGTGTTGAGTAAGAAATCCCGAGGGTATCACCTGATTACCAGCGAGGTGATTAAACAGCTACCTTTTATCCTGGAAATTGAGGTTGGCTTGCTACATTTATTTATTCAACATACTAGCGCAAGTATAACTATCAACGAAAATGCAGATCCAACTGTTAGATTAGATATGGAAACCCATATCAACAAAATGGCGCCTGAAAATATGGCCTACTATATGCATGACTATGAAGGTGCGGATGATATGCCTGCCCATATAAAATCCAGTTTGTTAGGGAGTAATTTAACCATCCCTATTTCTGGCGGGCAATTAGCCTTAGGCACATGGCAGGGCATTATTTTAGGTGAACATCGTAATTTAGCTGGAAACCGTCACTTAATTGCGACAGTTTCAGGTAAAAAAATGTAAATAAACAATAAAGCGGTTGCTTTCATTTTAATCATATATATGATCGCGCCCATTGTTATAAATTGAGATACATAGGAATAGTTGAAATGAAAAAATTATTGATTGCCAGTGTAGTAGCTGCTGCTATAAGTACTGCGGTTCAAGCAGAAGATAAAGCCAACGACAAATGGGTTGCTGGATTCGCTGAATATTATTTAACAGATGAAAGTGAATCAGGAGCTCCAAATTTTTTAGATAACGGTACTGGAATTGGTGCTGAGTTTGGTTATAGATTTGCGCCAGAATGGGCTACTAGGCTTGAAGTTTCTCATTTAAACATTGACGCCTCACCTGCTGATGAGTCAGGTAACCGTGTTGGTGTTGATGCATTGTATTTTCTACCAGAAGACCTTTTATATGTTTTTGGTGGTTTAAAATACACTAAAATCGTAGATGGCGGTTCTATGGTAAACGTTGGTCTTGGTAAACATTGGCATGTGAATGATGATGTTGCTGTTATAACTGAAGTAGCTGCTTATCAAGGTTTAGATGATAGTAATGAAACTCATGTTGGTTTTAAACTTGGCCTAGCATATACCTTTGGTGGCTCTGCGACTTCTAGCGCAAGTACTGATACTGACAGTGATGGTGTTGCTGATGGTCAAGATAACTGCCCTAACACAGCTTACGGTACCACAGTTGACGCGTATGGTTGTGCACTAGTTGCAGATGTTGCGCCTGCATCAGTAGTAGTAACTGATACAGATGGCGATGGTGTTGCTGACGATCTTGACGAATGTGCTAACACTCCAAGCACAGACGTGGTTGATGCAACGGGTTGTGGTGTATTTATCGAAGAAGAAGTATCTTCTAATATCAAAGTATTGTTTGCAAATAACAGTTCTGTAGTAACTAACCCTAATGATTCTCAGTTCCAAGATTTCGTGGACTTCATGAATCGTTACCCTTCAGCTGATGCGCTTATCGAAGGACATTCATCTGCTCCAGGCGCAGCTGATTATAATATGTACCTTTCTCAGAAGCGTGCCGATGCAATCCGTACATTGTTAGTAGAACAATACGGTGTTGATGCTGATAGATTGACGACTCAGGGTTACGGTGAAACTCAATTGTTAGATACTGCAAATACAGCAGAAGCTAACAAAAAGAACCGTCGTATCATTGCAATTGTATCTGCAAGTGAGCGTGTTAAATTACAAAAGTAATTTAAGCTTTTAAATAAAAAAAGAGATGCAATTGCATCTCTTTTTTTTATCTTAAATTTAGTCGTTAGATAAGCTATGACTATTTTATAGGCTTTAATTAATACTCGTCATCTAAAGCTGGGCCTGCATAATTATCAAATCTTGAAAACTGTCCTTGGAAAGTAAGGCGAGAGGTTCCAATTGGTCCGTTACGTTGTTTTCCAATAATTATTTCTGCTATTCCTTGTTCGGTACTTTGCTCGTTATAAACTTCATCCCGATAGATAAACATGATCAAATCTGCGTCTTGCTCTATTGAACCTGATTCCCTCAAGTCAGAGTTGATTGGGCGTTTGTCACTTCGTTGCTCCAAGCTACGGTTTAACTGTGAAAGTGCCACCACAGGTACTTCTAACTCTTTCGCTAGTGATTTGAGTGAGCGTGATATTTCAGCTATCTCTAAGGTACGGTTATCGCTTAAGCCTGGTACTTGCATGAGTTGTAGGTAATCAATCATGATTAAACTAATCCCGCCTTTGTCACGAGCAAGTTTTCTAGCGCGGGTACGAACTTCCATAGGCGTCAGGCCAGACGAATCATCAATAAATAGATTATCTTTGTCTTTTAACATTGCCATGGTGTTAGACATGCGAGCCCAGTCTTCGTCATCTAATTGTGCGGTACGGACTTTGGTTTGATCTACACGGCTTAGTGACGCTAACATCCGCATCATGATTTGTTCAGAGGGCATCTCAAGACTAAATACTAAAACGGGCTTCTCTTCCAATAACATGGCATTTTCACACAGATTCATGGCGAATGTTGTTTTACCCATTGAAGGCCTAGCTGCCACTATAATTAAATCAGATGGCTGTAAGCCACTGGTTTTTTTATCTAAATCTGTATATCCAGTGGAGACGCCCGTTACTTCTTTATTACTTTTAACTAGTACTTCTAATCGGTCAATAGTTTTGGTTAATACTGCTTCTACATTTTTTGGGCCTTCGTCTTTACCTGTTCTTTTTTCTGCAATTTCAAATACTTTACTTTCGGCCATATCCAGAATTTCGCCTGAGTTTCGGCCTTCTGGGTTATAACCGGTGTCGGCAATTTCATGTGCTACGCCTATTAATTCTCGAGTAACAGCCCGCTCTTTAATAATACTGGCGTAAGCTGAAACGTTAGCTGAGCTAGGCGTATTTTTTGCTAACTCCCCTAAATAGGCAAAACCACCAGCATCTTCCAGCTCGTCTAATTCTTCAAGGTTTTCAGAAACAGTAATCAGATCTATTGGCTGATTTTTTGTAAGCAGGCGTATGATGGCAGCATAAATGATCTGATGAGAGCGGTTGTAAAAATCTTCAACTACTACGGACTCAGCAACTTTATCCCAAGAATCAGGGGCAATAAGCATACTTCCCAAAACCGACTGCTCTGCTTCGATTGAGTGAGGAGGGACTTTTAATTTTTCGACTTTATCGTCCGAATTTTTCTTAGGAACTGCTTTTACAGGCATTGTTTTTTCAGTTGAATTACGGGCGAATAGTATGCGTTAAAAGCAGCTCAAAAGTAAACCTTGAGAGGCGTAAGTATGTAGACCATTTACTTATTAAGATGTGCCGAAATAGTAGAAATGAATCGCTCACCATAGCGGCTTAATTTTGTTTGCCCTACGCCATGGATATCTAAAAACTCGACTTCAGACTCTGGGCATTTATTAGCCATGTCAGCTAAACTGGCATCACTGAACACCACAAAGGGAGGCACGTCGTCTTGCTCTGCGATTTTCTTACGTAAATGTTTGAGCTTGGCGAATAAGGCTCTATCGTAGTCGGGAGTTTGCCAAGACTTTTGGTTGCCAAAGTTCATATCAAGCCTAGGCACGGCTAATTGTACATCTTGAGACTTTTGAAGAATGGGTCTGGCTTCTTCAGTTAATTTCAGCACTGCATTCTGCGTTATGTCGACCCTAATAAATCCCCTATGTATCAATTGGTTTATAATATTGTGCCAGTAGGCATCAGATTTATCTTTACCTATAGCAAAAGTACTCAGTTCATTATGTTGTTGTTCAATTATTTTTTTTAATTGTTTGCCCCGCAAAACATCAATTAAATATTGGCTAGCAACGCTTTGTTTTAGTCTAAGGATACACGATAGGACCTTTTGTGCTTCAACTGTCCCCTCAAACGCTTTAGGTGGATCTAAGCAAATATCGCAGTTACCACAATGCCCCGCTGAATATTCTGCAAAGTAGTTGAGCAATACTTGTCTACGACAAGTTTGGGCTTCTCCAAAGGCTTCCATTGCTGCAAATTTTTGTAATTCGATAGCATTACGTTCTGGGTTTTCACCACTGGATATCCATTGTTTAATTCGACTTGTGTCTTTTTCATCAAATAATAATAGAGCTTCAGCAGGCATTCCATCTCGACCAGCTCTGCCGATTTCTTGATAGTAAGATTCAATGCTTCTTGGTAAATCAAAATGCAATACAAACCGCACATTAGATTTATCTATACCCATTCCGAATGCAACGGTAGCGACTATGATATCGATTTTATCTTGAATGAAATCTCTTTGTATAATATCTCGAATATTGGGTTCTAGACCCGCATGATAACCTGCGCTGTTAATACCCTTACGTGCAAGAGCCATAGCCAAGTCGTCTACTTTGCTGCGACTATTACAATAAATTATACCGCTGCCTTCTTGCTGCTTTACAAAGCTAATGACTTGGTCAGTTGCTTTATATTTTGTGACTTGGTTATAGCGAATATTAGGGCGATCGAAACTGCCTTTAAAAATAAAAGGGGCCTTTAAGTTAAGTTGTAAGCTGATATCGGCACGTGTTGCAAGGTCTGCTGTTGCTGTCAAACCCATGATCGGTACGTCAGGAAAGTGGTTTTTAAGTTGCCCGAGTAGCCGGTAGTCTTTCCGAAAATCATGGCCCCAATGGGATACGCAGTGAGCTTCGTCTACGGCAATTAAACTGATACATAAGCTTTTTAAGCGTGCAATAAACTCGAGTTGCATTAATCTTTCTGGTGCTACATAAATTAACTTGTATTGGTTGTCCTGCATCCCTTTATATATCTTGAAAATGTCCTCGTATGAGAGGTTAGAGTTAATGTATGCGGCATTGACTCCGTAGGTTAATAGTCCGTCAACTTGGTCTTTCATCAATGAGATAAGGGGGGATACTACTATGGTTAGTCCCGGCAGTAATAATGCAGGTATTTGATAGCAAAGGGATTTTCCACCGCCAGTAGGCATTAAAACTAAGCAGTCTTGTTTATCTAGCACGCTAGAGATGACTTCAGATTGACCGTCTCTAAATTGGTCATATCCAAAAGTATTTTTTAAAATCTCTCTCGCTTTGGATAAGGGATTAGCTGATGATGGAGAGTGATTAGGTGCTTGCTCAGACAAAGATTTCTCAATGGGAATAATTTATCTAGTAAGTTTACGTGTTTTTAACTGAGTGTTCACTTGCTATCACTTAAAAAAGCACTTTGAGTTTATGAGCGCGGTATAAATATACATGACAACAGAATCATTGCGGCCTCAGTTATCAGTTTCTTAAATATTGAAATGCCGTTCAATCAATTAGTAGAGTTTAAGGTTGAGCATGTTGGGGGAGATAGAGTAGAAATTATCCTTCAATGGGATGATTTACAAACTGAAGTCGAGATCACACAGTATTACCAACAGTTACCTAATGGTAGCACTTTGGATATGGGGGGAGATTACTTGCGCCCAAGGTTTATTGCATCAGCTGAAGTAATACGTAAAGGAAATAAAGTCGCTGTCTGCAAAATGAACTTACATAATTAATCAGGTTTGCATATCGCAACTAGTACAGTGACTTGTGTTATCTAAGACTCTGAAAAATAACATAATAATATATTTGTGGTGGAAAGTTACCAGACAGGCGGGCGGTTGAAAGAAGACCTCATCTCTTTTTTAAAAAGAAAATACTTTATTGTTGCCAAATATTTAGACAATATGCAGAAGAGCATTTAGTTAATTTATTATCAGTCAATCGTGGCAGGTAGCTTGTAGATTAAATTTCAGGGAAGTTATGACAGTTTTTCAACAAAATCTTACATTGCTGATTGTTGATGATGATGTTGTGAATATATCAACACTTACGTCCCTGTTCGCTCAATTGTTTAATATTGAGGTTGCTCATGATGGAAAAGCTGCGCTACAAAGTATCTTGTTAAAAGATATAGATTTAGTGTTGAGCAAAGTGGACGCGCCAATGATTAACGGTCAAGAGTTATGTACATTCGTGAAAGACAATCGTTTAACATCACATATCCCAATAGTTTTACTTACTCAAAATGCAACGGCTGATGAAGAGGAAGCATGTTTAAGCATAGGTGCAATTGATTATATAGACCTAAATGCCCGTCCAAAAACGATACTCTTCAGGATTAAAAACCATATGAATATGGTGGCTCAGCAGAAAAGATTAGCTCAAGTATCCTGCACGGATGGCTTAACGGGGTTAGCCAATAGAATGCAGTTAGACACTATGCTAAATAAAGAATGGTATGCCGCTGTTCGTGGTAACCATTCAGTCGCTATCTTGCTGATTGATATTGATAACTTTAAATTATTTAATGACGAGTTTGGCCATTTGGAAGGTGACAAATGTTTAAAAACTGTGGCGTCGATTATTGCTAAAAGTAAAAGACGGGAAAGAGACTTTGCGGCTAGGTACGGGGGCGAGGAGTTTGTACTATTGTTACCATTTACAGATTTAGAAGGTGCAATTCAAGTCGCTGATAGTTTAATTTCTAAAATTAGAAATAGAAATATCAACGCTGCTAAAGATGCTCATTTTCCCATGGTGACTATAAGTGTTGGCATTACGGCTTATGTTCCTAAACATAATAAAGGAATCATCAAGAACCCAATAGATCTTCTTAATTGTGCAGACAAACATTTATTTAAAGCTAAACAAAATGGCAGAAATTGTTATTCGGCGTCAGAAGAATTTTAGAGGTTAGTTAAGTTTGCCCCATATGTTCAAAGAATAATAAATATTCATTCACCCTTGATTGCAATTCCTTTTGGCATAACTCACACTGCGCCACTAAATTATCCTGTTTTTTATTCGGTACGTATTTTTGAACCAAAAACCTGTTAAATCTGGTGTGCTATTCGCTATTGCAGCTTATGTGATGTGGGGCTTGGCGCCCATGTATTTTAAAGCCTTGAATGAAATGGCGGCTCCAGAGATTATGATGCATAGGGTGTTTTGGTCTGTGCCTGTATTATTTATTCTGTTATTGGCTAGAAGAAAACTTGGCCAAGTCATTGTCGCTATCCTAGCCCCTAAAATTTTAAAAACATTGCTAGTTAGCGGGTTGTTGTTAGCCGTTAATTGGTTGGTGTTTATTTGGGCTATTAATAATGACCGTTTGTTAGAATCTAGTCTTGGTTACTTCATTAATCCACTTATAAATGTGGCACTAGCGAGGGTCTTTTTAGGAGAGAAACTGACCCGATTACAAGGTGTGGCTGTTGCAGTTGTGTTTATTGGAGTAGTGAACGTTTTGGTTGCATATGGGGAACTTCCTTGGGTGTCTTTGGTTTTAGCTGGAACTTTTAGCTGTTATGGCTTATTACGCAAGAAAGTTGCTGTTGAATCAATGCCTGGTTTATTTATTGAAAGTCTTTTTATGTTTCCGTTTGCTGTCGCTTATTGGATAGTAGTTCAGCCGGAACATAGTAACTTAATAACCAATGATATTGAGTTAAACAGCCTTCTTGTATTGGCTGGAGTGATCACTACTGTGCCACTATTATGTTTTACAGCAGCAGCCAGACGTATTCGTTATACCACTTTAGGTTTCTTTCAATATATAGGTCCGAGCATAATGTTTGTTTTGGCCGTGGGGGTTTATGGAGAACCTATTGATAGTACCAAAATTTTTACTTTTATTTGTGTTTGGGCCGCTTTGATTATTTATGTGTATGATCTACTCAGAGTATATAAACAAGCTCCCAAAGTTTAATCTGATACTACTTTGTTGCGGCCACTGTTTTTGGCTGTATATAAAAGTTCATCAGCTTTACGTATCATTCCCTTTATACCAGCGCTATTACTGTGGGTAAGACCAATACTCACAGTACAAGACAAGGTTTGTTTTTCAAACGTCAATTTTTTATTGCTCATAGCAAGACGAAATTTTTCAATTATTTCTGATACTTCATCTTTAGGGATATTGGTAAAATATACACAAAACTCTTCTCCACCAAATCTGGCTGCAGTGTAGTCAGAAAAGTAGTCTGCAACTAATTTGGCTATTTCTTTGAGGGTATAATCTCCACAATCATGGCCATATGTATCGTTTATGTTTTTGAAATGATCCACATCAACAATCGCTAAGCTTTCTAATTTAGGGTTAATTTTTTGTAACGCTTCAACTCGTGTAAAAAAATAACGGCGGTTAGGTAATCCAGTTAAATAATCTGAATTGGCTACTCGTCTAATGGTTTCAATGTTCTCTAGTCTTTCTATATTTTGCATCACCCTACAAAAGAACTCCTCGTGGGAATAGGATTTATGTAGGTAATCCGTGGCACCGCTTTTAATAAAGCGTGCCGACAGACCACTAGTTGTATCAGCAGTAATGCCAATGATCCCTAAGTCTTCTTTAGAATGGGTGAGACGTAACTCTGAAATAAGCTGTATTGCAGACGAGTCAGACAAATTTTCGTCAATAATCACTAAGCGAATATTTGAATTGTGGCGCAAAGCCTGGATACTCTGTTCTGAGTTTACGGCTTCAAAAGTAATGAAGTTATGACGTTTAAGTAGGGCTGTCATAGCATTTCTGCTATTTCTAGATTGATTTGCGACTAATACCGCTATTTTTTTATTTTTGTCTAAGCGACTTAATAAACGAGTTAAGTATTCATACACTTGAGCGTTTTCTTTGGGAATATAATCCACAATATTCTTTTCAAGAATAATACTTCTTGTGGTTTCATCTAGGTTTTCAGTAACAACAATCGTGGGTAAGAAAGAATCAATTGTAAAATCAATTGCTTCTCCGTTAGGCGCATCCGCTAGATTAAAGTCGACTACAGCGCATAAATATTCTTCAGGTGTAGAACTACAGAAAACATGTTTTGCCTCGACTAAGCTAGTGGTGCAAACGGGTTGCAAATTAGCATCAGAAATAAGACGTTGCATTACAAGCATACTTGTTTGGTTGTTTTCGACTATTAATACTTTATGTTGCATTGATTCTTTTAAACCTTAGCTAACTTAGCGAAAGACATGACAAGCCATTTACTACCAAAGTCATCAAAGTTGACTTGAATACGAGCATGCTCTCCAGAGCCTTCGTAATTGAGCACTGTACCTTCAGCAAACTTGGGGTGGCAAACTCTTTCTCCTAATTGAAAGGCAGATGATTCAAATGAGGTATGCCCTGTTGCTGGGGTAAATCGATTATGTACAGGACGAGAGATAGTCGTGCGTAGTCTTACTTCTTCTATGTGTTCTGATGGTATTTCTTTAATAAACCGTGATGGAGTGTGGTATTTGTCTTGCCCGTATACTCGTCTGTTTTCAGCGTAGGTGATATACAGTTTTTGCATAGCCCGGGTCATGCCCACGTAACAAAGCCGGCGTTCTTCTTCTATCTTGCCTGGCTCTTCATTACTCATTTGGCTTGGAAACATGCCTTCTTCTACACCAACCATAAACACTAAAGGGAACTCTAAACCTTTAGCTGTATGGATTGTCATCATTTGTACTGCGTCTTGATGGCTATCGGCTTGGGTGTCGCCAGCTTCTAAAGAAGCGTGTGCCAAGAAGGCTGAAAGTGGGGTCATATTGTCAGCTTCTTCTGGTACTACAAATTGTTTACATGCTGTGACCAGTTCTTCTAAGTTTTCGATTCTTGCTTGGGCTTTTTCGCCTTTCTCTGCTTTATACATGGCGTACAGGCCAGAGTGTTTTATCACATAGTCGGCTTGTTGCTCTAAAGGCAATTCAATAATATCTTGTCTTAACTCCTTAATGAGTTTCATAAAGGCGTCGAGAGCATTTGAGGCTCGGCCATTAAGCCTTTTTTCAGCTAACATTTTGGCACTGGCATCCCACATAGATAATTCAGAATCTCGTGCTAGCTCTCTTACTTGGGATAAGGTTTTATCTCCTAAACCTCGAGTAGGTGTGTTTACAATTCTTTCGTAGGCCGCATCATCAATAGTTTGATTGATAATACGAAGATAACTCAGTGCATCACGAATTTCTTGTCGTTCAAAGAATCGTAACCCACCGTAAATTCGATACGGAATTAATTCTTGAAGTAGAGCTTCTTCTAATACCCGAGATTGTGCGTTACTTCGATAAAGGATAGCACAATCAGTTAAGGCGTTGCCGTTGTCACTCCACTCTTTTATTCGTGAAACGTTAAAGCGCGCTTCATCAAGTTCATTGAAACCCGCATACAAGGATATTAATTCTCCTTGACTATCCTCGGTCCATAATTCTTTACCAAGACGGCCGCTGTTATTATCAATCACTGCATTTGCAGCTTTTAATATATTGCCTGTAGAGCGATAGTTTTGCTCCAGGCGAATAGTGCTTGCGCCCTTAAAGTCTCTTAAAAAGTGTTGAATGTTCTCAACGTTGGCGCCGCGCCAGCCATATATAGATTGGTCATCATCTCCCACAATAATCATATTGTTAGTGGGTGCTGCTAGTAATCGTAACCATGCATATTGAATATTGTTGGTGTCTTGAAACTCGTCTACCAGTATCGCTCTAAAGCGTTTTTGATAATGTTGTAAAATGTGCGGGTTGTTTAACCATAACTCGTGAGCTCTAAGTAATAATTCAGCAAAGTCTACTAAACCTGCGCGGTCACATGTTTGCTGATAGGTTTGGTAAATTTCACGCATTTTCTGTTGAGTAGCATCACCATTTGTCTCAATATGTTGTGGGCGTAAACCTTCATCTTTATTGCCATTGATATACCACTGCACATGCTTAGGTGCCCAATGTTTTTCATCTAGGTTTAAACTTTTAAGTACACGTCTTACTAATCTATATTGATCATCTGAGTCTAAAATAGTGAAATTTTCGGGTAAATTCACATCGGCATAATGGGTGCGAAGTAATCTGTGGGCTATACCATGAAAGGTTCCAATCCACATTGAGTTGAGAGCAGACCCTTGCAGCTGCTCTACTCTGCCACGCATTTCTTTGGCGGCTTTATTGGTAAAGGTTACTGCTAAAATCCCATAAGGTGCAATATTTTCAACTTCCATTAACCATGCAATACGGTGCACTAAAACACGAGTCTTACCACTACCGGCACCTGCTAAAATTAGCATGTCAGATGCGGGAGCTGCTACAGCATCCCTTTGTTTATCGTTTAATTGGTCTAGAAGTCGAGATACGTCCATTACACTACATGTCGTCAAAAAAATTATGTGACTAGTATATCAGTAATACTGTATTTAATTACACTAGACTATAAAATTGTAAATTTGCCCCAATTGTATTGAGTAGTGTTCTACAAACAACGTTTATCGTTATTTTAATGTTAAGTTGGTAAAATGGAAATTACTGAAATTATTGAATGTATAAATGGTTCTAGTGAATATGAGTACACCCCTAGTCGAGGAATAGCAAATGACGATAGAGTTTTGGCAGCGTTTAAAATCTGAAGCGCAAACTTTGGTGACCAAAGAGCCGTTATTGGCGAGTTATGTGCACAAATGTATTTTAGCCCATCATAATTTCGAAACCGCATTGAGTTTTATTTTATCCACAAAGCTAGCGGATGACGTAATGGGATCTTTATCATTACGAGAAATGTTTGAGCAGAGTTATTTATTGCACCCTGAGATAGTTGAGGCAGTTGTTGGTGATGTTGAAGCTGTGTATAACCGCGACCCAGCAGTGCATTCTTATTTAACTGTATTGTTGAATTTCAAGGGGTTTCACGCTATTCAAGTGCACAGATTAGCTCATCAATTGTGGTTAGCTGATAGGCATGACTTAGCGCTGTTTATACAGAGTCGTAATTCTGAAGTGTTCTCAGTAGATATTCACCCCGCAGCACGTATTGGCCAAGGAGTGATGTTTGATCATGCCACTGGGATTGTTGTAGGAGAAACCGCGGTAATTGAAAATAATGTATCTGTCATGCAATCGGTTACTCTAGGGGGCACAGGTAATGAAGCAGGAGACCGCCACCCTAAAATTAAAGAAGGGGTTATGATTGGTGCCGGTGCAAAAATCTTGGGTAACATTACTATTGGTAAAGGCGCTAAAGTTGGAGCGGGTAGTGTGGTATTAAATGATGTGCCAGCACATGTTACCGTTGCAGGTATTCCTGCTAAAATAGTCGGTAAACCAACCTGTCAAAGTCCCTGTGAAACCATGAATCAAAATATACTTGAAGACTAAATATTTTATAGGTTGAACTCAGTGTTAACTATCCTATTTATATAAGTAAAAGTAGCTCTTCAAGCTTATCAAGTTGTACATGAGGTATAGTTGTTACGTGTTCATTCACCAACGCCATTGTTCTATTTTCTGCATACCAAGCGGTTTGATAGCCAGATTTTAATGCGCCCCATATGTCTTTATGTAAGTCATCTCCCACATGCAAGATATTACTCTCTGGCAGTTTTAAAAATTGCTTTGAGGCTTCGAACATAGCGCTATTAGGCTTCATGGGTAAGGTTAAAGACGCTTTCAGCGTTTTTGAAAAATAAGGCGCTATGCCAATTTGTTCGAGGTTAACATTACCATTAGTGATAGCTACAAGAGGAAGCTTTGCAGACAGGGCTGCTAATAAAGAATGAATATTTTTGGATAATGAAAAGTTACTCCTCTGAAAATAAAAATAATCAAAACTATGCTGAGCAGCTTCTTTAGCCGCCTCTGGTAATAGCCCTAAGTGTATAAAACCAGAATGCATGGTTGAGTAGCGCAATTGTCCCATGTCATGTTTTAACATTGGTTTGCTTCTTAAGACATTTAATTGATGGGTTTTCCAAAAGTATTCATCTGTGTTTTTAGTCTCAGGATAGTGTTTTTCTAGCCATGCAAAGAGAGCGTGATTTGCTTTCACGATAATGGGGTAGTTGTTGTATAAGGTGTCATCTAAGTCAAAGGTAATAGCCTTAACTTTTTTTAGTTTTTTATAAAAAATCATTCGTGATTAATGGTTCTTCTATAAGTGTATGACGGCGCATTATTTATTCTTTTTAGCTCTAGGGTGGGCGTTGTCATAGACAGTTGCTAAATGCTGAAAATTTAAATGAGTATAAACTTGAGTCGTTGCAAGGTTAGCATGGCCTAAAAGCTCTTGAACACCTCTTAGGTCAGAGCTTGATTCTAATATATGAGTTGCAAAGCTATGCCTTAATTTATGGGGATTGACAGATTGTTTTAAATCTTGATTTGCTGCCCATAGTTTCATTCGCTTAGCAATTTGGCGAGTGCTGATCCTATTTTTTCGTTTACTTAGAAATAATGCTGGTTCAGCCTCATCGGCAAATTCAGGTCGTAATTTTAACCACTCTGAGATTGCTAACATTGCCACTTTACCTATTGGGAGTAGGCGCTCTTTGCTGCCTTTGCCTAATACTCGTAGTTGGCAGTTGGCTTCTATACTTTGCAAGTTCAGAGATGCTAATTCTGCTAATCGTAAACCACAACTGTACATGAGCTCCATTATTGCCTTATCTCTGACTGCCAGTATGTCGTCATTTTTGATATCGAGTAATTGATGCATTTCATCAACGTTTAGTTGCTTAGGTAAAGGTTTACCTTGCTTAGGAGCGCTAATCGAAGTGGCAGGATTTTGAGTTAGGACATTTTGTTGAATCAAAAAAGCACAAAACCCTCTGATTGCTGATAACCGTAATGCGATTGAGCGGGGGTTAAGGTCTTTTCTTCTGGCTTGATTTAAAATATGCCGCACATTATGAGTGTCAAATAATGTCCAGTTATCAATATTTAAGTCCTCAAAAGCGGCATTAAGCTGCCTTTGGTAGCTATCAATAGACTTACCTGCAAGGTGCTTTTCATACTTTAGATAAAACAGATATTTGTCTAACCAAGACTGCAAACTTGGCGCTAACATAATGACGCGCGCTGTTAGTAGGTAAGCATTTTAGGCAATAACACGCCTAAAAACTGTTGTAACTGAGTGATTAGCAAGGTGTCCATATCTGGATTAAAGTGACTAGCATCTCTGCTACCAATTGCTAAGATTCCTAGCTCTCCAGTTTCACCAATCAGTAATAATGCCACTGAGTTGGCTTCTTGATCGTTGAACAACAATTTACGCTCGTGCTCACTTAAGCGGCCAAAGAAAAATTGATTACGTTGAAAACGCTTTTCAATAAATAATCTACGTTGAATTTCAGGAAGTGCGTGGGGGCCTTTGAATGGCTTAATAGTGACAGCTGATAATTCGAGGTTCTCTTGGATAACTTCTTCTAGGGTAAATTTTATTTCATCTAAATCTTTACATTTTAAGATACGCAGGTTTAAGTCAGCATAGACTCGATATATCGCTTCATTTTGTTTGGCGATAGAAATCAATTGGTTTAGTTTATGATTTAATGTCCTGACTTTTTTACGCAACTGCTCACTTTGCAACTCAACTAGAGAAACGCTTCCTTTAAGGGAATGCGGAATATTTATTTTTTCAATTAAATGAGGATACAGTGCAAAAAAATCAGGGTTTTCAAGTAAGTAAGTGGCTACTGACTCATGGGATAAAGTGGCTGGCTCCTCAAAATTAGAGTTTATGTCAGTATTGTTTTTATATTGTTCCAAACTCTCACTCATATGTTTATATGTCCATCAAATACATGTTCAGCTGTTCCCGTCATTTTTAAGACATTATCTTTGCCTTGCCAACGTATTTTTAAACTTCCACCAGGTAAATCTACTCTAACATCTTTACTTAATTTGTTGTGTATTTGTCCAATAGCCACTGCGGCGCACGCACCACTTCCGCAGGCTAGGGTTTCACCTGCTCCACGCTCATAAACCCTTAACTTGACATGGTTAGGGTTGATGATTTGCATAAAGCCGACATTTGCGCCTTCAGTAAATCTTTCATGTTGCTCAAGTAAAGGTCCCATTCCTTCAACATCTGCTTTTTGTACGTCATCAACCAGTAATACACAATGAGGATTACCCATAGATACGGCACCACAGAAGAAAGTATGGCCTTCTGCCCGCAACACATAGATTTTTTCTTGCTTCTTAGCTTTTATTGGTACCATATGAGGTTCAAATTTTGGAACTCCCATATTGACCGTGACTTGGCCATCTTTTTCAAGATATAAAACCATACGCCCTGCTTTGGTACTCACTACGATTTTATTACGATTGATCAAACCTCTCATTTTGACAAATCGTGCGAAACATCGAGCGCCATTACCACATTGTGATACTTCGGACCCGTCAGCGTTGAATATTCTATAATGAAAATCTTGCTCAGGGTCATAGGGAGGCTCGACCAACAATAGTTGATCGAATCCTACTCCAAAATTTCTATCTGAGAGCTGTTGTATTTTCTCTTTTGAAAAGAAAACATTCTGGGTGACGTTATCAATGACCATAAAATCATTGCCCAGACCATGCATCTTTGAAAACTGGATTTGCATTGTAATTACTTAGCTAAAATTGTTATCTAACCGCTTTAAGCAGGTCGTTAGATTCGTTGCTCACAGTTATATCATTTCAAATAAAGACTGACCATGTCTTTAGCTAACATCAGCAAAAATAATCTAAATAACTTTCTGTTTTAACATAATTTTGTAATAAACAAGTTTACCAATAAACTAGGTTGGTATGTGTTCACTCTCAAATAAGCTCTCGATAGTTTCTCTGTCTCTTATTAAGTGAGCCTCTGCATCATCAATTAGAATTTCGGCTGCACGACCACGGCTATTATAGTTTGAAGCCATCACAAAGCCGTAAGCGCCCGCGCTTCTTACTGCAAGATAGTCATTGGGGGCAATTGCAAGCTCTCGTTCTTTTCCTAAAAAGTCACCTGTTTCACAAATGGGCCCTACTACATCATAGGTGGCCACTGCTCGGTCTAAATCTGTTTTAAGAGGAATAATATTTTGCCATGCTGAATATAATGAAGGACGGATTAAGTCGTTCATAGCTGCATCTACAATTGCAAAATTTTTCTCATCACCTGCTTTTAAAAACTCAACTTTTGTCAATAACACGCCGGCGTTTGCCATGATGGCGCGGCCAGGTTCAAAAATAAGTAATAAGTCTTCACGCCCTTGCATGCGCTCCGCAATTGCTTGGGTGTACTCATCAGGGTGAGGAGCTTTTTCGTTATTGTAAGTGACCCCTAATCCACCACCAACATCTAAATGTTTCAGATGAATGCCGTGTTCTGCTAACTCGTCAATCAAGGCTAATAAAATATCTAACGCATCAACAAAAGGTGATAGCTCAGTTAATTGAGAGCCAATATGGCAATCAATACCAATTACATTCAAAAATGGCAGGCTCTTGGCGTATTGATATATTTCAACTGCATTTTGACGGGCTACTCCAAATTTGTTGGCTTTTAGCCCTGTAGAAATATAAGGATGAGTGTTGGCATCAACATCTGGGTTTACCCTAATTGAAATAGGTGCGTGTTTACCATGTTGTTCGGCCACTTCATTAATTCTGGCTAATTCGCTGCGAGATTCAACGTTGAAACACTTGATGTTATGTTCTAGTCCAAGGGCTATCTCTGCTTCTGTTTTACCTACCCCAGAAAATACTACTTTGCCGGGGTCGCCACCCGCCTTAAGTACTCGTAATAATTCTCCTCCTGACACTATGTCGAAACCAGAGCCTAGTTTTGCCATTACATTTAACACAGCTAGATTAGAATTGGCTTTAACCGCATAACAAATTAGATGAGGCTGTTCACCAGCTGCTTTATTGAAAGCATGCCAATGACGCTCTATTGTAGCTTTTGAATAGACATAACATGGTGTTTTAAATTCTTCAGCTACGGCAGTCAACGAGACATTTTCAGCGTAGAGTTCTTGGTTTTTATATGCAAAGTAATCCATATCAATTGGTTCCTGTAGCAGGGGATTCGGTGGCATCTGTAGTTGTTGTTTCTGCTTTATTGCTTTTAGGTTCTTCAGGAAGATAAAGCGCTCGCTTTTGACCACAAGCCGACATACCTAGTAGGCATGAAAGTAGTATGAGTTGTGATGCAACTTTTAAATTTTTCAGCATAACTACCACCGCAAAATAAATAGCTGGCAATAATGTCATTACCTAGCCAAAAAACAAGAGGTAGAGTGAGATGATTTGGCATTTTATGCAATAAGAAATAACTAAGTCTAAAATTTAATGGGGAATTTGACGTAGTTGATTTAGTACTGATTCAGGAAACTTCACTTGACGCCACAAAGCCGAACATAAACTTTCGGTATCAGACCATTGCTTATTCAGAATCCAGTCTATTAGTGTATCTGGGTTGGCTGAAAATCGAATAGTGTCCGGTGTATCACTTTGCAACCATTGCTCAATGGCATCTAAATCTAAAGCGCGCATAAATTGGCAAAGCCCTAATTCAGATAAGGTATGCGCGTTAGAAACCTGTTCATACTGACCATTGAGAGGCTTTAATAACATGCGTTTATTAAATTGTAAGCACTCACTAGCTAATTCAAACCCAGCATTGGCGATTACGCCATTACATTTGCTAAGCACCCTATGAAAAGGTGCTATGGCTGTAGGGTGCCAGCATATGTTCTCATGTTTGTGGGCATATTTGATAGATGGATGAAAACTAATAAAGTCATGCTCAGCAAATGAACTAAGTGTTTCTTGTATTGCTGAAACATCTTCAAAAGGAAGATATACAAGTATGCTTTTATCTTGCCTTTCACTATGAAATTCTGGATCAATAAAGGGAGGAAGAATAGGGTAACCATAATGGTACCAATGTACTCCAAGCTGTATGTCGGTGGGAGCAAAATAACGAGTAATTAAATTGTCAACAATATCGGCCTCTTGTTTGGGAATTGGGTGAGCGAAAGCTGCCTGGTGACTGATTGAAATAGAAGGCACCTTTTGTTTTTTAGCAGCCCAAGCTGTTACGGGCTCAAAGTCATTTAGAACAAGGTCATAACTTGTCACGTCAAAATGTTTAATGTCATGAAAAAATTGTCTAATTTTCGCTGATTTAATGGTGTCCCAATGATTCACTGCGCCATTTTGGGTTGCGAAAGATAAACCTTGTAAGCTTTGGTATTGCCCAAACACTTCCATATCAAAGTATTTATCTGGATCTCTACCAGAGAATACAAAATCTACATCCACATCAGCTCTTTTTGCAAATGCCTTTGCCATTATTCTTGCGCGGCTGATATGACCATTTCCCGTACCTTGCACGCCAAAAAGAATTTTCATAACACCCTACCTTAGAAAAGCGACAAACTAAGCATTGATATACCCATTCCAAGAGCAGCTCCCGCTAAAATGTCTCCAGGGTAATGCACACCTAACAAAACCCTAGAGCATCCGATGCAGCAGGCCCATGTATAAACTGGAATAGCGATTATTGGATAAAAGCTGGCTAGCAGAGAAGCCATAAGAAAGGCTGCAGCTGTATGCCCTGAAGGTAAACTAAATTTATCAGAGGGGACGATATGTGCAGCAATATCGGTTTGTTGATTACAAGGTCGTTGACGACGTAAACTTTTTTTTAAAAAAATATATAATGGCACTTCAAAAGCATAGGCAAGTAGAGCGGTATATAAAAAAAGATCCCCATGTTCAGGCTCTAAGTACCATAATAACAAACCTATAATTAAATAGAGTTGTCCATCTCCGGTTTTAGAAAGCCACTTGATCCAGCGACAATCCCGATTAGCCGTTAAGTTAAATAACCAATGAAACAAGGCTTTGTCACTTTGTAATAAAGATTTCATAGGCATAGCTCTCACTCTTACAAAACTAAGCTTATCTTATAAATCACCTATGAATCGTATATGACAGTTTTGCTAAAGCTTTATTACAGTGAATTTGAGTATTCCTAGAATATTGATGTAAATACACTAGATTTGAATTTCTCTAGCAGTATACTCGGGGTAAACCTAGCAGACTTGGAATTAATATGGACTACAACACATCTACTTTATGCGATATTTTTGCGGACAGCGTTGACGTGGTTGAGCCCATGTTTATATCTTTTGGTGGTAGACCTTCTTATGGTGGTGAAATAACTACAATTAAATGTTTCGAAGATAAAGGTTTGATTGATAAAACCTTAGAAATGCCTGGCGTAGGAAAGGTTTTGTTAATTGATGGTGGGGGCTCTATGCGCCGTGCCTTAATTGATGCTACTTCAGCTCAACTCGCATTTGATAATGGTTGGGAAGGGATAGTGTGTTACGGCAGTGTCCGTGAAGTTGATGAACTGGAAGATATAAATATTGGCATTCATGCAATTGCTTCAATTCCTGTTGGTGCTGACGATCAAGAATTAGGTGAGGTTGATGTTGCAGTTAATTTTGGTGGGGTAACCTTTTTGCCAGAAGATCATCTTTATGCCGACCAAACAGGAGTGATCCTGTCTCCTGAATCTCTTGACCTTGAATAACCTTTGAAGTCTTTAGCTTAACACTTACTTTATTTAGGATAATAAAAAAGCCGTGCTTCACTGAAACACGGCTTTTTCAATTATGGCAATGGTAAGCTCTAACTTATTTGCCAACCAATACAGAAACGTTTGCAATACCAGCTTTCTTAACTTCGTTAATTACTTCAGTTACGTCACCGTGTTTTGCTTTAGGGTGAGCTTGAACAGCTGCAGCATCTTGATTGTTTTCAGCCAAGAAGCTTTGAATATTCGCTTCTACTCGACGAATATCAACCTGACGACCGTTCACAACTATTGTTCCATCTTCTTCTACACGAATAGATAAAGATTTTACGTTAGTTGGTGGTGGTGGTGTATTAGAGTCTTTAGGGCGACTAACTTCTAAGCCTTTCTCTTTTACGAAAGAGGTGGTCACAATAAAGAAGATAAGCATGATGAACACTATGTCCAACATGGGAGTCATATCAATTGCAGCTTCGTCGTCTGCGCTGCCGTGCTTTTTTCTTTTCATCGGTATAAATCGCCAATTGGGTTAATACGAATACTGACTTAATAAAGACAGTTCATCTTTAGAGATCCTAAGCATTGTTGAACAATAATCAGAGTACTCTGTGGGTTAGTGTTTTTCACTTCCCTATAGCGTGCCCCAAATGACGAAAATAATCCAGTAGGTTTTTTGAAATTGTTGCTCTATGTTCATCTACTGGGTAGATCCCTAACTTAGCCTCAGGGCTTTGTTTGGTACCTTGCACCAGAAACGCATTTTTTCTAAAGTGATCTTGGATACAGGCCTCAAAGGCACGGGCACTAAGCTCCTGAGGTTGGGCGTAGTAGTAAATTTGCAGTGTTTTGTCAGCCAATGCGCAACGATTTACATAGTCACTTGGTTGGCTTTTACTGTTAGTTAAAAAAATTGACTCAAAAACTTTGCTGAGTTTAAGATTTAAAGCATGTTGCTTTTGATGGTTATCTTTTAACCAACACTGTGATGCAAAATGATGATGTTGAGTGTTAATAAATAATTTATTGCAAATGTAATGGTCAAATGCATGAAACCACTCATGGGCTAAGGCTCCTCCTCCGGCATTTTTTGCCAATGCTAAGGTTTTAGTTTGTGAGTCATAGTGAGCACTACTGTGTTTTCTACCACCACTTCCAAATGCTAAAGATAGACTGCTATTAAGGGAGATAACTGTTTCTGAGACTTCTAATATTTCCATTAAGTCACACAATGCATCAAAAAATAAATTAGCAGCTATTTGTTGTTCTGTTTTGGTGACCCACTTGCCAATTGTGACTGTTCTAAAACCAAAGATTTTGACTATGTCTTGGAAACTTACATCTGCGCCGTCTCTATGCGATGGGCCATTTCGATAATATGGCTGATGAATTCGCGAGGCTCTGTCTGACATTTTAAATGGCATCAAGCTCGGCTAATACTTGGGTACTCCACTCTTTTATTCGTTGCTCAGTTAAATCATATTGATTCTCATCGTCTAAACTTAAACCAACGAAGAAACTATTTTCTGCCACTAGTGCTTTTGAATGGGTAAACTCATAGCCTTCATTTGGCCAATAACCAACAAATTCGCAGTGCAAAACCGCTAACTCATCGTGCAGCATACCTAGCGCATCTTGAAACCAGTCAGCGTAACCAAGTTGATCTCCTAAACCATATAAAGCGACTGTTTTACCTGCTAGATTCAAGTCTTTAATATCTTGCCAGCTAGACTCCCAATCTTCTTGTAATTCGCCAAAGTCCCAGGTTGATATTCCGAATATCAATAGGTTATATTCCTCCGATTTTTTTAAGTTGGTGTCTTTAACATCAAATAATTCAACCTGACAGCGATCTGACAATTCGTGTAATTGAGTTTGAATTTTTTCAGCAGCCATTTCGGTGTAGCACGTTGTGGAGCCATAGAATAAGCCAATCTTTAGTTCTTTTGTGGGCATGTGGACCTTAATGAAAAATTTAATCAGACGATATGTAGTAACTTAAAAAAATCCACTGATATTATACCTAATATTACACATTACTCTTTGGGATTTTTACTTACCCAGTCTTTTAACAAAGTGTATTAGAAAAAAATAAAGCGGTATTATTTGGTTTTATTTTACATTGCTTTGGGTAATATTCGAGTGCTTGGAAGCATGAGAGCGATTTTTCATTGCATCACTTATTTAATTTGTACGGAACGAATATGAAACTTACCTCAACATTATTAGCCATAACTAGCTGTTTTTGGATGCTAGGGTGCAGCAAACCGTCTATCACTGACAATATTGATGTATACGGTTATTGGGTAATGGAGCACGACGGCACTATAATGAAGGACCCGCAGCCATCAGGTTTAAAGGCTTGGCAAGGTGGCTTGTTAACTGTGAGTGACCGTAGTGCGATACCTTCACAACGTTTACAACTTCGAAAAATATCAGCTAATAAAGCTCAATTGAATGGTCCAGATTTACTCATTTCATTGTCTCCAAGCCTAGCCAATAGTTGTTTTGCAACTTACATCAGCGGTAATCCAGATTTAGAAGCCTTGGCAATAGACCCTGACGACGACAAAGTATTTTACTTAGTGACAGAAGATGCTAGTGGCGCTGAGCCTATGCCAGGTAAGTGTCAGCAAAAATATGCTAATACAGGCTCTACACATTACCCCAGGTTATTAATACGCTTAGAGCAGCAAACTAATAGCTCAGTCCTGATGACTCATGTTCGCCCCATCAAATTTGCCGAAGAGATGCAAGTTGGGGACTTTCCTAACGATGGTGTTGAGGCCTTAACTTTTGGTAGTAATCGCACTTTGTATTTGGGCATAGAGAAAGATAAACAATCAAAAGCACGTATTTTTTCTTTGAAAATGGGGGAAGGTTTCTGGGGCACTGAGGATTTTGCAGAAGTTTCTGACTTACCTTTAAGGTTACCTAATTTTTCAGAGGGCAGACATCCCATAAATGGCATGGATTTTTACCAAACACCAGCAGGGCAGGAGTTTTTGATTGCAGCAGCCCGTAATGATGGAAAGTTATGGGTAATAGACCTAAGTGGAGCAAAAGAAACACGTATATTACCACTTACATTCTACGCTGAGTTAAAAAATGGAAGTGAAAACTGCACAGGTTTTGAAAAAATGCATAATGCTTCAATTGAAGGAGTCGCAGTAATGGATGATACCCTGTGGTTGATAAATGACCCGTGGAAAAAGATGTATCCGAAAAATATTCAGTGTATCGAAAATAAAGAAAACTATGAAAATTACTCCCCTTTATTGTTTAGCTTAAAGGTTCAAGCTGAGTGGTTTCAATAGTCAATTTATAAATTGAGTTGCGCACTATAGGTTTAGTGCACAACCCCTAAAGCCTTTACTTTAATTTACTGGCGAATTTTTTCTTAAATTTTGCCAGTTTAGGGGCTACAACCATATTGCAATATTGGTTTTGTGGATTATTAGAGAAATAATCTTGATGATAATCTTCAGCTTGATAGTAATTATTCACTTCGGTTAATTCGGTGACTATAGGATCTGGCCAAATTTTTTCTTCTGTAATTTCTTGTAAAATATTACTCGCAATTATTTTCTGTGACTCATCGTGGTAATAAATTGCACTACGATACTGGGTTCCCACATCATTACCTTGGCGGTTTAATTGTGTGGGATTGTGCAAGGCAAAAAATATTTCAAGAATGTCGCGATATGTAATTAAGTCTGCATCAAAATTCACTTGCACCACTTCTGCATGGCCAGTACTACCGCTACAAACTTGCTCATAAGTTGGGTTGTCGAGTTGCCCGCCTGCGTATCCTGCATAAGCAGACACGACACCGCTAACACTATTAAACGCTGATTCAATACACCAGAAACAGCCACCACCAAAAGTTGCGGTTTGAATTGTTGCCATTTTTTACTCCAACATTATTTGTTTATAGTCATAATGTGGTTGTTACAGATACAAAATTCAAGATATAAAAACTTCAAAGAATTTTAAATGTGTGTCGGAATAGTCTTACCTGATTCGTTATTAAATTGAGAAGTTTGATGAGCAAATTTTTCAATAACCAATTAAGAGAGGAAAATATGCAATTTTTAGCGTTGATTTATGCTGGTGAAGGCAAAGATGATGTGGACATGGAAACTCTAATAAGTCAGTACGAGTCTTTTGAAGAGGAAGCAAAAAATGTTGTTTTGGGGAGTAATGCCCTAGAGGCAGTAAGTACCGCCACATCAGTGAGAGTTAGGGATGGAAAATCACACCTAACAGACGGTCCTTTTGCTGAGACTAAAGAGCAACTTGGAGGCTATTATTTATTTGACTGTAAAGACCTTGATGAGGCATTGCTTTGGGCTGCTAAAATTCCTAGTGCCCGTTATGGCACAGTTGAAGTGAGACCGGTCATGCTATTTGATTGATAGACACTGACTGTTTTGCATATGGATGAGATATCACGCATTTTTAGAGCTGAGTCAGGTAAGGTTATTGCCTCTCTGGTTTATATTTCTAAAGATATACAGTTAGCTGAAGATGCGCTACAAGATGCTTTGGAACAGGCGAGTATCCACTGGCCTGTTCAAGGTGTACCTGTTAATAGTTGTGCTTGGCTTTACTTAGTCGCTAAGCGTAAGCTCATCGATAATTTACGCAAAACAAAAGTCTATAATGATAAACAAAAGACCGACTTAATTAGGCAGAGTATTATTTTACATGAAGCTACTGCTGAGCTTGAATATGATGTACCGGATGAAAGGCTTAGATTAATCTTTACATGCTGTCATCCCGCATTAAATGAAGATGCACAAGTTGCATTAACTCTTAGAGCTTTATGTGGTTTAACAATCAAAGAAATAGCTCGGGCTTATTTTGTCTCTGAAGTGGCAATGGGTCAAAGGATCACCAGAGCCAAGAGAAAAATTAAAACTGCAGGTATCTCTTATGAAGTGCCTAGCCATGCACAACTAAACGCTCGTTTATCCAGTGTACTTAAAGTTATTTATTTAATTTATAACGAATCTTATAGCGCATTTGAGGGGCAAACACTGACTCGGCAAGATTTTGCTCAAGAAGCCATTAGGTTAAGTCGCTTGATGGTTGAGTTAACGCCATCTGCGGAAGTATTCGGTATGGCGGCATTACTGTTGTTTCATGATGCGAGAAGAGCATCTCGTAGTGATAACCAAGAGTCTTATATTCCACTAGAACATCAAGATAGACAGTTATGGGATGACAAGCTGATTGTTGAAGCGAATAAATATATGGATAAAGCATTGGCATATAAACAAGCCGGGCAATATCAACTACAAGCTGCAATTAGCGCGTTACATTGCCACGCACCTAGTTGGGAGGCAACAGATTGGTACCAGATTACATTACTCTATTTGCGCTTGTTAGATTTTAATGGGTCGCCAATGGTTCTGCTTAACCTCTTGGTTGCTAAGTCTTATACAGCAGAACTAGACAAGGTATATCAAGAGTTATTGTTATTAGAGGCTCAGTTGCCTGATTATCAACCCTACTATGCAGCGAAAAGCGATATAGAGGGTCGTTTAGGGTTACTGGTAGCGGCAAATGCCTCACTAGATAAGGCGATCAAGTTAAGTCAAAATGGTAGTGAGCGAGACTTCTTATTACGAAAAAGGGCCGTATCTCTCAAAAATTGAACCGACATCTTTGTTTGTACGTATTAACAATTTAAATGAATCTAATTGACTGGCTCTAATGTTAACTACCGAACTCATTATATTTTATGATGGCTATTGCCCTTTATGTTTAGCTGAAATGCGTAAGCTAAAGGAGTTAGATACATCACAGGCTATTTCTTTTGTTGATATCCAAGAAGACAGTTTTACTCAACATTATCCACACTTAGATTGGGGGGCGTTGAATGCCCGTATTCATGGTTATCTTGCTGATGGCAGGTTGATAAGTGGCTTAGATGTGACATACGTAGCGTGGAAATTAGTAGGAAAAGGTTGGGTATATGCCCCCCTTAGGTGGCCCGTAATTAGATGGTTTGCAGATATAGCTTACAAAGGTTTCGCTAAGCATCGTTACACTATTTCGTTTTTGTTAACAGGCAAAAAGCGTTGTTTACCTTGTGAGCAAGTTGATAGAGGTTCAGATGTCAAAAACTAACGCTCTTGTGATTGGTGCATCTGGGGGCATTGGCGCAGCATTAGTTAATCAGCTGCAACACTCAAATGTTTACCATCAAGTACATGCTGTTTCTCGCAATTTACCCTCTGAGCCTTTAACTCATGTCTGTTATCATCAAGTGGACTCGGAAGATGACCATAATATTTTTGAATTATGCCAACAGCTTAATTCCCAAGGGATTCAATTTACACTCGTTGTTTGTTGTATAGGAGCGTTACATGGGCAAATTGGTGAGCATTTAGTTAAACCTGAAAAGCGCATGGAAGATTTAGACTCTAAAAGCCTAGATTTTTATTTTTCAACTAACGCCATTACTCCTGCTATTTGGCTTAAAAACGTAGAGACGTTGTTGAAAGGCAAGCAAGCAGCAAAGTTAGTGTTTTTGAGCGCTAGGGTGGGCAGTATTAATGATAATGAGCTAGGCGGTTGGTATGGTTACCGCGCAAGTAAGGCAGCCTTAAATATGTTGATAAAAACGGCACAAGTTGAGTTGAAAAGGCGTGCTAAAAATGTCGCATTGGTTAGTTATCATCCTGGTACTGTAGATACTAATTTATCTAAGCCTTTTCAGAGCAATGTTCCTCAAGGTAAATTATTCACTGCTGATTTCACTGTGTCGCAATTGTTAAACATACTCTTAGACTTAACAACAGAAGATGCCCCTTATTACTTAGATTGGCAGGGGAAAACGATTTCTTGGTAACCTTCATCCGTATCGATACCTGTGATGATTTTTATGCTTAAGCCTACGGATTGCCTAACAACAAAGACATTCTGAAATTCTGCTGGTAATATCTGCCCCCAATTATAAAAATAAAATAGGACTTGTTATGAGCGCACCTCGTGAACAATTTGGCTCTCGTTTGGGTTTTATATTGGCTGCAGCGGGTTCAGCAGTCGGTATAGGTAATTTAGTTGGGTTTCCGGTTGGCGCGGCTAAAAATGGTGGCGGAGCATTCTTATTGATGTACGCCATATTTGTTGTGGCAATTTGTGTTCCTGTGATGATTGCTGAAATGACGATAGGCAGAGCTAGCCAGAAAGACCCTTTAGGGGCATTAACATCTCTGTCCGATGGTCATAAAGGTTGGCGCTTCGCTGGTTGGTTATCCATAGTTACGCCTTTTATGATCGCGGTATTTTACTTAGTTATTACTATTTGGATTTTTGGTTATTTATTTGAATCTAGTATAGGAAATCTAGACTTACTGGCAGACCCCGCAACGTTTGGAAATTTTATATCTGGCAATAGCATCTTTATATACATGGCTGGCGTACTGGCGATTGTATATTTGATTTTACAAGGTGGCGTAAAACAAGGTATCGAAAAAGCAGCTAAAATATTGATGCCAGCCTTGTTTATTATGCTACTTGGCATGGTTGTGTTTGTGTTGACCCGAGACAATGCTATGGCAGGGGTATCGTTTTACCTTGTTCCCGATTTTGACAAGATTAATGCTAGTGTCATTAATGGCGCGCTTTCTCAGGCATTTTTCTCTTTGTCCTTGGGAATGGGGATAATGATTACCTATGGTAGTTATATTGATAAGCGCTCTAATTTACCTTCTTCTGCAAAGCTGGTGGCACTGACCGATACTGCCGTTGCCTTTACTGCTGGCTTGATGATCCTACCTGCAATTTTTTCATTTAATCCTGAGGTAAATCCAAGTGAGTTAAGTGAATCTTCAGTCTCAATGATTTTCTCTTACTTGCCGCAAATATTTTTAGCTTTGCAAGACTCATTGGGATATGCAGGGGCTAGTGTTGTCGCGAGTATCTTCTTTTTATTAGTATTTTTCGCTGCCATCACTTCTCTTGTTTCTATATTCGAAGTCCCCGTATCGGCTCTAATGAGTGAGAAAGGTGTAAAGCGTAAAAACTCATTGTTTATTTGTGGCACTTTACTTGTCGTGTTTGCTCTTATGTGTGCATTTTCATTTGGCTTTTTCGAGTTTTTTACGTCATTTATTAGTTATGGTGGTTCTGAAACGCCTAAATCATTCTTCGATTTGGTATATGACGTTTTTTACGACACTATTTTGCCGCTTAATGGCTTATTGATTTGCTTATTTGTAAGTTACAAGTGGAAAGCTAAAGCTTTTAACCAAGAGTTAGACCAAGGTGCTCCTGAGTTCAAGAAGAGTTTCCTTGAACGATACGTAAATATTGCCCTTGGTACTTTTATTCCTTTGATTTTATTGGTTATTTTTGTGAATACCGTGGCGCTGAAGTTTTTTGGTAATGCTTTGATTGGTTAATGACCCTTGTATGGACAGTCACCTATGGGTACTGTCCTAGCATATCGAAGGGGTTTGGATATTTAAAGCGTAGCCCTAATAGTTGTAAGCTGTTGTCACTATTAATTTGTTTGCCTGATGGTATCCCTGAACCTGCTATAAAAGTTGGAGGGGGCAGACCAAGCTTTTTGGCGGCCCATGTGTAATATTGAATGCGAGTAGGATGAATCAGTGAACTTAAATTTATAATATTTCCCCATAATGACTTTTGAATCACTCGCTCGATTGTATTTATTACGTCCTCTTGGTGAATTAAATTCACCATATCATCTGGGTTTGCTACCCCAGTTTTACCTGCTAGGTAATTGACAGGGTGACGGTCTGCTCCCACTAAACCAGCTGGGCGGATAATACTGCTGTTATTAGGGAAGTATTTAGTGACCAGTTTTTCAACGTGGAGATTTATTTTTCCGGACAAAGTCGTAGGATTTGTAGGGCTTTTCTCTGTAATGACACAACTACTATTGCCATAAACAGATGTCGTACTGATAAAAATAACCTTTTTTATTTTACTATGTGAAGCCTGTTCCAATAGTATTTGCATATGCTGTGCAAAGTTTTCGATTGTGGGGTTTTTGCGGCCGACAGGTATATTTAAAATTAAAATATCGCTTTCAAACATCACTCCTAACGCCTTAGAGTGAATATTATCTCCTAGTGAATACTGCACTGGATGTAAACCTAAACTGGCTAATGCTTGACACTTTTGTTTCGAACGTGTTGAGGCCACAATATCGCAACCACAACTTTTTAATCTTAACGCTAGTGGTTGGCCTAACCAACCACAACCCGTAATCGAAATTTGCACGCAGTAATCCAACCTAACAGTTTAATAGCCCCTAGGTTATCACATCAATTGAGTTTCTTTACTCATGTGTAACACATCTAAGCTACTAAGTTGCTTAACATTTAGTTGTAGCTGATTTTCAGCTATATCTATCTTGGTGAGTGTGTCACACAAAGCATTGGCATTTTTTTCTAAAACTATGGCTTGAGTTTCAAATTTATGTTCAATACGTTGACCAAAATGTTCCATTTTTTGCTCGAATTCATCTAAATCCCCCCCACCAAAAATAATTTGGGTGCCTAGGGCAACCATAATGTGTCCAATTGATTCAGAAACGACCTCTTCTATAGTTTCTTCGAACTCTCGCTCCCACTGCTCTCCCATAAACGCTCCATCTTCAAAAGCATTTGAGTCGATTCTTATACTGCCGTTGTCCCCGTAAAAGTTATATTGAACTTGTTGATCTAATTCATACAGTTTATCTGACAAATCTTGCATGACATGGCTATTAGAGCCTAATAATTCTTCAAATACTTCATTCATAGCACTACTGGCTAAAGCGATGGCATCGGTTGCGATGTTAGCCGCTTGTGGTACTGCTTGATTAATACCATTGTAATATTGATTCACCCATTGCTGTTGCTCGGTAGACAAGTCAACTACCTGATTATTGACATATAGAGTTTTGTCTTCAGTAATGGTGAGCTGATTCTGGTGGTCCATTTGAACTTGTAAAACCTTATCTTCAAGTTGCAATTGACCGTCAAGCTCAATATTGCATTGATTGGCGAAAGCTGAAAGTGAACCGAAAGTTAGAGTGGCGGCTAAAATAATTGAACGCATATTGTTCTCCAAGAGTAATCGTTTTTTTATTCACTAGAGCAAAGGCTAAGCCAAAATTAAAAAGTCATATAAAACAATAAGATAGATGTGATTTATAAGTTGCCAACTAAAGTTCACATGAATTTTTTAGTGAGCGTGACTAATAAGTCGTTATTTAGACCATCTAATTTTTCTATTTATGCTTTTCGTCCTTTGGTTTTTTGGTGCATAATATGTAGAGATAGCAATAACTAGGAATTAGCTAATGAGTAACTGGTACGAACCCATTTTATTTGGATTCACATTAATCGCGTTTGTTTTGGGTATGACTAGCCTTATTATGAGTTTTTTGCCTGTTAAAGAAGGCGAAGATCCTATGCAGTCTAGAGTTGAATATGGATTTTTTGGTGTTTCAGGTTTAGTGCTGTTTATCGTATTTATTTACGCTTTGGCTGTTGCTTAAACTATTGTTGGGGCCTGTCACTGACACGTTGATAGGCTCTTAGTTTGAAGGTTGGCAATATAGCTAACAGATGATCAAAAATGTCGCTTTGTATCCCTTCATAGTTTTGCCATTTTTTATCTGCACAGAAACAATAAATTTCGATAGGCACACCTAACTCGGTAGCCGGCATTTGGCGCACAATTAACGTCATTTCTTTATTAATCATTGGATGATTTTGTAGATACGCACGCATATAGGCTCGTAAGGTCCCGATATTTGTAAGCCTGCGGCTGTTAACTAAATCTTCTGTGTCAATATTTTGAGCTTTGTGGAAAGCTTGTAACTCCTCAAGTTTGTGCTGAATATAAGCCTTGATATAGCGAATGTTTGAAAACTCTTGCAACATCTCTTGGTCACAAAACTTAATACTCTGAATATCAATGTAAACAGAGCGCTTTATACGTCTGCCTCCAGACTCTGACATACCTCGCCAGTTTTTTACTGAGTCAGTGATTAGCGCATAAGTTGGGATGGTTGATATAGTTTTATCCCAGTTTTGAACTTTTACAGTAGTTAAGCCTACTTGTAGTACATCACCGTCAGCTCCATATTTTGGCATTTCTATCCAATCGCCAGTGTTTACCATACGATTAGCCGCAATCTGAATGCCCGCAACGAAGCCTAATATGGTGTCTCTAAACAACAATAGTAAAATTGCGGTTACGGCACCTAAACCAGAAATTAGTAATAATGGTGATTTATCTAATAGGTTGGAAATAATAAGCAGTGCGGCAACGACAATTATGAACAGTTTACCAACCTGTATAAAGCCTGTTATGGGGGCTTTTTTGGCTAAGTTCGAGGCATTGTATGTATCTTCAACGGTATTAAGTATGGCGCTCGCGGCTAGTACTGAGGCAACTAATACATACACCACAGCTGATTTTTGTAAAAACGTTAGTAGTAGTACATTGTCTATCAATAAAGAGCTTAATAAATATAGCAATATAGCAGGAACGATATGGCCTACTCTTCTAAAAAAGTTATGCTTGTGTAACTCATCATCAAAGGTATTTTTGCTTTTGCTTATTATTTTGCGAATACGGCTATGAAGTATGCTTTTTGTTAGCCAGTTGCTAGTCCAAGCCAACAGTAATATAGCTACTAGCGCTGTGACTTGGAAAACCCAACTTTGTTCTGATACGTGAAAGCCAAAATATTCTATCAGTGATAACAATTTTTGACTGAGGTACTCACTCTTTTCCATTTCAATCTCGATAGATGTTTAATCGTTAGTCGCTGCTGGTTTATCTGTGTTGTTGTTATCTGACATTGACTGTAGGCGTTGGTCTTTTTGCAACCATAGACCCGTTAGCCAGCGTTGAAACTTCACTCTTTGCTCTGGGTTATTGAAATAATCAGGCCCATAAATATCATTTCTCAATATGTCTTCGATTGAATGAGTTTGAATATCTACTTTGATATAGCTCACTTTACCACACGCAAAATCCCAGAAACTAGGCGTACCCTGAGGGTAATGTATGGTGACATCTAACAATTTATGGAGTTGCTCGCCCATTGCACCTAACACAAACGCCATCCCTCCCGCTTTGGGTTTAAGTAAGTGTTGAAATTGACCAGAGAGTCGCTGCTGTTTTTCTTCTGTTAAGCGAGTCCCTTCAACAAAATTCATAATACTGACAGGTTTGTATTTGAATTTTTCGCAAGCTTTGCGAGTGTTTTCTAAGTCTTTGCCTTTTAAATGTGGTTTTTTAGCGATGAGTTTTTTGCTGTACCTATGCATAAATGGAAAATCTAGCGCCCACCAAGCTACCCCTAAAAATGGCACCCAAATTAACTCCTTTTTTAAGAAAAACTTCAAAAATGGAATTTTGCGATTAAATACTCTCTGTAACACTAAAATATCTACCCAAGACCTATGATTAGATATGACTAAATACCAGTCTTTTTGACTTAAGCCTTCTAACCCAGTGACCTCAATTTTGGTTCTGCTAAATAGAAATTGATTACAGCTGTTAACGCTTATCCAAAGTGTGGCGCATCCATCTAACAGGTAGGACATAAAAGTTCGCCATATCTCAATGGGAATAAGTTTAAGAAATGAAAAAATCAAGATAGGAATTAACCAAAAAATGGTATTAAAGAAATAAATGATAACGGACAGTGCGCCCAACAATGAAAAAAACATGGTATTCAACATAACTACTACTCCAAAACTTGCCCAAGTTTAAACTAAAATCATTCCAAATATGTAGTAGTTCTTTATTAGGGATTTAAGAGTTATAAATGTTTTGTAACACTTGGGGGTAGGAACTATTAAGTAATAACCAAGCCTGATGGGTATAAAGTCTTTTAAAGTGTGAGTTTGTATATCATTATTCCATTTGAAATTTTATTAGAAGGATATTTTTCGTAGTGAAAAAACATATTTTATTAACTGCTGGTATCGCAGCTATTTTGAGTTTAAACGCGTGCAGTGTGAAAGAGTCACATATTGATTCTTCATCTTCAAGCAATGACATCGTGGTTCCGGCTGGTTTTAAAAAAATTACTTCTGTGGTGAAAAACTCAGAAGAACTGGTTATTCCTTTTAATAAATATGAGTTAGACAATGGTTTAACTGTGGTGTTACACCCAGATAAATCAGATCCCTTGGTGCATGTTGATGTGACTTACCATGTTGGCTCTGGCAGAGAAGAAGCTGGAAAGTCTGGTTTTGCCCACTTTTTTGAGCATATGATGTTTCAAGGTTCTGAAAATGTAGCTGACGAACAGCACTTTGCTTTAATTACTGAGTCTGGAGGTACGTTAAACGGGTCAACCAACACTGACCGCACTAATTACTACGAGACGGTACCAGCCAATCAACTGGAGCGTATGCTTTGGTTAGAGTCTGACCGCATGGGGTTTTTCCTTGATGCGGTAACCACTGAAAAATTTGAAAATCAAAGAGAAACTGTTAAAAACGAACGGGGACAAAATTACGATAACCGTCCTTATGGATTGTTAAGAGAGCGTATAAATGAGGCAATGTATCCTGAAGGACACCCCTATTCATGGTTAACAATAGGTTATATTGAAGACTTAAACCGAGCTGATTTAAATGACCTTAAGAAATTTTTCTTACGTTGGTATGGTCCAAATAACGCTACGTTAACCATAGGTGGGGATCTGGATGAAGCCCAAACTCTAGCTTGGGTAAAGAAATATTTTGGAGGTATTCCAAGAGGTCCGGAGGTGATTGACCCCACTTATACCCAAGTTACCTTGTCTGAAGACCGCTATATTTCAATGGAAGATAATGTTTCTTTACCTTTGATGTATATGGCATTCCCTACTGTCCATCTGAATCACCCTGATGAAGCGCCTTTAGACGTTTTAATGTCTATTTTAGGCTCTGGTAAAACGTCTCTTTTATATAAAAATATGGTTAAAAATGGCAAGGCAGTTCAGGCCCAAGCGGGTCATGCTTGTCAGGAATTAAGTTGTCAATTTAGTTTATACGCTTTGCCTACTCCAGGGACATCATTAGCGGAATTAGAAACGATCGCACGAGCGTCGTTAGAGGAATTTGAGAGCCGCGGGGCTGAAGATGATGACCTTGAACGCGTCAAGGCTGGTATAGTATCAGGTATGGTATATGGCCTTGAAAGTGTTAGTGGTAAAGTCAGTCAGCTGGCTGCTTATCAAACATTTCGTAATAATCCAAATGGTATTGGTGATGATGTAGCTCGTTATGAGAATGTCACCAAAGACGATGTGATGAGAGTTTATAAAAAATACATCAAAAGCCAACATGCTGTTATCATGAGCATCGTACCCAATGGTCGAGGGGATAGTATCGTAAAGCCTGATACGTGGCAGCGTTACGAACGTACAATTCCGAAAAGTGGTGCAGAAACTGAGTTAGCATTGCGCCCAGGAAGTTCTGATTTTGACCGTTCAGTTGTACCTGCTTCAGGTAAGAATCCAAGTATTAGTGTCCCCGAGATTTATCGAACACAAACCAAAAATGGTATTCATGTTTTAGGCGCAATCAATAATGAAGTGCCAACCACTACAATTCGATTACTTATTCCTGCTGGGCAAACTAGAGAAACTGTTGAAAACTTAGGGTTAGCTTCGTTAACTGCAGCCATGATGGGGGAGGCTACCTTGCAATCTAGTGCTGAAGACTTATCCAATCAATTGCAAAAGCTTGGCTCACAGGTAACTTTTAGTGCAGGAGACCAGTTTACAACCGTTAATATCAGAACATTAACTAAAAATTTAGAAGCGACAGTTGCACTCGCAATTGAAAAACTAACCCAACCAAAATTTGCTCAAGACGATTTCTTACGTTTGCAAAAACAGCAGATTGAAGGCTTAAAAAATGCCAAGAAAAACGCCAGTACTACAGCAACTAATACCTTTAACAAGCTAGTGTTTGGTGCAAATAATAGTTTTGCTTACGATGGAAACGGCATAATTGATACCGTTGAAAAGCTTACCTTAGATGATGTTAAGAGCTTTTACGCTCAGCACTACGGCCCTGCAAAATCAGAGTTAATAGTCGTGAGTAATCTTGATGAACAAGGTGTTAAGTTTGCGATATCTCCTTTAGAGTTATGGCAAGGTAAATCGAGCGACAACCCTGAGATTAAGGCATTCCCAACGTTAGCCGCTGGAACTTTGTATTTTATTGATAAACCCGATGCTGCACAGTCAGAAATTCGTATTGGTAAGCGAGCTCTTAAGTATGACGCTACTGGAGAGTATTACCGAGCAGATTTAATGAATTACAATTTAGGTGGTGCCTTTAATAGTCGTATTAACTTAAATCTGCGAGAAGACAAAGGTTATACATACGGGGCTCGTTCGTTTTTTAGTGGTAATGACATACGTGGTTATTACAGAGCTCAAGCTGGCGTGCGTGCCGACACAACAGCGGATTCTATTGTGCAATTTAGAAATGAAATTGAAGCATTTGCCGAGAAAGGTATGACTGCTCAAGAGCTACAATTTGTCAAAAATGCTATTGGTCAAAGAGATGCTCGTAGCTTCGAAACACCTAGACAAAAGTTAGGCTTTTTATCAACTATAATGAATTATGATCTAGACACTTTTTTTAAAGATGAGCAAAACGCTATACTCGCTAATATTACTAAAGATGAACTCAACGAGTTGGCGGCAAAACACCTTGACGTAAACAACATGATAACCGTTGTTGTGGGTGATAAAGCGACGGTCTTTGAGACCTTACAACCTTTGTTTAATAAAATTGTAGAATTGGATACTGAAGGTAATCCTTTATAATTAATCGCTAGTCAATCGATACCTAGCCACCATTTTTCATCCATGGTGGCTACTTTGTTTGAAGTTCAGTTCTATATGCGACCCTTGAGCCCTAGAAATTAAAGATAAGCAGGGAAGAACTGCAATGATGAATCAAGCAAACGCCATTCTAAACAACGTATTCGGCTTTGAGCAGTTTCGAGAGTCCCAAGAAGCGATTATCAGCAACGTGTTACACAGGCAGAATACCTTGGCAATTATGCCAACAGGTGGCGGTAAATCTTTGTGTTACCAAATCCCAGGTACAGTGTTTGATGGTTTGACAATTGTTATTTCACCTCTTATATCTTTGATGCAAGACCAAGTTAGGCAGCTTAACGAACTCGCCATACCAGCTTGCGTGCTGAATAGTTCGCTTTCAGACATCGATTATCAAAACAATTTAGATGGCATCAAACAACAACAGATTAAGTTGTTGTTTCTAGCTCCAGAAACGGCGTTACAAACTAATATTTTAGACCTACTTAGTCATTGTGATGTGGCTTGTATTGCCATTGATGAAGCCCACTGTATTTCAGAGTGGGGTCACGACTTTCGCCCTGAATACCGTCAGCTAAATCGTCTTATTGAATGTTTTCCAACAGCCGTGTGTATCGCCTTAACAGCGACTGCTACGCCTAGAGTGCGAGAGGACATCAAGCGTCAGCTTAATATAATTGACAGTAGCGAGTTTATTTCTAGTTTTGACCGCCCCAACTTGTTTATTAGTGTTGTTCCCAAAGATAATCCTTATCTACAATGTAAAAACTTCGTCGAACAACACCCGGAACAGTCGGGGATCATTTATTGCCAATCCCGTTCCGGTGTAGATGAACTAACCGCTAAGTTAAAACGAGATGGGTTTTCTGTCTTGCCCTATCATGCGGGACTAAGCAGTATCAAACGCAGTGACTATCAAGAACGTTTTATTCGAGATGACGTAAGCATCATAGTGGCGACCATTGCCTTTGGCATGGGCATTAACAAACCCGATGTGCGTTACGTATTACATTACGATTTGCCAAAAAATATTGAAGGGTATTATCAACAAATTGGTCGCGCAGGTCGTGATGGTTTATCTGCCGATTGTTTATTGTTATTTGGTTATGGCGACACGGGTAAAATTCGATTTTTTATCGAACAAATGAGTAACGAGCAGGAAAAACGTTTGGCTAACGTACACCTTAATCAAATGTTAGCGTTGGCCGAGGCTGAAGATTGCAGGCGCTCGCCACTACTAGAATATTTTGGCGAAAAGTCAGTTAAAGAAAATTGCGCTAACTGTGATAACTGCACTGGTGAAAGCAAAGAGAAATCTGATTTAACCGTACCCGCCCAGAAGTTTTTATCTTGCGTGCATCGCACTGGTCAACGATTTGGTGCTAGCCATATTATCGATGTATTGCGCGGCTCTAGTGCCGAGAAGGTATTACAAAACCAGCATAACTTGCTTTCAACCTACAACATTGGCAATGAGTTTAATAAAAAGCAATGGATGGCTCTGGCGCGGCAGCTGATCCACAAAGGTTTACTCAACCAAGAAGAACAATTTGGTGGTTTAAAGCTTACTCAAAAAGCCGCAGACGTGTTAAAAGGGAAAGTGCCATTTTTTGCTTTGTTGCAGCAACCTGTTGCTACCAGTAGGCATGTATCTAAAACACTCGCTAACCCTGGTGATCAGCAATTGGTTGCCATATTAAAAGCTGACCGTAAACGTTTAGCCGATGAAGCAAACCTGCCGCCTTATGCGGTTTTCTCTGACCGCACACTTAACGAAATGGCTTATTACTTTCCTCATTCTCAAGAGAGCTTGTTACGTATTCATGGAGTAGGGCAGGCTAAGCTAGATAAATACGGAGATCATTTCCTCGCTATGATTACCGAATATTGTCAGCAAAATAATATTGGTGAAGTGGTTAATACCCAAACGGCGAGCAAAGCCATTGTGAGTAAAAGTAGCTCTGCTAACTCCAGTAGCCGTAGTGCAGAAATTGTTAGCGCTTATCAGGCGGGGAAATCCATTGCGTCTTTAGCTAAGCAGTTTAAGGTAAAAGACGGCACCATCATTAATCACCTGTATCGGTATGTGCAAGATGGACATAAGCTTGAACAGCCCACATTGTTGATGGAGCAATCAGGATTGAGTCAAGGTCAAATCGATTCAGCTTTAGCGGCATTTGCTAAACATTCCCACGAGCGTTTAAAACCTGTTTATGACGGGCTGAATGAACAAGTGAGTTATGACCAGTTACATTTACTTAGGATTTATTTTGTTAATCAGTTGGCTGAATAACGAGTTTTCTGACTGCCTCAGCAGCCCTATCGAGCTCTAACACCCCGAACGTACAAGCTTTACTCAAATTCATACTTTTTGCGTAAGCGCATACGCTCACTGTCAATTTTACTCAGCAGTGCCTAAATAACCGGTTTATCACTTATATCATTAAACTCATAGCGCACCTCTTCTAGACCCCACAAACTAATGCCAGAATCTTCTGGCAGTTGTTGCAATAAGCTTTGCGCCTGTTCGAATTGCCCGGCATAAATCGACAAGAAAAATTCAAATGCAGCCATGGATTGATAAAAATCATATGAGGCAGGATGGGCTAATTTATATTCTGCTATAAGTTGTAAGACTTGTTCGGCCAGTTTTTTTGCTTGATTGGTATCGCCCAATTTGCGCAAAAAGCTAATGTACGAACCCGTAACATTTAATTGCTCAATTGAGGGGGTAGGCGGGATCAATTGTTTGACCCGCCTTTTTAACTCACCAAGCTGTTCACTCTTTCGCGCAATATCGATTAATACCATGGCGTCTTCTGAATAAATGTTGAAATATTGATTGGGCACCATTGCATTCCACAACTCATCAAGTGATTTGTTTGGCAAAGAGTAACCATTAATGTAAGCCGCCGTATAACTGAAAGTCCCCCAGTATCCGTTACTGATCATATCGATATTGTCTAACAACGTTTGAGCGCTCTGGTGTAGGCCTAGTTTGTTTAAGTAATAAAAATAGGTATAAGTGTTGCGTTGGTTGGGGTTCTCTTTATGAAGGCGTTGCGCGGTCAATAAGCCTAGCTCAGGGTTTATGTATGAGACATAACGAGAAACGTCTTCTGTTGTGGCATTTAGTTTAAAATCTTGCGCGTCTTCAGGTGACAAACACCGCAACAAAAAATATTGCAGGCGGTTTTTGTAGACTAACTCTAGCGCTGCAGGGGCAATACTATCGACAAATTTTGCAATATCTTCGCAAGGTGAATAAAGTGTTACAAGAGTAGTAAAATACTGAAACTGAAAATCATAATCAAAGGGATAAGCCCGAATCGCCTTTTGGTAAAGTTGTACGGCTTTATCGGTTAGTTGGGCATAATCGTCGTAGCTTACGGCCAAGGATAAAATTGCATCGCGGTTTAAAGGGTCCAGCGCTAAAGCTTGCTCAGCAAAGCCAATAATCTGCACATCAGTCACATCATCATTTTCCGTATTCGACACATCAACAACCCCCACATAGGCGGCTAGACCCAAAATAGCTGATGTATCAGGGTATTGCTCAAGCAATGTATTTAAGATCAGTTTGGCCTGATTAATATCCGCGGTTGTTTCACGGTTTGCTAGAGCACGGGCGATAACTAACTGTTCAACGGCTTTATAATCCAGTTTATCTAGGGCCGCTGCATAGCGGTCATCCTGATGGATAAGTTTGAGTTTGAGTGCCGACGCCACTTGATCACTGACTTCTTCTTGTAATACAAACACATCTTCGAGTTTACGATCAAAGGTATCCGAGAAAAGATGGGCACCTGATTTAGCATCAATCAGTTGTACTGTAATGCGCAGATTGTTGTGACTTTTACGTACACTACCTTCAATTAAATAATCGGCTTTGAGCTCAGCAGCAATCACGGTTAAATCTTTTTGCACATTTTTATAGGCAAAACTGGTGGTGCGCCCCAGTACCTTTAAATCACGAATACGTACCAGTGTATTCAGCAGCTCTTCGGTCAGGCCATCAACAAAGATGTCTTGCTCGGGCTCATTACTCAGGTTTAAAAATGGTAATACCGCTAGTACTTTGGTTTGGTTTTGGGTAGTAACTAATTCAGCTTCCGGCACTAATGGTGTGGCTGGAGTAGATAACCACAATTTATCGACCGCAAGATAAACCAACAGTAACACCACCACACTCACTAACCAAAGGTTGATTTTTCGCCCGGTTTGGTTGGTGATGGAAGTGCCTTGCTCGACATCGTTGGTGGGGCGAGTGCCCTCTGGGGTCAATTCAAAGGCCCAAGCAAAAATACAAGCAATGGGAAATCCTATCATAAACACCACAGTAACAATGGTGCCAAACATGGTGGGTAATTTTAGAAAAGGGGAAATGACGGAAATGATTTGCATCACTAACCAAGCGGTGACCAGATACACACTGGCGACTTTTACTACATTGCGGCGTATAAGTTCCTTGAAAAATGACATGTTGTTCCGTGCTTAATTTTATCGTGAATTCATTTCACATTGCTCGCAACCGTAACTGCATGGCCGACTCTTAAAGTGTTAGTGTTTGTTATATCACCAGCTATCTTTAAAGTGAATGCTTGATTAAGTGAAAATAATGATAAACAGTCATGTGGGCCTAAAGTATTTTTACAATAGTTTCAATAAACAAGCGAACGACTAATAATGACTTTTACTTAGAATTTATTTGTTCAACAGTTGGTTAAATAACCCCCACTAGTGCTGGCCAACGAAATCAGCTAAAATGCGCGCCCTAAATTTCAACATTGGCAAAGTAATAATGAGTCACCCAATCAATCGCACTATCTCTGTCGCGCCAATGCTGGATTGGACAGATAAACACTGTCGGTATTTCCTTAGACAAATTTCACAACATGCGCTTTTGTATACCGAAATGGTTACCACTGGGGCGATCATTTTTGGTAAAGGCGATTATCTGGCATATAACCAAGAAGAGCACCCTGTAGCATTGCAATTGGGAGGTTCTAATCCCGTTGACATGGCGCGTTGTGCGGCTGAAGCGCAAAAGTACGGTTATGATGAAGTGAATATCAATGTAGGTTGCCCCTCTGACCGAGTACAAAATGGCAGATTTGGTGCGTGTTTAATGGCTGAGCCTGAAACCGTGGCTGATTGTATTAAAAGCATGCAGGCAGAAGTTGATATCCCCGTCACGGTAAAGTCTCGAATTGGCATTGACGAGATGGATGAGTACGAAGACCTAAGCCGTTTTATTGATGTGGTTGCTGCGTCAGGCTGCCATACCTTTACTGTGCATGCTCGCAAAGCCTGGTTAAAAGGCTTAAGTCCAAAGCAAAATCGTGATATTCCGCCATTAATGTACGATCGTGTTTATCAACTAAAACAAGAGTTTCCAGGTTTGCATATTAGCTTAAATGGTGGTGTGAAAACCTTAGATGAAGTAAGCGCTCATTTAGCGCATCTTGACGGCGTGATGATAGGCCGAGAGGTGTATAGTAACCCTTATATTTTGGCTGAAGTAGATCAACGCTTTTATCAAGATTCATCTCCCATTAAAACTCGGTTTGAAGTGGTTCAGGATATGCTGCCTTATGTTGAACAGCAAATGGACGGTGGAGCTAGGGTGTGGCATATCGCCAGACATATGTTAGGACTTTTTCAAGGCCAACCTGGGGGGCGTATTTGGCGTAGGTATTTGAGTCAAAATGGCACTAAAGCGGGTGCCGGTATTGAGCTGCTTATTGATGCGGTAGATGTCTTACTAGAAGCCCAAAGTAAGGCAAAAGCATTTCAGTCTGAAATGCTCGATTAAATTAACCACTCAATTGGTCAAAATTACTACTTTTTAGCTTTTTGGAAATGACCCGAGAGGCATTGTTATCTAGGGTTAATTAAAAATATTAATTAAATCAAGTAGATAAGAGTAATTTTCTGGTTGGCACAACTATCGCAAAGGATACTGCGACTTAACTACTAACTGGTACTAAATCAGTTAATCATTCAATTAACTAAAAGGAAATTATTATGTTTACTAAATCTAAAATCGCTGCTGTTGCTCTAATCTCTAGTTTTGCTGTGATATCAACAGTTAACGCTGAAGAAATGTCATTAGAAAGTTACGTAAGTGGTATGGTTAATCAAGCTATGGTGGTTGCTCAGCAAGAAATTAAAAATACTGTGCAAGAAAATATATTAAATGTTGCTTATAACGTTAGCATAGACGAAAGCCAATCTTACAACACTAAAGTTACAATCAAAGATATAAAAGTAAAAAGTGATGAGGCAAGTGCCAATAAAGCTAAATAAGGAGGGGGGGATGTTTTATCAACTATCTTTATTTATTATGTTGTTAACACCGGTTATCGCTTATGTAGCAGGCGCTTTAATTTTTAGCTTTGTTTCGCAACTGCGAAAAGGTTTTGTACTAACAACGCTTAATAGCTGTATCTTCCAATGCAGAAACGGTCACTAACAGATGTATTGACCGTTTCCTTATCTATTTTATCCTTGAATTTAATCCTTATATCCTCATTTTTTTTCGCAAGTCAGTTTAGGAAATATACTGGGCTTGAGATGTTTTCTAATTGATATATTTAAGGCTCCAGAGTTAACAAATATAGCTATTTGTTCATTTATTTTAGCTTTTTCACGTATTAAACGTTTACCCATTACAAACTCCAGATTGACAAAACTTATCGCCTTGGGTGACTGGTAAAATGTATATTCGCAAAACTCCGGACCAGACATTATTGCCCAAGCATTCTCCTGACTCATATAAGCAAAGTCGCAGCGTCCTTTTCCGAGCATGAGGGCCATAGTTGTTTGGCTTATAGAGTCAACACGGGTTAATTTTTGAGTCTCAAAATCTGGCTGTAAGTTAGGATAGCTAAATCCTCTTCGAGTACAGATCGATGCGGGTTTATAGCTATCAAATACAAAAGGTTCTTTAAACTTAGACTTGGAATACAAGAAACTAGTGTGAGGCATAAGGGGATCTGAATATATAAAGTGATTAGGATTTGATACCCAAACTGAACTCCCAAAAAAAAGATCTGCTTGCTCTGTATAGACAAAGTGCTCATTACGAGACCGGCTAGAGTCAATATACTCAACATTAAATTTGTCTGCTTCATGAAAGCTATTAAAAAAATCAACAACTACACCTCGGTATCGAGCGTGCTCTATGTCGTAATAAATATAGGGTGATGACCCCGGAGAGTTAATTACAAATCTTAAATTATGCTGTGCAGCAAAACTAAATGTATGACTAAGCATTGTTAATGATACATACACGATTAAAAAATAATTTTTAATCGCAGCTTTGTGTAATTTCATGTGCCTTGAATATCCTTGTCGGGCTTTATTACAAAATTATGTTACAGGTTTTTATTTCTAAAAGTATTACTTAATGAGATCCCCTATAGATTATTAATACGCTAAAAATTCAAGTTGTACTTTTAACCAATTGTTTGGTGTATTTGACCACTTTATTGTTTTCTTTTAATTTTCTAGGAACGGTAACTCTTCTGGTTTTAAATAAAAAGTTAATTTAAACAAAGGCTTATGGTGTGATGTTGAATTGGCACACCACTTGTAATAGTTCTGATACTAGCGCTGAAATTATTCAGCACAAGATACTTTAAATCTAACAGGAGAATTATTATGGGTATGTTTTCAAGAATGTCAGACATTGTACAAGCTAACATTAATGCCATTTTAGATAAGGCTGAAGACCCAGCTAAAGTGGTGAAATTGTTGATTCAAGAAATGGAAGAAACCTTAGTGGAATTACGCTCTGTCGCCGCCACAAACTTAGCTGAGAAAAAACAAGTTCAACGTCAGATTGCAAAACTTGAGCAGCAAGTAACAAGTTGGCAGGCTAAGGCTGAGTTAGCGCTAGATAAAGGTCGTGAAGACTTAGCAAGAGCGGCGCTTACGGAAAAGAATATAACGCAACAAAACTTTGCTGCTTTATCATCCGAAATGGAAACCATTGAAGAGTCGTTAACCAAACTACAAGCGGATATGGGGAAACTACAAGATAAACTAGTGGAAGCCAGAGCTAAGCAAAAATCTATGATACTAAGAGAGCGCTCTGTATCTGTGCGTATGCAAGTTAAGAGTAAAGCTCATTCTGTGAAGATTGATGATGCCATTATTCGTTTTGAGCAATATGAGCGTCGTATTGATGATTTAGAGTCCCAAGTAGATGCTTATGATTTGGTTGATGAAGCAAAAGGCTTAGACGCAGAGTTTAAACAGCTTGAAGTTGAAAATAAAATCGAAGAAGAGTTGGCAGCGTTACGTAAAAAAGTTGCTTAATAAGCAGCATACTCACTAAGTGGCAATTCAATTTGCCACTGGTTCAGAATTTAACAGGAGAAGATTATGAGACAGTATATTGATGTAAATAGGTTATATAAGGATTCAGTGCATGGCAAAATATCTGGTGTTTGTGCTGGCTTAGCAAGGCATTGGAATGTATCTCGGTTATTGGTTCGCTGTGTTGCCGTAGTGTGTTTGATAATGTTACCAGTAGTAACGGCAGTAGCCTATGTAACAGCCACTGTTTTAATCCCTAACAGGTAATTATCATGTTAAAAAATCTCTTTTCAGCGGTATTGATTGCTGGGGTTTTAACATATTGTTTTGGTCATGTAGTGACGGAATGGTTCGATCTTCATTTAGTTTTATCCGATTATGAAGTTGAGCCATTCACGTCAATCATTGCTGCCACTGCTATCGTTGCAGTATTGGTATTTATTGGGTTTATTGTCGCTTTTAGTGTTATCGCTGCAATGGTACTTATTTTTGTCGCATGCGCTATTGGATTGTTTGTAGCAGGCTTGGGTATGTTTTGGCCGGTTATTTTAATCTCAATTGTGATTTATCTATTGGTAAGAGAAAAGCCTTCGGCAGCATACTAATATGTTTAGAAAGTTGCAGGCTCAGGCACAAATATATAAACAAGTCTTGGCATGTCATGGTGATTGCTGAATAATCTAAGTCTGATTGTAAATTAGGTATGGAATATTGATGCTTCGAGTCTTCATAGTTTTATTAGGAATAAGCAGTTTTTACTGTGATGCAGAATTAGTTGTGTCAGATGCAACAGTTAGGCTGTTGCCCCCAGGCGTGCCTAATACCGCGGCATATTTTTCAATCGAAAACCTTTCAAAAAAAACTGAAGTATTAATTGCAGCCTCTTCCAATATTGCCGACAAAGCAGAACTTCATAATCACGTATTTATTAATGACATGATGAGAATGCAGCAACAGGAATCAATACAAATTGAACCTGGAGAAACTGTGCATTTCAAACCTGGTGGGTTACATATTATGTTATTTGGCCTAAACCAAAAACTAGAAGAGAACCAAAAAGTTAGCTTACGGTTACTCACCCAAGATGGAGAAGCAATAGACTTTGAAGCTACTGTGGCTCGCCCGTCACATGCTAAACATCATTAAGGATATTTATATGAAAAAATACATCACCCCTAAACGACTACTAGGCGTAACTGCACTTCTTATTTTCTTGTTGTGGATAGTATCAATTTTCTGGAGCGTGGAGCCTGACCGTTTTGAACCTAGAGAACTAGCTCAGCAGCAAGCCCTTGAAAAAAATGAAAAGGTTGTGGCTGGTTATACCATGACGACTAGTTTGATTGCCGTAGCTGAAGCGTTACTCAATAAGTCTGGTGGGTACTTATCAAATGATGTAATCCCACCAAGTGTGATGATGGATAATATGCCAAGTTGGGAGTTTGGCGCCTTAGAAATGACACGTGATTTAGCGTTGGCGATGCGAAAAGACTTTAGTCGTTCACAAAGTCAATCCGTAGAAAATGCCTATCTAACCAAGGCGCAACCGCAATTCAATAACGATAGTTTAAGTTGGATATTGCCTTCTGCTGAATCAAAATATCAAGAAGGCATAGATAACCTTTATTTTTACCGTACAAGTCTTGCTGATGTGTCATTACAGCAAGGTCAGTTTTATGCTCGAGCAGACAATTTAAGAGACTGGTTAAAACAAATGGAAAAACGTTTAGGTAGCTTATCCCAACGTTTGAGCGCCAGTGTTGGTCAGGACAGAATAGATACCAATTTAGCGGGAGATGCAGAGGCTAGCCAATCAACCCCAACAGCTCACAAATTGGTTGATAAAACGAGCTGGTGGCGCTTAGATAATAACTTTTATGAAGCCCGTGGTGCTAGCTGGGCTTTACTGCATTTTTTGAAAGCCGTAGAAGTAGATTTTGCAGATGTTCTAGAAAAGAAGAATGCTAAGGTTAGTTTGCAGCAAATTATACGTGAGCTTGAAGCGACTCAGGAGTCTATCTGGAGCCCTGTAATTCTAAATGGTAGTGGCTTTGGTATGTTAGCTAATCACTCATTAGTTATGGCGAACTATATTTCTCGTGCAAATGCTGCTTTAATCGAGCTAAGCGAACTACTTAATCAAGGATAAACCATGAAAAAAACGGTAATTACATTGGGGCTTATTACATTATGCTCCAGCTTCTCTAGCCAAGCAGACACCTTGTTGGGTTTATATGCAGGGGCTCAGGGGTGGAATATGGAAACGTCAGGTGGCTTCTCGGATGATGGGGATAATAGAGATTTTAATTTTGATACTCAGACCAACACTAATATTTATGTGGCCTTTGAGCACCCAATCCCTCTGATCCCAAATATCAAATTACAAAGAACTGACATGAGCACGCAAGGTGATGTTAATTTTGATAGTAATTTTGAATTTAATGGGCAGTTGTTTTCTATCGATTCGGATGCTAATACCGACGTTGATTTAACCGCCACAGATATCATCTTGTATTATGAGTTTTTCGATAATGACTTGATTAGTTTTGATTTTGGTATTAATGCTAAATACCTTGAAGGCGAGTTTACAGTTACTGAAAAAGAAGCTCCAAACCGGACAGAAACATTAGATTTCTCAGTACCTGTTCCTATGTTGTATTCTAGATTGGCCTTAGGTATTCCTTTTACTGGTTTTGGTGCTTATGTAGAAGGTAATTATTTAAGTATTGATGACAATACCTTGTCAGATTACCAAGCGGTTATTACGTATAGTTTAATAGAAAACCTAGCTATAGATGTCACTTTTCAAGTGGGCTATAGAGCTGTGACCCTAGAGCTAGATTACAGTGATGACAATAATAGAATTTATTCAGATCTAGAATTTAAAGGGCCTTTTGCAGGGATAGAAGTGCACTTTTAACATTTTGTAATAATTTCATCTGATTTGGTTATAACGAATCAGCTTTTATTCTTTCCTGTTGCTTAGATAGATCGCTAACCTACCCTTGTATTAATAACGGTTAGCGATCTTATGACTTCACCAATAAATCAAACTCCAGGGTTTGCTGCTGGTTTAAATGAAAACCAGTGGGCTCAAATTAGTCAGGCTTCGGCCACTCTCAATCCACAACAGCTTACATGGCTAAGTGGATACTTTGCAGGTTTGGCACAAAATGGCCAGGCAAGCACTATACCAAGCGTGACGGCTGGTCCATCTCAATCTATGACTATCTTATATGGTTCACAAACCGGCAATGCCAAAGGTGTAGCCGAGGAATATAAAGCGAAATTAGACGCGCTAAATATTCCTTCTAAGTTAGTTAGTATGGCTGATTACAAGCACAAGCAACTTAAAACAGAAAGCCATGTGGCTATTGTTGTAAGTACTCATGGTGAAGGTGAAGCGCCTGATGATGCCGTAGAGTTACATAGCTTTTTAGGGGGTAAAAAAGCCCCTAAGTTAGACGGGCTAAAGTTTGCTGTATTAGGACTAGGCGATACTAGTTATGAGTTTTTCTGCCAAACAGCCAAAGATTTTGACAGTCGCTTACAGAGCCTAGGCGCTAAGCGAATTATTGATCGCGTTGATTGTGATGTGGACTATGATGAGGCTGCTACCGCTTGGTTTGAAAGTTTAAATCATGAAATTAAAGAAGAGTTATTAGCTCCTAGCGCGGGTGCCGCTCCGTCTTTAAATTTAGGCGCACAGTCAGTCGCTGCCACTCAGTACACTAAAAAAGCTCCCTTTGCTGCATCTTTACTAGAAAGCCAAAAAATTACTGGCCGCGATTCTGTAAAAGATATTCGTCACATTGAAATTTCGTTAGAAGAGTCTGGTATTCAATATCGTCCAGGTGATGCTCTAGGTGTGTGGTTCGAAAACGATGAGCAATTAGTGGCTGCTTTGTTGGCTGCCTTAGAATTAAATCCTGAAGAAACTATTACATTTTCTGGTGAAGAGTACTCCCTTAAACAAGTTTTGGTTAGTAAACTTGAGTTAACTCAAAGCTACCCTAGTTTTGTGCAAGCCTACGCTGGTTTTGCTAATAATGTTGAATTAAACGCTTTGATAGAAGATAAAGCGGTACTTCGAGAGTATTTGGCTGAACGTCAAATCATCGATATTGTACGTCAATATCCAGCCAAACTATCAGCACAAGAATTAGTTGACGCTCTACGTGGTATGACACCTCGTTTGTATTCTATTGCATCAAGCCAGGCAGAAGTGGAAGACGAAGTTCACCTTACAGTCGCTTTAGTTGAATTTGACGCCCATGGTTCTGTACACCAAGGCGGGGCTTCTAGTTTCTTATCAAAACGGTTAAATGAAGGCGGTGAAGTGAAGGTGTTCGTTGAGAAAAACGACAACTTCAGATTACCCGATGACGGCAACACTCCAGTGATCATGGTTGGTCCCGGCACAGGTATTGCCCCTTTCAGAGCTTTCATGCAACAACGTGAAGCTGAAGAAGCTAGCGGTGAAAATTGGTTGTTTTTTGGAAACCCTAATTATACCCAAGACTTTTTGTATCAAACAGAATGGCAACGCTTTGTTAAAGAGGGCGTAGTAAATAAAATTACTTTGGCTTTCTCTAGAGATCAAGAAGAAAAAATTTATGTACAGCACCGCATGCTTGAGCAAGGTGCTGAATTATATAACTGGTTAGAGAAAGGCGCGCACTTATACGTGTGTGGAGATGCCAATCACATGGCTAAAGATGTACAAGATGCATTAGTGAAAATTGTGATTGAGCATGGTGGCAAGACCGAAGAGCAAGCAGAACAATACCTTTCAGACTTGCGCCGCGCTAAACGCTATCAGAAGGATGTATATTAATGAGCACTGATAATAAAAACTTCGTCGTTGAAGGTAAATTGGCAGACAACGAACGTCTGAAAACTGAAAGTAACTATTTACGTGGGACTATTGCAGAAAATCTCACTGATGATCTAACCGGCGCATTTGTTGGAGATAACTTCCAACTGATTCGGTTTCACGGTATGTATCAACAAGATGACCGCGATATTCGTGCTGAACGAGCTAAACAAAAGTTAGAACCTCTACAGAACGTGATGTTACGTGCCCGTTTACCTGGTGGTATTATTGCTACTGAACAATGGCTAGCTATTGATAAATTTGCAGAAGAAAAAAGTATTTACGGCAGTATTCGTTTAACTACTCGCCAAACGTTTCAGTTTCATGGTGTGTTAAAACCTAACGTTAAACCAATGCATCAAATGTTGAATCAAGTAGGTATTGACTCTATTGCTACTGCCGGTGATGTTAACCGTAACGTTTTATGTACTTCTAACCCTGTTGAGTCAGAGTTACATCAAGAAGCTTACGAGTGGGCCACTAAAATTAGTGAACATTTACTGCCTAAAACTCGTGCCTATGCAGAGATTTGGTTAGATGGTGAAAAAGTTGAAACCACTGATCATGAACCTATTTTAGGAAGTACTTATTTACCACGTAAATTTAAAACAACAGTGGTTATTCCTCCGCAAAATGATGTTGATGTTCATGCAAATGATCTTAACTTTGTGGCTATTGCTGAGAAGGGCAAGCTGATTGGTTTTAATGTGTTAGTGGGTGGTGGTTTAGCAATGACCCATGGTGATACGTCTACTTTCCCTCGTAAAGCAGATGATTTTGGTTTTATTTCTCTAGAGCACACATTAGCGGTTGCAGAAGCAGTTGTTACTACCCAGCGAGATTGGGGTAACCGTGTAAACCGTAAGAACGCTAAAACTAAATATACCCTTGAGCGTGTTGGTGTAGAAAATTTCAAAGCAGAAGTTGAGAAACGTTCTGGCGCTACCTTTGCTGCAAGTAAGCCATACGAATTTACGTCACGTGGTGATCGAATTGGTTGGGTGGAAGGCGTAGATGGTAAGCATCACTTAACAGTGTTTATCGAAAACGGTCGAATTCTTGACTACCCAGGAAAAACCTTGAAAACAGGTTGTGCTGAAATTGCAAAAATTCACCCGGGAGATTTTAGACTAACCGCTAATCAAAACTTGATTGTGGCTGGTGTACCTGCTGAATTGAAAGAGAAAATTGAAAAAATAGCCCGCGATAATGGCTTGATTGAAGACTCTGTTAGTAATCAACGTAAAGATTCAATGGCTTGTGTTTCACTTCCTACGTGCCCATTGGCAATGGCTGAAGCTGAGCGTTACTTACCTGATGCGGTTACTAAAATTGAAGGCTTTTTGGCAAAACATGGCTTACCGGAAGAAAGCATCATTTACCGTATCACTGGCTGTCCTAATGGGTGTGGTCGAGCGATGTTAGCTGAAGTAGGCTTAGTAGGTAAAGGGCCTGGTAAGTACAATTTCCATTTAGGCGGAGATCGTCAAGGTACACGTATACCTAGAATGTACCGTGAAAACATTGATGAAAAAGAAATTATGGAAGAATTAGATGTGCTAATTGGACGCTGGGCTAAAGAGCGCCAAGCCAATGAAGCATTTGGTGATTTCTTGATTCGAGTCGAAGTAGTTAAGCCAGTTATTAATTCTGCTAAGGATTTTCACGATGTCCCTAACTACGCAATCTGAGTTAGGTGTGAGTACTGTTAGACGTTTTTCTAGTGAAGAGTTAGCAGAAGTTAACTTGTCATTAGAAAAGCAGTCAGCAGAACAGCGTGTTACTTGGGCCCTTGAGAATTTACCTCAACAGTTCATGTTGTCTTCAAGTTTTGGGGCGCAAGCTGCGGTAATGCTGCATATGGTGACTCAGCAATGTCCAGATATTCCAGTTGTATTGACGGATACTGGGTATTTGTTTCCTGAAACTTACCAGTTCATTGAGCAGATGACAGAGCAACTTAATCTAAATTTAAAGGTCTATCGCTCTGAGCTATCCGCAGGTTGGCAGGAAGCCAAGTATGGAAAAATGTGGGAACAAGGCATAGAAGGTATCGAGAAGTACAATACACTCAATAAAGTAGAGCCTATGCAAAAAGCACTACAAGATTTGAATGTGAAAAGTTGGTTTGCCGGGTTACGTCGAAGCCAGTCTGATATGCGTGAAAAGCTGTCTGTTTTACAGCAGTTGAAAGATCAAACTAAGATTTACCCTATAATAGATTGGTCAAATCGTACTGTACATATGTACTTAAAGGAACATGGTTTGCCATATCATCCGTTGTGGGAAAAAGGTTATGTTTCAATTGGTGATTGGCATAGTACTCGTTCACTAGAAGAAAGTTTAAATGAACAAGACACACGCTTCTTTGGATTAAAGCGAGAGTGTGGTTTGCATGAATTTGGAGACGGTATCTAACGCCTTATCTTTTTCATTGGTCAGCCCCTTTTATATTTAACTGGGGTTACTCAATGTTAAATGCCCTTCCTAAAGTTGATAATATTGCTTCTGTGTAAGCATCAAGCTTCTGTTTATTTACCAATTTGGATAATTCTGCACCTGTAGGTGTGAATTTATAATACAACAAAGTGGTGCCTTGATGTTTAGCGGCTAGTCTTAGTTTGGTACCGGCACAGCGCCATTCGGTTTGCGTGCTCGTACTTAGCTCTCCTGACTCAATCTCGCTGTGATGAATCAAACCTAAATCCATTAAAGACAATAGGTCTGGGTAACTCAGACCATATTCGGCTAAGTTAAGTTGTTTATTCTTAAAGGTATTAAAAAACGACCAAATATTGGATTTTTGATAGTAACCGATTAGAAGCCTAGGTGTAGACTCTCCTTTTTTATAACTTGTTAGGTTAACGGCTTGTCGAAAGATATGTGCATCTTTTTGGGTAAGCTGTTTTAGAAGAGTGAGCGTTTTTAAAGAAAAACTTCCTGGTTTGGCAGTTTCTACTGCAAATATTTTCCCCCATAGTTCCTGCATAGCTGGGGAAAAAATTTCTTCTGCCATATTTACAAAACTGAAAAACCAATCAGGGTCAATGGATTCCTCTTTGCCGTCTTCTAAACAAAAATCTAACGCTCTACCGAGTATGTTTTCTAAATTACTGACTTTACGACGAGCCACTATTTGAGCTTTCAGGCGAACTTTATCATCTATACTTTGAGTCTTGGTATTATTGTAGCTACCTTGGATCCCCACTTGTGAAAACCATTTAGTTATTTTTTTTTGATTGTGTTGTTTATTTACCTTATTCTCTGCGGGTAATTTAGAAGTTACAGCTGCATTTTTCGAACCAGATTTCGCACCCGCAACTTGAATGGGTTTAGGTGAATGATTTAATTCAATTTTCATAAAAATGTACGCTAAACTCTAAAAATATGGTCAAGGCCAGTATATTGCGTTAATTCATGTTACATGAGCAATGAAAAATGTTAAGTTTGGGTCACTTCGCTCAGAATTCCTTATTTACCCGGTGATAAGAGTTAGCATAGTTTAGTGTTTGGTGGAGAGTCGATGAGTTTAAACAAGTATGAGAATGACGAATTAATCTTTCTATCAGAAGATAGTCCTTCTGCTGTGCAAAACCCTACTGGAATGTGGAACATTCTAGTAGTAGACGATGACAAAGAAATCCACTCAGTTACACGATTAGCATTATCAGATCTTATCGTTAATGATAAATCATTAAACTTTATTCATGCCTATTCAGGTGCCCAAGCGCTAGAAATTATCGAGGAGATGGGCACTTCCATTGCGATAATTTTACTTGATGTTGTGATGGAGTCTGATGATGCTGGTTTGACAGTCGCTCGTAAGATGCGCGAAGAGCTGAATATTATTGAGCCTCGTATTATTTTAAGAACTGGACAACCTGGATACGCGCCAGAAGAAAAAATCATTAAAGATTATGATATTAATGATTACAAAACTAAAACTGAACTCACTCGCAGTAAATTAGTTACCACTATTATTGCGTCTTTACGCTCTTATCAACAAATATTGTCAATAAACCAAAGCCGTCAAGGTTTACAAAAAATTATCAGCGCTTCTGCTAATTTAATGGAAGAGCATTCAATAAAAAGTTTTTGTAGTGATGTATTGGTACAAATTAATTCCTTAATTGGCGAAAACGCCAGTGGTTTCATATGTGCAGAGGCTGGCGTCGCCTTAGATAAGGAGGATGAATATCTTTACATACTAGAAGCTAACGGTGAGTTTTTATCCTGTATTAATGAAAAATTGGATACGTTGGAAAATACAGATATTGTTAACTCTGTGCATTGTTGCCTAGAGGCGAAAGAACATATATTTGAAAAAGATTTTACTGTTTTTTATTTGCACAGCGCTAATTATGAAGCGGCCATTTATCTACAAATTGGCAGTAAAATCAATATCATTGATAGGCAATTGTTGGAAGTTTTTCTATCCAGTGTATCTATTGGATATGAAAACGTTAATTTATTTCATCAATTACGAACTGCAGCATTTAAAGATTGGTTAACCAAGCTCCCCAATCGTAGTGAGTTCATTAATATGCTTGATGATTGTTGTTCAGGAAAACTAAGAGGGACAGATTTCATCGTCGCCCTAGTTGACCTTAATCATTTTGCAGACATAAATGATGGTTTAGGCCAAGATGCTGGTAATAGTACTTTGATGGCTGTAACTAAACGCCTAGAAGAAAAATTTATTGAGAATGTACAGATAGCAAGAATCGGCTCGGATGTCTTTGGTTTGATCGGGTCTGAGTCATTTGTAAACCCTGAATCTTTGAATGAACTGTTTCTTTTACCCTTTAAAGCAGGTGAGCATTCATTATCTTTATCGGCTTCTTTCGGCTTTTGCCGTCTAGATGGAAGAGCTCAATCCGGGATTAATATTTTAAAGCAAAGTAATATTGCCTTAAATAAAGCCAAGAAAAACTTAAAGATAAACTACGAGTTTTATTGTCCGGAGATGGAGCAAGAGACTACTTGGCGTCTAGAAATGATTAGGCAGCTTACCCTGGATTTTGAGGCTAAAAAGTTACAACTCTGGTATCAGCCTCAGGTCGACCTTGTGACAGAAAAAATCGTGGGGATGGAAGCGCTATTGCGTTGGCCGAGTACAGAGGGAAGGTTTGTTTCTCCAGCTATATTTGTACCTTTGGCAGAGTACTCTGGGTTAATAGTAGATATTGGTATCTGGGTGTTAGAAGAATCTTGTAAGCATCTTAACAAATTGAAAAGTAGAGGATTTGACTCTTTACGCATGGCTGTAAATATATCAATGCCACAATTTAGAGACCCAAAGTTTGTAGATACTGTTAAAACCATTATTAGTGAATACGGGATATCTCCTGAAAAAATTGAGTTGGAGATAACTGAAAGTATAGTAATGGATGAGCCGCATATAGTGATTGAAGCTCTTCAAGAGTTAAAGAAGTTTGGTGTTAAAGTTGCGATTGATGATTTTGGTACCGGCTTTTCATCAATGAATTATTTACAGAAACTACCTCTAGACAGACTTAAAGTCGATCGCTCTTTCGTAAACGAAATAACTCCAGGAAAAACCGCTTTCATTGCTGAAACAATAGTTACTCTTGGTACAAAACTGGGGCTGGCGACCATTGCTGAAGGTGTTGAGAAGCGTGAACAAGCTAGCTACATGCTTAAGTTAGGGTGTGATGAGGCTCAGGGATATCTATTCGCCAAACCTATGCCTTACAACGAATTACTTGAATTCTTAGATAATGATGGTGTTTAAGGCTATAACCTTTGGCAAGTTGCTTGTTATAGATGGCTTGCAAGCACCTGTTGCATTTGTGGTAGTACTGTTTTTTCAAACCAAGCATTTTTTTTAAGCCAAATATTGTTTCTTGGTGATGGGTGAGGAAGTACCATATATTTAGGTTGATAGTCTCCCCAGTTCTGTAACCTTTCGGTTAGTTTTCTGTTGTCAGTTAAGTAATAATCTTGCGCGTGTTTTCCGATTAATATGACCAGTTTTGGCTTACTGGTTTTCAGTAACTCTCCATGCCATTTAGGTGCGCATTCAGGCCTAGGGGGTAAGTCACCGCTTTTGGCCTTACCGGGGTAACAAAATCCCATTGGAACTATGGATAATATGCTTGGGGTATAAAACTGTTTTTCGTCTAGTTTTAACCATTCCCTTAAACGCTTACCTGAAGCATCGTGCCATGCTTTGTGGCTTTCATGCGCCTTAATTCCGGGGGCCTGACCTATGATGAGTATCTTTGCTAGAGGTGAAAATTGTAAAATTGGACGAGGTGGCAAAGGTAAGTGATTTGCACATATTGAGCATAGGTTAATTGCCTTAATTATATCCATTTTCCTATCCAATAAAAAAGGCTTCAAAAGAAGCCTTGATTGTCACTATTATTACGCAAATTAATCTGCACAGCCTGGCATAAAATCAAACTGATTTAGTTGTAACCATTTTTCTTTTTGTATGGCTAATTTTTGTTTCAATTCTTTATATCTATAATGAACTTCTAAATTTTTGTAGCTGCGCTGCAAAGACTGTTTTTTGATTTCCATTAATTGCTTTTTGGCAGCGTAATATTCTGTCATTCGTTGTGCCAATAACTCATATTCTTTTTGAACTCGAATTAAAATCTCTTCTGCATTTTGTAACTTAGATACTTTTTCTTTGGCTAACTTTAATTGCATTGCTACTTTAGCTTTTTCGATACGCTCTTCAGGGCATCGACGCAAATTTTTTGCTAAACCTAAATACGCTAAACTCCTAATCAACCATTTCGTGGGATCAAATTGCCACCATTTTATGCCATTTCTATAATCATATTCAAAGATATGATGGTAGTTGTGGTATCCCTCACCAAATGTAAAGAAGGCCAATATGTCGTTGTCTCGAGCGCTATTTGCATCCGTATAGGGCTGTCTTCCCCAAATGTGGGCTAATGAATTTATAAAAAACGTGACGTGATGCACCACTACCAATCTAAATACACCCGCTAGTAGCAACATGCCCCAGATATCTCCATTTAGCCACCCAAGTAGCATAGGTATACCAAAGTTAGCGGTAAGCATAATGGCTAAATAATTATTGTGTTGCCACATTACAATCTTATCTTTTTGTAAATCTCGACAGTTACTGTAGTCAGCATATCTATGCCTTTGATATTCTCGCAACATCCATCCCATATGAGAGAACCAAAAGCCTTTCTTTGCTGAGTAAGGATCACGTTCATTATCATCAACATTTTTGTGATGAACTCTATGATCAGAGCTCCAATGTAAGATACTGTTTTGAAGTGCCATTGCTCCGCCAATGGCCAAAACAGATTTAACTAAGGTGTTTGCTTCAAATGCCTTATGTGACCATAGCCTGTGATAACCGGCAGTAATCGACATTCCAGAGAAATAGATAAGAATAATGCAAGCTGCAATCTCAAAACCATCAAACCCATGTTGAATCGCTTCAATAGGCACCAGAATAAGTGCAATAAGTCCGGTTATTATAAATACCAATATGTTGGTAAGGATTAGACGTGGCTTTTTCATTTAAAGTCATTTTCAGCTTACAAGTGTACGCTATTTTACGTTGCTCCTACACTTAAGCAAGCTAATTGTGGTACTTCTAGGCTTTTATTGTGTCTATTTCTTATCTTTTCGCGTTAGAATCAGCCCTATGAAAGCTATTAAAGAATCACCATTAAGTCGCCAAGACCAAAAATTACGAACCCGAAGAACTATAATTGACGCTGCGTTTTCTCTATTAGATGAAGAAAGAAGTCTCTCAAGTGTAAGCCTTCGAGAGGTTGCACGTGCTGCAGGTATTGCTCCTACTTCTTTTTATAGGCACTTTAAAGACATAGACGAATTGGGTCTTACATTGGTAGATGAGGCTGGATTAGCGCTACGCCAGTTAATGCGTCAAGCAAGATTAAGAATTGCATCAGGTGGGGGTGTTATAAATACTTCTGTAGATACCTTTATGGAATTTATTACTGCAAATAATAATGTGTTTCGTCTGTTATTGAGAGAGCACACTGGTACATCTATGGCTTTTAGGGCTGCCGTGCTAAGAGAAATAAAGCACTTTACCGTTGAGTTGACAGATTACACTATTGCCACAACTGGACTCCCCTATAACATTGCTAATTTGCAAGCCGAGGCCATGGTTAAGCTGGTTTTTAGTGCAGGAGCTGAAGCCCTCGATGCAACCAAAGAGCAAAAAGAAAGTGTTGGACGTCGCGTTAAATTACAGCTCAGATTTGTTGCAAACGGAGCGTTGCAAGCGTTGTCTGAGCAGTCATCTAGGCAGATAAAATAATTTATAAATTTTGTAGGTATACTCCACATTCCGCATGGTGAGTATAAGGAAATTGATCAAATAACGCGAAACGAACAACTTTATGGGTTTTTAATAGTGTATCTAGATTGTGTTTTAATGTTTCTGGATTACAAGAAATATACACAATGTTCTTATAGTGTTTGATCATATCTAGGGTCGCATCGTCTAAACCTGATCTCGGCGGATCAACTAATACCGTTTTACATGCGTAATCATCTAATTTGATACCATCTAGTCTGCGGAACTCCCTAACACCTTGTTGTGCTTGAACAAACTCTTCACTTGACATCCTAATAATCTTTAAGTTATTGACCTTGTTATCTTTTATATTCTGTTGCGCTGCAGCCACCGATGTCTTGGATATCTCTGTTGCTAGTACCTTATTAAAGTTTTGCGCTAAGGGGATTGAAAAATTGCCAGCGCCGCAGTAAAGCTCAAGTAAATCATCTTCACTCCCCTTAGTGACATCTAAGGCCCACTCGATCATCTTAATGTTTACTTTGGCATTAGGTTGGGTAAAGCTATTTTCGATCTGTTTAAATGTGAAGGTTTGCTGGTTTATAAGTAAAGTTTCTGTCGCATAATCTTTATCAAGTACAATTTTTTGTTTTTTAGCGCGGCCAATTATATCTAGTTTGTAACTTTGCCTTAGTTTTTTCAGTATTGTTTGTATCTCGGTGACCCAGTCATCATCCAAAGTTTTGTGGTATAGCAAAGAGGCGACAATTTCACCACTTAATGTGGCTAAGTAATCTATTTGGAATAGTTTTCTGCGAGCGATTTCACTTACTTTCAGCTGTGCTATTAAATCTGTCATTAGGTCATTGATTAACTGACAGGCTGGAGGAAAGCTATGTACTTGATATTTCTCTTTAGTCGTTTGATCAAACATTACATGATGCAGTTCATCACCGTCATGCCAAAGCCTAAATTCAGCACGATACCTGTAATGTAAAGCGTCTGACTCAAATGTTTCTAGTTTGGGCATTGAAAACTGTGCAAACGCTTGTTCAACAAAATGATATTTTTGCTGTAACTGTTCGACATATAAGTTTGGATTAATTTCTGTCGGTCGCATAGATTGCCCTACATATTGATATAAAAGCGGCAAGGTAATGGGTTTTGAGTGAGACTTCAACACATTATAAGACGCTATAAAACTAAGTTGGTGATATTTTATGCAAATACAGCTAAATGTTGCACACTAGCTGCCGATATTATTAGTTAAGGATAGTGAGGTATCTGAAATGAATATAAGTCAATTAAAAGCCTTTTTAGGTGATAAGCCCCAACATTTGGGTAGCGAGAATAGCCTTCAAAATCAGCTGAGAGATTCTGGTTTAGAGCAGGCTGCCCGTAATCAAAGTAATTTACAAAAGTTACAAAGCGATACTTTCAGTTCTAGTAGTAGCTTTGGTGTGCGGATTTATTCAAATTCCATGAGTAGTTCTATAGAAGTTAATAGGCAAAAGCCAAATTTTTCAATACCTGAAAAAGATAAGGCTGAGGAGTCTTTATTTAATTTTGAGGAAGTCACAAAAAATGTACTTAACTTTGTGACTGGTGCAATTACAAATGCTCAAAATAAAGGGGCTAGTGAAGAGGAGTTAAACTCCTTGTTTGATCAGGCATTGTCTGGAGTACTAAAAGGTGTTGATTTAGCTGAGCAAGATCTAGCTGGTTTTATGAATGAAGATATTGCCGAAGGGATAAGTCAGAGCAAAAGTTTAATTCAACAAGGCATTGAGCAACTTAGAAATAAAGTATTTGGTAATGAAACAGAATCCAGTGGTAGCGAAGAGTCGGATGTTTTAATTTCTACTGATATTTCTAACTTCAAGTTGCAGCAGGGGGAACTATATATCCGCACTAAAGATGGTGACCAAGTTCTGCTTACATTTGACGACATAGAGCAGCTTGATATTAGTCAAAAAGAAATCCTTGAAAAGGCTAAAGATGACAGTGCAGAAATAACCCCAATTGTGTCACAACCAAACACAGAGCTTGAGAGTGAGACTACTGAAGATAATCTTGATAGTTTGGTTACAGAGGACGCTGCAGTAGCTAACGTTAATGAGCCAGAAGCGTCTATAGTCCTTCAACAAAACTCGGTGTATTTTCAAGAAAGCTCCCTCTCTTTTTCAGTTAAAGGTGAACTAGATGAAGCTGAGCTTGAAGCGATAGCAGATTTGGTTGCTAATACGTATGAATTGGCCGAAGAGTTTTTTAATGGTGATATCGAAACTGCTTTCAATCAAGCGTTAGAGTTAGGGTTTGATGAACAAGAGCTTACAGGTTTTGCTTTACAACTAACTAAAGTTGAAAACACTCAAGTGATTAAAACCTATGAGACTGTATCTCGCTATGATAATGAAAACACTGAAAGCGAACCCGCCAAAGCGGTATCACCTGTTGCAGATTATCTCGATAAATTACTAAATGTCTTAGATGGCTCTAGATCGCAATTTGATAGTAGTGAATCGTATGAAAATGTAGTGAACGAACTAATTAACCGATTAGGAAGTGAAGTCGCTACACCTGACCTGATTTCAGCAATTAACCGATTTAATGAGTTTAATCAAAGGCTAATTAATAACTTACCAGTAGGTTTTCAACCAGAGAGCTAATTAGTATTCTTAAAGTAAAAGCCCCCAATATTTGTGTTTTTTAAATATTGGGGGCTTTTTAGCATTATTAGAGTTTTAAATAGTGTCTGATTTAGTCCTCTACTTTATCTTTAGCAAGTCTGACTTTTAAGGTTCTTTCCTGGAAACTAGAGTCATTTAAATGCTTTATAGCTTTATTCGCTCCTTTAGCATCCATTTCAACAAATCCATAGCCTTTCCTTTTACCTGTTCTTCTGTCTTTCATTAAACGAACCGAAATAACCTTTCCTTGCTGCTCAAAATACTCCTGCACTGCTTGCTCGTTTGCACGATAAGGAAGGTTGCCAACATATAAGGTAGCGATCTCATCCACAGTATCGCTTTCTTCATTTGATGTGTTAATTAGATTAGATAATAAAGGGGTTAGGATACCGCCGATTAATACGCCTACAGACGCCGCCAAAGAGTTGGAAATATCAGCAGTGACAATTGGTAAAAGGAAATACATGATTATGGCAATGATAATAGTGATAACAATATTAAAAATAAAAGAGGGATTCATATGCTCTACCTAAAAAGTGTTTATGGTTAATTAAGATTAAATAGCGTCCACATGTTACTGATTTAATTAGCTTTCGCAAACAATTAGCGATAAGACTTGCCTAAATATTTACCTTTACACTTCAAAAATGCTGTTTTTTTAAGTGTTTTGTCTGAAAAGTAAGCGGTTGAAATGAAAAATGAAATAAAGTGTTGCATAGGAATGTGTTGTCTCTATAATGCGCCCTCGCTTCAAGGCAGACCGGTTGAAACAACACGGGGCAGCGGCAACGAAGTCAATGTAGTTGACGAGTTGCATATACTTAAGAAGTATATTTGAAGCG
>NZ_JBDVBQ010000047.1:0-132528 GCF_039942875.1 Paraglaciecola sp.
TACAGTCAAAGCATCAGTGACCTGATAGTTAGATGCGATTCTGATGGTTGTATATTCTGGTAACGTAAAGGTTGGGCTACCAAATTCACCACTTCTTTCACCTACATAAACTAAGCCCGCGATTAAATCCAAATCTTTACCAGCTAACTCGGTTTGTTGAACTAACTGTAAGCTCAATTGATTCTCTGCGATATTCAGAAGGTCTGATCCGGCAGGAACATAGGCGTATGAAATATAATCGGTATAGCCATTTTTGGTTTCAGCGTCGATGTATGAATATGAAAGCCATAAACTTAAGGTATCAGTGATATCACCGGTTAGGTCGAGCTCAACCCCTCTACTTCCTGCTTCGCCTATTGCTGTTGGGTTAAAATCGGCATCGAAGGTAGCAATGTTTGATTGTTTTACATCAAATACGGCGAATGTTCCCGAAAGGGCGCCGTCATTCAGGGCAAATTTAATTCCTACCTCGGTAGACTCTGATAGGTTAGGATCTAAGTCGTTGTCTTCAGTTGCACCAGAAAGTGGGCGGAAGTTTTCACCGTATGCTGCATAGAAAGATAAGGCGTCTGACGCCTTATAAACAACACCCAATTGTGGACTAACTTTTGATTCTGAATACTTAGAGGTGCTATCTGAAAGACGGTTTAACATGCCCTGGTCGTAGTCATCAAAGCGAACACCGATACGGATATCTAATTTATCAGTCAAGCTAATCTGATCTTGAATGTACAAGCCCATACTTTCTTGTGTTTCAACACGGTCGATGTTGCTTGCAAGTTCCAGAGATGATTCTGGGTACTGTCCGTAAACAGGGTCATAAATATTAATGCTTTGGTCAGTTGATCTGTCTCTAAGAGCAAATTGATCATTCTCGAACTTATCTGAATCTATCCCTACGATAAGGCTATGGGTTAATGATCCTGTCTCAAAACTACCACTTAACTCAGCGCGAAATACCTGATAGATAGCATCATAGTCACGATAACGGCTAAAGCGGCCAAAATTTCCATCTTCGTCTGGTGCGCTAAAGCCGTTTTCAGAAGCGAGTCCTTCAAGGGAGGTGTCACGGTAGTTAAAGCCTACTAGTGCACTCCAATCTTCGTTAATGTCTGTTTGAAATTCAACTTGATGACCCAGTACATCGGTTTCTATGGGGCCATAGCCAGGCTCTCCTAAAAAACGACTTTCAGGAATAAGACCAAGCACGCCATCAATAGCAATAACACCACGGTCGAATGGGGTTTCTTGATGGCTGTATTCTAGTTCATAAGTAAGCTGGCTCTCGTCGCTGATTGCCCATAATACGGATGGGCTAAAACCTTGCTTTGTGGTCTCTACTGTATCGCGAAAACTTTCAGCGTCTTCATAAAACCCTACAAATCTCACGGCTACATCATCAGACAATACTTGGTTGACATCTAGGTCAGCGCGGACAGTACTGTAGCTGCCTGCTGATAGGCTGATCTCAGCTTTCTCATTAAAGTTGGCACGTTTGGTTACTAGGTTTATTGTGCCGCCTGGTTCACCACGGCCAAATAAGGCCGCGCGAGGACCTTTTAAAATTTCAACTGACTCAATGCCAGACAAGTCACGAGAGCCGCCAAAACCACGGCCTGCATTAAATCCATTTACTAGGTAGTTGCTTGGTAGGTTTTCATCACCCACAAAACCGCGTACCGCAAAGCTATTCCAAAGGCCACCAAAGTTGTTTTGACGTGCCACAGAGGCTGACAAGTCTAAGGCTTGATTTAGGTCAAAGGCACCAGCGTTTTGAAGGGCTTCTGAGTTAATTCTTAATTCAGACTGTGGTGTTTCTAGGGGGCTGAAATCCCCTTGGTAAGCTTGACGAGTGCCTACCACTTCAACAGTCTCGATTTCATCGCTGTTTTCATCCGCAGCAAGTGCTTGTGGTATAAATAAGCTAGCTAAGCAGATACTTAGGTAAGTGAGCTTTAGCCCTTTTGTAGAGGTGTTCATTGTAAAACCTTTTTAGTTTGTTATGTGTTAATGACTTACTGGCTTGTGTCAATATTGCTATTGAGTTCAGCCTTTTGTGTTTGAGTGAGTTTTTCAAAGCTAGGCATAGTAGCTAACTGGGTTTCACCGAGTTTTTGTTGGGTGAATAAAAACGGGTAATAAAACAGTCTAAGACGTTTATGAAAGTCTCTTATTTGCTGTTCGTATTGAAAGGCTGCCACTGCATCGGTATCGGCAAGACGGGTTAACACTCTTTGTAATAACAAAGGAGGCGAAAGCAATGATGCAATCCCGGCTAGCTGATATTTTTTCTGAGCTGCATCTCGGTATGCTTGTGATAAAGGCGCAGCGGTTTGGTCTCCCACTTGTTGAAAAGCGTAATACCATTTCCATTCAAATTCGCTTTCCATGGCAACGTGATCTTTCCATTCGGGGTAGCTTGCGATGAAGGCATTCATGGTTGTTTCTTTGGGGATATCCCAAGCATCATTTACGGCTTCACGTTGAGTTAAGACTATGTCACCACCTTCAGGTGAATGAACAAGCTTATTGATAGTTAAGTCCCCTAAAATAGGAATAATAAAAGCAAACAACACCCATATCCCTATAAGACCTGATGCAACTCTTGGTGCACTGCTGACATTTTTACCCCAATAAACACTGAGAATTGTCCAAAAAATCAAGTAGATTACGCTCCAGAAAGACACCATCACAACATTGGATAGGTTAGTGCCGCTAAGCCAAGCTCCAAAGTAAAATGGCACCATTAGGCACAGTAAAAGTGAGATGAAACGAATAGCTCCACGGGCTCCCCATAGTGCCCATGAAGATTTGGCTGTGGTGACTAATAAATCGTGTCTGCCGCTAGTACGCTCACTGGCATATAAATCATGAAACAACAGAATAATCAGCAAAGGTGAAAGTGCACTTAGCACAAATACAAAGTCGATTTTACCTGCTTGAGCAAGCTCTGCATTTTGGGTATCGCTTTCGTAAATTTGGCCTCCTAGGGCTAGCATTTTGATGCGGTGTTTCCACGGATAAATATCGCGCTCACCTAAAGCTGCAAAGGCTAAGTTTGAAGGCGCAGCAGAGGTGAGGTGAAAACTGTAGTAGGCAATTGAGCCAGGATCATGATGCTTTTTTTGAGCCGCTTCGCGGTCTACGGTATCGGCAGCTTTTAAACGTTCTAGGGTTTGCTGCTGCTGACTAATTTCATTTAAGCCACTGAGTACCGAGAAACTAGAGATTAGAAATGTACAAGTTAGCAAAATTAGTATGTATTTTTGGCGTAACATAAAACGCCATTCTCGATTGAGTTGTTGAAAAAAATAATTCATATCAAACGCTTCCCAATTGTTCTGATGGCTACCACAAGCAGAACTATCCACAGTAATAATTGTAAAAATGCAGCTAAACTTCTTTGCATACGCTGCTTGGCTTTATCTACTTCAAAGTTGAAGTCTTCTAAGACTTGCCAGTTCTCAGCACCTACACGGGCTTTTTGGGTGGCGGCTGCATCCTTATTACGATTCATGTCGTCTTCATAGCTGAGCTTTTCTACATGTACTTTATTTAAGGCCTGAACAAACTCGAACCTTAAGGCTTCGGCTTCACGTAAAAATCTGTGATGGGTTTCAATACTGGTACCCACAACAAGCATGGATAAAGTGCGAATAGCGACCATAGGGGATAACCAACCAAACTGCCTAGATACATGAGTTTGAGACAGTTCGGTTTGCATACGTTGTTCAGCAAATTCGTTTAAAACATGGGTCAACTCGGCTTCTGCTGAACTCGCTATGACACCTCTATAGTTGATTGGTAGCTGCTCGATTGAGTCCACATTATATTTTTCTAATAGTGAGGCTTTTAATTTGTCAAAGGCAGGATCTGCGGCATTATGACCGTCTCCAAGTTTTCGTAACTCAGCAATGACCGCAAAGTCGGTTTCGAGTTTGCCTGCAGAAGGAACAGACGTTGCCGCTGTGGTGCTTGCGACTCTTGGCATTACTACACAGAGTAATATCCACACAAACGCTAATGCAGTGAAGCTTTCACTGTTTTTAGATAGGGCACTAGAAAAAAATAAAACCAGTAAAGCCCAAACACTTAAGTACAGGCCATAACCCAATATAAATGCGAATACTGCTGTGATGCTTTCGCCATCATGTAGGCTAATTAAGGCTGCCACAGCTAGAGGCGCTAAAATCAGGCCAATAACGGATAGCAGTGCTAGTCCTTTACCTAAAATCAAGGTATTGCCAGAGGTACCTTGAGATAGTAAATAAGTAAGGGTTTGGGACTCACGCTCTCGACTCACCGAACTATAACCAATCAGAATCAATAATAATGGCGCTAAGGTTTGCACGATAAACGCTGGGGTTAAGCTGCCTAATTGGGTTAATGCGGTCCCTTGTTTTTGATCAGCAAACATGGCGCTGTTTTGGCGGTGACCTTCAAGAAAAATTGAATTACCTGTGTAAGCATCAATGCCAGGGTCGAGTATGCTTAAAGGTGCAGGTGTTCTAAAGACATAGTGGCCATAATGCACCATTCTGTGGGGATGTCTGTCGGGTTGGTCGATAAATGTTTCTTCAGCATTGTCTTGAAGCTCATGTCTAGCATGGCTTAGCTCCATCATATTGATAGAGGTGACAATCACGGAGGACAGGGTTAATAATAAACCGATTGCCATTACCGATATAGCTAATTTAGATCGCAACCAGTAACGCCATTCGTCTTTGGCGACTATGATGATTTTCGATAGGTTATTTGGACTCACGCTGTGCCTCTTTGTGCGAATGCCGCATGAACTTGTTCGGTGTCGATTCGGCTGTTTCCTGCAGCTGCAAACTCACCTACAAGCTCACCATCTCGTAATAATCCTATGCGGTTGGCTACTTGACAGGCTCCATATACATCATGGGTTACCATTAAAATAGTGGCGCCAGTGGAGGCAAGTTCTCGTACCAACTGGTTAAACTCGTCTATTGCTACTGGATCTAAGCCTGAGGTGGGTTCATCTAATAGAAATATTGGAGCCTCGCGAAGTATGGCTAAGGCAATTGCAGTTTTTTGGCGCATGCCTTTAGAGTAGGTTTGCATATGGCGATCACGAGCATCTGCTTGCAGAGCAACGCGGTCGAATGCTTGGTTAACTTCATCATCGGTCTTTTTTATGTCAGCCAATGATAAAAAGTAATTAACATTTTCACGGGCAGTAAGGTGTGAATATAAAGTAGCGGACTCGGGTAAATAAGCGGTTTTACCTCTTACAAAATTGAGCGCTTGAGTAACCTCTTTACCTTCTATTGTTACTGAGCCACTACTTGGAGCATTAAAGCCCAGTAAGGTTTTTAAGGTAGTTGATTTACCCGCACCATTTCCTCCAAGTAGTGCATATATTTCACCTGTATCCACATGAAAATTAAGGTTTTTTAAAATAGATTTGTTTTTAATGCTGACGCATAAAGAATCTGCTTTGATTAATGCATTGGATGAATCTAGGGTGACCACTCTCGGCTCCGTTGTTATGTTATAACAAAATTGAGCGTATGTTATATTATAACATCAATGCCTGGCAATGAGTTATTAGGCGTAGTTTCACCTTAGGGTATAACCACAGTAAATTAGCCGAATACTTATGTAATAAAGCCGCCTTAATGAGTTTCAATAGGCGGCCCTTGTGTTTTATCTATCTGTATAGGTTGTGAGGCTAAGGTAGCAGGAGTTTTTGCTGCTTAGCAAAAGTAAGGGTGTCTTCTAACGCTAAGCTTAGTTTATTGAATATTTCGTCAATTTGTTCATGGGTAATAATTAATGGTGGGCATAAAGCTAAAGAATTACCAGCTACCGCGCGCACAATCAAACCATGCTTTTCACATGCTTTTTGAGCAAACGTGCCTACTTTTGCGTCTTTAAAGTGGCTCTCTTTACGTTTATTAGCCACAAGTTCAATGGCTGCTAATAAACCTTCACCGCGTACTTCACCTACTAGAGGATGGGTTTCTAGGGTGCTTAGTTTGTGATGAAGGTAACGGCCGGCTGCTGCGGCTTTTTCGAATAGGTTATCTCGTTCAAATATCTCTAAGGTTTTTAACGCGGCCGCACAAGCTACAGGGTGCCCAGAGTAGGTATAACCGTGGCCAAATACTCCATTGGCTTGAGTTTGCTCAATCATTGCGTCGTACATAAAACCAGGAATAACCGAAGCACTAATAGGGTAATACGCAGACGAAAGTTGTTTAGCAAAGGTCATGAGATCGGGTTTGATACCCATGGTGGTACACCCAAAATCGTTACCTGTGCGGCCAAAACCTGTGATGACTTCATCTGCCCAAATTAGAATGTTGTGTTTGCGTAGTAAGGTTTGTAGTTTTTCATAATAACCCTCGGGAGGTACGATAACGCCACTCGCGCCAGTAATAGGCTCAACTATCATGGCGGCTATGGTATCTGCGCCTTCTTCTAAAATGAGTTTTTCTAAATTGCCAATAATACGGTCAACAAATTGGGTTTCAGATTCGCCTACTTGGTGTCCTGAATAATAATGGGGAGCATCGGTACGTAGAATATGCAGGGCATCCAATGGTGCATCAAAGTGGGTTAAGTTTACTGGTAAACTGGTTAACGAGCCTGCAGCTACGGTTACACCATGATAGGCCCGTTGGCGGGTGATGATTTTACGCTTTTCTGGCTTACCTATGGCATTAAAATAGTAACGTAACATTTTGTAATGGGTATCGTTGGCATCACTTCCTGAGTTGCCAAAAAAGATATGGGCATCAGTCACAGGTACCATTTTTGCTAACTTAGCGGCTAGCTCTTCTGCTGGAGCGTGGCTTTTACCGCCAAACAGGTGGCTAAAAGAGAGCGTGTGTAATTGGCTTGAAATGGCGTCTATTAATTCTTGGTTACCGTAACCTAATGCCGTACACCAAAGTCCAGACATGCCCTCTAAATATTTCTTATCATTAGAATCATAGATATACACCCCTTCAGCGCGCTCAAAACATAGTTTATGTTCATCGGCAAAGTTAGAGGTGGGGTAAATCATGGCAGACATGGCGTTCTCCTATTTTTGATGTGCTCATTTGTAGATATTATTTGTTTGTTTTAGTTACCACAATCTATATATTGTTACCTTTCTGGTAATAAAAACTAACCAAGAGGCTGCTGTGATCACAAGGCGAGATTTACCCCTGAATGCTCTGCGAGCATTTGAAGTGTGCGGCAGGCACTTACACATGCGAGCGGCAGCGCAAGAATTAGGTGTGACCCATGCTGCGGTGAGCCGCCAAATTCGGTTATTAGAAGATAAGTTTGGTGTGCTGTTATTTGATAGAAAACACAACAAAGTTTCGTTAACGTCTGCGGGGCAGAGCCTGTTACAAGCCACGACCGAAGGCTTAGATACTATTATTCAAGGTGCACTAAATATCGACCCTGAAGAGTTGAAAGGGCCGTTAGTGTGGGCGAGCACAGAGTCACAGGTCTCTACTTGGTTGTTAGATGCGGTGGGTGAATTCCAATTACAATACCCTGACGTCACTACGCGCTTAAAGATGATTGAACCGGGCGCAGTGGATTTAGACAGCAGCATCGATGTGGCAATTTGTTACGGCAAGCCTAGCCAAACTGTGAAGTACACCGAGCTTTTATATCAAGAGCAGCTGTTTCCTATCTGTAGGCCGCAGTTATTAGATAACAATAAGCACATCAAAGCGCCGCAAGATTTGCTCGATTTTACCTTGATTGTGGACCAATCGAATCTTTGGGACAGCTGGTTTAGCAGCCTTAATATTGATATCCCTAAAACCACAAAGCGCTTTCAATTAGTCAATGCTCACCAAGCCATTAATGCTGCATTGTCTGGTTTCGGCATTGCCCTAGCTGATAAGTTAGAAGTCGCCCAAGATATCCGCCAAGGTCGATTGATAGGTTTGTGGGATCACACCATAGCACCAAGTAGTCAGTTATTTATCGTTTCACAAAGCCTACCAGAACAATCCTTAAGAGTGAGGGTATTTGTTGATTGGATTAAAAAAGCCATGGGTAAATAACCCACAAGCGGAACCACTCGCTAACATTTTTTTGTGGCTAGCCGCATGTTATTGTTTAAAGCTTACTCTGGCTTTTACGGTATTGTTTAGGTGTGCTACCTACATATTTACTAAATGTTTTGGTAAATGCCCGTTCTGATTCGTAACCTACACTTAATGCAATATCGTCAATAAAAAGTGTCGTTGTTGTAATCATTTTTTTTGCTTTTTGAATACGTAAGTTAGACAAATAATTAAATACGGTTTGTTCTACCAGTAAGGTGAATTTTTTTGCAAATGCAGCCCTAGACATTCCAATACGTGAGGCTAATGTGTCAATAGTCCACTGTTCTTGGGGGGATTCATGCATAAGTTCTAACGCTTTTTTAATGCGTTTATCTTTAAGTGCATGTAAAAAAGAATGTTGTTTTTGACGTCCAAAATTAATTCGGATGAGTTCTACTAACACTACTTCTGTTAGTTTATTTACAATAATTTCATTGCCAATATTTTGCGCCATATATTCTGAACTGAGTTGAGAAAAGGTGCTTTTTAACCATGGGTGCTTATCTAACTCATCTTCTCGAACAATGGTGGTTTGCTGGAACATATCTTTTAATGGCGACAATATGTCTTGCTCGAAGGAGCAAGTTCCGCACAGTAATAAAGTGGATTCGCCACTGATAGACATTTGACCTTCAGGGGCTTCACTTGTGAGCGTGTGATCTGTGCCCGGACCTAAAAATATTAAATCACCAGTAAAAAGTTGTTCTATTTTATCGCCAATTTTTACCCAGCAAGCTCCTCGTCTAACAAGATGAAAACATGCCGTTTTTTTTTGCAAAAAATCAATTGTCCAAGGCGGTTCTATATGATTACAAAAATAGACACTACCACTTACTCGTAAAGAGTTAAGTACATCACTGAGAACTTCCATTTTATTACTACTGACATTTATCGTACACCAAATGTAGACGATTGGTGTATAAAGTAAAGACTTTCGTGCATTGTTGAGTTTTTTTCTTAGGGGATAATAGCTACATCAACAACAAAGAATAACGCACGGAAAAATATCGCCATGACTAAAATTGAAATATACAGCAAAAGCTACTGCCCATATTGCAAGCGAGCTAAAGCCACTCTTAATAGCTTAGGTTTAGCATTTGAAGAATATGAAATAACCCAAAACCAAAAACTAACCACTGAGATGCTTGAGCGCAGTGGCCGTAAAACTGTGCCACAAATATTTATCGATGATCAGCATATTGGTGGTTGTGATGAGTTTCATGATGCATTACGCAGTGGCGCACTAACACACTTAATTGCTCTGACTAAGTAAACACTTAAGGTTAGGCCGCTATTGGCCTTTATTTTATTCACCAACATATACGAAACATTTTTTAGCTTACATGCTCAGTTAGTACATCAGGAACCATAATGAACTTCATAAATACCACACTCCGCCTCTTCTTATTAACCACCTCTATTATTCTTGGTTCTGGGTCAGTTCAAGCATCTGAAACTCAACATACCAGAGCTGTTGCAGTAGATTTGTTAATTGGCTCTGATGATATTACCGGGGTTCGTTTGGCTTATCGTCCTTACATTTACCAATTAAATGATGTCCCTTTCTTTGACTCTTTAGATATATATTGGGAAGTTAGTGCCAATTTTTGGGAATATGGCCAAGACAATAATCACGAAACAAATTTCGTTTTAGCTTTGTCGCCCGTTGTAGGCAAAACGTTTTATCACATACAAGATAAATACCCGCTTAAATGGGAATTTGGTATTGGTGTTTCACTGGTAAATGACACTAGATTTGCTGGTAAAAACATTGGTTCCCATTATCAATTTGAAGACCGACTAGGGCTGGTTACTGATTTTGGTGAAGGTTTACGCCAATCTCTTTCTCTTAGGTATATGCACTACAGTAATGGCGGCCTAAATACGAGAAACCCTGGCGTCGATTTTCTTAACTTTTCATATGCCTATAAATTTTAATAATCATTTGGTTTTTTAGAGTTGAAGTGGGTGGCGAAGGAGACCTTTGTTTCTACCTTGTTTTCTAGCTGTTATTGCAAAGTAGCTTTCTCTTTTTGTTGTGACTGAACCATTAATGCCCAATGGGAGCAGTCAAGTTTTACAAAATTGGGGAAGGCACTAAGTTAGGTACATAATTCAAACTGATCAAGGAAACGAATCCAGTAAGTTAATCTAAGTTGAGTTAGTGTAACTGGGTTTCTTTTGTATCTATGTACTTTTCAATAACCGAATTGATAGTTGCTATAACTCGATGGCAATTATCTTGCGAGCTTGCAAAGTTGTGGGGTGCTGCAAACTGTTTAGAGTCGTTGTCGAAGTACTTGCCAGATGCATCAGCGAACTCATCTGATAACGCAGCTTTAACTAAAATTTCAGAGCCTATACTCAATTCGTTACCTGCCATGCCAAAGCCTTCTTTTACCATTTTTGACGCTAATAGTGACCCAGGATTTACCGCCACAGCCACTTGGTTGGGTTTAAGTATATTAGACTCTTGATGAGACCAAATAGTAAGAGCTAACTTGCTTTGAGCGTAGGCTTGAAAGTCATCATTTAGGGTGAGTTCACCTGTCATGGCTCTATGGTCTATAGGTGCTTGTGCGGCAGAAGATAAACTCACAACGCGTCCATGGTCGCTTAAAATTGGCAACAAAGATTGGGTGATAATCACTGGCGCAAAGGTATTCACCACAAAGCGAATGTCTAAACCATCATTGGTAATGGCCAAAGGAGTTTTAAATATCCCTGCATTATTGATGATGACGTCAATGCTTTGGTGTTCTTTTTTAATCATGCTGGTTAGCAGAGTTATCTCATTAAAATTAGATAAATCAGCTAGGTAGACATCGATTTTTGTGTCTGAAGATACTTGTTCAACCTGCTCCACAGCAGCTTTTAGTTTTTCTGAATTACGACCATGCATAAGTAAATGGTGGTCTTGTGAGGCAAGTAATTTTGCGGTTTCTAGGCCAATGCCATCGGTTGCACCTGTTATTAGTATTGTTTTCATGTTGTAAGTTTCTCTGTTGATAAACAAGGGCAGAGCCTACCCTTGTCTGGTTTTGAACTTAATGTATTTAAATTGAAACCACTACTTTACCCATACCTTTGCCACTTTCTAAACGAGCGTGAGCACTTGATGCTTGCTCTAACGAAAATGTTTGCTCATCTAGCACAGGCGTTAGTTTTCCAGCTTCTGCTATGTCAGTAAGGGCTTTCAAAATAGTGTGATGCTGCCCACGACCTACATTGTGTAACATAGGAATGAGCATAAATACTACGTGCAGTGACAGCCCTTTAAAGTGCGCAGTAGATAGGTCAAAGCTAACCAAAGATACGGTAGAGGCTACGTGTCCGTTGAGTTTTGCAGCTTCAAATGAGTTAGTCATATTCTCACCACCCACTGAATCGAATACTAGGTCAAAACCTGTGCCGTCTGTGTATTGGTTAACGTAATCACTAACCGCTTCGTTCTTATAATTAATGGCTGTAGCGCCAAGCTTTTCAATTAATGCTAGTTGCTTATCACCGCCGCCCGTCGAAAAGGTTTCTGCGCCAAAGTAGTTAGCTAATTGAATAGCAATATGACCCACACCGCCAGAACCACCATGCACTAATACTTTTTGGCCTTGGCTGATACCAGCACGTTGTAACCCTTCGTAGGCAGTAATACCCACTAGAGGTATGGCCGCGCTTTGCTCCATAGTTAAATTTTCAGGCTTTAGTGCAATAAGGTTAGCATCAGCCACTATGTATTCAGCTAAGGTGCCCGGTAAATCTGCTAATCCACCGGCACAGCCGTATACTTCATCGCCAACCTTATAATCGTCAACTCCTTCACCTACTGCTTCAACTATACCTGCGAAGTCCATACCTAAAATAGCTGGCGCTGGTGGAGAAAGAGGTAGATCAGGTCCCATCTGCCTGATCATAGTGTCTACTGTATTGATACTGGTGGCTTTAATATTAACCAGCACATGGCCTTGCTTTACAGTTGGTTTTTCCACAACAGCCAATTCAAATACGTCACTGTTACCAAATTCTTTCACTATCATTGCTTTCATTGTTATTGGTCCTGTATTGGGGAGTTCAATTAAGTAAAGCGAGTATAGTTATTGTTGTTTATTTTGATAATTGCTATATATGTAGAATCACTATATAGATTTTATTGATAATAAGGGCGGCCAATGAATATTGAACACCTCAAGCTTTTTGTGCGTATTGCCGCAACACATAATATTAGTTTGGCTGGATCTGAACTGGGTTTATCGCCCGCTGTGGCCAGTGCCCATATTAATAAACTTGAAGAGAACTTAGGGGCGAGGCTTATCTATAGAACCACCCGCAAGGTTTCTTTAACCGAAGACGGCCAAGCCTTTTTGCATCATGCAGAAGATGTGCTCGATAGTGTTGAAGCCGCGAGGGCGTCAGTGGGGGCAGGGAGTTTATCCCCAAGTGGTACCTTGCGCATTGCTGCCCCTGCATCATTTGGCAGGCTACACCTTTTACCTGCGCTGACACAATTTTTAGCAAACAACCCTCAACTTAAAGTGGATTTAAAGCTATCAGACAGTATTGTTGATTTAGTCGAAGGCGGCTTTGATATTGCGGTGCGTAATTCAGCTTTAAAAGACTCAAGTTTGGTTGCCAGAAAGCTTGCACCCGATAAACGTATTTTGTGTGCCTCTCCCAACTACTTAGCTCATCACGGAGTACCTAAAACACCGCAAGAGCTAACAAACTTTAATTGTATCTCGCTAATGGGATTGGATCATTGGAGTTTTAAAGACGGCACTAATACCATTTCTGTAAAAGCGAAAGGTTCGTTTGCTACCGACAATGGTGAGGCTATACGAGATGCTTGTACCAATGGCATAGGCATTACCATTAATTCAACCTGGAGTGCCTACAAGCAGTTACAAAGTGGTGAGTTAGTTGAAGTATTGTCAGACTTTCCCTTAGTCGCTAACACCGCAATTTGGGCTGTGTATCCTAGCTCAAGAATGCTTGCCCCAAAAGTCAGAGCCTTTATTGATTATTACCTAAGATATTTTGGCGATACCCCTTATTGGGATAAATAATTGAGTTATGTTTTTCATTATCGCTACAGCCATTAATAATTTTTAGCTAATTTCTGGCATTGATTTTAATTGATTGAAAATTTCCTGTAGCCAATTTACAAAAGCACGAATTCTTGGAGATAAGTGACGATTTTGTGGGTATAGAGCCGAAACAGGCATAGGTGGTGGTGTATATTGTGGCAACACTGGAATAAGTTCGCCTAAAGCTAACTCTTTTAAAATTCTATATTTAGGCACTTGAATAAGCCCCAGTCCTGCTAGACAAGCATTGGTGTATAAGTCGGCTCCAGCAACATGTGTGATAGAGGGTAAGTTAACATCAATGTATGTGTTATCCACCTTAAAATCTAAGGTTGTAGGTTTTGATGCGGTATCTAAGGAATAACCAACAGCAACATGGCTTTGTAAATCGTCTAATGATAGTGGCTTGCCATGTTCTTTTAGATAGTCGGGGCTGGCGACAGTCAGTTGTGTTAAGTCTGCTAACTTTTTCGCTATGAGGGATGAGTCTTTAAGCTCCCCCGCTCGCAATACACAATCAATACCTTCGGTAACTAAATCAACTAGTCTATCATCTTCGCCTATCTGTAAATTAATTTCGGGGTACTGCACTATAAATTTTTTGATGTTTGGCATGACAAAGTGACTGGCTAATGTACCTTGTAGATTAATTCGTAAAACTCCTTTTGGTGTGGCGCCTGATAAAGATGACTCCATATCATCTAAGTCCGTTAGCAGGCGTAAACATTTTTTATAATAAGCCTCGCCATCGAGAGTGAGTCTAACCTTTCTGGTGGTGCGCTCTAATAGTCTTGCATTCAGACGTGCTTCCATGCGCTTGATTACGTTGGTCACAGTTGAGCGAGGCAGTAATAAATCAGCTGCAGCCCATGCAAAACTACTGCGCTCTGCGACTCGCACAAATACCTGCATTTCTTTGAATCGGTCCATAGGTTACCCATGTGTATTGTTGGTTAAAATGGAATTGTGATGGCAGTTTATGAATCATTATTAATCCTAATGTTCATATTATACTTGCCATTCTTTTATAACAACTCATTAGGAAATGTCTTATGTCTGAGCAAATTACAGCAAAGCAAAAAGTCGCTTTGGTCACCGGTGGAACAAGAGGTATTGGCGCAAGCATCGTAAGAGAGTTAGCACAAGATGGCTATGCTGTTGCTATCAATTATCTGGCTAGTGCAGAAGCTGCCGGGGAGTTAGCTTTGGAGATTAAAGCACGTGGCGGTAATGCAATTGCAGTAAAGTGCAACGTGGCAAAATTCACTGAAGTAAGCGAAATGTTTGATGCTGTGCAAAGGGAATTAGGGCCCATTGATGTGTTAGTGAATAATGCTGGCGTTATGGAGTTGGCCACACTCAAGCAAAGCAGTGATGAATTGTTTGACAGTCAGGTAGCCATTAATTTCAAAGGTACGTTTAACACACTTAAACTAAGCGCTGAATACATTGCCAGTGGCGGCAGTATTATCAATTTATCAACCAGTGTTGTGGGGCTTAAATTAGAAACCTACGGCGTTTATGCTGCCACCAAAGCTGCAGTAGAAAGCATGTCAGCTATTCTTGCAAAAGAGTTACGGGGTAAATCAATTAACGTTAATTGTGTGGCTCCAGGCCCCACATCCACAGAGTTGTTTTTAAATAATAAACCGCCTGCAGTGATAGAAAAATTAGCAAAAATGCCGCCCCTTGAACGCCTTGGTGAACCAGAAGACATTGCAAATGTGGTGTCTTTTTTGGCCAGTCCAAAAGGTAATTGGATAAACGGGCAAGTGTTAAGAGCTAATGGGGGAATAGTGTAAGTGGTGTCAAGTATCAATCGAAGCAGCTTTTAAGGCTGTTTGTGCAAATTTCAACTCAACTGAATGCAATTGAGATATGGGGAAAAGCGGTGACTATTGCAATCTATGAGAATTATTCATGTAATGATGAAGTAATATCAATTTTATTCATGTAATTAAGTGCGTATAAATCACCTTCAATAGCTAGCGGCTATGGATTAGAGAATAACAAACTCTTATTTATAGGCAGTAACAGCGAGTAATAGGTTTAGATTGACTACAGGATATTGGATACCCATTCATCATGAATACAGAGTTTACATTTACAATTAATAACGTTTGTCTCGATGAAAACTATCATCCCGCTGACAACACTCGGGCCACCACTAACTTTGCTAATTTAGCTCGAGGCGAAAGTCGTCAGCAGAATTTACGTAATGCCTTAAAAATGATCAACAATAGTTTTAATGCCTTAGCGTACTGGGATAACCCCAAAGCAGATCGCTATTCTGTTGAGCTTGAAATTATTTCTGTTGGAATGGACATAGAGAATAGTGGTGAGAGCTTTCCGTCAATTGAGGTATTGAAAACTAATATTGTTGACCATCAAACCAACGAGCGTATTGAAGGCATAGTAGGTAATAACTTTTCTTCTTATGTACGAGATTATGACTTTAGTATTTTGTTGGGTGCTCATAATAAAGGACAAGCTCAGTTTAGTGTGCCTGATAACTTTGGTGAACTTCATGGAAAAATCTTTAAGTATTTTGTGAACTCAAATGCTTATAAACAGCATTTTAAAAAGTTACCCGTTATTTGTTTGAGTGTTTCGGATAACAAAACCTATCACCGCACAGATAACCGACATCCAGTTTTGGGGTTTGAGTATCAACCTAATGGCTCCTCATTAACTGAGCAATATTTCAAAAAAATGGGCTTACAAGTTCGTTATTTTATGCCGCCCAACAGTGTTGCACCTTTGGCGTTTTATTTCTTTGGAGACTTGCTGAATGATTACAGCAACCTTGAGTTGATTAGCACCATCAGCACGATGGAAACGTTTCAAAAAATCTATCGCCCTGAAATTTACAATGCGAACGCGGTGGCTGGTAACTGCTATCAACCGAATTTACAGAACCAAGATCATTCCCTAACACACATAGTGTATGACAGAGAAGAGCGCAGTAAATTGGCGATTAAGCAGGGTAAGTATGCTGAAGAGCATTTCATCAAACCCTATCAGGCAGTGCTTGAACAGTGGTCTGCTAATTACGCCGTGTAATTAGTTAAAACTCACCAGCACGCTTCAAAGAATAAAAGGTATAGCAGCAAGTATTATGAAAACATCTACGTTAGAAAACCACAGTGTGAAACCGCATATTTCGAATAACATACTACCTACGGCAACGGCAGGTAGTTTACCTAAACCTTCTTGGCTGGCAGAGCCAGAAGCCCTTTGGTCTCCTTGGAAACTAGACGGGCAGGAGTTAATCGACGGCAAACATGATGCACTACGTGTGTCGTTGCACGAGCAGCAACAGGCAGGAATTGACATTGTGAGTGACGGTGAGCAAACCCGCCAACACTTTGTGACCACCTTTATCGAACACCTTACCGGTGTCGATTTTGAAAATCGCAAAACCGTAAAAATTCGTGACCGGTACGATGCTAGTGTGCCAACTGTTGTTGGGCCGGTATCTCGCCCAAAATCCGTGTTTGTAGAAGACGCTAAAATTTTGAGGCAGCAAACTGATAAGCCAATAAAATGGGCCTTGCCAGGTCCTATGACAATGATAGATACCTTGTTTGATGACCACTATAAAAGTCGTGAAAAACTGGCGTGGGAATTTGCCAAAATTCTTAATCAAGAAGCCAAAGAGTTAGAGGCTGCTGGGGTGGATATTATTCAATTTGATGAGCCTGCATTTAATGTGTTTTTTGATGACGTAAATGATTGGGGGATTGCGTGTTTAGAAAGAGCCATTGAAGGACTTAAGTGCGAAACCGCAGTACATATTTGTTATGGCTATGGCATTAAGGCCAATACTGATTGGAAAAAGACACTGGGCTCACAGTGGCGTCAGTACGAAGAAACCTTCCCTAAGCTGCAAAAATCGAATATCGATATTATTTCATTAGAGTGTCACAACTCTCATGTGCCAATTGAGTTGTTAGAACTTATTCGCGGCAAAAAAGTCATGGTAGGGGCCATTGATGTGGCAACCGATACCATTGAGACCCCAGAAGAAGTCGCCAATACTTTAAGAGAAGCCCTTAAGTATGTTGATGCGGATAAGCTTTACCCCTGCACAAATTGCGGTATGGCCCCTTTATCTCGTGATGTTGCTAGAGGCAAACTGAATGCTTTAAGTGCCGGCGCTGAAATTATTCGCAGAGAGTTATCTGCAAGTAAACTATAAGCAGTAAGTAATCTATAAAATGCCGCTAGTTTAGGTGCTTATTGAGTTACGCAGTGGGACTTAACTCCCATTGCGATAAGCCATTTTATTAATGAACAAAAATGATTTAACCTTGCATACTGATGAATTTAATTCATGAATGAAACTTAAGTTAGGAGTTAACAGGTGCTAGAGAGGATCCATTTAGAAATACTCACTGCAATCAAAGAGCATGGCACCTTGACCAAAGCCGCTGACTCGTTGCATTTATCCCAGTCAGCATTGAGTCACAGTATCAAAAAGTTAGAAGGCCAACTAGCCACTCAGATTTGGCAGAAAGACGGTCGAAACCTGCGCCTTACTGCCGCTGGAGAGCGTATTCAGACCTTGGCCAATAGAGTATTACCGCAGTTTTCCCATACCGAATTAGTGCTTAGTCAAATTGCCAAAGGTGAAATGGGATCGCTACGGATTGGTATGGAATGTCACCCCTGTTATCAATGGTTACTTAGGGTTATTCAGCCTTATTTAGAGCAGTGGCCAGATATTGATATGGACGTAAAGCAAGAGTTTCAGTTTGGTGCCTTAGGTGCCTTACTTAGTTACGAAATAGATGTACTGATTACTCCCGACCCGCTTTTTAAGCCACAAATTGACTATATCCCCGTTTTTGACTACGAACACAGGCTGGTGGTGGCTGAGTCCCATAAATTGGCAGATCAAGATTTTGTGTTACCCGAGCAACTTAGTAATGAGGTGTTGTTTAGTTATCCAGTAGAATCGATGCGGCTAGATATTTTTAGCCAATTTCTGAACCCAGCAAAATGCTCAGTGAAGAAACATAAGAATATCGAAACTACAGAGATCATGTTACAGATGGTGGCAGCAGGACGAGGGATATGCGCTTTACCTGGTTGGCTTGTGGATGAGCATTCAAAATCACTACCCATTAAAAGTCTCCGTTTTGGTAAAAAGGGAATTAGTAAACAAATCTTTGTGGGTATTCGTAACAACGAACAGAATATTGATTACTTAAGGGATTTTATACAGCAAGCTAAAAATACCAAGTGATGAAAGAGCCATTGCTATCATGACTGACTAACAAAAAATGTATCGATATTTTCTATTTTAGTGAGCTTGGTAATTTGCCCATTGTTACACGTTAACAACCACCCATCGGGTGCCTGAAAAGACTCGTCATAATAAGTAGATTCAGTCATCTCTCGGGAAGAAAGTAGTAAAGAGCCTGTGTAATTTAGAGGCATATTTATATTTTCATAAGCCCATTGTTGGCCATCAATTTTTTGCGGTTTTAGATTGTTTAAGATAGGAGGAGGGCCGGATTTAGCTGTATTTACAGCAAGACTGAAGGGGTCATTGATATTAGTTTTTGCAGGTATTTCGTTAGTTTGATTGGGTGTTTCGTGAAGCCTGGCGACATACTTGTCATCATGAGTAGTGATGAGTGTTTTTAAAAATAAATAATCATCGATAACTTCAAAGCTGGCATTAAAGCCTAGCGTCTCTGCAGTATTTCATTCATAAGCTCCTATGCCATGTTGGTAAGGTGAAAATGGCACCTCACGTATTAGCCAGAATAGTTCATGACGAAAGTTGATACTGGGGGAAACTTGATCAATCATGCAGACTTCCTATTAATACTGGGTAAGTAGTCAAATTAAATGAATTTCAGTGTATTTGCTGGTAACCCAAAGGAGAACACAAAAATAATGGATACTACCCATAAAATCAATACACCTCTCACTTCATAAAACATCATAACTAAGTGAATAAAGTAAGATTTTTTCGTCTCTGAGCTGTAACTACATTACTCGTAGTCGCTTAAAGCAGCAGTTTCAATTTAATAATGTATTTTGTTTCAAAAAGTATTCACTGCATTGTAAAGTCCCCATTAAATAATTATAAGAGCAGCCTATGCCAACTTTAGCCACCCTAGCCGTATTTATCCCCACTATGTTTTTTATCTCAATAACGCCAGGTATGTGTATGACCTTGGCTATGACATTGGGCCTAAAAATTGGCCTACGAAGAGCACTATGGATGATGCTTGGAGAGGTATTTGGCGTGGCTGTGGTTTCTGTCTCTGCAGTGATGGGTGCCGCCACGCTTATGCTAAATTATCCATCGCTATTTACTTGGTTCAAATGGATAGGGGGCTTATATCTTATTTATTTAGGGCTAAAAATGTATTGGGCAGGCAGGCACCTAAGCCTGAACTCTGAGGCTGATGTAACCCTTAGTCGTTATGCGCTGATGTCACAGGGGTTTATTACTGCTATAGCAAATCCCAAGGGCTGGGCCTTTATGTTATCGATTTTGCCACCTTTTATTGATACAAACCGACCAATTACATTTCAACTTTTGGTGCTGGTGGCAATTATTATGCTAAGCGAATTTGCTTGTATGTTAATTTATGCAAGTGGTGGCAGGGGGTTAAAAACCTTACTGAACAAAGGTAACAACATTCGCTGGATGAATGCTATTTCTGGCACCTTATTAATTGCTGTGGGTATTTGGTTGGCCTTAAGCTAGCGGCCCAATTGTACGCAGCACTATAAAGTTTTAACAATTTGGAGAAAACATGACAGCTATTGGTATTGGTACGCAAACGCCAGAACAAGCGTTAGCGACATTAAGTGATATGACCAATAATCTTGAGCCTATTCAGCCCCAAGAGCACTTAGCGAGAATGGCTAAGGCTCAGGCTTATATGCAATCTCACAATATAGATGCAATTTACCTTAATGCGGGTACTAACCTAACTTACTTTACCGGAATGAAATGGCATGCCAGTGAACGTATGGTAGGGGCAATATTACCTGCTAAAGGTGAGGTGCAATATATAGCCCCTTATTTTGAAATTGGTAGCTTGAACGGGTTTAAAGTCATAGACGGCCCCATACATGGCTGGCAAGAACATGAAAACCCTTATCGTTTATTTGTTGAGGTTTTAAATCAATTAAACATAGCGGCTACCGCCACAATCGGCATTGATGAGAGTGCCCAATTTTTTATATTTGACGGTATCAATAAAGCCCAAACAGGGCTAAATATAATTAATGCACAAGAGGTAACAGCCCACTGCAGAATGCATAAGTCTGATAACGAAATAGCACTCATGCAGGCAGCCATGGATATGACATTGGCTGTACATCAAGCCACCGCAAGCATGTTATATGCGGGTATCACCACCACAGAAGTCGAAGCCTTTATCAAGCAAGCTCACCAAAAAGTGGGCGCGCCCGGTAACTATTTTTGTATTGTTTTGTTTGGGGTGGCGACATCATTCCCACATGGGGTTAAAGACCCGCAAACTTTAAAAGCTGGCAATGTGGTATTAATTGATACTGGCTGCAAAGTGCATGACTACATATCAGATATTACCCGTACCTATGTATTTGGAGAGCCAACTGCTAGGCAACGGCTGTTTTGGGATACCGAAAAAGCCGCGCAACAAGCAGCCTTTAACGCCGCTAAAATTGGCGAACCTTGTGAAAATGTGGATAAAGCTGCCCGCCAATACCTAGCCACACAAGGCTTAGGCCCAGAATATCAAACACCGGGTTGCCCCCATCGTACAGGCCACGGTATTGGGTTAGACATTCACGAATGGCCCTATTTAGTGGGTGGTAACAAAACTCCACTTGCCAAAGGCATGTGTTTTAGTAACGAACCCATGCTGGTAATACCCGATGAATTTGGTATTCGTTTAGAAGACCATTTTTACATGACCGACAAAGGCCCCCGCTGGTTTACCGAGCCCAGCGAAAGCATTGATAATCCGTTTGGGTTGTAATGGGCAAACGTTAAACACGCTGAAATTAAGGCCAGTTAGTTTTTTGTTTAAAGCGCAGCGGATAACGGGTCACAGTCCATTAAAATTAAGACAATAAAAAACCCGCATAAAGCGGGTTTTTTATTATTTCAAAGCAAAGCTTTGAGTGAAGCGTGATGTTTTACGCAGAGTAAAACGTTTAGTACAAGGCGTTATGAGCGTAGCGTACGGTTGTTTGTACGTGAGCAATATAACAACGCCGTAATCAACGTTTTAGACCAGTAAAATTACATCATTCCACCCATGCCGCCCATTCCACCCATGCCGCCCATATCAGGCATTGCAGGTGCTGCTGCGTCGTCAGCAGGTGCGTCAGCTATCATAGCTTCTGTGGTGATCATTAAGCTTGCGATTGATGCTGCAAATTGTAGTGCAGAGCGCGTTACTTTAGTTGGATCTAGGATACCCATTTCGATCATGTCGCCGTAAGTGTCGTTACCTGCGTTATAACCGAAGTTAGCTTCACCATTTTTAACAGCGTTTGTTACTACTGATGCTTCAGCACCGGCGTTAGCTGCGATTTGACGAAGTGGCGCTTCCATAGCACGTAGTGCTAATTTAATACCGTGAGTTTGGTCTTCGTTTTCGCCAGTAAGGTCGTTAACTTTAGACGCTGCACGTACTAGAGCAACACCACCACCGGCTACTACGCCTTCTTCTACTGCAGCACGTGTTGCGTGAAGTGCATCTTCAACACGGTCTTTTTTCTCTTTCATTTCAACTTCAGTAGCAGCACCTACTTTGATGACTGCAACACCGCCAGCTAGCTTAGCTAGACGCTCTTGAAGTTTTTCTTTGTCGTAGTCAGAAGTAGATTCTTCGATTTGTGCACGGATTTGCGCGACACGACCTTGGATCATGTCTTCTTCACCCGCACCGTCAACAACGGTTGTGTTGTCTTTGTTGATAACAACGCGCTTAGCTGTACCTAGGTCTTCTAGTGCTACTTTTTCTAGCTCTAGACCAATTTCTTCAGAAATTACAGTACCACCAGTTAGTGTAGCGATGTCTTGAAGCATAGCTTTACGACGGTCACCAAAACCAGGAGCTTTAACAGCTGCAACTTTAACGATGCCACGCATGTTGTTCACTACTAGTGTTGCTAGTGCTTCACCTTCAACGTCTTCAGCAATGATAAGCAAAGGCTTAGACGCTTTTGCTACCGCTTCAAGAGTAGGTAGTAATTCACGGATGTTAGATACTTTTTTGTCAACCAAAAGAATGAATGGGCTGTCTAATTCAACTGTGCCGTTTTCTTGGTTGTTCATGAAGTAAGGAGATAGGTAACCACGGTCGAATTGCATACCTTCTACAACGTCTAATTCGTTTTGTAGAGATTGGCCTTCTTCAACAGTGATAACACCTTCTTTACCTACTTTGTCCATTGCTTCAGCGATAAGGTCGCCTACTTCTGAATCAGAGTTAGCAGAGATAGTCCCTACTTGGGCGATAGCTTTGCTGTCTGCACAAGGTACAGATAGTGCTTTTAGTTCTTCAACGGCAGCAACAACAGCTTTGTCGATACCACGTTTAAGATCCATTGGGTTCATACCTGCTGCAACTGATTTTAAACCTTCAGTTACGATAGCTTGAGCAAGTACAGTTGCTGTAGTTGTTCCGTCACCAGCTTCGTCATTCGCTTTAGACGCCACTTCTTTAACCATTTGTGCGCCCATGTTTTCGAATTTATCTTCTAATTCGATTTCTTTGGCTACTGATACACCATCTTTAGTGATGGTAGGTGCACCGAATGATTTGTCTAAAACTACGTTACGACCTTTAGGGCCTAAAGTAACTTTTACTGCGTTAGCTAGAACGTTAACGCCTGCAAGCATTTTGACGCGTGCGTCATCAGAAAAACGAACTTCTTTTGCTGCCATGATAATGTTTCCTCTAAAATTCTGTTAATGGATTGGATTTATTCAACTACTGCTAGGATGTCGCTTTCACCAAGGATAAGCACTTCTTCGCCGTCTAGCTTTTCAGTTTTTACGCCATATCCATCGTTAAAAATAACGATATCGCCGATTTTAACGTCAACAGCTTTAAGCTCGCCGTTGTCTAGTACTCGACCATTACCTACTGCTACGACTTCACCGCGAGTAGATTTTTCTGCTGCAGAGCCTGTTAATACAATGCCACCTGCAGATTTGCTTTCTTGTTCTTGACGTTTAACGATCACGCGATCGTTTAAAGGACGAATTGCCATTTTCAAATCTCCTGAAAATTCCAATGTTAATATTATTAGTGCCTAATCGTATTAGGCGGTTTTTGAGTTGCCGAATTTGCGACAAGCCAGAATTCTGTTAATAGAACTGTGTTCTGCGTCCAGAGATGGGGTTTACAGATTTGAGATCAAGGGTATTGAAAGAAATTTGTTAGAAAATTTGCTGTTTATTTCTGTTATAACAAAGCAAAATCAATTTACTGCAGTGTCTTCGTTACTAAGACAAGTTGTTTTAACCTTACAATGAACGACTATTTTTGTTGAAAACGTAATTTTGAAAATAAGAAAAATAATGAAAGTTAATGTTCGCTATCTATTATTAATGTTAATGGTTTTATCATTAGAAGCTGTCGCTCAAGAAGAAATCACTTTAGAGGATGACATGCGTCCAGTATGGGAGGCCGGTACATTTTTAGGTGTATTTAATGCGCCTGAGTATCCAGCGTCAAATCAAAGTAATACCAATGTGGTACCAGCACCCTATTTTATATATCGTGGTAAAACCCTGCGGATAGGTGATGGTTCTATTGCCAGAGCTGTGGCTGTAGATAAAAGTTGGTATGAGTTAGATCTGTCTTTGGCTGCATCATTTGGGGCAAATTCAGAAGATAATGAAGCTCGAGCCGGTATGCCGGACTTAGACTTTAATTTTGAACTTGGGCCGCAATTGAGACTGCGTTTATCAAAGTTTGAATTTGACGATCATGGTAAAGGAGAGTTGTTTCTTAATCTGCAAACCCGAGCGGTATTTTCTACTGATTTTTCTGGAATTGATCATAGAGGATATGTATTTCAGCCAGACTTGAGATACAGGCAAAGAGGCTGGCTTAGCGAAAAAACCGCGTTATCAATTAGCCTTTCACCTACTTGGGCTAGCGAAAAGTTACATGATTACTTTTATCAGGTAGACCAAAGGTTTGTAACCGAGCAACGTAACGAATTTGACGCTAAGGCTGGATACTTAGGTACGCGCTTATTAGTGAGCGTGTCGTTTAATGCGACTGATGATTTAAGAATATTTTTAGGAGCCAGTACATCGATTCATAATGGTAGTGCTAACGAAGATAGTCCGCTATTTATAGAAAACAGCACTTATTCAATTGGTGTAGGTATGGTCTGGCGTTTATGGGAGAGCGAAGAAAAAGTAGCTGGCAGGTAAAATTGGGTAACCTCAGTACCGAGTAACGCCATCAAAATAGTCCTTTTGTGCCTATATGGTTTGCTCTAAAAGGTTAGTGCACAATTAGAAGCCCATATAGGAACAAAAATTTCTGCTATTGTTTCTGCGTTAAAGGTTTTGCCAAGTTGAATGTTAGGTAACAGCATGAATTTTGAAAATTAACTTTTCAATATAGCTTATCCAAAGTTGAGGTTAGGTAAGGGATCAAGGGGAATTTACTTGATTCCTTTCAATAATATGAAATTTTTAGCGCCCAGACTTAATTTCTTTTGAACACTTCATCACTTTGCGTTTGCTTGCTTCAACTGTTTGTTTAAAACAAATAACACCTTGGGTAAAAGATCCATATTTTTCGATATACTCATCAACTAAAGGCTGAAAAGCAGCGCGTTGTTCTTTAGACATTGCATTTTTAATTTGATCCCTTGCATTACGCCATTTTTTTCTTTAGCTTCTGCTGCGACATTGAGCCATAAGTAAGCTTTTCCATAATCTTGTTCAACACCTAATCCTTCCATATATAATAAAGCTAGAGTGTACTGAGATACTTTGTCTCCAAGTTTTGAAGCTTCCTCAAGATGTTTATAAGCTTTGTCATAATTCTTGTTTCTAACTGCGGTGGCTCCTATTCTAGTTGCTTGATCAAATTTGAATACGTCTTGCCTTGTTGTAGCTGCCTCAAATGATGGCAGCTAAATATGTAATTTAGCGTGTATTAATGTTACGACAGTTGTAGTAACCAGCCTTTTGACACATCATTTAACAAATAGCGATAATACTTAGTCACTAATAGCTAGAGTGTTAGCCAGACTTCGATTGATAAAGCTAGATTTAGTAAAGGGAAGGATATAATTTAAATGTTATCGTCTTTTATCAACGCTTTCATGAAATCTAGAGCGACAATATAAAAACTCTTTAATTGCCGGTGGTGCATAAATAGAGTTATTTATTTCACTTTAAAGTTCGCTAGTTGCTGTTGCCCGATTTGGTGACTCAAAAAAATTGAAACTTATAGTTAGTTTCTGTGTCGTAACTTTTAACAATAAGATATTTAAACATTGAACCCATGGAAAACTTAAAAGAAAATTCATACATACATAAGTCGCTATATAGCGTCTTAGTGATGTGTTTGATTTGTCTTTTTTCTACTAAAAGTTTTGCAATAAACGAGACGCACACTAGTGCGATTGCTGGTGTTGTTAATCTTGAGTTTAATAGTGTCGAAGTTGGGTTAGATGATAACGACTCTTCAGATCCATCTTTATTTTATGATAATAATATCGACTTTGATATTGTTGAAAATAAAGCTGTTATCTACTTCTTTGATACGAGTGTTTTCCAACACCGTCACTTTACCGAGGCCCGTGCTCCGCCTTTAAACTAAACCATTGAAATTTATATATTTTATATTCTTTATTTTAGTTTTAAGAGGGACACACAATGTCAACTTACAAAAAATTACCTGTATGTAGTTTGGATGGTTATGAAATTAGCCGAAAATCTTTAACCACCCCATTACAATTAGATAGCCCAGCCATTGAGATTATGGCTAATTTTTCAAACAACACAGCATTAATGTTGTTTGATGATATGTCTGTGGAGCAGGCTACAAGCTTGCTTAAAAATACCCATATGAGCAAAGCTTTAGTGAGAAACGACCAAGAGCAATTTTTAGGTATGATTACTCTAGCTGATTTACAGAGCTCGCGAGTCTTAAGTACGGCTAATCAACTTGGCGTGCCCAGAAGTGAGTTAACTGTAGCCCACTTAATGACGCCTAAAGTAGGATGCACTGGGTTGCAGTTACAAAGTGTCATGACTTCAACTATAGGTGATGTGTTAGAAACCATGGAAGAGGTAGGTACTTTATACTTATTAGTCATTTCTGGTGTGAGTAAAGAAATTATCGGTATGATCTCAGCTATTGATATAGCTAAAACGCTACACATGCCTATTCAAATTACACCTAAGCCTAAAAACTTTAAAGATGTAATGCTAGCCGTGGCAGGTAGGTAAAGATTTACCCATGCCCTAGACTCAAACTAGGGCATGGCAGTGTTTCTTAAGGACCTAAGGTTTCAGTTATCAAGCCGCTTCAATGATACGCAACCAATTCTTCCAAATATTAAGTTCTGACAATACTAGCTTAATACATACCAAAATCGGGACGGATAGAAGTACCCCAACTAACCCCCATATCCATCCACATATTAATAACCACACCATAATAACTAAGGGGTTTATTAGCATATGTTTACCCATAACGGTTGGGGTGATAAATTGTGACTCTAATAGATTTAATACAAGGTAAGCCCCTACCGGAAACAATACAGCAAGGGTTACACCATATTGTACAACTCCAGCTAAAGAGAGAATGACTAAACCAATCACAGACCCAGCATAGGGAATAAAATTAAGCAGCCCCACTATGACCCCCCACAACAATGCATCTTCTAAACCTATGAAATGCAGAGCACTGGCAGTTGTTAAGCCTAAACCTAAATTAATGACACTCACTGTGATGATATATTTGGAAAGTTGCTTTTGAGTCATGGTGACTAAACGTTTAGCCTTTTTCTGCTGCTCTGGTGTTGGCATTTCTTTGACGAAAGCCTCAAATAGTCCAGGCCCAAATATCAGTAAAAACAATATTAAAATTACACTCGCCAGTAATTGTGCAAAAAATAGCGGGGCGGCACCCAATGCATCAACAAGTAATTCCATACTATTTTGTTTTATTCGATCTGTGACCACAGTTGCCGATTTTTTTTCTGTAGGTCTTGAAGTTTTACTATTTGAAAACCAATCGAAGATGCTCGATTTTTTAGTAGGTTGCGCTTTAGTTTGTTCATCAAAGGCACTGCTTATGGACTCAACCTGTTTAGTTACTTGCACAGATAATTGTGGAATTAGCTTTGCCCACCTTTGAGCGGGTTCCACTAATTCAACTCCTACCAAGGTAAAAGGAGTGGCTAACATAGCCAAAAGCGCGATAGATGAAATTGCTCGGGGTATAAAGAAATTTTGTAAAAGTGAAACCAAAGGGCTTAGCAATAAGGCAACTAAAACAGTTAGAACTAGAGGAATAATAAGGCTTTGAGCAAAGTACAAGGTATAGATAACTGCTAAAACTAATATCCACTGAATATTAGGAATATTTATTAACCTAGCGTTACTTGAGTTTTTATCGCTGTGATTACTGGTTGTTGTTTCTTGCATGCTAGTTTTATGTTCCGAAATGGCTAATGGATTGGCCCAAGCCTCTGGGCCATATAAACCTAAAACTACAGGCTAAACGTTAAAATGCAATCTTTTGATGACCGCCCATTTCTGCAGGCGAGATAGTAGAGCCTGAGGTTAGCTTGAGCACTAGACATCTGTTACTCCTTTTTGATTGAGATAATATTACAAATAAGACAGTTGCAACTACTAAGCCGTTAGTGTGAATGAAGTTAAGTTTCTGTATTTAAAAGAACTATTTGTATTCTAGTTTTCTAAATATGCGTTCTAGATGGAAGGTGGTGTAAAATTTACATTGTAAGATTGTATAGAAAAACTAATGTATTGAAGTGGGCACAAATCATTTTTAACTTAATAAAGTGAGTCAACCCGCCGAGTGAAAAAAGTAAATTGGTCGGTTGTTATACTGATATTCGTGGATTATTCATCAAGTTGATGAGCTTCACCTACTTTATTACATAAAGAAGCCCTTTTAAAAAAGGGCTTTAATAAAAAAGATTAGTTTCTTTTAAACTTTATGTTAAATAAAGTATTAAATTGGCTTATTACTTAGAAAGTTATTTTGATACCGCCATAATAGAACCGACCTGTCAAATCATGCAATGAGCTATGGTTTTCACCAACATTCCCATCTCCGAATAAATTAGGGCCCTGGTCATTGGTGATATTATTTATACCAAAGTACAAATTATGATCGCCACCCAAAACGTCTTCTATTTTATAAGAAATACGTAAGTTATGAGTCGTCACGTCTCTGATAAACAGATTTATTTTATCACTACAGTTACTATACTCATGACAAGCGTTAAGACGGTCTCTAGCATAATTGTCATTTAACATACTGCCAATATATAGGGTTCTCCATGATACTTTTAGTGGCCCATCTTTCCAGCTGACAGAGAATCGTCCTGTTCTATCAGGGGAACCTAATAAGCCAAGCTCGTCATTAATGAAAGTTTCAGTAGTACCTGGTACAGGTGACTCCTCTTCTAGTTCTTTAATAATATTATAAGTTCCCGAAACTTTAAAAGAGCCCGGCAGACCAATATCTTCACCGTCAAAGTTATATGAGAAGGTTGCATCATAACCTTTGGTTCTCAACTCATCGGTATTCAAAGATGTTTGTGAAACTTCTGTAAGTTGGCCTGTAGTAACATCTCTTACTGGAATACTGCAGCTCTCAGTTGAATTAAAATCTCCTGATGAATAACAAAGCTGTAAAATATCTTCTGCTTCTATTTCACTGATAGCATTCTCGATTCTAATATCATAATAATCTAGCGCGACAGTTAAGTTTGGAATAAAGTCAGGAGAGTAAACAACTCCTGCAGTGAAGGTTTTACCCGTTTCTACACCTAAGCCTTCATTACCAAATGTTGGTTGTTGCACTTGGTTAGAGTCATCTTCGAATATGCCTTCTGATGCGATAATTGAGGCGACGTTTGGATCTTGTCGACAAGTATCTGCATAAGACTGAGTTGACGTCGCTGTTACTAAATCACAAGGGTCATCTAGACCACCTTGACTACCCAAGCCTACGCTAAATAATTCGATGTTGTTCGGCGCTCTATTTGCTTCGGCAATAACAGAACGGAATGTAAGTTGATCATTTAGGACCCATGAACCACCAAATTTCCAACTGCTTATGCTACCAACCGTTGAATAATCACTTACCCTGTAAGCGCCTTCAACCGAAATATAGTCTGCAAAAAAGGTATCTTCAACCAACGGCATGATTAACTCTACAAATACTTCAGTAACTTCTTGTTGCCCTGTTTGGTCTACTTGTTGAGTGGCTGTACTTCCGCCTGAAGTACTAATGTTATCCCAACGGGTTTGACTTTTTTCTTCACGGTAATCAAAACCTGTTGCCATAGATAAAGGACCAGCCCATAAATCAACTAGGTCACCAGTTAACCAGCCACTAACCGTAGTTGTTTCATTTTTTGCTAATAACTTATCTGTTAATTTAAGCCAATCAACAGCATCATCTGTTACCGCGCCTAAACCGAATATATCCAAGGCTACACAACCAGAATCTCTGGCAAACTCATTCGCACATTGCAGTCCTAGTGAAGTGTCGGTCGCATCGACATATTCAACATCGATAGACTGTTGGTAGTTTGCCACAAGTAAATCGCCGGCTTTGGTTTGGGACCGACGCCATTCGCCATAGCCATAGTTTAATTCCCATGACCATGTATCAGCAAAGTATCCCCTTAAACCTGTCCACATTCGTAATGTGTCATTGTCGGCGTCACGATAACGATTGCCTAGCTCTGCCCATCTGCGACGAAAAGCGATGGAGTCATTACCAAGTTCAAGAGCATCATCAAAGATTTCTTGCGGAACATAAGGGTGCGGAGTGACCCCGTCTGATAAATAAAGCGGAAAGTCTTCAAACAGTCGAGTTGAGGTTGCTGTATCAGGAGTACGATTTGAGTAAGTGTAGACAGTTGAATAATGGGCATTAGCAAAAAACTCAACGTCGTCAGTCAAGTCAAATGTTAAGTGACTTGCCAATAAAAATCGCTCTCTAGGAATTGATGCAGTTTCTGGCCCTAGAGCAAAATACCCATCTTCCGAACGATTAAAATCTTCAGTTAGCTCTCCGGTACCACCGTTATCATAGAACCAATATTGTGAATCACTGCTAGGATCTGCTGCTGTTCCAGAGTTACCAGGAAAAAGGCCACCTAAAATATGAGTGCTCAGGGTTTCTGTAAACTCATCGGGGCTATCAGAAGACGTTGATACTGTACGGGGATCTATCATTTTACTACGTTGATGTTCGTAGATAGCTGTTTCTTCATCCCATTCAAAAGCAAACATCAGGTTGCCGCGGTCATCATTAAAATTGGCACCAGCAGCAATCTCTATGCCTTTTTCATCATTTCCGCCTTCTTCGGATGTACCATAGCGATAGTCAAAGGTGAGCCCTTCAAAATTGCGCTTCGTGATAATATTAACCACACCAGTAACCGCATCTGAGCCATATAGCGCAGAAGCTCCTCCAGAAATGACTTCTATTCGCTCAACAAATGCATCAGGAATAGTCGATAAGCTAACCGTACTTCCAGTTGAAGTATTACCTACGGTTCTTCTACCATCAATTAAGGTCAAGGTTCTCTCTGAACCAAGGTTTCTTAATGAAATGGTTGAAAGGCCACTGTCTTGGGCACTACTTTGTGATGTTTCAGTAGTGATACCTGGGCTTACCGCTGGAATCTCTGTGATTGCCTCGCTAAGTTCGTTCGCGCCGATTGCTTCTAAATCATCTATGGTGAGAGATTGTGCCGGTACAGGTAAAGAAAATTCTGTTCGTTTTATTCTAGAGCCTGTAACTTCAATTTTTTCAGTGTTACCAACTTCTTCCCCATTAGAGGTTTCAGCCGCTTTCAGTTGAAATGCCGTTAAAGACATTCCTACTAATATACTTTTACAGAGTAAACTTTTTTTAAATACCACTTTATGTGCCTCCAGAACTTATTATTTTTATTTAACCTAAACAGTTGAAAGGTTTTATATGCCTCAGTAAGTGCATAAAAATTCAATTAACATGCATAAGTAAGACACATGTGAAAGGCTTACCCCCCACCTATAAAAAAATAAATTAGAAATTTTTGTTTGCATTGAATTTGATTTTAATTTTAAAGTTATTCTTGAATTTACTTTTAATATCCAGTAAAAATACTGCGCTTAGAGTCCTTGCTTGAAAAATAGTCCGCTAGTTGCGGTATAAAAATAAAACAGTTGTCATGCTTAATAAAAATAATAAATTTGATAAACTCATCATAGAGGCGTTACCTGGACTATTCAGGTTTTTGCGTGGAATGTCATTAAATGCGGCTGAAGCCGAAGATGTTGTTCAAGATACCTGTGAAAGGTTAATACGAGCACAATCTACAGATAAGATTAATAATGTGATTAATCTCAAAGCTTATATGTACAGTACTGCGAAAAATATTACGTTAAATGAGTTTAGACGTAATAAAAATAAGCAAAAAGCCATCGATACCATAAAGGTTCAAGAAGGCCAAGGTCAGCCTGCTAATATAGAAAACGCAATTGAAGCTCAGCAAGATCTTCAGCAGGTACTTGAAGCTATTAATACCCTCCCTCCAAAATGTCGAGAAACTTTCATATTGCGGCATGTTGAACAGCTCTCTTATAAAGAAATCGCAGAACGCCAACAAGTTTCTATAGGGACCGTTGAAAAGCATTTAGCCAAAGGAGTTCGCTACACACACCTACTATTTAAGTCTATTAAGAAAGGTAGCGATACCGAAACGACGATCAAGAAAACGGCTTCATGACAATATACGAATGGGTTGTAGATAACATCCCAGACGACAAGCTTGATGAAGCAGCACTATGGATTGCCAGATTAGACTCAGAAGAAGTAACTAAAAAAAACCATCGTGATTTTGCTAAATGGCTCCAGAGTGATCCCATAAATGCTAAAGCTTATGAAGAGCTTACCCCGGTTTGGGCTAGGTTAAGTACTTTGAGTGAGCTCAAAGATCTAGTAGATCACGAAGATATTATTCCTTTATTTCAAGCTAAAACACTAACAATTGAATCTACAATAGGTGCAAGGGGGAGTGCACCAGGTTGGAGTATTAAAGCGACCTTATGTTTCTTAATAATTGGATTCTTAGCACTTATATTCTTTGAACCAAAACCCGATGTTTACTTTACGGTAAAAGGAGAGCAAAAAACCATAACGCTTTCTGATCAATCCACCGTTACTCTGAACACTGATAGTCTTATAGAAGTACGCATGACCGATGACATTCGTCAACTAACACTGTTAAAAGGTGAAGCTATTTTTGATGTTTCAAATGACGCGCGTCCCTTCAATGTTAATACTAGCTTCGGGAGTATTCATTCAACACATACTACTTTTCGCATAGCAGATTTGCCTTCATCAAAAAAAATCCAAGTATACTCAGGTCAGATAGAGGTTATTCCACCCGTCGCCAAAGCCATTCTTTCAGAGTATGACTATAAAGCTAATCACGTTATTGAAGGTAAAGGGTTTGAGTTAGTCGCAGGGCAAGTATATCCAGAACAACAGGCCCCCAATCTAAATACAAAGCCTACGTGGACCAAAGGGGTTCTTGTTTGGAAGCAGGTACCTCTCTCCCTAGCTGTTGAAGAGTTCAGCAGATATGTTGAAGGGGGATTTCTAATCGCATCAACCAATTTACCCAATGTTTATCTTAGTGGAACCATAGAAATTGGTGACGTGAAAACATTTATTGATATGTTGCAAAAGCAAGGTATTCAAGCAAACGAGTATCGCCCTGGCAGATATATATTAAGAAGTAAAAAAATACAGAGTAATGGGGAATAACTGATATGCAAGTGTCAAACTATATCAGAGAAGTAATATTTGCTCTAAATAGTCAATGTGCGGCCTATGTGATTCGTATAGATAAGATAGTGCTATTAAAGGTAAAGGTTAATAGATGAGTAACTTCGTAAAACAGGGTTCAAGCAGAGAAATATAGAATTATGAATAGTAATCCACAAGCATCAGCAATAACCGAAGAGCGGCCTACCTATCAAAATGTTGGATTAGCCCTTGGCCCAGCATTATTTGCGTTAATGATGTTGTTTTCAGGCTCCCAAACCATAATGGAGCCCGTGGCTTGGAAAACTGCAGCTATAAGTCTGTGGATGGCTGCATGGTGGGCGACAGAAGCATTACCTGTATCAGTTACTGCTTGTCTTCCAATAGTTGTATTTGAACCTCTTGGTATCAAGTCTTTAAGAGAAGCGGCGGAACCTTACTCCAACCCTATTATTTACTTATACTTAGGCGGTTTTTTATTGGCATTAGCCGTTGAAAGGTGGAATTTGCATCGTAGGGTTGCTTTGTTTCTTTTATCTTTAACCGGAACCGATGGCGTAAAGCTTATCGGTGGTTTTATGCTAGCTAGCGCGTTTTTATCTATGTGGATGACAAACACAAGTACCACCTTGATGCTTTTGCCTATCGCGCTATCTGTGGTGGGAACGATACTCGACAATCAGCCTGACCTAACTGAAAAACAAAAAAGTAATTTTCAGATTGCTATGCTACTCGGGTTAGCGTACTCAGCAACTATAGGTGGTCTTGCTACTTTGGTAGGCACGCCACCTAATGCGTTGTTGGTTGGATTTATGAATGAAAATTATGACTATGAAATTAGCTTTTTGGAGTGGATGGCTGTTGGTCTTCCAGTGTCAATGATATTGCTACCTATTGCTTGGCTAACCTTAACTAAACTCTTATATCCAGTAAATATTCCAGAAAGCAAAGAAACCTCGGCTTACTTACAAAAGCTTAGAGATGAGCTTGGACCAATGACTTTAGCAGAAAAACGCGTGGCCATAATATTTTCAGTGGTTGTCGTCGCTTGGATGCTGCGAAAGCCAATCGCTATTTTTTGGGATATTCCGGGACTATCTGACCCAGGAATTGTGATGGCTGCTGCCATACTCTTATTTATCATTCCTAGTGGTAATAGACATCAACCACAGCTTATGACTTGGCACGAAGCAGGAAGGTTACCGTGGGGAGTGTTGCTCTTGTTTGGTGGCGGTTTATCCTTGGCTGCAGCTGTTGCCGATAGTGGTTTGGCGTTATGGTTAGGTCATAGTTTAGCTCCTCTAGGTACATTGGGGGTTTCTATGTTGGTCTTAGCGTCAGTACTTTTAGTTGTGCTTCTTACGGAGTTAACTAGTAACTTAGCAACAACCGCGACTCTATTACCGATTATGGGAGCAATTGCTATAGAGGCAGGCATAGACCCGCTAATGCTTTGTGTGCCAATTGCCATGGCAGCAAGTTGTGCCTTTATGTTACCTGTTGCAACACCACCTAACGCTATTGTTTTTTCGTCAGGCTTTATTAAAATACCTCAAATGGCTAAGGCAGGCATCCTTATGAATATTATCGGAGTGTTGTTACTGACATTATTATCAATTTATTGGGTGCCTCATATTTGGGGCTAGTTGCCAAATATTTAAAAAGTAAGGTGTGTAAAGACACTTATACAGATTATTTGAATTCAGGTGTTCTATTCTACGTTAGGTGAAAGGACAGGAGTAGAAGATAGATACAAAATGGGATCTAAATACAGGTTTAGGTCCCATTTTTGAGGTGGCAATTGCAAGGGAAGTAGCAGTTTATTTCTTTGATGTTACTAACTTTTGGCGATACATATAATTAGCCGAACCTGAATTACCTGCAACGATATCTGGAAGCGAATCGCCATTAATATCTCCTACGGCAAGTGCGTAGGTTTTATCTTCTTTTTCGCCAATTTCTGCAAGCAATGTTAGTTTTCCTGAGCCGTTGTTCAAAAATACTTGGTTGTAATCTAAGTCATTAGCGATAACCACGTCACTGTCCCCATCCTTATCGAGATCGTGAATTAAAACCGCATAACTCCTGCTTTTTTCATAACTAAAAGACTGAGAAATCGTAAAGTTCCCATTCCCTTTATTTAAAATTACAGTATTTTTTTCACCAATGTTAGCCGTCACAATATCCGGTAAACCGTCATTATTCATGTCGGCAACCGCGACGCCTCGGGTATCATCCTCACCAGATCCAAAGTCTATGGATTTAACGAAATTTAAACTTCCATCGTTTAGCAATATTTTATTTTGGTCGCCGTTTCGATTAGCTTGGACTAGATCAACAAAACCATCGTCATTCATATCATGAACCACAACCGCCAGTGTTCTATCCTTTAAATTACCATAGGTTAATTGTTCATTATTTTTAGATCTTGAAGATAAATTACCTTTGCCATCATTTAAGAAAATAAGATTGGGTGTACCTCTACAATTTTCTAGAACATCTAAATCATTATCCCCATCTATATCTGCGACGGTAATACTTCGAGTGGCTGAGTGAACACTGCCGAAGCTTTTAATAACGTTGAAATTGCCACTGCCGTCATTAAAATATATCTGATTTTCAAGCCTATCATTGGGTTGAATAATGTCTAAATCACCATCAGAGTCAATGTCTGCTAGAATTGCTCTATAGGATGTCGTGTCGATATCTCCGAGCTTAACTCTACTACTAAACCCTCTATTATCAGCATTTAAATAAACATAGTTTGCCTGTGCCCAATGACGGCCATTAGACTCAACTAAGTCAATATCCCCATCATTGTCTAAGTCACCTAAAGCTACGCCGCCGGTGAAAAAGTTTTCCACAGAAATGGGGTATGCCCCTCCTCTTTTAGGATAACTAATTTTACTGTCTGCAGCACTGCTATAGAAAGAGAGTAAATTTAACGTACTGGCTAGAAATACCAAACCTAGATTGAGTCTATTTAAGTTCATAAAATATCCTGTTGATTAGTCTATAACTATCGTTTTTAAGTGTATCGGGAAAATAACATCAGTTTTAGGTGCGACTTTAAGAACATTTTCTCTAAATGGAATGAGCTTTTTATTCACATTTACCTCTTGGGAAACCCCATAAGGCCAACTAAAGGAGTCCCAATGGGTTGGGATCACAACAGGGGGCTTCCCAGTTAACTCGATTAGTCGCTCATCATAATTGTAAATATTTAGTCTAGAACCATTCACTCCTGCTAACAGAATATCAGGGGTTAGGTCTGTCATTTCACGCTGTAAGAAGTTCATTGAGCCCATAGTTAACACTGTTTTATTCTTGAACCTTGCGAGAAACATAAGTGAACCACCTTCTACAAATTGGTTTATTGTAAGTGGGGCTTTCAATTCAGTATTACCATCATACCTGCTTGAATCATGATATAGCTTATTGTTTAGAGCAGAGTGAATTGACGGCATAACACGCACAGAAAAGTTCTCAAATTGATAATCTTCTCCTCCGACAACCACATATATTTGCTCTTTTGGTACTCCATAAGCTAACAAGATCCTTTGTGTTGTCTCTGTGCCTATTATTTTGGCTCCGGTCTTTTTTGCAATATAGGGCACGTCGCCTAAGTGGTCATGGTGACTGTGATGTATTAATATATAGTCAGCATCAGTAATAAGTTTGTCTACCTGCGTCTTATCTATTGGGCCTACATCGTCACCTGAATAAACTTTACGGTCATCTCCATCAAGCTCGCGACCTTTAAGCTGCAAGCGAGATACATAAGGATCAAGAAGAACGGTAATATCTCCATCCTTAATAATCCATCCAGCAGTCCCTAAGTAAGTCATCTCTAACGAGGGGGTATTTGTCTTTTCTTCAACTGCCCCAGCACTTGTTATAAATACCAATGCGAAAGAGAAAATAAAACGGTGAAACAGATTATTAACTTTCATACTTAGTCTCTCACTTCTACAATCATTTCAATTTCAACAGATTGGCCACGAGGCAATGTAGCCATTCCTACTGCTGCCCGGGCGTGCTTTCCCTTTTCGCCAAACACTTCTACTATGAGATCCGAAAAGCCATTAATTACCGCGGGTTGTTGAATAAAGTCGGGTTCACAGTTAACCATTCCTAAAACCTTCACCACGCGAACCACCTTGTCCAAGTCACCTAACATTTCTTTCAATACCGCCATTTGATTGATGGCGGTTTGGCGAGCACCTTCGTATGCTTGTTCGATTGACACATCTTTTCCTACTTTCCCTCTCAGCTCTGTGCCATCTGGGTAGTAAGGCCCTTTGCCTGCAAGAAAGATTAAGTCGCCTGTCCTCACCCCATTTACGTAATTCGCAACTGGATTTGGCGCTGGAGGTAATGTTATTTTCAGTTCTTTCAATCGTGCTTCTGGATCATATTTTTGTTGAGCGTTAACACTACCGCTGAGCCCTATAATAGTAATAAAAGTTCCTGTAATTAGGGACTTTAAAAATTTTGAGTTTCTCATGGGCTATCCTTTCATTGTTTTATAATTAACCTCAATGTATTCGTAATCAAACACAATTGAAGTAGTTCAGAATAATAGACACTCTAGGCTTAAGATCCCCCCACAAATAATTATTCTAAAGACGCTGAATAATTTTTAACGTGACGAGAAGAAAATAACTAAAGTTAGAAATTTAAAGCTAGATGTGAATACAAAAATGAAAAAGGTAAGTTAACAAGAATTAACTTACCTTTTGAGGTTTACTACCTTGTAGGTTTAAAATCTGCCGCTTTAAAAAGAGGCTTACTTTGATAATAATTTCCATTGGTTATAACAGCAGATACTGAACGTAAATTTTCAATTTTATCTAATGGATTTTTGTCTAGTATTGCTATATCCGCCTCTTTTCCTACTTCTAGGGTACCCGTTAGTTTATCCATTCCCATCAATTGTGCAGGAACAATAGTCGCGGCTCGGATAGTGTCTAATGCTGACATTTTAGCCAATTTATGAAATGACTCTAGTTCAAGCCAAAGACTAAAAACGGGTACGACGTTATCCGTGCCTGCAATTATAGGAATCCCGGCTCGATGGAAGTGCCCAATTATATCCATAGCGATCTTATAATTCTTAATCCCTTTTTCCGTTGCTTCTGGAGAAAGACCGCTTCTGAGGCGTTTGCTTTCCCATAGTTCATAAGCAATCCTATAAGCATCTGGTTCTAACTCTTCAATTTTTGCCCCCCATTCCATTGTCCTCGCCACATCTAAGGCAACCGTTGGCTCAAGGGCGACATTATGTTCTAACAAGAACTCAGTGGCACTTGCGAGATCCTCTTGTGTAAACTCATTGTCTACCAGATAGGGCCTTTTTAATGATGATGGTTCTCTGTCTGGGTAAAGAATTTTCAAAAAGATACTATGATGGCTTAAGTGATTCATTCCCATCTCAATTCCAGCACGAATACTTGGCATTTTGGTTGGAATATGGCCGGTAATAGTCAAGCCTAATTTCTTAGCTTCATCTATCAATATTTTTGCTATATCTGGATCCATTGAGCTATATATTTTTATCTGCTTGTACCCTTTTGAATGGTACATTTGGGCAACACTTCGAGCCTCTTCAGGTGATCTAGCTCTAATCACGCCATTCCCTCTTTTACCTGCTCCATCTGTCATCCCTGCTAGTAATATATCTGGTCCAACAAGGCCCCCGGCAACAGCATCTCTAAATGCAGTCGCAAATTCTACTTCATTGCCGTTGTCACGTATGGTTGTTACTCCCGCGGCTAAATATGCTGGCGCCCACTGAACTTGATTCGAATGAGCATGCATATCCCAAAGCCCTGGAATTAAAGTTTTACCTTCTAGGTTTATCGTTTTAGCATGGCTAGGAATGACTACTTGGTTGCGTTTGCCAATATCGATTATTTTTTTGCCTTGATAAATTAAAGTCATGTCTTTCATGACGTCTTCACTAAGGCCGGTAACTATATCCGCACCAACTAATGCAGTTAATGGAGCTGTTTCTGTCTTAGTTTCTTTAGTGTATGCCACTAATTGCTTGATTTGCTCTTCTACATTTCCATCAATGAAAGTCTGTAAAGCATCTTCATACCCTTTGCGTACCATCTCTCTTATTTGAGTGTTGGCTTTTACCAGCGCCACCAAATCGCCTTGTTGGTTTAACCATATTGTTCTGCCTCCCCAATTTATTCCTGTAACAACATATCTATCGAGCATTTCCTTTTTACCATTAACAACCACTTCATCTTGCTTTGAAAACGTGACGGAAACCTCACCTCGGGGAAATGTTTGAATGGTTTTAGGTTTGCCTTTTTCTAAAAAGTAGTGATACAACATCATCTCTGCGGCTGCGGAAATGTTGCTATGAACAGGAAAAAACAACTCGGGTTTCTTAACTGTAACTGAGTCAAAATTTTTCTCAGTAAAAGTGACTGATTCAGACTTTCCATTGAAAATAAATATAGGCTGGCTTTGCTCTCCTCTCACTCTTTTACTTGAATAAAATAAGGGCTCAAGTGTATTAGTAAGATATAGCTCGCTAATGGTTCCAGATACTCGACCTCTTTCATTTTCTCCTTGTAAGGACGTAACAATTATTTTTTCTTGATCAGAAATTATCTTGTAAGTCTCTTCACCTATAAGTGACTGTCTCCTATAAATTTGAAATGAAGACTCTTCGTTAATGTTTTGCCAAGCCTTTTCTTTAGAATCATTAGCACAACTAACTAATCCTAGTGGTATGAGTATTAGAACTAATTTAGTAACTAATAAACTCAGTTTATTTTTCAACAAAAATTTCACAAATAGCCTCTTATTATTGTTAGGTGACAGGTAGCCGTTCTGAGTATTTAGCCAAAAGACTTTAACAAAACGAATACACATCAATTTAGTAAATTATAATGCATTGACACTTGAAACCTGTTTATCCCCCCTCCGTAATCAAAATCAATCATATTAGTAAGTAACAATGATAAAAATTTATTCTATGACAAGGGGGGATTTCTAAAGCTAAAGTGTCTAACAACTGAATGGGCAGGGGTACAAAGTATATTTTCGAAAAATTGTAATTCTTAATATTCATTTACTGCAGAAGATTTGCGCAAATGTTGTTACTGAAACCGTTAGTTTATCAACAAGTTGGCGTGTGCATATAGTTAATGGGTTACCTAATTTTTAAATTAAATAGATGGGATATAAAGTAAACAATGAATAATGAACGCAGAAGTATTTTAAAAATGTTATCCATAGGTGCACTTGCCCAAAGTCAGATAAGCAATGTTTTCGCAAGCTCTGCAGGAAAGGCCTTATCAGGTGTTGATTCTTCAAATCAAAAACACATAGAAGAGCTATTCAGAAAATCGATAGTTATTGATGGATTAGTTATACCAAAGGGCTGGAATCAAGATTCTTTTGAGGCATTGCCCAAATCAGGGTATACAGGGTTCGCTACTTCACTTACGTCTTACAACCTAAAACTTGCTTTAAACTCTATAAATGAGTGGCATCAAAGAATTGAGGACAATCCAAATAAATTACTTTTAGCAACAACTGCAGCAGATTTTATTAAGGCAAAAAAAGAGAATAAAACCGCGGTATTGTTTGGCTTCCAAAACTCAACCATGATTGAAAGGTCTATCGACAACATAAATCTTCTTTATGAAAAAGGCACCAGATGGATTCAGTTAACTTATAACCAGCGAAACTTGCTAGGAGATGGCTCTACTGAAAGAACCAACTCAGGGCTTTCCGATTTTGGAATTGAAGCGGTGGAGAGAATGAATGAACTAGGTATTATTGTTGATTTATCGCATTGTGGGCCAAAAACCACTGACGACGGGATTCATTTTAGTAAAGCTCCGGCTTCATGCAATCACACAATGTGCGAGGCGCTTCACAGAAATCACCCCCGAGCTAAAACAGATAAGCAAATTAAGGCATTAGCTGATAAAGGTGGAGTGGTTGGAATTATTTCGTTGGGTTATATGCTTGGGCCAAAGGTAAGAAAAGAGACTACATTGGAAACCTATATCGATCATATTGATCATGCAGTTAAGGTGGGTGGGATTGACCACGTAGGTGTTGCTTCGGATTTCGCTATTCAAGGGCTCGAAGCAACAGGTGCGACTAAAGAAAATTGGTATACCCCGAGGCTAACTCGCTTTAAACCTTCTTATAAAGTTCAGTGGCCCGCATGGATCCCTGAACTAGACGAACCAGAAAGGTTCTTAAATGTAGCTAAAGCTCTAGATAGAAGAGGCTATAGCACTGGCGATATTGAAAAGATATTAGGTCTAAACTGGCTACGCTATTTTGATGAGGTTTTAAAATAGTAAGACGTAACTATATGTGTGGCTTCTTGCATGCTAGTTTTATGTTCCGAAATGGCTAATGGATTGGCCCAAGCCTCTGGGCCATATAAACCTAAAACTACAGGCTAAACGTTAAAATGCAATCTTTTGATGACCGCCCATTTCTGCAGGAGAGATAGTAGAGCCTGAGGTTAGCTTGAGCATTTCTACTACGCCGGGGGCAACTGCCCACATTTCAGCTGATTTTAGTTCAAAGCGCATCATCAGTAATGAGCGGTCATCTCGACCTTTCTCATACCATGTTTCAACAGGTTTTGACCAATAGCGGTTAATAACCTCTTGGTTGGTTTCTTTAACCAGTAAGCCAGAAATACAAGCAAGAAAGTTATGGTCTAAGCTAGAGAACTGCGCCATAGCTGGGCCACTTTCAGCAATTCTATTATCGGTTTTGGTGTAAAAAATTGACGCCCTAAAGGACGACTTACAAATGAAAGCCCTTTATTGACTCAGTACCTGACATCAAAATTAGTTCTTACATTGATAACGCTAGAGTAACTTTATTACGACCCCAATTGATTCAAAAGTGACGTTGTCACAATTGTTGTGAACGAAGCGAATGCTCATTGCCGTAGCGATGCCTTTCTTTGAGTTTTAAGCTTTTCGTCATGAAATGACATTTTTTAGGCTAGAACCTAAATAAACCTTGTGCCTAGCGCCCAGTTTATATACAATCCGCGCCGCTTAAAACAGTCACTAACTTTAGTTCCTTGTCTCTATATAGCTTGACTGTGCTATCGAGACTACAACCGTGAGGAGCAATATGATGCGTCATTACGAAATCGTATTCATGGTTCACCCTGACCAGAGTGAACAAGTTCCAGGTATGATCGAGCGTTATACCGGAATTCTTACCCAAGAGGGTGGTCAAATTCATCGTTTAGAAGATTGGGGCCGTCGCCAGTTGGCTTACCCTATCGATAAACTTCATAAAGCACACTATGTTTTGATCAATGCTGAAGCAACTGCTGAAGCTGTTGAAGAACTAGAGACTGCTTTCCGTTTTAATGATGTTGTTTTGCGTAACCTTGTTATGCGTACCAAAGCTGCTGTTACTGAACAGTCGCCTATGGCTAAAGAAGAACGTCGTGAAAAGCGTGAAGAAAAATCATATGACAAACCTGCTGCCGCTGCTCCTGCTACAGAAGCTCCAGCTGCAGAAGAAAAAGGAGACGCATAATGGCTCGTTTTTTTAGACGTCGTAAGTTTTGTCGTTTTTCTGCAGAAGGTGCTGCTGAAATCGATTATAAAGACATCGCTATGTTAAAAAATTACATCACTGAAAGTGGTAAAATTGTACCTAGCCGTATCACTGGAACTAGCGCGAAATATCAGCGTCAGTTGTCAACTGCTATCAAGCGTGCGCGCTTCTTGGCGTTGCTTCCATATACTGATTCTCACAAGTAATCGTAGGTAGCAGAGATGGATATTATACTATTAGACAAGATCGCTAACCTAGGCGGCTTGGGTGACAAAGTCACTGTAAAATCAGGTTACGCGCGTAACTTCTTGTTCCCACAAGGTAAAGCAGTTCCCGCTACTAAAGTAAATGTAGAGAAATTTGAACAGCGCCGTGCTGAGTTGGAAGCGAAAATCGCTGAACAACACGCTGCAGCTCAAGCTCGTGCAGATAAAATCGCTGCTTTAGGTGAAGTGACTATCGCTTCTCCAGCTGGTGATGAAGGTAAATTGTTTGGTTCTGTCGGTACTCGCGACATTGCTGATGCAATTACTGCTGCTGGTGTTGAAGTAACTAAATCTGAAGTTAAATTACCTGTAGGTACTTTACGTGAAACTGGCGAATTCGATATCGATTTGCAAATTCACACAGACGTTACTGCTGTTATCAAGTTGGTTATCATTCAAGAAGCTTAATTGCTACTTGTTGTAACACTTATAAAAACACCGCTAAATTAGCGGTGTTTTTTTATGTCTGATATTCATGAATTATTGATATTTCTTTTCAAGTTTTTCTTTCCATTCGGGATCTAATCCCTCGGCATTTATTGCATTCTTTATGATGTCTTCTGCTGTTGTTTTGCCTTGTACTACTTTTAAGAACGTTGCAATACTCACACTAGGGTTCTCTCTGGAGACAAGTAAAACGTCATCGTCGATTGAAAACGAGCCTTCATTTAGTACACGGTAATACCAACCATGAATGCCATGCTTAGCGACAAATTTATCTAATCCAGGCGTACTGAATTTTTCGGAAATTTTAAAACAAGGCATTCTAGGGCCGGATACTTGTATAGTGACCGTGCCAATTTGGTATGTATCGCCAATACAAACATTCGTCTCGTTCATGGTGGTTATACTGATATTTTCGCCAATAGAGCCGACATTGGCTTTTCTATATAATAATGGGTAGTGCTTTATTATTTTTTCATAACTACTTAGGGCGTATTGGTGCAAGGCTCTTTCGGGGCCACCATGAAACCGCTTATCTACCTGTATATCACCTTCAATACCTAGCTTATTGACGATTACAGAGGTAGTAGGGTATTTGTAGATCCCCGTTAATTCACTTCTTGGCCCAATTCTTTTAAGTTGCGCCTTGTATAAACCAATAACTTTCATTACTACCCTTATTTAAAATGATTGATATGGATTGGGTGTGAAGTTCAGTCTCTCGAACCTTTATTTATTTTGCTTCTTGATAGGCATCTTTAAGCCAGTTTACGAGTTCATCATCTACCTGTTTTATATCAGTTATTTGAACTCTATGGGTGCACATCGCTCCAAATGGTCCCGATGTTTCTAACCTTTGTGTATGTGCTTTGTCATTAAACTTTAAGCCGAGGTCTATCCGTGTTTTAGTGCTGGGTTTAATCAAAGCAAATTGCCGTTGTACTTTATAGCTGACCGCTGACTTTTTGGGGGCAATAGTCACATCAGGTCCAAATTTTTGTATTGTTTGGTTGAGCTGGTTAAAGACAGCTTTTAGACTGTCTTTTCCTAAATATTGGTTAGTAATTAAATCCCCAGTACTGAATGAGGCTGCATCAGCTTCACGATATTTCAAGGTAATAAAGTTTGCAAAGCCATGGGTAACATTATGTTCCTTTTTTAAGAAGTTCATAAACTCTCCATGTTTGCTAAAGGATTGTGTTGCCAATAAAGTTTTCCACTGCTCTAAGGTTTTACCAGTCTTTTCTAATAAGTTTTGTTCCATGATTATGCCTATCTTAAGTTTTATAGAGAGTAAGTAACGAGTTTCATGGTTAGCTGCCAAGTCGAGTGCTCTAGAATACTAGCGTATTTTTTATTTGGCGTTTTAAACTTTTAGGCTTTACTCTGCGACTAATCTGTCAACTAAACAAGAGTAATACCTTACATTGACTAACCAAGGAAACGTTGTTGCTGCCGAACATAAGTTCGCCTCTAAAAGTGAGGCAGACTTAATTAAGGCGGTGCAGAACGGCGATAAACAGGCTTATAACACTTTATATTCCCAATATATTGGGCAAGTGTATGGGTTATGTTATCGACTAACCGGTGAAAAAACCTTGGCCGAAGATGCAGCCCAAGAGGTCTTTATACAGTTGTGGAGAAAAATAGGTAACTTTAGGGGGCAGAGTAAGTTTTCTACTTGGTTACATACAGTGACGTCTAACGTCACGATTTCTTACATTCGTAGGCAAAAAGGCTGGTTACAAAAGATGTTTAACATCGAAGATTCAGCCGCGATGAATGAAGAGGCTGAAGGGTCAAGTGCAAGTGTTGATTTAGAAAGTTATGTCGTTAGGCTTCCTGAGCGAGCGCGAATTGTATTTGTATTACATGCTATTGAAGGCTATCGCCACGAAGAGATAGCAGCAATGACTGATATGGCAGTTGGTTCGAGTAAATCCCAGTTTCATCGGGCTAAGCAACTGCTAAAGGAGTGGATGAGCAATGAATAACGCTAATTTTGACAAAAGCCTCGGAGAACAAATTAATGCTCTTAAAAAAGAAAAGCAACCCGAAAGAGACTTATGGACCGGTATTGAGTTAGCTATTTCTAAAGAAACCCATGAAAGCGATTTATTTAAAACAAATAGTGGACGAAAGCAGTTTCAGTGGGTAGCAGGTATAGCGTTTTTAGGTTTAGTTGGCTGGTTGACGTTTAGCCCACAGGTTGAGCTGTTAACTGGAGATGATTTGGTTGCTTCGTTAAGCGCACAACACGAACAACAAAAACACGAACTGCTAGTAAAATTACAAAGCCAGCCTGCGTTGACAGAGAATTGGCAAGACCAACTTGCAGAGTTAGATGATGCGGCAAATGCGATTAAATTGGCGTTAGAAAACGACCCAAATAATATGGCGCTATTAAAGATGTTACAAAGCGTGCATCAACAACAAATTAGTCTTATTGAGCGAGTACATTCGCCAAAATGGTCACAAATTTAAGCTGTAAAGTTTAAGGAGTAATAAATGAATAAATTAATTATAGGTGTAATGGTCTGTTGCTTAAGCATAACTGCTTGGGCTTCTGAGCTGGTAGACCGCACTGTAGATGTAGATGAAGATGCATTTATAAAAATTGAGCATGTTAATGGTGAGGCAACGATAAAAGGCTGGGATAAAAACCAAGTATTAGTCAGAGGCACCTTAAGCAAACATACTGACCGATTTATTTTTAAGCATGATAATGATGAAGTTTTGATTGAGGTCAAAGTTAAAGCTAAAAGCCTCAGACGATGGAATAAATGGGAAGAAAATGCTGGTGACAAACTTGAAATTTTTGTGCCTTATCAAAGTAGAATCAAATATAACTCAATGAATGCAGATGTAGATGTAGAGAGCATAAGCGGGGGGGTCTCTATAGAAACTATTAACGGTAATATGGAGGTTGCAAAGTTAGCAGGGCGCATTCACTTACAATCGGTCAATGGGGATGTAACTGCGAAAGAGTTAGCTGGAGACGTTAATGTAGAAACTGTTAATGGTGATATCTACTCTACAAATTCAGATGGAAGGGAAGATCGGTATGATTCAGTGAATGGTGATATTGAGGTGAAAAGTAGCAGTCATGAAATTAATGTAGGAACCGTTAATGGCGATATCAAATTGGATCTTGGGGAGATATCGCAATTAAATGTAAGTACTGTTAATGGTGATATTGATGCCAGCCTCAGCCTGAAAAAGAACGGTGATATTGATGCTTACTCGGTTGGTGGGGGAATTAACTTAAACTTTCAAAAAGAAGTCTCAGCAAGGTTTGATATCCAAGCCCATGCCGGTGGGTCTATTAGTAATTTATTATCAGATGACAAAATGCAGAAAGCTAAGTACGGCCCAAGTCGTTGGTTAGAGTTTTCTGTGAATGGAGGCCATGGTGCAGTGGATATTTCTACAGTGAGTGGCAGAGTAAAACTAAGTACAAAATAATTAAGTCGACTAATAAAGGGTGGGTTATTAGCGGTGAGCTGTTCTTAAGCTGACCGCTGCACAGAGATGTTCGCGAGGCCTATCAGAGCTTCTTTATAATCAGAATCAGGAACTGGCTGTAAGGCATCAATAGCTTGTTCTGATGCCTTAACTGCTAAATTTTTAGTATATTCTAAAGAGCCTGCTTGTTGCATTGCCGCCATTATCTCATCAAAGTGTTGCATACCATCACCAGTTTCAATGGCTTGTTTTATCATACTGGCTTGCGCATCGTTGCCATTCCACATTGCATGTAACAGTGGCAAGGTTGGCTTGCCTTCTGCTAGGTCATCACCCACATTTTTACCCATTTCATCTGGGTCGGCATCGTAGTCAAGTACATCATCAATAAGTTGAAAGGCTGTACCTAAGTATTTGCCATAGTTTTGCATAGCGATTTCAATTTCTTTGGGCTGCTCAGCTAGTACTGCGGCCAATAAAGTCGCCGCTTCAAATAAGCGTGCCGTTTTACTATATATAACCTGCATGTAATTTTCTTCTGTGGTGTCTGGATCATTGCAGTTCATTAACTGTAATACTTCACCTTCAGAAATCACATTAGTGGCATCCGATAAAATTTCCATTACTCGAATTCTTTTTAGACTGACCATCATCTGAAAAGAGCGGGTATATAAAAAGTCTCCTACCAGCACACTGGCTTGATTACCAAACACTGCATTGGCGGTTTCTTTACCACGGCGCATAGTGGATTCATCAACCACATCGTCATGGAGTAAAGTCGCAGTGTGTATAAACTCAATTATAGTCGCTAACGTATGATGTTGTTGATTAGGAATGTTAACCGCATTTGCTGCAAGTACCGTTATCAATGGCCGTAAGCGTTTTCCACCACTATTAACTATGTAGAATCCGAGTTGATTGATCAGTGAAACATCAGAGTTGACTTGCTGTTGAATTAACTCATTTACAGCCATCATATCTTGATGCGCTAGGTTATTGATGTCTTCTAATTTCATGCCTTCACTTTTTTGATTAAGCTTAAGTATCCATACGGTTAAATTCGCAAAAGGATTCTACAGAATTTTAGTAGGGTATCCAGTCACACTTAAACATATATGTCACAATAATGCAGGGGAAACGTAAAACGATTGTTATTTAATCAAATTAATTAAAAAATGGACTTGCTTGGTGATATAGCTTCACGTACAATTCGCGCCCTGTTTTTGAATATATAGTGTCAAGAGACACAGAGCGGAGTTTAATTATGTACGCGGTTTTCCAAAGTGGTGGCAAACAACACCGTGTGGCTGAAGGCCAAACCGTTCGCCTAGAAAAAATCGAAGTGGCTCCTGGTGAGTCAGTTGAATTCGATGATATTTTAATGGTGAGCAATGGTGACGATATTAAGATTGGTACACCTTTTGTTAATGGTGGAAAGGTTACTGCTGAAGTAGTAACTCATGGACGTGGCGAAAAAGTAAAAATCGTTAAGTTCCGTCGTCGTAAGCATTCACGTACCCAAATGGGTCACCGTCAGTGGTTCACAGAAGTGAAAATCACTGGCATTAGCGCTTAATAGGAGTAATTACAAATGGCACATAAAAAAGCTGGTGGTAGTACTAACAACGGCCGTGATTCAGAAAGTAAACGTTTAGGTGTTAAGCGTTACGGTGGTGAGTCTGTATTAGCTGGTAACATTATTGTTCGTCAACGTGGTACTAAATTCCACGCTGGTAACAACATGGGTATCGGTAAAGACCATACTTTATTTGCTTTATCTGATGGTAAAGTTCAATTTGAAGTTAAAGGTCCAAAAAATCGCAAATTTGTGAGCATTGTTGCTGAATAAGTAATAAGTGTATTATTTTTAAAAGCCCCGCTTTATGCGGGGTTTTTTATTTGAATTGTATAAATTGTGTTCAACTTGCTTTAAAGTTTTACAACAATACTGGTTTAGGTAGTTTGATTATCAAGGTGTTAAGTAAGTCATGAAATTTGTAGATGAAGCTGATATCCGCGTTGAAGCTGGTGATGGTGGCAATGGCGTAGTGGGTTTTCGCCGAGAAAAATATGTCCCTGATGGTGGTCCAGATGGCGGTGACGGTGGTGATGGTGGTAGTGTCTATTTAGTCGCAGACGAAAACTTAAATACTTTGATTGATTACCGTTTTGAGCGTTTTCATCGTGCTGAGCGAGGTAAAAACGGTCAAAGTGCGAATTGTACAGGTAGAGGTGGCTCTGACTTAGAAGTTAAGGTCCCAGTAGGTACACGAGCTACAGACAGTGACACTGGTGAAGTCTTAGGTGACTTGACCAAACACTTGCAACGCATGAAAGTTGCTCAAGGTGGGTATCATGGTTTAGGTAATGCGCGCTTTAAAACTAGTACTAACCGAGCGCCTAGACAAAAAACAAATGGTACACCAGGCGAAATCAGAAACTTAAGATTAGAGTTAATGCTGTTGGCCGATGTTGGTTTATTAGGTATGCCAAATGCGGGTAAGTCGACTTTTATTCGAAGTGTTTCTGCTGCTAAACCTAAAGTAGCCGATTATCCTTTTACAACCTTAGTACCTAATTTAGGTGTGGTACGTTTGGATGCAATGAGTAGCTTTGTTATTGCTGATATTCCAGGACTAATTGAAGGTGCGGCGGAAGGTGCCGGGCTTGGTATACAATTTCTCAAACATTTAGAGCGTTGCCGAGTATTGTTACATTTAGTTGATTTAATGCCTGCCAATGGTACTGACCCTGTGGATAACGCTAAGGCTATTGTTGCTGAGTTAGAAAAGTACAGCCCTAAATTGGCCGCTAAACCTCGTTGGTTAGTCTTCAATAAAGTTGACTTGATGTTAGAAGATGAGGCTGAAGCCGAGTGCGAGCGTATAGCCAAGGCTATAGGTTGGGAAGGCGAGTATTACCAAATTTCAGCGTTTCAGAAACTCGGAACTCAAGAGCTATGTCATCATGCAATGGACTTTATTGATACATTACCTGAAGAAGTAGAAGAAGCGCCAACCGATGATGGTTTTAAGTGGGACACCCCGCAAAAGGATTCATTTGAAGCAGGTTATGCAAGTGACGAAGACGATTTTGATGATGACGACGATGACTTCGATGGCGATGATGATTTCGAAGTGATTTATACTAAAGAATAACTCCTACCGAGCCCTTTGAGCAGAAGGGGGGAGTTTATGTATAACTTACCCCTTTTATCCTGATAAATTCAAAAGTGTAAAATACTCATGATACAAGTTTCAATGATTGCCGCTATGGCTAACGATCGAGTGATAGGTTTGAATAATACTATGCCTTGGCATCTTCCCGCCGATCTTAAGCATTTCAAAAAAGTGACGCTGGGCAAACCTATAGTAATGGGTAGAAAAACTTATGAGTCGATTGGAAAAGCATTACCAGGGCGTTTGAATATTGTGGTGAGTTCAGATCCTGTTTTTACTTTACCCGACGCTACTGTCGTGAATAGTTGTGAACAAGCTATCGAAGTGGCAAAGGGTCATAGTCAAGCTGAGGAGATAACCAACCCAGAAGTAATGATTATAGGTGGCGGTACCATTTATCAGCATTTTTTACCTTTATGTCATCGCCTTTACTTAACTCATATTGACTTAGCGGTCGCAGGAGATACTTATTTCCCAGACTATAGAGCTAATTACTCATGGGTAGAGGAGAGTATAGAGTCGTTCGACAGTGATGATAAAAATCCTTATTCACATCATTTCATTAATCTTGTGAAACAGGCTGAACTGGTTTAGACAGCAATAACGTAAACGTGTAAATGTAACCATAGATAGCTGTAATGATTATACTAGGCGCCACTGTTAGCCATAAATTAGGTGTTTGGTTGGCTATATTGACAGTAATAGCAATCGCACCTTGAATTCCTATGGGGAGTAAGGGGGCGAAAGCAGCACCCGGTAAAGAATTATTGCTTAAATAGGTTGCTGACTTATCTAATATGCTTTTGAATGTTTTAAATATAGCTATATTCTGTTTTGTTCTTGAATGGACAGTACAGATTATTGGAACGATAAAAACTAAAGAAACATAACTCTTTTCAAATTTCCCTACCGTTTTTTCTAAAATAAAAGTAAATAGAATAGTGATAGTTGCACTCAGAGAGCCCTGCACAAAGGCAGACCTTAGTAATACATTTACATTATCAGTGACTAAACTATTTGCCCAATATGACCATGCAAAATAAAATACAAAAGATATGATGGCTGAAAGCGCTAATCGGACATTGGACGACATTAATGTATTGCCTCTTATTCGAAGTAAGTGAGTATCTTACAATGGAAACTTGTGAACTAATACGATACATGACTGCATTTTGCGTTACACTTTTCGCTCATAATAAACTTGGAGTGTCTAAATGGCTAATGTGACTTTAAAAGGTAATGTTTTTCAAACAGTTGGTGAACTGCCTTTAGTGGGGGAACAAGCCCCTAATTTTACTTTGGTAGAAACTGATTTATCAGAAACAAGCTTAGCAGATTATGCGGGGGCAAAATTGATTTTGAACATTTTCCCCTCTGTAGATACGGGTGTTTGTGCCACATCAATTCGTACATTTAATGAAAAGGCGACTGAGTTAGATAGCACCAAAGTACTGTGTGTTTCTGCTGATTTACCATTTGCTGGAGCTAGATTTTGCGGAGCTGAAGGTATTGAAAATGTTGCTACTGTTTCTAGCTTTAGAAGCGATTTTGGTACTGATTATGGAGTGGCTTTTACTACTGGCCCATTAAGTGGTTTGTTATCTCGTAGTGTTGTTGTGATAGATGAGGAAGGTAAGGTTTTATATACCGAGCAGGTTTCTGAAACTACTGAAGAGCCAAATTACGAAGCTGCAATAGCTGTTCTATAGCTTTTTCTAGTTATAAAAAAAGCCTCATTTGAGGCTTTTTTATTGTCTTTTTGTTAGGTCAGCTTATTAAATATAGCTTCTAAGTTTAACCCTTGATGGCCCAGCATATCTTTTAGTCTTCGTAATGCTTCTACTTGAATTTGACGCACTCTTTCTCTTGTTAAGCCAATTTCTAAACCTACATTTTCTAGGGTTGATGGCTCATAGCCTAATAATCCAAATCGCCTAGCTAAAACTTCTCTTTGTTTAGGGTTAAGTTCTTGCAACCATTTAACTATGTTTAGTTTCATTCCTGAATCTTGCAAACACTCTTCTGGTCCATCTGCTTTTTCATCTGCTATGAGGTCGAGCAAAGCCTTGTCATTTTCTCCACCAATGGGTGAGTCGACAGAAGTAATCCTTTCATTTAAACGCAGCATTTTTGTGACATCTTTGACTGGTTTATCTAGCGCTTCTGCGATTTCTTCAGCGGTAGGTTCATGATCTAATTTCTGGGATAACTCTCGAGCGGCTCTTAAGTAAACATTAAGTTCTTTGACAATGTGAATGGGTAATCGAATAGTTCTAGTTTGATTCATAATAGCCCGTTCAATTGTCTGTCTAATCCACCAAGTAGCATAAGTTGAAAACCTAAACCCTCTTTCTGGATCAAACTTCTCAACAGCGCGGATTAGACCAAGGTTACCTTCTTCAACGAGATCGAGGAGAGCTAATCCTCTATTGTTGTAACGCCTTGAAATTTTAACGACTAATCGTAAATTACTGACTATCATGCGTTTTCGCGCTGCTTCATCACCTTTCAAGGCTCTCCTTGAAAAGTAGACTTCTTCTTCAGCTGATAATAATGGTGAGAACCCAATTTCACCTAAATATAGCTGGGTAGCATCAAGGTTTTTGGGGGTATCTTCTAGGTTAACTAGTTCTTCTTTCGCTTGCCCTTTACTACTTTTTATATCATCGGGTAGTTCGAGCTCTATATCTTTAACTGCACTTTCTTCAGCTGTGTCTAATTGATCTTGTTTCATAATGTTGACTCCTCAATATTGTGTTTTGGTCTCCTTTTTTCAATTATTATTATTTATAGTTATTATCGTTTGGGTAGATAACGCAAAGGATTAACAGATTTTCCTTTGTATCTCACTTCAAAATGAAGCTTGACCTTATCGGTCCCGCTCTTACCCATAGTGGCGATTTTATCGCCTAATTTTATCCATTGTTGTTCTTTAACCAAAATTGTGTCGTTGTGAGCGTAGGCTGTTAAATAAGCTTCAGAATGTTTAATTATGACTAACTTCCCGAAACCTCGTAAAGCATCGCCAGTGTAAACAACTTTTCCATCAGCTGCCGCTAAAATAGAAGCACCACGTTTGCCACTAAAGTCTAAGCCTTTATTGCCCTCATCTTTAGAAGAGAAGCCTCTAGAGATTATACTTTTCGTTGGCCAAGACCAATTTTTAACTTGGTCAGGAAACTTACCTGTTAAAACTTGCGCTGAGCTTTTGTTAACAATTTCTTCACTTTTACCATACGCTTGCTTTTTAGGTGGGTCAATAGCTTGTTTCTTAATTTTTTGTGGGGAAGTAGTCGTTATTTTAGTTATTTTGTTAGGGTTTGTTTTTTTACCCTTGCTTAACCGCAATCGTTGGCCTGGATATATATTGTAGGGTGAGCTTATTTTATTTAGTTTCGCTAGATCTCTATAATCTTGGCCGCTATACCAAGCGATAGAGAATAGGGTGTCGCCAGTTTGTACTTTATAATATTTTCCTTCATACCCTTGTTTTTCAAAGTCTTTGTAGGTTTTACCTTGATATAACTCTACAACAGGAGCGGGTGTTTTTCTGCTACTGCAGCTCCAAAGAAAAATACTAACAAAAAGCAATAGACATCCCAGATTGGCATAACTGTATGTACGACGTTTGGTGGGAGTTTTTTTCATCGCTTAATGGTTATCTGCAGAGCCTATTTTCTCTAATAGAATAACTAAAAACATTCCAAACAGTGATAAGAATATTGCATACCACAGGTAAGAAGGTTGACTATTTAATGATTCAAAGGCAATAGGTGAAATATTTTCTTGGACTAGCGGTACCTCTTTACCATGGCGGTCAATTATAGATTCTATTGTTTCTTTCCAGGGCCATACTTTATTTAAAGAACCTAACATAAATCCACCAAGCAGGGCTAAAGTCTTAGTTTTGTGGTGCCTAAACATCCAACTCAAAACATGTGAAAAACTGATAAGTCCAGTAGCACAGCCTGTCGCGAATATTGCTAAAGTGAAAAACTGAAGCTCTTTTATTGCCGTTAACATAGGCGCGTACATGCCCAAAAGAAGTAAAATAAAGCTCCCGGAAATCCCAGGGAGTATCATTGCACAAATGGCAATCATTCCTGATATGAAAACAACGAGTGGTGTAGATTCAATGCTTGTAGGACTCATTATAGTAATATAGTAAGCACTTACTGCACCTGTGATAAATATTGCAATAATAGATAAATTCCATTTTTCAATATGCCGTATCAATGACCATACAGCTGCTAATATTAATCCAAAAAAGAAGGACCATAATAGTATTGGGTGATTATCTAAAAGGTACAGAACAACCCGTGAAACGGTCAATAGGCTGAGTAAAATACCACCAAAAACTGCTAATAAAAAGTTGCCATTAATATGTTGCCACGTCGCCTTTATGCCCTCCTTCAAAAGTATTTGAAGAGCCGAAATCCCACACTGTTTAAGTGAATATATTAATTCTTCGTAGATACCTGTCATGAATGCAATGGTACCGCCAGATACTCCTGGAACGGCATCTGCTGCACCCATTAACATTCCTTTTAGGGTAAGCCCAACATAAGATTTTGAGTTTTTTGGTTTCAAATTATATCTCCAGCCACTAGTGGCACAAACCGTACTGCTTCTATAATCGATGAAATAAACTCATCTTGTTGGCGTGTAATGCAATGTAACTGTTGGTTAGACTCTCCAACTGGAATAATCAATCTTCCCCCATCGTTTAATTGTTGGTATAGCTTTTCAGGAACGGAGCTGGCGGCCGCGGTAACAATTATTGCATCGTAAGGTCCTTTACTAGACCATCCTTGCCACCCATCACCATGTTTCATTTTGACATTGTGTAAATCCAATTGATTCATACGACGCTTAGCTTGAAATTGTAAAGTTTTAATTCTTTCTACAGAGAAGACCTGTTTAAATAGTTGTGCCAAAACGGCCGTTTGATAACCAGAACCTGTGCCTATTTCTAATACATTTTCAGCATTATTGTCAGATTCAAGCAATAACTCTGTCATTTTAGCCACTATGTAAGGTTGTGAAATGGTTTGGCCTTGCCCTATCGGTAAGGCTGTATTTTGATAAGCTTTATGTTTTAGTGCATCTGGCAGGAATATTTCTCTGGGGATATTAGCGATAGCAGTCAATACTTTGGAGTTTATTATGCCTTCTTGATGTAAAAGTTGAGCTAGGTTTTCACCTTTGCGTGAGGTTGCTCTCATAACTTACCTATTTTTATTAATATATGGTTTTAATATTGTTCTTGTTTGTTTCCGCACATGTCTTAATTGCTGGTAAGCAAGTTACTTCATAGATATCGCGTCTGATTTATCATATCAATGACATGTTTTAATGTGCTAGCAAAATTTAACTTGTAACACTGTTTTTTTGGATATTAAGTAACTCGCGCACTACTGAGGTAGCAAAAGCTCCAGAAGGTAGAGAAAAATTAAGGGTTAAGTTGTTATTACTTATTGACCAATGCAAATCAGCAGGATACAAGTGAACAGCTCTTCTCTCTTGTTTTAATCCGATATTTTCAAGGGTCTGAGTTATAGTTTTGTGTTTTGATGCGATGGCCTTTTCAAATTCTAATACTGTATGTTTGCTTGATAAGTGACCTGAGCCCCACATTGGCGCAGAAATAAATATATCTCTTTGTTTTAATCTGGTTCTTAGATTGTTATCTATATCATCAACACAGAAAAAGCTATTACTTCCCGCAAGTTGCATTACGTCACCTAGTTGTGGTGTATCTAGGGTATTGTTTTGGACTTTATGGTGTACCACCTCGTTAAAGAGCCAGGAGCGTAACGCAGAAATTGCCATTGAGCGTTTATTACGATTACGAATTTCTTCACCGGCTATCATCTTTTCAGCTAGGACTAGATTGCCTCCCCTTGGATCGTATCGTGTATCGCCAAAACGTTGTTCACCAAAGTAATTTGGCACTCCTAGTGACGCAATCTGCTGTAATCTATTTTCCAAACCAACAGTTGAACTAAGGTTTCTAATGGTAATTTTAAATCGATTAGCTTTAAGTACACCTGTTCTAAGTTTTTTATTATGTCGAATTGACTTAAGTATTTCAGCGCCTTGCACTGCAAAATTGGACCAGTCTATGTCTTCTTTACCTGGCAGGTGTACACCAAACCATTGCTCAGTCTGGGCGTGTTTGTCCTTGCGGCCCGCATAGGTTACAGCACGTAAAGGAAGTTTTGCATATTTAGCAATTTGCTCTGCTAGAAAAGCAGTATTCAATCCAGTTTTGCGAACCCATAAATAAATGTGCTCACCTTCGCCAATAGGCGCGTAGCCCAATAATTCTGTAACCTGAAAGTCCTCGGGTATACTTTTAAATATCCCATTGATATTGAGCTTAGGGTATTGATAGCTCCAATGATGTATTTGCATTAGCAACTAGCTTTTATTGCTGTCAATAATACTACCGCGTGGGCTGCTATCCCTTCTTTTCGCCCAGCAAATCCTAATTTTTCGGTTGTGGTTGCTTTTACATTTACCTGATTAATGTCTACCGATAGATCAGCTGCTAAATTCTCTCTCATTTTAAGGATATGAGGTGCCATTTTGGGGGCCTGTGCAACTATAGTCATGTCTAAGTTTGCTAAGTGATAGCCTTCTGCCGCAACTAATTGTTGTACATGCCTAAGTAGCTCTCTACTATCGACACCTGAAAAGCTAGGGTCGGTATCTGGAAAATGTTTACCAATGTCTCCTAAAGCGACGGCACCAAGTAATGCATCACACAATGCATGTATGGCCACATCTCCATCAGAGTGAGCTATCAGCCCTAATTCGTAATCAATGTTAACTCCAGCTATAACAATTGGACCTTCTCCGCCAAATTTATGGACATCATAGCCATGACCAATACGCATATTCATTAAATGATCCTTGTTAACATTTGATTAAACTTTTGTTTGTGAGAGATAGAATTCCGCTAAAAGCAGGTCTTCTGGTCGTGTCACTTTTATGTTGGAAGCGCTACCTTCGACTAACATAACTGTCTCTGATACATACTCAATTGCTGAAGCTTCATCTGTTACTTCAGCCCCTTCATCTATAGCCAAGTTAAGAGCGTGTTTTAGTAAAGTTAATGGGAAAAATTGAGGAGTTAAGGCATGCCATAAATTATCTCTAGATTCGGTATGTTTCACACTGCTATGTTTTTTATTGATTATAGCCGAGCCTCTTTTCATCGTGTCTCGTACCGGTGCCGCTAAGATCCCGCCATCTTTACCACTTGTAGCCAGACTGAGCAAAGCACTCAAATCAGTATGCTCTAGACAAGGTCTAGCCGCATCATGAACCAATACCCACTGCTCTGTAGCTGACAGGTGATTCAAACCAGCTAAAACTGAATCGCATCGCTCTTTTCCCCCCATTACTATATCAAGTTGTGGGTGTGTGGAAATGGGCAACTCTTTAAAAGTTGTATCCTCGGGGTTTAACACTACCACTATGCTTTTTATTTGAGGATGAGATAATAAATTATCGAGTGTGTGTTCAATAATTGATTTCCCAAGAATATGTAAATATTGCTTTGGGCAATCTGATTGCATACGTTTACCAATACCTGCGGCAGGTACAATGACTGAGTAACGAGTGGGTAATGGCATTAAGCGGTATTAATTCTCTGTAGGTAAAATACGATAAAAGGTCTCACCTTCTTTGATTAAGCCGAGTTCATTCCTTGCTCTTTCTTCTGCGGCTTCTAAACCAATTTTTAAGTCATGAATATCGGCTTTAAGAAGGTTGTTTCGTTGCCGTAGATTATTATTTACGGTGACTTGAGTGTCGACTTCTTGCTTTAGTCTCACAAAATCTGTAACGCTGTTTTTGCCAAACCATAAGCGATATTGGAGAGTAGAAAGCAATATAAGTAAAATTATGGTTACCCACTTCATTTTTCTGCTCACCAAAACACTAAAAGGAGACTTATTATGCCGAGGTTTTGGCTATTCGGCTAGTCGTCCTGGCAGTTCTAGAGGTTAATTAAAAAGTTTATTTAAAATTTTATCTTTAGCTTCATCTTTTTTCTGGTCAACAAGGCTATCAAGTTTAGCTTCTAGTAAAGAATCAATTGAGCTTAAATCCCCATCAGCTAACTTTTCCCAGTCTAGCAGTTTTTGATATTGTCCATTTCCTTCGTCTAATACTTCAGATGTTTGCGAGTTTAATTTTTGTTTAAGCTCATCTAATTGTTCTTGCTGTTCAGCACCAATATTTGATAGCAGGGCACCGCCAATTTGTTGGTTTAAATCTGAACCAATAGATAAGTCTAAGTCTCCCAATGTACCGGCAATATCTGTGGTTAAGGTAAGATCTTTTAATTGGTTGAGTGTGTCAGCCACAATGTTTGTTATTTTGTTACTGCCAGTGGCGTTTATGAGTAATTGTTGTAAGTCTACTAAGCCTTTTCCTGATAACACCTCGCCTACTAGAGACATGCTCCCTGTACTTGAAACCAAACCTGATTTGAGTTCACCACTAATTTTTTCTTGGTCTATTAAGCCTAAGTCAGATAATGTTAAGCCATCTAATGCCCAAGATTGTTGCGCTTTTGCTCCGTTAGCATCACTAAGCCAAAGGTCTCCATCAACTTTTAGTGAATTCCACAGTTTGCTGGCACTAGAGTCAACAGCAAAGGTTGTAGCTCTACCTATAATGTCGTGTTGATAGGTTATGTCTGTCCAATAACTATTAATGTTTTCTTCTTGCCATTTTATAGATATTTCAGATTTGCGTATTAACAGATCTGGTAGACCTGCGTTGTTATCAAAATTTATCCATTTACCCTGGTATGCTTCGGCCTCTTTTTCAGCTTCGCTACTACTTTTAAGCATTGGGCCTATTATTTCAAAGGCGGCTAATGTGTATTGGCTCCACTGTCCAATTTGTTCTCCGAATACAAGGGTGGTGACATCCTCAATCGCATCTGCATCACCTGCTAATAAAGACTTAAGTTGATCATAATCTTGGGTAGGCGCTTCTTTAAGGGCAGAAACTTTTGGCCCTAAATCTGCTTTGGCTACATCAATAGAGCTTTTGAATTCTTCTAATTGTTTTTTATCGGCTTTGATTTCATCTTTTAGCTGGTCAAATTCTTCTTTAGCAGCTAGAAGTTTGGTGGCATCTTTATAATCAGCCTCTGTTAACTCTTTAATCCGCTTTTGATAGTTTTCTAATTTCTCTTTACTAGGTAAAGCCTCGTATTGTGTTTGTAACTTGTCACTGTGTTTTCTGTAGGCGACCTCTACATCTTCAATCGCTTGTGTGGTTTTAAGGGGAGATTTAGCTAAAATTTCATCAACACTAGGGATGCCTTGGGTTTCAACAAATAGGTTTTCACTGTCAACCGCTTCGTCTTTTGCCTTCTCGTAAACATCGCCAGTGGAATCTCTAAGAGTTCCAAACTCAACACCTGTGATTTTTAAATCGTCGATAATGAGTTTACGTAATAATAAAGGGGGTAAATCTATTGCGGCCGACACTGTTTGTGTTTCAAGCTGATTTGTATCAGGTGCACTAGGGTCTGTCAGCTGTACCCGGTTTAATGTAATACTAAAAGGAGAAAAAGTATGCTCAACAGACTCGATATTAACTTCAGCACGGTTAGCTAAGCCTAAAGTCTTTTCGGCCGCCAGTTTAATCCAGAAGTCTAAAAACAAAATACTAATAGCTGCGAATAATCCAACTACAACAAAGAAAGCGACTAATCCAGGCCAGCGAATAATTGATTTCATAGCTTAATCCTTAATGGCTTGGTAAATTTGGAAGAATTTAGAACCTTTCAATATTTGTACGATACGCCACTGATTAACCCACTTCATGAAACGCTCTCGATATTGTTCAACTAATTTTTTACTTAATAATAAAATAATGGGAAATAAAATAGCGCTAGCTATAAGGCTTCCCAAGGTTGTCGTGTGATAAAATTGCGTCAATTGGCCAATGAATGTTCCGTACAAGGCATTCCACAATGACTCCAAGGTAGCGCTTAATAATATTGATTCCCCCAACGCTGAAAAACCATAGCTGGCGGGAATTGCAATAACAGAAAATACGGTCCAAGCGATTAAAAAGCTACTAATATTGACTCGAAAAAACAGTACTGCGAAAATTAGTAATAGTGAATGTAACCCTACAAAAGGGGTTAATCCCATTACCATTCCCAATGCAAAGCCAAAAGCAAGCTGCCATGGTGATGCATCTGAATTAAGTGCTTTAAATAATTTTGCTAATAGGCCCATTGTTACTTCCCGGAAATTACGTCGTTAGCTATGTCAGACAAATGTTAAAATTAAAAACTTAAACTTGGACTCAATTTATTTAAAAATGTTCCTGTATACGATTACATCCAGTTGTCATTTCTACGACGTTTTTTAGGTAAATAGGTGATGATAATCCCTAAAATCAAACTAATTACGGCCACTATACCACCACGGGTAAACCATTCGATTTGTGCGGTTTGATCATGCTCATTTATAGTTTGGGTCAGTTCTGCATTTTCTTTATCAGCTGAGGCGATTGTGTTTTCTAATCTGTTGTTCTGTGATTTAATTGAAGCAAGCTCTTGCTGTAGAAGGTCAATATCACCTTGTTGTTGTTCAATTGTTTGATTAGCCTGTAACACTTGCTGCTGTAAACTTGGTACTAATTCTCTGACGCTCTGAGTTGTACTAATAAAATCAGACTCAACCCAACCAGTACGTTGTTTGTCATCGATGACTTCCGTAAAGTCGCCATCTTCTTGAAGAACTGTGACGCGAGTTCCCGCTACAACAGACCCTAAAATCCGAAAGTTTCGACCTGGCCCTGAGTGTAAATAGGTGTATAGCTCATCGGAGATATAGCGAATATCACCCTCACTATCATTCGGTTCTTGAGCACCGAGTTGAAACCCTACTGAACAACATATAACCCATAAAAAACACTGTATTAATCGATTCTTCATATTTGAAAACTAGCCTTTAAAATCAGCCTTAAATGGTATGGGTTGAGACAGCGAAAGGCAAGTGTTGATTCAATTGAAATAGCTTTTAAGCTAGTTCTGACAATTGATTCAGTTTGGTCATCAGGTTATTGTGAATCTGTTTACTTTATTAGAGAAGAATACATAGTGGAATTTGAAATTGAGCTTAAATTATTGACTAATAATGATGCCGGTGAAGTTATAGACAAAAAATTGTTGCCTAGCCTAAAAGGCAACGTCAAAAAGGAAGTAGTGGCATTAACTAACTATTATTTTGATACGCATGATCGTTTATTGAGAAAGCATGATATTGGATTGCGTATTCGTAGTAATAATCAATATTGTGAACAGACATTGAAAACGTCAGGACAATCTATGGGGGGCTTACATAAGCGACCAGAATATAATGTATCCTTAGATAGCTATGATCAGAAGAATACAGAGTTACCTAACCTGAGCTTATTTGAATCTTCAGCTTGGCCTAATAACTTCGACTTAGATGGGGTACAGGACAACCTTGAAATTATGTTTTCAACTAATTTTACTCGTCACATTTATCAACTTGACAATGATACTTCTAGTATTGAATTGGTATGGGATTATGGAGAGGTGCGCTCAGGTGAGTTGACTTTACCTATCTGTGAAATAGAGTTGGAATTAAAAAAAGGTGGAGTAAAAGATTTATTTAATTTGGCTAAACAAATCTCTTCCTCAATGCCGCTAGGGGTTGGTGTACACAGTAAAGCGGCCAGAGGCTATAAGTTGGCAGATGATACAACGATACCAATCACGGCATTGCCAAAAATTTCCAACGATTCTTTATTAAGTGCTGAACAATGTGTTGAGTTGATCAGTAAGGCATTGTCACACTTTCAGTTATATTCGACATTTTTCAGCTTCAACCATCAAAGCATTCATTCTGATGGAGTGTCTGAACTATCAAAGGCACTCAATTTACTGACTTTTAGTCTGCAAAAGCTTTGCAATCTGACCACTTGTAATGAGTTGTCTGAATTGTGTGATAAAGCTGTTAATTTAAAGTTTCATTGGTCATCAACAATTCACGATATCGAAACTGATAAGGTAAACAATTCGGAAAATTTAGAGCAATTATCAGTTTTTTTAACTAATTCACAAACGATCGATTTTCAACTTGACCTAGTTCAAGTAATGTTAGAGAAGCCTTGGGTAATCCATAGTTAACGGCTAAATTGCTACTTTAACTAAGACTAATATTTAATTGCTCCTGTTTTAGGCTATTTTGCGTGTTCTAATTATAAGCAATATAAAAATGATTTAGTTAATCGATTTTTTATGCTTTACCTAACCTTATAACAAAGTGGAATATATACCCATAACAATAAAAGGATAGATTCCAATAATAAATTAAATGCTTATTGCCAATATGAGTATTCGTAACGCTTAAGTATATTAACCCTACACTACATAAAGGAGCGCACATGAAAGCGTCAGACTTATTTATCAAGGCCCTCGAAGCTGAAGGCGTTGAGTACATCTTTGGTATCCCCGGAGAAGAAAATCTAGACTTGTTAGAATCAATGCGTGAGTCGGATATTAAACTAATTTTAACCCGTCACGAGCAAGGCGCTGGCTTTATGGCTGCTACCTATGGTCGCCTTACTGGTAAAGTTGGTGTTTGTCTTTCTACATTAGGCCCAGGTGCGACCAATTTAGTCACTCCAGCTGCATATGCTCAATTGGGCGCTATGCCAATGCTAATGATTACAGGGCAAAAACCTGTAAAAACTAGTAAGCAAGGGCGTTTTCAGGTCATTGACGCTGTAGATATGATGCGCCCAATTACAAAATACACCACACAATTAGTGAGTGGAGACCGTATTCCATCCGCTGTGCGTGAAGCATTCAGATTAGCTCATGATGAGCGCCCAGGTGCTACCCATATTGAGTTACCGGAAGATATCGCAGCTGAAGATACTAGTATGCAGTTGCTAACCCCTAGCATTAGTCGTCGTCCCATTGCAGAATACAAAGCAATTAATAAAGCAGTAGAAATGATTGAAGCTGCTAAGTCTCCTTTATTGTTAATTGGTGCGGCAGCTAACCGTAAATTAACATCTAAGATGTTAAAAGAGTTAGTTGATAAAACAGGTATTCCTTATGTTACTACTCAATTAGGTAAAGGTGTTTTGGACGAGCGTGATGACTTGTTCATGGGTAATACTGCTTTATCTTCTGGTGATTTTGTTCACCGCGTAATCGACAGTGCTGATTTGATTATCAACGTGGGTCATGATGTTGTCGAAAAGCCGCCTTTCTTTATGAAGCACGGTGGACGTCAAGTTATTCATGTAAACTTCGAGCCAGCGGCAGTTGATCCAGTATATTTCCCTCAGCTAGAAGTGGTGGGTGATATTGCAAACACAATTTGGCAGGTAAAAGAACAAGTTAACTCTCAAGACAATTGGGACTTCAGCTTCTTCAAAAAAGTACACCAAGCTTATCTAGATCATAAGTCAGAAAGTGAAAATGATGACCGTTTCCCAATATTGCCAGAGCGTTTCGTTAAAGATATTCGTGAAGCAATGCCAGATGACGGTATCGTTACGCTAGATAATGGTGTCTATAAAATTTGGTTTGCTCGTAACTACCCGGCAGCACTTCCAAACACATTATTGCTAGATAATGCCCTTGCGACTATGGGGGCAGGTCTACCTTCAGCAATGGCCGCTAAAATGGTTCACCCTGACAAGCCTGTGATTACAGTTTGTGGTGATGGTGGATTCATGATGAATAGCCAAGAATTAGAAACAGCAGTGCGCCTTAACTTACATATAGTCGTCATTATTTTACGTGATGATGCTTACGGTATGATTAAGTGGAAACAAGCTAACATGGAGTTTGAAAACTTCGGGTTAGATTATGGTAACCCTGACTTTGTTAAATATGTTGAGAGTTACGGCGGCCATGGTTGGAGAGTTGATTCAGCTGAAGGGTTATTACCTCAAGTACAAAAATGTTTAGCTGAACCAGGCGTACATTTAATCGATGTTCCAGTGGACTACACTTTAAATGACAAAACATTGAATCAAACATTGCGTATACGCAGTGAAGCAGTTTAAGGAGTTATAGAATGTTAGCGAAAGCTTATCCCTATTTTTTAGCAAGTGAAGCCGTATTTGCTAATAAAGATTTGGAGATTACAAATAAGTACACCAATGAAGTGGCTACCCACGCTGCTTTGGCAGACGCTAAGGTTATTGATGAAGCGATTGCCGCTGCAGAAGCTAGTCAACCAGAATTGAATAAAATGGCGCCTTACCAGCGTCAGGATATTCTTAACTACTGTGTAAAACGTTTTGAAGAACGTTTTGATGAATTAGCACATGCATTGTGTATCGAAGCAGGTAAGCCGATTAAAGATGCTCGTGGTGAAGTGACTCGTTTAATTGATACCTTCCGTATTGCTGCTGAAGAGTCAGTCCGCATGCATGGAGAAGTGATTAATCTAGAAATTACACCTCGTGCGAAAGGGTATACAGGTATGTACAAACGAGTGCCGATTGGTCCTTGTTCGTTTATTTCACCTTTTAACTTCCCATTAAACCTAGCAGCTCACAAAATTGCGCCAGCATTAGCGACAGGTTGTGCATTTGTACTCAAACCTGCTAGCCGTACTCCTTTAGGTGCATTGATAATCGGTGAAATTTTAGGTGAGACCGATTTACCGAAAGGGTCTTTTTCTATTTTACCTTGCAGCCGTGACGGTGCTGACTTGTTTACTACAGATGACCGATTTAAGTTACTTAGCTTTACGGGCTCACCTCAAGTAGGTTGGGATCTTAAAGCTAAAGCAGGTAAAAAGCCGGTTATTTTAGAGCTCGGTGGTAACGCAGCGTGTTTAGTTGACCACGATACTGACTTAGATGATGCCATTGAGCGCATTGTTTTTGGTGCTTATTACCAATCAGGTCAAAGTTGTATCAGTGTACAGCGTGTTATTGTTCATGAGTCTATCTATGCTGACTTCAAACAACGCTACACAGACCGTGTTGCTAATTTAGTACATGGTGACCCGCTTAAAGAAGATACATTTATTGGTCCAATGATTTCTGAATCTGAAGCTTCACGTTTGGATACTTGGGTACAAGAAGCAGTATCTGCGGGGGCAACATTGCTTTGTGGCGGTCAACGTGACGGCAATATGTTGCAAGCAACTTTGCTTGAGAATGTGCCTAATGATGCTGCTATCAATACAGAAGAAGCGTTTGGCCCAGTATCGGTTCTAAGTTCTTTTAGTGACTTTGATGAAGCATTGAAAGAAGTAAATAATAGCCAATTTGGTTTGCAAGCAGGTATCTTCACCCGTGATATCTATAAAGCCCACAAAGCTTGGGATGAACTAGATGTTGGTGGCGTGGTAATTGGAGATGTACCTAGCTGGCGAGTCGACAATATGCCTTACGGCGGGGTGAAAGAGTCTGGATTAGGTCGTGAAGGTATTACCTTTGCCATGGAAGATATGACTGAAATACGCTTAATGGTACTTCGTACTCCTAGCTAACTTACAGGGTTGTGACCGAAAAACGCCTCTCAATTTGAGAGGCGTTTTTGTTTTATAAAAGAACAACTTTAAGATTTTAAAAAGTTTTAGAGCTTAATTAATAACTTCCTCTATTACACTTTGCTTTGTTTTAGGCAAATCGCTCATTCAATATTTGTTGAGTAAATTCTTTTCTAAGATAAAACCCTCTTGGGCGAGTTTGAATATTTTGTCCACTAGCACCAATAGCATTGGTTAGCGCGGTTCCATTGGCGGCTTTAGGTCGTATTTGTAGGTATTGTCCATGCCTGGCGGTTATAGATTCAATTTGTCCTAAAGCAATCATGTCCATTAACTCTTCCCAATCTAGACGTAATTGATTTTCTTGCTCAGGGGTAGCTGACCATAAAAAAGGAGTCGCAATAAGCCGCTCACTGGGAGGAATGTCACGCCTACCATCAATCGGAACCCATAAAACACGGTTAAGTTTGTTTTTTACATTGCTGCTAGACCATTCAATTCCTGCAATTTGAGTTAGATGAGCATAACAAACATAAGTTGTTTCTAGCGGGTGTCCATATTGATCAATTGGAATTGTTTTTAATTCCACGCCGATTTTTGCAAAGTCTTGTCGAGTTTTAGAGCCTGCACTTGCACCTAAACAGGTTTCTATAAGTTGTCCAGTCCAGCCTTTCTCACGTTTGAAGTTGCTTGGGACTTTAATATTGGCAATCTCAGCTACCTCTCCCAAATTCAATCCCGCTAGGGTTTCAGCTCTAATTAGCAATTCATCTAGGCTATTTGGTTCTGACTTTAAAAGTTTAAATTGTTTCATTTAGTTTTCTATAAAGGTTCTATGCTTTTTTATTCCTTTGAATACGCAGTAGTTTATGGAAGAATGCATGACATTAAAAGAATTGAGTTCTCGGGAGTCTAAGTGATTGATGCCGAAGGATTCCGCGCCAATGTTGGCATAGTGATTTGCAATGAGATAGGACAAGTTTTTTGGGCAAGGCGCTATGGGCAACATTCCTGGCAGTTTCCGCAAGGCGGAATCGATGAAGGTGAAACTGCCGAACAAACTATGTATCGCGAACTACATGAAGAAGTAGGTCTCAAACCAGAACATGTAAAAATTTTGGGAGTGACTAAAAACTGGTTACGTTACAAATTACCTAAACGCCTAGTTAGACAGGGTAGTAGCCCTGTATGTATTGGGCAGAAACAGAAGTGGTTTTTGTTGCAATTGGTTTGTAAAGAGCATGATGTAGACTTATTACATTCAGGTCACCCTGAGTTTGATGACTGGCGTTGGGTCAGTTATTGGTACCCAGTACGTAATGTTGTGTCTTTTAAGCGCGATGTATATCGCCGTGTGATGAAAGAGTTTTCGTTGACTGCAATGCCTGATAATTCTACACAGAACCAAGGTAATTCACAGAAATCAAAACGCCGTCGTAAGGCATAACAGTGTCACCTGATGATACAAACCTGAGAGATAAATAAGCCTTATGCTGACTGCCCTCAAGCGTATTGTTCAAGAAGTGAATCAAATTCCAGTGCTAGATGATGCGTTAAATTGTCTAGCTGATAGGTTAAGAGAGGCTTTAAAAGTAGACTCTTGTAGTATCTATTTAGCGGATTATGAACAACAACACTTTTTGTTATTCGCTACGGAGGGGTTGGCTAAGTCTGCTGTTGGGCAGGTTAAAATAGGCTTTTCAGAAGGGCTAGTTGGGCTAACAGCGCAACGTGAAGAGCCTATTAATATTAGTGATGCACATCACCATCCTCGCTTTAAACACTACCCAGAAGTAAAAGAAGATGACTATCATGCTTTTCTAGGTGCTCCCATTATTCACCAAAGAAAAGTATTGGGAGTATTGACCTTACAGCAAAAGCTAAAACGACGCTTTAGTGAAGATGAAGAAGCCTTTTTGGTGACGCTTGCCATGCAGTTGGCGGTAGAAATAGCCAATGCTAAAGCAAGAGGCTCAATTAATTTATTACAGGAAAACATCCCTAAAGATTGGCAAAAAGCGGTCCAAGGTATACCTGGGTCTTCTGGGTTGGCTGTGGGTGTTGGGTATATTCAAAACTTGCTGGTTAATATTCGTAATCACCTACCCAAGAGAAGTAGTCACACTCAACAAGAAATTCAGCATTACAGACAAGCCGTTAAAAAAACCCAAGAGGATATGGCGGTATTATCAGATCGTGTACAAGGTGAAGTACCGGATGACGTACAGGCTATTTTTCAGCTGTATCACCACTTATTAGATGCTAATAGTTTAGGCAGGGATGTAGAAAAAGAAATCAAAAAAGGCTGGGATGCTCCCACGTCTTTAAAAATGGTTATAGAAAGTTTTATTCGCCAATTTCAATCTATGAATGACGCGTATATGCGCGAAAGAGCTGTTGATATAGAAGACATGGGAAACCGAGTCTTGGCCAATATAATTGGTATTAGTGCCAATGAACCTATTTCTCGGGAGCCTCACGAACAAACTATTCTAATTGCCGAAGAAGTTACGGCTGTGATGTTGGCAGAATTTCCTAGTGAAAAGTTAGTGGGGATTATCTCTATACGCGGTTCAAACAATTCCCATGCCGCTATTATGGCTAGAGCAATGGGTGTGCCAGCTGTTATGGGGTTAGATAATGTCCCTATTGCTATGCTCCGAGATAAAGAAATTCTACTCGATGGCTATACAGGTGATGTAATTGTTTCTCCCAATGGCACCATTCGTCATGAATTTGACCAACTAATACTTGAAGAAAAACTACTCTCTGAGCGCATTCATTCAGAAGATACCTTACCTGCGGTAACCAAAGACAATTGCACTATGAGTTTGCTAGTAAACTCAGGTTTATCTTTAGAAACAGAAGTAAGTACAAACCCTTACTCTGATGGCGTAGGGCTATTTCGAACAGAAATTCCATTTATGATGCGGCAGCGCTTTCCAACCGAACAAGAGCAGGTAGAGTTATATAAAGGACTACTAGAGTCTGAGCCTAACAAACAATTTACTATGCGTACCCTAGATGTAGGGGGCGATAAACCTTTAGCTTATTTTCCTATTGTCGAAGAAAATCCATTTTTAGGGTGGCGAGGTATTCGATTAACTCTAGATCACCCTGAAATTTTCTTGGTACAAATTCGTGCGATGTTAAGGGCAAGCTTCGATCTTGATAATTTGAATATTATGCTCCCCATGATTACATCGGTTAGTGAGGTAAGTGAAGCTAAGCGACTAATACGCCAGGCATTTAATGAAGTAGAAGAAGAAGCTGAAGAGAAAGGTGTAAGGCTAACTATGCCGAAAATCGGTGTGATGTTAGAAGTGCCAGCTGTTTTGTATCAGCTACCACAGCTGGCTAAAATTGTAGATTTCTTTTCTGTAGGTAGTAATGATTTAACCCAGTATTTATTGGCAGTAGACCGAAATAATGCCCGTGTCGCTGGTTTGTATGATAGTTATCATCCGGCAGTTTTATCAGCTCTGCATTCTATTGCCAAAACTTCTGGCTTTTTACAGGTACCTGTTACAGTGTGTGGTGAATTAGCGGGTGAGCCAGGAGGTGTGGTTTTGTTAGTTGCTATGGGGTATCGAAAGCTAAGTATGAATACTCATAATTTATTAAAAGTGAAGTGGATCATACGTAATATCTACCAAAATGAAGCAGAGCAACTGCTAGCAAAAGTAGTTACATTGAATAATCCGGGAGACGTTCGTTCAGAAGTTAATTTGTTTCTAGAAACTACAGGGCTAGGGGGCCTAGTAAGAGCAGGAAACTAATGTTTTTATATTTTAATTGGAGTAGTTATCCTTAATGGAACCTTTTGTCGTTATTTTTTTATTTTGTTTGCTTATTGGCGCTGTTGTTGGTTTTTTAGCGGGGCTTTTAGGCATTGGTGGCGGTTTAATTATTGTTCCTGTTTTACTTCACCTATTAATTACTGAGCTGAGTCTAGAGTTGACTCAAGCTATGCCAATGGCAATCGCTACTTCTTTGTTTACGATTATTTTAACGGGATTTTCAGCATCACGTACCCATTATAAGTTGGGTAACGTAGATTGGTTTATTACTGGCTGGAGTGGTTTAGGTATTGCTTTAGGGGCCGTTTTAGGTGCTCAGTTGGCAAGCAATATTCCAGGGCAGATGTTGAAATCTATTTTTGCATTTTTGGTATTCGGCATTGCTTGTTACATGCTGTTTGGTAAACGTAAATCATCAGAGCAAGAGGCAAGCAAATCACGGTTAACAGGAGTTGGCTTATTTGCTGGTTTTTTGTCATCTTTGATGGGGATTGGCGGAGGGTCTATTATGGTTCCGTCACTTGTATGGTTTAATATTTCAATTAAAAAAGCAATTGGTTGTGCCTCCGTTTGTGGGGTGGTTATTGCTATATTTGGCTCACTAAGTTTTGTGCAAGCAGGTTGGAATAACACCCAGTTACCGGACTATTCTTTTGGTTATGTTTATTTGCCCGCTGCCATTGGTATTGTGATTACTTCTGTTTTAACTGCGGGGGTGGGCGCTAGAGTCAGTCAAAAATTAGATACAAGTGTGCTTAAAAAAGTATTTGCAGGGTTCTTGACGCTTGTTAGTTTGTTTATGTTATTTGGTTAATTCCAAAGTAAGAGTAATAAAAAATGCAACAATATTTAGATCTAATGCGCCATGTTTTAGAAAATGGTGTGAAAAAGGAAGACCGCACGGGAACGGGCACTATCAGTGTATTTGGCTATCAAATGAGGTTCGATTTAAGCCAAGGATTTCCATTAGTTACGACTAAGAAATGCCATTTACGCTCTATTATTCATGAATTATTGTGGTTTCTCAAAGGAGAGACTAATACGCGATATTTAACAGAAAATAATGTCAAAATTTGGGATGAGTGGGCAACAGACGATGGTGAGTTAGGTCCTGTATATGGAAAGCAGTGGCGGAGCTGGGAAGGTGTTGATGGTCAAATTGTTGATCAAATTAGTGAATTGGTCGACCAGATTAAAACCAATCCTGATTCTAGGCGTTTGATCGTTAGTGCTTGGAACCCTGCGGTTCTGCCCGATACTAAATTTTCTCCTAAAGAAAACGCAGCGCAAGGCAGACAAGCACTGCCTCCGTGCCATACTATGTTCCAGTTTTATGTACTGGAAGGTAAGCTGTCTTGTCAGCTATATCAAAGAAGTGGTGATATATTTCTTGGTGTACCGTTTAATATCGCTAGTTACGCGTTATTGACTATGATGTTGGCTCAAGTGTGTGATTTGCAGCTTGGTGACTTTGTGCATACTTTTGGTGACGCTCATTTGTATTCAAATCATTTGGAGCAAGCTCAATTACAGCTTTCAAGGAGACCACATGATTTGCCAAAAATGGTTATTAATCCTAGTGTTAAAGATATTTTCTCTTTTGATATAAATGACTTTGAATTAAAAAACTATAAAGCTGACGCTCATATTAAAGCGCCTGTGGCTATTTAGTTCTGTCTCTTTAAACAACTATTAGGTGATATGTCGATATGGCTACTCCTGTTCTAATTTGTGACGATTCAAGCTTTGCACGTAAACAGATGCAAAGAGCGATTCCTGATGGCTGGGAAGTGGATATTACCTTTGCTGAAAACGGACTCCGAGCGTTGGAGATTATTCGTGAAGGGAAAGTAGAGGTAATGTTTTTAGATCTTAATATGCCTGTCATGGATGGTTATGAAACTATGCAAGCTATTAAAGAAGAAGAGCTCCCTGTAATGGTAATTGTCGTGTCTGGGGATGTGCAACCCGAAGCTAGAGCGCGAATGCTTAGCTTAGGTGCATTGGACTTTATTAGAAAACCTACTGAAAACGCTAAGCTGGTTCAGGTACTGAGCCAATTTGGTTTATATGCAGGGGAAGCTTCTGCAGCTAAGAGAACTAAAGAAGTTGTACCAGCTGCCAGTGATTCAATTAGTGATAAATTAGATGCTTACCGTGAGATGGCAAACGTCGCCATGGGGCAAGCCGGAGAAAGTTTAGCTAAATTGTTAGGTGAATTTATTGATCTACCCATCCCTAACGTTAACTTAATCACCAATACTGAACTGCATATGGCTATTGCTGATATTCAAACTAACGAAAGTGTTTCTGCGGTATCTCAGGGGTTTATTAGTGCGGGCATAAACGGTGAAGCTTTAGTTATTTTTAACGATTCTAACTTTGGGAATATGGTGAAGTTACTCAAGTACACCGATGGTGACAGTGATGCTTCCTATGAATTGGAAGCTTTAATGGATGTATCTAACATTTTGATTGGAGCTTGTTTAAGAGCACTGTCTGCGCAACTGCATTCTGTTTTTAGTCATAATCATCCTATTATTTTAGGTAGGCATTGTGATTTAGATGAAGTGTTACAGACCACATCACATCGCGAAGAAGATATGCTAGCGATTGAGATTGCCTATTCGATTAAAAGCCAAGATATAAATTTCGACTTGTTGCTTTTATTCCCTAAAAAGTCTATTGGGCTTATGTTCGATAAGCTTGTAACAAATAATTAAGAAGGGTACTAAAAAATGGCAGTTGATAGTAGCTTGGCTGAAATGCATTGGAAACATGATCTTCTTGGGTCAATCGAGGTTGGGATTGTAGTTTTAGATAAAAACTATAATGTTCAAGTGTGGAACCAATTTATGGAAAACCACAGCAGCATAGTACCCGGTATGATCCAAGATAAAAATATATTTGAGTTCTTCCCTGAGATTGACGAAAAATGGTTTTGTCGTAAAGCAGAGCCGGCATTTACTCTTAAAAGCCCTGTTTTTATTATTTGGGAGCAAAGACCCTATTTATTTCGTTTTGACTGTAATCGCCCTATTACTGCGCAGTCAGAAAGTATGTTTCAAAATATCACTATCTTCCCACTGGCTTCTTTAACTGGGCAAGTAGAACAAATTTGCTTGGTTATTTATGACGTTACCGACGAAGCGTTAGGGCGTTTACGTATTGAATCCTTAAATAAACAACTCGAAAGAATGAGCCGTCTTGATGGGTTAACAGAGCTTTACAATAGGCAATATTGGGGGGAGCAGTTAGCCCTTGAATATAAGCGTGACAAACGAACAGATGTCGCATCTGCATTAATTATGATGGATATCGATTACTTTAAAAAAATTAACGATACCTATGGGCATCTAGCAGGCGATAGTGTTATTAAGTCATTCGCTAATGTAATTAGAAAAGCGACTCGAGAAACGGACTTAGCTTGTCGTTATGGGGGGGAAGAGTTTGCGATCATTTTACCTGATACCCCGATTGAAAATGTAGAGTTTGTGGCTGAGCGAATTCGCCGTTTTGCAGAAAAGAAATTTGTTATTCATGATGGCATTGAAGTGAGTTATACCGTAAGTATCGGTGTTGCAGGTTTTAAGCCCTCTTACAAAAGCCACACACAATGGTTAGATGCCGCAGATAAAGCACTATATAAGGCCAAGGAGTCAGGTAGAAATAAAGTTGTACTTAGTGACTAGCCGCTTGAAGTTGTGCTGACGAAGTACAACTTCAATTCTAATACTGATGATTAGCGCTTATCCATCATTTAATGTTTGTTTTTCTAGTCTATTTACATCATCCCTAATAAATCGTAAGAAACATAAGCTTGGGGTGACCATAACCGCAGTCAAAATAAAGAATAAAGACCAGTTCCCGTTCATCCAATCGACAATATAACCACTTCCGGAAGCTAATACCGTTCTTCCCAATACGCCTAAAGACACCATGAGCGCATATTGGGTAGCTGAAAAGGCTCGGTTACATAATAATGAGATGAAGGCCACTAATGCGACTGAGCTCCATGCTGCTGTAAATCCATCAACAAAGATTGCTGCTACAAATAACAGCTTATTGGGTCCAACTTCAGCCATTAGTGCAAACATAATATTACTAGCTGCCATAGCGATACCAGCGATCATCAAACCTCTGTAAATACCGTAACGAATGTTAACCATACCGCCTAAGACTGCAAAGATAATGGTGACCCACCAATTAAGAATTTTTGAATAGCTACCTATATCGCTATTGCTAAACCCTAATTCTTTATAGAAAACGATACTCATTCTACCTAGGAAAGCTTCGCCAATTTTAAACAAAAATATAAACAATAAAATAGATAGCGCTAATCTAAGGCCATTGCGGCTGAAAAACTCTCTAAACGGTTCAATTACTGTTACTAACATCCAATTGAGCAATCTGCTTAAGAGATTTGGTTGCATTCCTCGCTGCTGAAGTAATTTTGTATATTGCTGTTGGGCTGAAAATTGTTGTTGTTCACGGTTGGTGACAGGCTCTTTTGAAACAAAAGCTGTGACCATTAACAAGGCCATTAATGCCGCTAATATGTAATATATTTGTGGCCAGTCCCAATTCGGTAAGTCGGCAATAAAAAACGGAATGGAGCCTAATCCACCGTAACCTGTCCACCAACCTGCGGTTGCCATTGCGGCGGCGGCGGCGAGTTTGTTTTTTTCATTAACTCCAATAATGTCGACTCGGTAGGCATCAATGGCAATATCTTGGGTGGCAGAAAAAACAGCGATTAACAATCCAAAAAGAGCTAACATAAATAAATTATCTTGAACTGATATATTCGCTATCGACAGGCATCCAAATACTATCAGGCTCTGCATGGCTACTATCCAGCCACGCCGTTGACCGAGCCAAGGCAAGCGTATTCTATCTAGCAGGGGAGACCATAAAAAATTAATGGAGTAAGCGAGAAAAATGGATCCAAACAAGCCAATCGAAGAACGTGATAATCCCTCGTCTTTTAGCCATGCACTCATGACTGAGCTGATCATCACCCAAGGAAAGCCGCTGGCGATACCAAACAAAAATATAGTGAGGAGTCTTCGGTCTTTGTAACAACGTAGAGTTTCTTTAAACGTGGCGTGCAATGTTAATTCGATAGAGTATTGTAAAACCCTATTGGATCATGTCTGCATCACATCTTCAATCATTTATTAATTTGAAAGATTAGTTTAGAGCTAAAAGTTAAGGGCGGATCCCAATGCAATCTAGTGGCAGTGGGTACTTTCCTTGATTCTCTAAACAGTCTAGACAGGTTTCGAGCTCTCCTCGTAAAAAGGGGTCTTGTAATAAAACTTCTTGAGGCCAGTAATGAACTTGATGTAAAACATGCCAGAAAACATGCTCGGTATTCTCGTAAGCTTGTTGTTTACCCTTCTTAATTTGATGCCATTCTTCCATGGTATCCCAAAAATATAGATCTAATTCTGTGTAAGGGATTTTATAATTTAAAAAGCCTCTGACAAAAAATGCCAGTTGTCTGGATTTGATTTGAACAAATGAACTGACAGTTGACACGAGTAGAGTGAGACCTTAAGTAAAGTATTATATAGACTAAGGTCTAGTATAGATAAAAAATTTGTTTTAGGGAAAAATAATAAATTTTGCATAATATTTGCACATTTCAGTATAGATACCTCCGGACATTTTTTACCACCCCATATAACTTGTCCAACCATATATTTCTTTACTTAGATAAAGACTACTTTGATTTATATTGGTAAATCCAAGCATTTTTCTTTGACGATATTGTAACTTCAAAGCCTTAATAGCAGCAACTTCTCTGTGTTTAACTGTTTGAAGCGACCACTCGTTATCACTCTCACTATATAAATCGAGCACGGGCATGGGTGTTTGAGCTATCAGGGTCGGCAGTGTGTCGTTTACTTTTCTGTCTGGCCAAAAAGGGCTAATCGCTACTAAAGCATCTGGTGTCTCCAATTTTTTTTCAGCATAAATTTTAGTCATCCAAGCAGCAGATGTTCCTTGGGCAATAACAAGAAAAAAACCTGGGTAGTTGGCAGCTCGTGTGGCTGACTCCTGTAACAATGCAATCAATTCTTCTTCATGTTTTAAGAAAGCAGCTGTATTTAATTGACTTTCAACTGACCTGCTCTGATTTTTTGGAGCAGGAACCTCAGCTACTTCATCCTTAGCTGAACTTGATTCAGCAACTTCTCCATCTGCTTGCGTCGCAGATTGTGATGTATCAGGGGTCAATGGCTCCTGTAAAGTAGGTAAAAACGCAACGTCGGGAGCTGGCATTAAAATGGTTACCCATCCCAATTTATTGAGCTGTGTAGCAAGTGGTCTAAGACTATTTTGACCTATTACTGAAGTCCCACTCTCTGCAATCATCACGGCTACTCCCAAAGTTATGGCCGTGGTATTTTCTTGTATGACATACAGAATATCTTGGTTATTCAAAACGAACTTTTCATATTGCTCTGAAAATAGGGTACGCTCCAAGTCCAACCTTTTTAATAGTTGGGTATCGGGGGCGGCCTCACTAATAAATGATGTAATTATCAGTGAGATAGTCGTTATATATTTGAAAATATTGTTGACTCAGAGTTAGGTGTATTTAGGTTATCGGAACGTGGTGCAAAGTTCTTTAACTTAGAATGGGATGGGGGTTTTAAACTCTAGAGCTTGCTCTGTCAATGGGTGCCGAAAGCTTAATGCTGCAGCATGTAAGTTAAGCCTTGGAGCCATCTTCAGAGCGTCTTTGTGGGCGTACAACCTATCACCAATAATAGGATGGTTCAGGCTAAGCATATGAACTCTTAATTGATGGGAGCGGCCTGTCACAGGCTTTAACTCGACACGAGTGCTTTGACTGTATCTCTCGATAACTCGCCAATGGGTAAGTGCCTTTTTACCCCTCTCGTAGTCTACCATTTGTTTAGGGCGGTTAGGCCAATCGCAAATAAGTGGTAAGTTAACGTCTCCAGTCTCACCTTCAACTAGCCCGTATACTATTGCTTGATAGGTCTTTGACGTTTCTCTAAGCTCAAACTGTTTCGAAATATGACGATGGGCAGCTTTATTTAACGCCATTAACATTAAACCTGATGTTGCCATATCTAGCCTGTGTACCACAGTTGCAGTGGGGAATACGGTTTGAACACGAGTTTGTAGAGAATCAAAATGCTCTCTCGCTTTACCAGGCACACTTAAAATTTCGCTTGGCTTATTTAAAAGCACAATGTCGTCATCTTGATAGACAATATCTAGATAGGGCTTGGTTGGGGGAGAGTAATTAACTATGGCCATAAGTAATCTACTAGGGGTTGTTCACAACAAAGCGAACAGCTTCTAAATGTAACTTAGCATTAGACATAACTTTTTCTAAGTTAATGATTTGCTTGGCAACATGCTCTATTTCATCATCACGAATGGCAGGGTTAACCTGTTGTAATCCTTTAAGCCTTGCCAGTTCGTCACTCAACAGTTCATTCATTTGTGCGATCCGCTGTGACTTTATAGCCTGCGCACTTTTTTCTGCATGCTGGTGACTATGCTCTAAACACTTTTCTAGTTGAGACTTTAGTGCATTTATGAGTTGGTTACCCATTTTAGGTAATACCCCATCTAAACGAGTGAAGTGCTTATCTGCCAGTTGTAAATTCGCATCTACACATACTTTTATCGGAGTGGGTGGTAAAAATCGTGCGAGCTGTAAGCCTTTATCTGCTTTGGCTGAAAGTACAAACAAACATTCTAACCAGTAACTTCCTGCTGGTTTAGATTTATCTTGGCATAGGGCGACAGCGCTTTTTCCGGTGACATCGGTTGTTAAGATATCCATTGCATGTTGGATCATTGGGTGGTCCCAACTTAAAAAGTGTACATGCTCTAATAGAGTTGCTGTGGGTCTTTCATAGGTAACTGTCATGCCTTCTTCATCTAGCCCAGGTAAAGGCCCAATCATTTTTTCGGTAGGTTTTAGCAAGTAACAGCTTTCGTCATGTTCTTCCTGCAAAATACCTAAGCTATCAAATAACCGTGTCATAAATAGCTCAAGGGTAGGTGAGTCTTCAGCGTCGTTAATTTGAGCTAAAAATTGCTCGACCCGCCCATGTCCAGATGAGTTAAGTTCTAGCAGTTTGTCGCGGCCTTGTTCTAGACGTTTCTTTAATTCTTTATGAAGTAAGGCGGTTTGATTTATTAGCTGAAAACATCTGTCTGTATTCTCGGGATGCTGAATACATTCATGCAATAGCTCTTGGGTTTCTTCGTAAACTGTCATGCCGGTTGGACAAGTATGCTCAAAAGCCCCTAATCCTTGGTGATACCAATCAAGCAACACTTGCTGTGCGCTCATATCAAAATAAGGAACATGGATACACACATCATATTTTTGACCAATACGGTCTAAACGCCCAATCCTTTGTTCTAGTAAATCTGGGACTAAGGGTAAATCGAATAAAATTAGATGATGAGCAAATTGAAAGTTTCTACCTTCACTGCCAATTTCACTACAAATAAGCACCTGTGCACCGTCATCAGATTGCGCAAAATAGTTTGCCGCTCTATCACGATCAACTATGCTCATACCTTCGTGGAATACGGTAGAGCGGGTGCCTGCTTTTATCCGTAAAGCTTCAGATAGTTGCAAAGCCGTACTCGCATTAGCGCATATAGTTAATACCTTTTTACCTTTTAATGACTTTAGCTGAGATATAAACCAGTCTACTCTTGGATCTATACCGGTCCAGGTATTGACTAAGTCAGGGTGCCTTTCAGGGGTAAGCTGTAGCTGGATGTTTTCTGGTTCACTGGCAAGTAAAGTTGCATATTCTATTGGCAACCTTAAGCCATGGCTAAAGAGTTGACGCTTCGGGAAGCCTTTCACCCCAGCTCGGCTGTTTCTAAATAGTAAACGCCCTGTACCATGGCGGTCTAATAAGGTGTGCAACAGTTTGGTTTTTTGTGTTGTAGATGCCGTATTGATGCCTTGTAGCATGTCCTTATCTGCAAACTGAGCGATAGCGTCGATATCTTCATCAGACAGCGAATCACCTGATAATAATGGGTTAATCGCTTGTGCTAACTGACTGTATTGTTTCTCTTCGTTTACAAAGCTGTGATAATCGTGAAAACGAGCGGGATCAAGTAAACGTAAACGTGCAAAATGACTTTCATGGCCAAGCTGATCAGGTGTAGCTGTGAGTAGTAGCACCCCCTTGGTAACTTTAGCTAGGTCTTCAATCACTTGATACTCTTGAGAAGGCTGTCCTTCTGACCAGGTTAAATGATGGGCTTCATCTACAACCATTAAATCCCACTGCGCTTCTAATGCTTGCTGGTAGTAACGACTGTTGTGGGTCAGGAAATCTAAACTACAAATGATTAATTGTTCTGCTTCAAAGGGGTTGCTGGCATCTTCAGCCATGGCTTCACACCGCTCAGCATCAAACACTGAAAACGCCAAATTGACTCGGCGTAACATTTCTACTAACCACTGATGCACTAAACTTGAAGGTACAACAATTAATACTCTTTGGGCTCGCTCTGTCAGTAATTGTTGATGAATAATGAGGGCTGCTTCAATGGTTTTCCCCAGCCCCACTTCGTCAGCCAGTAGCACTCTTGGAGCATGGCGGCGACCAATTTCGGATGCAATATGTAGCTGGTGAGGGATAAGGTCGACTCTAGCACCTACAAACCCTAACAAAGGCGAAGTACTATGGCTGAATTGATGCGTTAGACATTGCTCTCTTAAATCAAACCATTTAGGGTCGTCGAATTGACCGTTAAGTAAGCGTTGCTCTGGTTGATTAAGTTGAAAATGATGATCTATGAAGGTTTCTTTTAGAATCGCGGCTTCTTGATTATCGGTGCGTTCGCCAATGTAAATAAGTTGTCCGTCGATTTCTTCAACATGCTCAACGACTAACTCCCAGCCTTCATGACTCTTTACTGTGTCATCAATCGCAAATTTTATACGGGTGAGTGGCGCGGTTTGTGAAGCATAAACACGACTTTCTCCCGTTGCTGGAAACAACACTGTCACAGTACGGGCCTCTATCAATACAATGGTCCCTAAGCCTAACTCAGCCTCAGTATCACTGAGCCATCTTTGTCCCAGTGCCAAATTATCTTGTTTTGCCATTTGTATCCTCACTCGTAAATTTGTTGGCCGCTAGGACTTTTTCAACCCCCAAAGCTAAACGGCGCGCATTGTAGCAAAAATAAAATTTTATACTGTTTAAAAGTAGATGATTGTCAGAAGAAAGTGGTTTATTGTTGGTTTCAACTAAAGTAACAATTAGTTAGGGTGATAACCCAATCGTAAACCTGTAGTTAAATGTGTGTGTTTGGCATAGATAATTAAACTCAGTTGTTTACTACATCTAGTGCCAATCAAAAATACGGTTTAGCTGGCAGGCCTTTATCTGTAAATTTAGGAGCGCCGGATGCAAAAAAAAGCAGCATTAGATGAAAAAATTTATGTTTTAGATACCAATATTCTCCTCCACGAACCTCTCGCCTTTTTATCTTTTAAAGAACACGACGTTGTTGTTCCCATGACAGTCCTCGAAGAGCTCGATTACATTAAAGACAGCAAAAAAGACGTAGCCCGAGACGCTCGAGTTTCCATAAGAGCGATGGAAGACTTACTTCATGAAGCCACCCCAGAGGAGCTGATGCAAGGTGTTTCTATGAAGGGGCTTGGTGCTGGCGAAACCGCTCCTACAGGTAAATTGTCTATTTTTGTTGATCATGGCATGCCAGTTTCTCAACAGGTCTTTACCAGTAATGAAAATGATAATCGAATTATTAATAGCGCACTTTATCTTCAAAAATCACAACATCCGAAGCATATTGTTTTAGTCACTAAAGACATTAACATGAGGCTGAAAGCGAAAGGTGCCGGCCTAGCTCATGTTGAAGATTATCGTACCGATCAACTTGTTACCGACATCAAATATTTATCAAAGGGCTATCACGAATTCCCTGGCAGTTTTTGGGATGTGGTGAAGGCAGTAGATAGCCGAACCGAAGGCCGAGATACAATTCATACTATCGAGAAACAAATACTGCCAGAAGCATACGTTAACGAATTTTTAATTGACGAAAATAAGAGTTTTACAGGTGTTGTTGAGTCTATTAATGGCGACTACCTTGAAGTACTAGATTTAGGGTTCGACAGATTAATGAGTCATAAGGCTTGGGGCATACACCCTAAAAATATTGGCCAAGCCATGGGGCTACATGCCTTACTTGATCCGCATATTGATTTAGTGGTCCTGACAGGACCGGCGGGAAGTGGTAAAACATTGCTAGCGTTAGCCGCAGCCTTAGAAATGGTTGTTGAGAAGAACATGTACGACAAGATTATTGTCACTCGAAGTACTCCTGAAATTGCTGAGTCTATTGGTTTCTTACCGGGTACCGAAGAGGAAAAAATGGCGCCTTGGCTAGCGGCGATTACTGATTCATTAGAAGTGCTCCATAAAAATGATGAAAACACTAAAGGCTCTATGAGTTACATCATGGAAAAAGCCAATATACAGTTTAAGTCGGTTAATTTTATGCGTGGTCGTAGTATTCAAAATGCCATTGTAATTTTAGATGAGTCGCAAAACCTCACCGCTTCACAACTTAAAACCATTATTACCCGTTGTGGTGAAGGTACTAAGTTAATTTGTAGTGGTAACTTAGCGCAAATTGATAGCAATTATTTAAGTGCGGTTACTTCTGGTTTGACCTACTTGGTTGAGAAGTTTAAGAACTTTTCAGGCAGTGCCACATTGAATTTAGATGGGGTGGTAAGAAGTAGATTGGCTGAGTTTGCTGAAGAACAATTATAGTTTACCCTACCAAAAATAAAGTCCGTTAACATAGCCAGCTGTGTTCTCGGGCCTTCTAATTGTCACTTTTTAATTAATGACATTCACATTTACTCTGTAAGGTCTTAAAGGTAATTACATGCGCTTGCGTCACATAGAAGTGTTTCATGCTATATATACAACGGGCTCTATTACAAATGCTGCTAAATTGTTAAGTGTATCGCAACCTTCTGTCAGTAAAGTTTTGACTCACGCCGAATTACAGCTTGGTTTCAATTTATTTGAAAGAGTTAAAGGGAGGCTGATCCCAACAGATGAAGCTGAGATACTATTTAACGAAGTAGATAAAATTTATAAGCAAATACATTCCATAAGAAACTTATCTCAAAATATCAAAAAGTCTCAATTTGGTAATATCACGTTGGGCATTACTCCAGCATTGGGGTTTGATGTTATTCCTGATGTGATTGCAAATTATCACCGAGATTTTCCAAATGTAAGTTTTAACATTCAAACTATCCACAACAATGCAGTGATGCAATCTTTAGTAGAGTATAAATGCGACCTAGGAATATTATTTTCGCCGAGCACTATGCCTTCTATTGTCACTACTCCACTAGCTCAGTCTGAGTTAGTGATTGTTTACCCAAAGCAAGCGTTCCCAGATTGTCCTGATAAACTAAGCCTTGCCGATGTGAGTCATATGGAATTTATTGATATAAGAGATAGTGGTCCATTAGGTGAGATGTTTTTGGCTCGAATATTAGAAGAAGATATTGAGTTTAAGTCTTCAATTAATGTGCAAACTTATTTTATTGCTGTGCGGCTGGTTGCCCAAGGCCTTGGTGTGTGTGTGGTAGATCGCTCCACTGCCCAAGGAAATTTAAGCGATAACATTGCTATTGCTTCATTTGACCCACCACTAACCTTCGACATTAAAGCTGTACATTTAGAAAGCCAAAACAAGACAAAATTGATCGATGAGTTTTTACCTTATTTATTACAAGGTATTTCAAATATTTAAAACGTTTAAACCCACCCATAGCCTTTAGTTATGAGCTACAAAAACCTTGTCACTTTTATTATAAAAGCGCTCCATTACACTGCATGCAAAACTTCAAGCCCTCTCTTTTTTATGGACTTTAATATGAAAATTGTTACTCCTTATTTACTATTCATTGGTGATGCAACCGATCAACTTGCTATAAAGATGGCTCGCGGCGTTGCGACGTGGAGGCCTGAGCTATGTATAGGTGAATTCAGTGTAAGTGGTTGTACTGTAACTACTGGCATGGATCAAATGACGATCCAACAAGGTGCTGAAAAAGGCGCTAAATCGTTCATTTTGGGGTTCGCTAATAGTGGCGGAGTGCTCGATAAAAAGTGGGTACCTTATATTTTAGAAGCCATGGACGCAGGTATGGATATTGTGTCTGGCTTACATCAAAAGCTAAGTGATATTCCTGAGCTTGTTGAAAAATCACAGCTGACTAAAAGAGCACTTTTAGATATTCGCCATCCTCAACAGAACTTTGCCACAGGCACAGGTGTGAAGCGTTCCGGTAAACGTTTACTTACCGTAGGGACAGACTGTTCTGTGGGGAAAATGTACACCTCGTTAAGTATTGAAAAATCAATGCAAAAATTAGGGGTTGATGTTGACTTTCGTGCTACCGGCCAATGCGGAATCTTGATTGCCGGTCAAGGCTTAGCGGTTGATTGCGTGATTTCAGACTTTATTTCTGGCGCTTCAGAGTCACTTTCGCCAGAGAATAGTGCAGACCATTGGGATGTAATTGAAGGGCAAGGGTCATTGTCTCACCCTGCTTTTGCGGGTGTAAGTTTGGGGCTGCTACATGGGTCACAACCGGATGCGTTAGTGGTATGCCATGCGTTAAATCGTAGTCATATGAGAGGCCTTCCAAGTAGTCAATTCCCGAGTATTGAGGCAACCATAGCATTAAACCTGCAAGCCGCTAGATTGACTAATCCAGATGTTAAGGTGGTAGGCCTTGCGGTAAACACATCCAGCGTAAGTGAAGATGAAGGTAAACAAATATGCGCAGAGCTTAGCAAAAAGTTTGATTTACCCTGTGTTGATCCATTACGTGATGGTGCCGACAGTATTGTGCAGGCTTTATTGGCCTAAGTGTTTAAAGTACGACTTCGTGGCTGAACATACGCGACGCTAAGTCTCTAGCACTACTTGCGGATATTTCTGAAAGCGGCATATTGGCAGGTCCAGTTGGCTCCATCAAAGTGTAATCAACCCCTTCAATTTCATAGGTTTTTTCTGATGGCCTGAAGGGGAGCTTTATTCCTAAGAGTGCATGGTTAGGGAGATAAACCATGACCATTTTTATATCTGGTAATAGTGCGCGTACCAAACTTCCCATGAGCACACTTTTGCTATCGCAATCTCCTTTATTATTCGCTATGACTGACAATGGGGGCAGGTAACCGGCTCCATTTGAAGTCATGCGGTCTTGAAGTTCGTCATAGGGAATACTTTGAACCCAGCTTAGTAATAAGCTGATGTAATCCCGTGAATCGCTATTCTCAGGCACCATTTCATAAATTGCCTGTGCAATGGGAAGTAGCGAGGCTTTATTTTCATTAATGTATCGCAAATGGTCTGGTTTAACAGCTTCTTGCCCTAAATATGATTGAAAGCGGCTGTAGTAATTATCATTGAGATATTGGTCAAATGCTGACTCTTCGCTTTTGGCCATAGTCTGACGCCACTTTTTTAACAGTTTATCAGAGCGACTTTTTACATTTATCTGAATATCTTGACCTGTTTTTTTTATTTGAACCCGAGCCTCTCGTGGGTCAATTTTACGAGCTTCTTTGTGTAATTCTATGTAGACATATTGCTGTGCTAAGTCAGGAACAAAGCGTTTATGATTCTTTACATTGAATTGTTTGGTGGCTAGTCTGAAGTTAATTTCAGAAGTTTGTTCTAACTCATCATCCCAGCGATAATGGAACACAGTTTCAGCCCCATCTTTGGTTTTGCTAAATGCTGTTTGTTTACCATGCAAGGGCATAGAGAGAAATAACATAAGAAGAAACAGGCTATTACCTAGTTTGTAAGTATCTTTACACATGTATATTTTTCTTTGAGTTATCGTCCTATAAATATCAGCATAGCAGCTCTCCTAAAATATGTTTGCTAGCCAACTATTAATTTAATCGTGAAAGCTGTGGTCAATTACGTCTTTGAGGTATACTTGCTTCAACTAAGTTTGGGAGAGAAATAATGCGTGTATGTGGTGTTGAGTTAAGTGGAAATGATGCAAATGTGTGTTTGTTATCATTAGTGGATGAGGTCTTTCAAATTCCCGATTGCCGTGCTCGGAAGTTTACCTTGCCTAAAGATGCCATAAGTAAAGATATACGTTACTTCCAAAAATCTTTTGCACAATTAGTAACTGATTATAAAATCGATAAAATTGTCATTCGTCAACGTCCTATGAAAGGCAAGTTTGCTGGTGGTGCAGTAGGGTTTAAATTGGAAGCTGCATTAGAGTTATTGCAAGATGTAGAAGTCGAAGTGCTTAGTCCTACAGCGATAAAAGAGTCTTTGAAACGTAACCCCGTGCATGTGCCTATTGCCGAAACCGGTTTGAAAATGTTTCAAGAAGTAGCCTTTAATACAGCCTTTGCATACTTGATGAAAGATAAGTACGACTTATAAAACAGCCGTTAGCTTGAAGCTAAAAACAGCCTAAAATTGAAAATTTAAACGCCGTTATTTTTTAATAACGGCGTTTTTTATTGCTTAAAATCTCGCTATTTCATAATAGCTACCAGCTATGTGCAGTTATTTTTCAGCTACTTGCCAAACTGATACTGTTCCGCTTATTTCATTACCAACAATTACTAAGGCATTACCCGTTGGGCTGGTATCAGCGTCTACAAACACCATACCTTCTGGGGCACTGTCACCAATTAAGTCGCCGCCTTCGGTAATATCTCGATTGATGACGTAATCAACAAATTCGGCATTGTATGGGTTCGTTATATCGTAAACAAATATGCCACCCATACGCTCAAGACCGATAAAGGCATAAGTTTTGTCACCTATTACACCTACCGTCAATGCTTCTGGTTCTGGACCTTTGTTAGCAGACCGTGAGTCACCTTCATTTTCATCATTATTATTATTAAATGCATCACCATGAATAGAGGCTGTAATACGTTCAAAATCATCTCCAGAGTCAAACACAACTAAACCGTTGTTATCCCAAATAGTAAAGGAACGTGCGCCGTAAGCGTATATGGATTCGTACTCGCCATCTTGGTCGTCATCGCCCAAAGCAGAGGTAACGGTTAAACGACCCAATGGGTAGCTAGTAAAGTCATCATCTTCAGGATCATCACCTGCTATGGTGTCTAGGTTTGAGCCTGAAGCGTAATCTAAACGCCTAGCTTGGGTTTCATCTGTGTAAGATAAACAACCGTCATCGTCATCAAAATCTACACCGCCAGCTGCGTCACATAAGTCTTCGTCTTGCTCTCCGTCAGCATTTAAAGTATCAAAAAAGTATTCTCGTGCGTCACCTTCGTTTGCTGTAACGATAAACGTAGCGTCTTTCCATTCAAAAGAAGCAATAGTATCTGGCATGTACATGCCATAAACATCCTCATATTGGCCAAAACTAACGGTACCATCTTCCATACCATCTAGTTGATATTGGCTCCAATCTTTAAACCCTAAACCTACAATTTCAACACTGTAATCAGATAAGTCTATTATGGCTAAACCGTTGTTTTCTTGTAAGGCTACATAGGCAAATTCATTTGTTGCAGTGATATATTCAGGCTCTAAATCTTGTGCAACACTAGTGTCGATTAATGTACCGTTTATGGTTCTACCTGAAGGGTTAGGAAAGTGCATGCCCTGTGCTTCAAGCGCTTCTTGCTGGCCATTGAAGTCGGTGAAATCAATAGCTATTGCAGTATCTGCCGGCATGCTATCTGTAATAGTGATGACAGAAATAGAGCCTTCTGGGTCGAGGTTATAATCACCGCTAGGTTCACCTTCATTAGCAGTTATGGCTTTAGAACCATCAGCAGTAAAGGTAACCATATCTGGCAGGTTACCTACTTCAACAGCTTTAACGAATGCAGGTGCACTAGTGTCTAGTCCGTTATAAAACAATACAAAACCATTATTAGCTTTAGCACTTGCAGGTACAGCAATAGCCATTAAATCACCATAAACCGCTACGCTGGTTGGGCCGTCTAGGTCAACATCATCTTGAGTGGTTGGCAGCACAAGTGAATGAGATGTCATGTTGTTGGCAGTAAGAGGGTTTGAAACCGCTTCAGTTGTAATTGAAGATGCATCAATGACTTCTACTGTTGGCTCATCAGCTGCGCTATTGATTGCATAGATAGTATTGGTAGCTGCGTGGTATTGAACTATTTCAGCTGCACCTTCGGGGTCGTCTTCGTTAAGCTGAATACGGCCCACTAGGCTTAATTCGATTCCGGCATTTGCATCTACACCATCTGTTCCGTCAAGGCCATCTGCTCCGGTTTCCCCTTGGGCCCCAGTTACACCATCTGCACCGTCGTCGCCTTCTAAGGCGCACCCTGTGATTGATAAAGTTATCGCTAAGGCGATTGCCGTTTTGCTAAAAAAAGTTGATTTTGACACGATTGGATTCCTTACTCATTTGTTAATTATGACGATAAGGATATGAAAGCAGGGTGACAGTTAGGTGAAGCTGCTGTGACGGATTTGTTACACTAAAGAATACTTATAAAAAGAGACTTTGATTTAATTTAGCGCGCATTGCAGGCGACGGTTGATGTTCTGGATTTATAAATTCAATGAGGTGTGTGGCTCTTTCGCAATATAAAATATCTAGGCTAAGGCGGTTATTACCATATAGTCCTCGGTGGATCATATTAGCTGAAAATACTAATGCATCTCCATATTGTAAGGGGAGTGTTTTACCTCGAGATAAGCTTTCTGAATTTGTATGGCCATTTTGTTGTAGTCGCACTTCAAGCTCTTCTTGATTATCCCAATGCTTGTGAGAGCCAGGTATCAACTCTATACCGGGCTCATCTTTAAGGGGAATTCTAAGGTGCAGAACTTCAGGGCCAGTCAATGCGATCTTTTGCTCTTCAGGTGATAAGTGATATTGGGGATCTCTATGCCAATAATTAGCTTGGTTAGTGGTGACAGGGTCAAAAAAGAGCTGTGTTCCCATAAATAGTGGATTAGGAATAAGCTGCTCAATTACATTGAGTATCGATGTCTCACAAATTAGCTGAAATAGGCTCAGTCTCATTGCATTATTTAGGTATTGCTGCGACGTTAAGCCAGAGCTATTCACTGCTTGGTTACAATAAAACTCATAATTGTCCTGACACCAAGCACGATGAAAAACATCCACTAATTCTTTTATGGGTGAAAGCTGACCTTCGACGAAAACATTAGCTAACTTAACAAAGCCAAACTCGTCAAAGTGCTTTTTATGAGCTGAATTTATCATGTGGCCTTGTTAGCTAATGGTATCTTAATTCCTCTACTTTACCCCAAAATATGCGGTATGAAAAAACTGTGTAAGCTAAAATACAAGGTATGACGACTAGGGCACCGTAAAGTATAAACCTAAGTGATTCTGGCGCACTTGCAGCCTGCCATATGGTTAATTCGCCAGGAACTACATAAGGATAAAAACTGAAGGCTAAGCCACAAAAACAAAATATATAGACAATTACCGTAATTAAAAAGGGTAACCAGCAAGCTGAGTCATTTTCTAATGGCAACCTGTTCAGTACTAGGTAACCTATCGTTAACAGGGTAAAGCAAACAAATGGAATGAAGGCTACAAAATAGACCAATGGTGCGCTGGTCCAACGGTCAAATACAAAAGAATTTATGAGGGGGTTAACAACACAAACGGCTAAGATACCGATAAAGCTAATTATTCCCGTTAATTTCGCCCACTTTATTGCCCGCAGCTGTAAATCGTCTACGGTTTTTAGAATGAGCCATGTGCTACCAATCAATGCATAGGCACAGGTTACGCCGAGCGCACTTAGTGCAGAAAATAGATAAGCCGCAACTGACGACTCAAAGCCCATTACAAAACTGCCTAGCATGTAGCCTTGACTTAAGCTTGCTATAAATGAGCCAAGCTTGAATACTTGGTTCCAGCGATGCTTATTCACTTGCGCCACTTTAGCTCTAAAATCAAAGGCCACCCCCCTTAATATAAGCCCAATTAACATTATGGCTGTTGGAATATACAAGGTTTTGAGTATGGCACTGTGTGCGGTAGGAAAGGCAATTAACAGTAACCCCACGGCTAGTACTAACCATGTCTCATTTGCATCCCAAAATGGTCCAATTGAAGCGATCATCTGGTCGGCTTGTTGGTCGTTTTCTAGGGGGAGCAATATACCCACCCCTAAATCATAGCCATCTAAGATGGCATACACAATCACAGACAAAGCCATAAGACCTGCAAAAATAATGGGTAAATTATAATCAGCAAACATAATTATGATCCTTGCTCTGCGAGTTTATTAACTGAATGATTAAACGGTGACTGTATTTCTTCTTCGGGTTGCATTTCTTCAATTTCGACGGACTTTCTAGCCATTAAAAATAGGGTATGCAAATAAGCAATTAATAAAATCACATAAACCGACATGTACAGGATAAAGCTAAATACCACGTTTTCTGGGGCGATATCGGTGACCGCATCTACGGTTTTGAGTACTCCAGAGACCAAATAAGGTTGACGTCCAATTTCTGTTACATACCAGCCAGCTAGTGTGGCTATCCAGCCAGAGAAAGTCATGGCTAATAGGGCATAAAGCGGTATTGAACTAAGTTCTTTTTTGCGGATAAGCACAAAGCTGCAGTACCAAGCCACAAACAACATCAATACACCTATACCTACCATTACTCTAAATCCATAAAATACCGGAGCAACGGGCGGGTGCTCGCCGACGAATTCATTTAAGCCTTTAATTTCTCCCTCAAGATCGTGGGTTAATATCAGGCTAGCCACATTTGGGATAGGTAACTCGAAGTGATTGGTTCGATTTTTTTCATCGGGAATAGCAAACAACAATAATGGTACGCCTTTTTCTGTCTCCCATATTCCTTCCATGGCAGCGACTTTTTGGGGTTGATGTTCAAGGGTATTAAGGCCATGTGCATCACCAACTAATATTTGCAAAGGCATTAGGATTGCAGCTGCAAATACTGCCGTTTTTAAAGCCAGTCTAGGGGCTTTTTTGTGGTCACCTCTTAAGATTCGGTATGCCGATATTCCTGCAATTAAAAATGACGCTGTAAGACCTGATGCCAACAAAACGTGACTTAAGCGATAAGGAAAAGAAGGATTAAATATAATCGCTCCCCAATCGACAGCGTGTGCTACGCCTTCACGCATTTCAAACCCGGCTGGGGTTTGCATCCAAGAGTTCAGTACGATTATCCAAAAAGCAGAGATAGTCGTACCTACTGCTACAATTAATATCGACAGTGTATGCAGCCAGTTTGGAACCTTATGTATGCCAAATAACATAATCCCCAAAAAGGTAGCCTCTAAAAAGAAGGCAGTGAGCACTTCATAGCCTAATAGAGGGCCGGCGATATTGCCAACCGTTTCCATATAGCCAGGCCAGTTGGTCCCAAATTGAAATGACATGGTTATGCCACTTACTACACCCATTGCAAAGGTAAGTGCAAATACTTTGACCCAAAAGCGGTAGATACGCATCCATACAGGATGGCCGCTAATGTTAAATCTCAGTTTGAAATAAAATAAGAACCAGCCAAGGGCGATACTTATACTCGGAAACAAAATGTGAAAACTAATATTGGCTGCAAATTGAAGACGAGACAGCAAAAAGACGTCGTCCATAGGGCACCTCTGTATTTAACTTGAAAATGATTTTAAGAATTTAAATTTGAGTAATTTCAATGAAACTGAAGTTACTCATTGGTTCGTTTTAGGAGCTTTTCTTTAATATCTAAGACTTTTCCGACACCGGATCCTAGCTTCATTAAGGTGTCTAACTTTTCAGGACTTAAACGCTGCAATTCGCTAGACCATTTAGTTACGCCTTCAAGCAAGTCGTGAACTTCTTGCAGTTTTTCTTGAGCATATAATTCGTTCTCATTGGCGGCTGTATCTAGCAAAATGTCTCTCAATAATGAAAGGGTTGGGTCCATTTCACGCTTGCGTCGTTCTTCAAACACTTTGTTGGCCATGTCCCATATGCTGCCATTAGTTTGATAATAATCTTTGCGGTCTCCTGCTTTGTGATGCAGCTGTATAAGTTGCCAAGACTGTAATTCTTTAATGCCCATACTGACATTACCTCTAGATATACTAAGAGCTTCTGCAATTTGATTCGCACTAACCGGGTCTTTAGTGATAACTAGTAGAGCGTAAATCTGGCCAACGGTTCTGTTAAACCCCCAACGACTGCCCATTTCCCCAAAGTGCATCACGAAGGTTTCTATCATTGGCGTCATTTTCATAGCTTTCTCTAATTTCTAAAGTTTCAATAATTATTGAAAGTTTAGGGTTTTGATTGACTCAGGTCAAGGTTTACTTTGTTATTTATAGTAAGTGGAAGGTGCATTTAGAATCTTCTTTCATAGAGCACAATACGTACATGAGCTGTAAAAAGTGAAGTATTTGTGATGAAATGGGCAATTAAGTTATGCAAAAATGGTGACTTAACTTACATTAAATTAATGTAAAGCAATGATTTGTCGAATAATATGTTTGTAACATAACTGTATTAATTTTATAAACCTTAGTTAGACGACCTTTTTAAATTGAATCTAAAAAGTGTAATCTGGTAATGAAAGTTTTTACGGTTGGTCATGGTCATACCCGTGTCGGAATTAATTAATCATATATACAAGTAAAACAGGTAGCGCATGCTCAACAATACAATCTCATTAACAGGTCAACTGGAAACCGTTCAACAGGCTAAAAGCTTTTTATTAAGTATCTCTGCTGAAGGATATCAACAAGTCCTGAAACCACACTTTTCTAGTAGTGCTGGGGCCCATATGCGCCATATTTTGGACCACTATTTGGCGTTGAAAGATGGTATTGCCAGTGGGGTTGTTAATTACAACAAACGTAACAGACACTCTAATGTAGAGTCATGTGTAACTACTGCGATCTCAAAATGGACAGAATTAGAGCAGTGGTTAACAGAAGTGAGTGAGTTAGATGCGAATTTACCTATTAATATTATTTGTGAAACCTCTGTCAACGAGACTCAAAATACTCAAACTCAATCAACATTAGCTAGAGAGCTTGTTTTTGTATCTAGCCATGCTATTCATCATTTCTCACTATTAGGTGTGATCAATTCTCTACTTGGAAATACCAGTTCTGCTAGTTTTGGCATAGCACCAAGCACCGCTTCTTATTTGCGTCAACAGGCCTAAAACTTCTAAAATTTTGCAGTCAATAAAACTGCAATTATCCGCCCCCTGAAAGCTATGCTCTAGTATTTAAGGGTTAAACGGCGGATAATATTGTTACTTATATGATTACTTAGGATTTTCCACCATGAGCGAAATACCCGCTTGCCCTGAATGCAATTCAACTTATACCTACGAAGACCGTGATATGTACGTTTGCCCTGAATGTGGTCATGAATGGCCTCAGTCTGGTGAAGTAGATGACGATGCAATACTAATCAAAGACGCCAATGGAGCCTTATTGTCTGATGGCGATAAAGTGACAGTGATTAAAGATTTAAAAATTAAAGGTAGCTCACAAGTTATTAAGATTGGAACTAAAGCTTTGGTCAGAAGAATATTTGATAAAAAAGACCATGAGTTAGACTGCAAAGTAGATGGTATTGGTGAAATGATGGTAACTGCTAAGTTTGTGAAAAAGCAATCAGCTTAAAACCCTTAGCCAAGCCGGGTGCCACTGCTAAACTCCCAAAGTAAGAAGTGATATAACTCATGAGACTCAATGAATTAACTCGTTGAGCCTCCTGAGTTTTTTACAAATGGGGTTTTACATCTGTGAAATAATTGGGGCCAAAGCCACTGATCCGAGACTGAAGGGGGGTAACTAGTTTCGTAGGTGAACCTGAGATTTCAATTGCGCTACTCCCATAGGTTTGTCATACCACTATTATAACATCACTCCATCGCCAACTCGTTATTTCATCATGGATTAGTCCACCCATCACAAACGTGTCATTCCGGTAGTCTTTTGAGCCGGAATCGCGTTTAAAGCTGTTTCACGAACTATCGGGGTCAGAGCAAGGTTATTTTCTATTTCTTAGACTTTTGTTGTGGAAACCAATCAGGCAAACTCGGGGAAGGCGACTCGCTCGATATCCTTACCTCTGAACGAAAAACCTTAGTAAAGACAGCTACATCTAAATCAGTTCAAGATTTATTGATTTAATGTTCATCTGACCCCGATTATTTTCATGGTATGGCTTATCTGAATCTTTCATACACTCTGCTAAGTGTACCCGATGCGAATATTTAAAATTAAAACATCCACGCTCTGATATTTACTCTTTTAACCATCTATCCATCCAAGCTTCCAGTTTTTGATACATTTCAACTCTATTCTGTTTGTTGGTGAAACGATGAGGTTGGTTTGAAAAGCTATAAGCTTCAAATTCTTTATCATGTTTAATTAGGGCATCTCTTGCCATCTCAAACTGATTAAATGGTGCAATTGTGTCTGACTCGCCATGCATAAGTAAAACTGGAGTGTTAACAGCACTAATTTTGTCTAAGCTGTTACTTATTCGATAGTGTTCTGGCGTTTCATCTGGTGTCCCGCTGTGACCATGTTTGATAAACAAGCGAATCAATCTATTTTGATTGTTATAAGCAGATGCAAAGTCATAGATACCGCTCATTGGCACTGCTGCATCGAAAGCGTTTGGAGATCTTGTGATTGCCCCCATGCTAATGATGCCCCCATAGCTATAACCATATATGCCGACTTTTTTATTAGACCATGGCTGAGCACGAATAAAATCGGCTGCACTCGCAGCATCTAAAGCTTGCGTGTTAGCCCAATCGTTGGTGGCAAGATCCTGAAAATCTCGACCAAATCCAGAGCCTCCGCGATAGTTTACCGCAAGCACTACGTAGCCGAGTTGAGCCAGCCTTTGTTCAACTAGGTTTAAGCCATTGTAATAAGAGTGAGTGCCTCCTCCGTGAACCTGTACAATGGCAGGGTATGATTTATTTGCATTGAAGCTTGGAGGATAAAACGCAAAGGCTTGAATGTAAGTCCCATCTTTCGCTTTATAGCTAATCTGTTTAGGCTCCACGAGGCCAGTCCAGTTGGTGGAAAATTGCGTTACTTGAGACGGCGTTCCATCTTTGCCTGAGACTAGTTCAAGCTCTCGGCCACGAGTAGGAAGAGAGCGTATTATCGCAAAAGCATCACTAGAAGTTGACATATCCCAAGCATGAATTAACCCACCACTATGAGTTACTCGCGTTGCCACACCGCCATCACTGTCTACACTCCATAGCTCATGTTCCCCACGGCGATGATTGATAAAATATAGCTGCATTGAGTTGGCGCTCCACTTAAGTGAGCCAGCTTCCTCGTTTGCTCTGACTTGCATATCTAGCTTTTTATAATGTTTAGTTTGTAAATCTACTACAAAAATATCGGCGAGCTGTGTATACCAATAGTCAGACTTTTGAGTGCCATAAATAGCTATTTTACTGCTATCAGGAGACCAAGAAGGAGCTGAACGGCCCATCACTGTATCGGTAAGTTTCGTTTGATTTTGACTTGCTACTTCAACCATCCAAAGTTCGTCAAACCAATAATCTGTCTTATTCGAAAAATAGCTGATGAACTTACTATCGGGCGACCAGCTAAAGTTAAATCGAATCTCGTCGGCTGACATTGCCTTGTTAGTTAGTTTCTTTGCTGGCTTACTTCCATCTAATGGCATCACCCAAATGTCTTTATGCTCAGCTTGTTGCTTTGCAAATGCGAGCCATTTCCCGTTCGGTGATAGTTTAAGCGACTGAGAGCCTTCTATCATATTGGTAAGCTTAGTTTTGTTTAAGGTATTTATATCGATTGACCAAAGTCCATCTTCATCAAGATAAATCACCTCTTTTCCTGTTGGGTGCCAATTTACAGCACGTCCTTTGGTAAGCAAGCTTGTCTCACCTTTAGCATCTACTAGATACAGACCGTCTTTATCAAGGCTTTTCACCTCAACTAAAAGTAGCTCGCCATTAGGCGGAAATTTAGCTGAAAATGCACCATCATGCCCTGTCCCCCTGCATACCGACACAGCACAAGCTTCTTCCCATGAAAAGGTAGGCTCAAAAGATTCTGCAATAACTTGTGTTGAAGCCGTCATCACAAAAATGCTTAGGAAGTAGAAGGAAATAGCGAAACAACCGTGAATTAATAAGCTTACTATGCGCATTCCAAGGCACCTTTATTGGCTCTTATTTGAAACGCCAGTATAGATGAAAACATTTCTATTCACTACGCTCGATTATTTACAACTATCGAGGTCAATCGGAGTCAGAACAAGGTTATTTTCTATGTCTTAGACTTTTGTTGTGGAAAAACAATCAGGCAAACTCGGGGAAGGCAACTCACTCGATATCCTTACATATGAACGAAAAATCTTAGTACAGACAACTACATCTAAATCAGTTCAAGATTTATTGATTTAATGTTCATCTGCCCCCGATTATTTATATGGCAGCTTTGAAGTTTCATTAAAACAACAAGCATTACTGTTTGAAGCAGGGAATTTACACGCTATCGCCACACCCTACATAATTCCAAATTCTGTTAGAGTAGAACTGGTACCAGGTTCAGGCGAAGCGATAGTTTTTTCATTAAACAGTAACAACAATGTGTCTAATTTAACGTACCAAGGTTCTATATTTAACAAAGACTGAATTGCTGCCAATAAATGTGCTTTTTAAAGAGATAGGCAGGATTTATCTACCAATAATTTCTTCAACGACGGCGATGCAATCACCAAGCGAATGACGAACCTCGGGCTATCTCATTAACCAACTGAACAGCAGAATAAGTGATGAGCCCTTGATCTTCAGAAGCTCAGCTCCACGCCCAAAGCGGACTAAATATCAGATCATGCTATATGGCGAAAATACTGAGATAGCGATCGTTCGAAGTATTGAATATCAAAGAGTCCTTTGCACTTCAAAATTCCCATTATCTATGGCATCAATCACATGATTAAAGGACAGATAAAAAAACTCTTTTCTTTTATTGATTAGGTTCACCCTCTTGTCTGCGAACATATTGTGAAGCTCAGATTCCAATGCAGGGGCATCCTCGCTATAAAAGAATGCGTGGACATCAAACGTATCAGGTACTGATGCGTCCCCCAACTCTTGAACTCTGTCGTTAGGGTCAACTCTTCTAGTCATTCCAATCTTGATCATGTCAGGTCCAAATGCAACCTTATTCGAAATGATGTATACATAGCCTGCACGGGTCTTCTGCGCCATCGAAACTGCACGATTCTCACGCCCTTTCAATATCGCCAATTCTTCTTGATGCATTACTAATAATGCTTTTTGTTCCTCTGTAGCTGACTCGTATTTTTGTAGTTCTTTCTGTACCAACTTCTCCATACGCTCCCTATCTTCTTGAGCTTTTTCGGCAGCTGCTTTGATTTTTCCTTCCTCTCGTTCAGCTTCTCTTAGTACTTTCCGTTCTTCTCGTTCTGCTTCTTTTATATCGTTCTTTAACTGGTTAATTTCATATGACAACTTTAATTCGGATATTTTCAAATCTCTGTAACCAGGTTGTAACTGTGTTTTGATGATTTTACCTCTAGTATTTATATCATCAAACGCATTCCCAACTCGCTCTACAAGGCGATTAATGTTGTTCCAATTAGCTAGGACTATGGCTGCTTCAACTTCGTTATCAAAGCAACGTATTCTTAGTTTTATTTCTCGATTAATAAGTTTTGTGGCACCCGCTTTGCGACCATTAATCTGAAGATTATTACCAAGGTCACAAATACATGCTTTTTTGTCTTTAACCAATAGTTTTGCCTGTTCTTTAACTTCGCTCAGTTTTGATGTCAGTGGCTCCAACTTTTCAAATTCAGTTGTGCGTTGAAACACTTTATTGTCAACCGTGCCTATACCGATTGAGTATTGCTGTATTTGTCTCTCTAGCGATGATAATTGCCCTTTACTTTTCAGATATGACTTTTGCAATTCTGAGTACTTTGACTCACTTAGTTTAAGTGCATCTTGCTCCTTATCTACAAACCTAAACTTATCTTTGATTTCAACATAGACTGATTTCTGACCGTTAAATCGCAAGAACGAATAGATTGCAAATGCGGCCATAATCCCAACTGCTGCACTATTTATGATGAGTAACATAATGTTCTTCCTTAGATACTTTCAGGTAAAGTTTTAGACTCTGAAGTTGACTTGTTGTGCTCATTAATAGCATTTCGAATCAGATGGCTTTCATTAAATTCTTTTGCTTCCACATCAAAATACCAGTCAGAAATCACTCCCATTTGATCCAATTCACTCTTCACTTCGTCAGGTGAAACTCGAAAAAATTCTTTCCTATGATTTTCGGTATTTACGCGTAATTTGGAGAATTTATTATGTAACTCCTTTTCAACTTTAGGCGCGTCATCAACAAAAGCAATAGTGTGTACATCGAACTTAAATGGCACACTTGCATCGCCAAGTTCGTTGACGCGATCCATTGGTTCAAGGCGGCGTGTCATGCCGATTTTAACAATACCTTCACCGAAGCAACCATGGTTAGAAATGACATAAATATAACCAACCCTTGTAATTTGGGCTTGAGATATTGATCGACTAAATTTTTCTTCTAACTTTGCTTTTTCGATTTTTATTTTTTCTATAAGCAATTCAAGCTTTGCACGTTCTTCACCAGCCAGTAATTCAGCTTTACGCTGGGCCTTAATTAGCTCACTTTCACGAGCCGCAATTTCCTCTTCCAATTCAGCAGAGTCATCACCACCTACTTTGTTTTGCTCTCTAAGTCTGGCCTGTTGTAATCTTCTTTGATTTTTAAGTTCTTCTTTAGCTTCTAATTCACCGTGCCACGCATCAAGCTCATTTAGTTTTAAATTTAAATAGCTTCCTGAGATTGATACGTTTGCTGTATCACCTAAGTTCTGAAGTTGCTCTCCCAAACGCTCTAATTTACTTATTGCGGTATCATAGGTTTTTACACGCATTTTCTTTCTAATGATCTCAAACTCAGCATTAAAAGCCTTAAGCAGAAGAAGTTGGTAATCAGCTACCATCTTTGCCCCATCTTTTTTACTACCGAAAAATTCCCAATCGGTATAGGCATTAGTAGCCTGTAGGTTTTTGATGCATTCATACTGTTTTGTTCTGCACTGATAAATAGCTGACTTAAGCGCTTCGCTATCATCAAAGTTAAATGTCGGAGGAACAAGACCAACGTCTATGTGACTAGCTTTTTTTTGCGCTTTTTCTAAAAATTCCTGCAATTGGTTATAGAAAATATGACCTTGAGTTATTTTGTTATCAATAGCGTCTTTTTGTGTATTGATGTCACCTAACATTTCATCAATTGAAAAATTGACTAAATCTGATTGCCTGTGGGCAATATAGGTTGCTCGCTTGTAATGTTTTTTGGTAAAAAAAATGCCTAAAAACAGGAGCAGAGCAGCAACAAATAATGCGATGATAGGTATTACTGAAGAAGCGTCCTGCATAGATATTCCTTTTTAAATTATCGTCTATAAATGACGACTGTAAAATACTAACGCAAATTAATGCTTTTTCCTCCGATTTATTTTAGTACCGCAATTTTTTATCATAATTTAATTGGTTAGATGAATTTACTTAAAGTAGCGTGTAAATCTGCTATCTGCAAGTGAGAGTATATAGTCACTAATATCTCTCAATCTTGCACCTTATTGGGCAAACCCTGATGCTCCGCTTTCTACTATTTTGAGACAGTCACTTGGACTCTCTGTAATATCGACTTTTGGCACAACCAAGTCCAAGTGATTACCCCGACATCCTGTTTATAAGACAACTTGCCAAAGAATTATGTATCCTTTGGCAATCTAGCTACGCATCAATACTCTCAGATACTTCAAGCGCATCATCAACTTCTATACCCAAATATCTAACGGTACTTTCAAGTTTTCGATGCCCAAGCAATAACTGACAAGCTCTTAAGTTCTTAGTCTTTTTATAAATGAGTGATGGCTTTGTTCGCCGCATCGTATGCGTGCCATATTGAGTTTTGTCCAAACCAATTGAATCAACCCAATTATCAACAATTCTGCCATATTGCCTCGTAGAAATATGGTCTGAGGGCTTGGCTCTCGATTTGAACAAGTAATTGTTTGGATTTAGGTTTTGTGTCGCAATTAATTCTGAAATAGATTTTCTGGTATGTGCAGTTATCTCAAACTGAACGGGTTGCTGTGTTTTCTTCTGAACCACAATTGCTCGAGATTGGATAATATTGCCGTGACAAACATCTCTGACCCGCAACGCGACGAGATCACATCCACGTAACTTGCTGTCTATTGCTAGGTTAAAAAGTGCTAGGTCTCTTGTTTTGTTGGATAGCTCTAACCGTATTCGAATAGACCAAATTTGTTGAAGTTTGAGCGGTAGCTTCTGTCCAATAAGTTTATTCTTATTCCAAGGTTCTTTGGGAACATAAATGGTTAAGGCATACATGATGGTTCTCCTATTTAACGGAGATATAAGTACGGTACCTAAATATTAACTTGGCAGATTAAGCGTGGCTTCGGCCAAAAGCGGCCATTCAACTTTTGACAAATCAATGTCTCTGAACCTATCGATTTCTATATTGCTGTAAGTAAATAGTAAGACTCCGCTAAGTACGAATATAAGATTACTTTAACGAAAATATCTCTTCCACTGTTACATTTAAGACTTCAGCTACTTTTAGAGCTAAAACCGTTGATGGAATAAATATACCGTTTTCTACCGTATTAATTGTTTTTCTACTTACACCAACTTTTAATGCAAGCTCTGCTTGAGTTAAATTATGAATTGCACGATGTACCTTTAACTTATTTAGTAACTCCACGTTTAAGTCCTTATTCTCTTAACTCTAGTATTATGTGTGCTATTAAAAATGCAGATAGCCCAGAAACTAAAGAAAATAGAGAGGTGAAGCCAACACCTAATGAAAATACAAAAAGATCAATAATTAACATAGACAAATTACTTATCATTAAAGTAATAAAACCTAATTTTGCAGCCTTATTTGAGTGATTTTGAAAGCGTTCATCGTTAATTAGGTGATTTTGATTTTTATATAATTTGTAATAAGCTTTCCAGTCTTTCACGTTAAAAAATAGCCACGACGTACAAATACTTAATGTAACCAGCATCCAAGTTTGTATATTGATTTGTGTTTGATTTACAAGCGTTGAGTAAAAGATTGCAGTGCTCATACTTAGTATCAAAAATAAGCAACATGACATGCTTGAGACATGAAACCGAGAAATAATCGAAAAATTATCGTTCTTCATAGCTACTTCCTTAATTAGTTTAATCACCGGCAATGTAACACATACATCCCAAGAAGATACCTCAAGGTTACATTTCTATAAAAAACGAACTGCAGCTGATCGCTCTTTTCTGCCGTTAAACCTGAGAAGTCATTTCGTCCACTATGGGTCGAAAACTGACCTTAACCTAGACTATCAGACAATTTCCAATGTGTCTGCCAATCGCTCACCCGAGTCCGTCAGCCTTCACTGAGTTCTAATGACCATAAGATACAGATACTTATCTTTCAGCTAAGCCATCGTGTCTTTTCTTTGTGTTCTCTGTAAAATATAAGCTCAGCATTTCCTTGCTGTTCACAGAGTCGTTTATTTTAGAGCTCATATAGTCAGGTAGATATAATCTTTTAAGAGGTAAAAATGGCCGTTGGTTTTGATTTCGGTACCGCCACATGTTCCGTTGCACATATAGTTAATAATAAAGTTGAGTCCATCCCATTAAACGAAGGTGAGGTGTTACTTTCATCTACCTTGTGCGCGCCTAATAGAGAGTCGGTTACGGAGTATCTATATCGACACTTAAACATTTTACCCATGAGTAGTGTGGGTAAAACCTTGCTACAAAACTCGATTAATACCAACAAAAGAGAAGGTATAGATCTGGTTCCTGATGATATTCGTTTTGGTAAACAAGCTACTGCTTTGTATCTAGAAGACCCTACCGACTATTACTATGTGAAATCGCCTAAATCCTTTTTAGGCTTATTGGGTTTAGATGAAATTCGTTACACCATATTTGAAGATATTGTGTGCGCCATGATGGCCAATATTAAGCAAAAGGTTGAAGTGTCATTAGGTAAACCGGTAGTTGAAACTGTGATTGGCCGGCCGATTAATTTTCATAATAAGGGTGGCGAGCAAGCCAATATTCAGGCTGAAGATATTTTACGTCGAGCTGCCACTAGAGCGGGCTTTAAACATATCGAATTTCAGTTTGAACCGGTGGCCGCAGGGTTAGAGTATGAAGCGAGTTTAACCTCTGACAAAAACGTGCTGGTGGTGGATATTGGTGGTGGTACTTCAGATTGCTCTTTGATACGCATGGGGCCTAGTTGGGTAGGTAAAGAGCAACGTGCTGAATCTTTGCTGGGGCATGCAGGCAGTTTTGTTGGCGGTAATGACTTAGATATTCATCTTGCTAGCAAAAGTTTTATGTTTGAATTTGGCAAAGACACCGATGCTAAATCTGGCTTACCTATGCCCAATATGCCATTTTGGGAATGTATTGCTATTAACGATGTGATTGCCCAAAAAACCTTTTATTCGCGGGCTAATTATCGAGAGTTGAAGAGTATGCAGTCTTCGGCTAAGCAGCCAGATAAGCTGGCAAGGCTGATAGACGTGTACGACAATACCTTAGGCCATAGTATTGTGGCTGAGGCAGAAAGAACAAAAATTGCTTTATCTAATAACGATAATTTTATTGCTAATTTGCAGCTGCCTTCTGAGAGTATTGATATTCCTGTTTCTATACTGCAAATGGAAAAATCTATCTATCGCCCGGTACTTAAAATCCAAAAGTTAGTGCAAGAGACTCTCGCACAAGCACAAATACAGCCAGATGAGATATTCATCACAGGTGGCTCTGCTCGCTCTCCACACTTAAGAGCGGCGATAAAATCAGTAGTGGGTAACGTACCTATTGCCAATGGTGATTACGAAGGCTCGGTTACTTCTGGTTTAGCAAGGTGGGCAGATTTGTGTTTTAAGTGAGCATATTTTGTAGAAGTGGGTAGAGATTAAAACGCTATTAAAGACCCGACTGAAATGTCTAAAAAGATAGGTAGCAATATATAGTGTGTTTAGCGCCACAAAATGTAAAGGGCTTAACTATTTACCTAGTTAAGCCCTTTTTTGTTATCGCTATTCTTTGGGTTTGACTGCCTTTTTATAATCTTCCCAACCGTCTGCTAAATACAGCTTTAGTAACTTTTCTGGTGCTGATGGTAAATCAACACTGAGTAACAAGCCTGGGGTGTCATTAAAACTTTTATCAACACCTAAACTGTGGAATACCGCACCTAATTTATTGTAGTGTTTCAGTAAAACAGGAATATCTTTACCATCTGGCTCAATTGTTTTTAACAAGGGGGTGATATGTTCTTTCAGTCCATATTTTTTTGCAAAATCACAAAATTCTGGTTGAAATGTGTAGGAGTAAGGGTACCTACGAGCGACATTGTTTGTGGTGGTAACCATAGCTTGTTCGATCACTGCCACGCTGCGCATGTCGTATAATTTACTTATTGATACGGTTCCGTATAGCGTTCGGTATTGAGGGTATTTACATACGTATGCGCCAATGCCTCTCCATAATAAAAATAACCCTTGGAAGCTTCGTTGATATTCAGGAATTAAGAAAGAGCGGCCCATCTCTAAACAAGGCTTTTGACGGTTGACAAACTCAGGCCCAAAATCAAACATACGATTGAGATATAGGTTATCTAAGTTACCGTCTGCCAATAATTTGTCTGTTTGCCCCATTCGATAGGCACCAATAATTTGCCCCGTGTCTTTTTTAATGACAAAGAGTTGAATATAGGTTGCATCAAAGTGGTCGGTATCCCTAGGTTCCCCGCTGCCTTCATTATGTTCTCGAAATACCATTTCTCGTAGGCGAGCGATTTCGTCTACCGTTTTTGGCAATTGCTTTTGATACCCAAAATAGACAGAGAAGTCTTTGTGGTCTAGTAGGTGCTGTTCTGCCGGTAGCTGTGCAATTTCTGCTAGCACTTCATGATAGGGAACTTCATCTGCTAGAGGTTGCATATGGGTTACGGGATCTGCAGGCCAAGACGTTTCATATTCAGGTGAAATCAAATAACTTTGTGCTCTGAATAACTCTGTACGACATGTTAAGTCAGCATCTTTGGCATAGTGTTTTTCTTCTATTGGGAAGCCTGCCGACACCTTAATTTTTGCATTTTGCTTGTTGGTAAGTTCTCGGGCCAACATAAGTAATCGTAAACGATAGTAAATTCTACCTAAACGATAAAAAAGAGGACTATTTAAACCACTTACAAAGACTGGGACATATGGTGCCTTGGCACGGCTTGCAATACTGGCAACAATTCTGTTCCAGGTATGGTCCGCAATTCGTTTTGTATCTTTATGGAAGTAGCTCACCCTACCTGCTGGAAACAATAATAATGCTCCACCAGATTTCACATGCTTTAAACACTGACGTATAGACGGCGCATTTTTAGGGTCATTTTCTGATAAAGGATTAGTGAAGATAAAGTAGTCTTGTAATTCAGGAAATATTTTAAGACCTTGGTTAGCCATCACTTTAATATCGGGTCGAACTTGTTCAATTGCCCAGGCTAAAATGACTCCTTCTATTCCGCCAAAAGGGTGATTGCTAGCAATCACGACAGGTCCTTCTTTAGGAATTTTAGCTTGCAGACCTGCAACGCCTTCTAACTGAATATTAAGTGTATCCAGTAGACCTTTTGCGAAAGTGGTTTTATCAACCCCTTGAAGACGAGTTTTTATATAAAGCTCATTTAATTGGGAAATTCCTAAAGCTTTATCTAGGGTTTTGACGATAACTTTTTTTAATGGGTTTAATTTATCTTTAGGGATAAGATTAAGCAGGCTAATGGCTGCAGGCATAACACCAGCTCCATAATTGATAGTGATTATAATTCCTATATTTTGCTTTAATTTACTATAAAAATCAGCAATTTATTCTAACTTCAGATGGCTTTATATTTATCTTTCTTTTTTTATATAAAAAAGACTCTATTACCGACGGTTTTGAGTAGCAAATTAAGGCATAATGGCTGGATTAATTGAAGCGCTATTTATATTTAGGTAACCCCATGCAAAAACTTACAATTACCACCCCAGACGATTGGCATCTACATTTTAGAGATGACGATATGTTAGGCGAAACTGTGCCTGCTACAGCTAGGTGTTTTGCAAGGGCGATTGTGATGCCTAATTTAGTGCCGCCAGTTGTTAATGCTAAATTGGCTTTGGAATATAAACAAAGAATTTTAGCTGCTCGTACCCAAGGCAGTACTTTTGAGCCTTTGATGACCTTGTATTTGACTAACCAAACGTCTAAACAAGATATTATTGATGCCAAAGAGGCTGGGGTTGTTGCAGCAAAATTGTATCCTGCTGGGGCAACCACTAATTCAGCACAAGCGGTTAAAGGGATAGAGGCCTTGTATCAAGTATTTGAAGAAATGCAACAGCAAGGTTTATTACTGCTTATTCATGGTGAAGTAACAGAAAGCCATATAGATATTTTTGACCGTGAAAAAGTATTCATTGATCAATACATGAGCAAGATAGTTGATGATTTTCCTGCGTTAAAAGTGGTGTTTGAGCACATCACTACAGGAGATGCAGCAGAATTTGTTTTAGCTGGCTCTGATAATCTAGCCGCTACCATCACGCCACAGCATTTATTATTAAACCGCAATGATTTACTCGTTGGCGGTGTAAAGCCCCATAATTATTGTTTACCGGTGTTGAAAAGAGGCACACATCAACAAGCGTTGCGTAAGGTAGTGGCGAGTGGGTCTTCTAAGTTTTTCTTAGGTACAGACTCAGCTCCTCACGCTAGGCATGCTAAAGAAAATGCCTGTGGTTGCGCGGGTTGTTACAGTGCTTGGAGTGCCTTGGAGTTATACGCGCAGGTATTTGAAGAGTTAGGTGCACTAGATAAACTTGAAGGGTTTGCAAGTTTTCATGGTGCAGATTTCTACGGTGTACCTCGCAACACCACAAAGGTGACACTAGTGAAAGAGGCTTGGTCAGTGCCTGACACTGTGACGTTACCCAATGGCGAAGCGATTGTGCCTTTCTTTGCGGGTCAATCTGTAGCTTGGAAAATAAGTTAGATTTTTCTTAGTGCTAACCATTAAACTCATTTATTAACAAGTCAGGCGTTATTTTAGGCCAAACTTACATCAAAACATCAGGGAGATAACAGTTGAATTTAGCAATAATATTGCAGTACAGATTCAGCAGAAATGGATATGAGTAGATATATTTCCCGAGTCCATAGTTGGGCATTAGTTTACAGCATTTTAGCAATGTTGAGTGCTGTCGATGTATTTGCTAGCAGTAACGAAAATGTCTTTAAAGTAGGGGTTCTGCATGCGCAAGAGCCCCCTTTTGTGTACTTTAATCCTAGTGATGAACGTTATTTAGGCATTCTGATAGATTTGTCTGAAGAGCTTGGTAGGCGCATGGGGTTAGAAGTTGAATTTATTTCTACACCCAGAAATAAACTAGAAGCCAATATCTTAAGCGGTACTTACAACGCCACTTTTTTAGCTAAGAGCTGGGTATCCATCCCAGAGCAGGTGTTATTTAGTGAAGACTTTTATGTCTATGCTGAATACTTATATTCAACTCGTCCTTTTGACATTCACGGCTCTTTAAGCAATTGGGTTGAAGGTAGAACTGTGTGTACAAGGGAAAACTTTATACACCCTGTTATTGAACCTTTTATGGAGCAAAAAACATTAAAAAGACTTAATGTTTCTTTAGGTGCACCTGTTATCAGAATTATGATGAAAGACCGATGTGACCTAGCTTTGGTTGATGATTTTAGAAAGGAATGGTTACAAAATAATATTGCCGATATGAATGTTTTGTATCGTACGCCAGACTATGTCGCACAGGAACATATCTCGCTTATGTTAAGTAAGGATTGGCTACAAAAATTGCCCGAATTTAATTTGCACATAAGTAACATGAAACAGTCGGGTATGGTCGATGAAATTGTTAAACGACACTCTACTCGAAAGTTAACCTGGCTTGACTCCCAATAAGTAAGCGACCACTACTGTTAATTAAAATGATAGTTTGATATGAATATTTATGAGTTGTTCTTTAAGCTCTATTTGCTTCCCATATGTAGGTATCAACTTAGCCCTTTAAGACATTAACCATTTACCTATGAGAGAGTATTATGAGTAACCTAGTTACATGCTACATAGAGAACAATATAGCCACAATCACACTTCAGAATGGCAAAGTGAATGCCATATCACACCAAGTTATTGATGAGTTAAATCAGGCATTAGATCAAGCAGAGCAAGATAAAGCGGTAGTTGTATTAACGGGGCAGCCGGGTATGTTATCTGGCGGATATGATTTAAAAGTCATGGGTGAGAGTATGGAAGCTGCTATGGCATTAGTCGCTAAAGGCTCTAGCCTCACAAGACGTATGTTGTCTTTTCCGTTTCCTGTTTTGGTCGCGTGTAGTGGCCATGCAGTAGCTAAAGGTGCATTCTTGTTATTGGCGGCTGACTACCGTATTGGAGTAGAGGGTCCGTTTAAGATTGGTCTAAATGAAGTGGCTATTGGTATGACTATGCATCATGCTGGGCTAGAATTAGCTAGAGGCCGGTTAGCGCCAGTATTTTTTAATCGGTCTGTAATTTTAGCCGAAATGGTATCACCTCAAGACGCTGTGATTGCAGGATTTTTAGATAAAGTGGTATCTGAAGAGGAGTTCTTACCTACGGTTAATTTTATTGCAAAAGCCATGACTAAATTAGACATGAAGGCTCATCACCAAACTAAATTAAAAGCTCGTGCAGAATTACTGCAAGTGCTAGATGAAAGTATTGAAAAAGATCGCCACAGCAGTTTGTAATTGAAAACTGTGTAACCAAAGAGAATATTTTGAATAAAGAATTTGCTTCATTAGGCTTAAATAATGCCTTACTAGATAACTTAGAAACCATGGGTTTCAAAGAGATGACTGATATACAGGCAATGAGCTTACCAGCCATCATAGAAGGTAAAGATGTGGTAGCTAAAGCTAAAACTGGAAGCGGTAAAACCGCTGCTTTTGGTTTGGGCTTACTGCATAACCTTAAAGTGAAGCGGTTTAGAGTCCAAGCTTTGGTGATGTGCCCCACACGAGAACTGGCTGAGCAGGTAGCGCTAGAGATCCGTAAGCTAGGACGGGGTATTCATAATATCAAAGTGCTCACTTTATGTGGTGGTACTCCTATGGGGCCTCAAATAGGCTCATTAGAGCACGGAGCGCATATTATTGTGGGCACACCTGGGCGAATTATGGATCACCTTTTTCGCCAACGTTTGGATTTGAGCGAAGTGAACACCCTGGTGCTTGATGAAGCAGACCGTATGCTAGATATGGGATTTGAAGTTGAAATGGCAAAGGTCATTGATGCTGTTCCCCTTGATAGGCAAACATTATTATTTTCAGCTACTTACCCGGATACTATTGCGCAAATCAGTCAAGATGTGCAGCGTAACCCTGTTGAGGTAAGTGTTGAGGCGACTCATGAAACTAGCAAAATTGAACAGCTATTTTTTGAAGTAGAAGAAGCTCATAGAACAAAAGCGGTTGCCGCCATGTTGAGTCATTATCAACCAGAGTCAGCGATCATTTTTTGCAATACCAAAATTGCTTGCCAAGAAGTGTATGACGAACTCAGAGAGCTTGGGGTATCGGCTCTTGCTCTGCATGGTGATTTAGAACAACGAGAGCGTACCCAAGTTCTCACTCGTTTTGCTAATCGAAGTGTATCTGTATTAATTGCGACCGATGTGGCATCTCGTGGGTTAGATATAAAAGAAGTGAACGCGGTAATCAGTTACCAAGTTACGCCAGACCCTGAAGTGCACATTCACCGTATTGGCCGAACGGGGAGGGCAGATGCGAAAGGTTTAGCATTAACTATATGTTCGCCCAAAGAAGTGCATCGAGCGAATGCCATCGAGGATTATCAAAAATCTAAAATTAAATGGACGGGTATTCAGGCTTTGCGTTTTCATGCCAATCGGTTGATCCAACCCGAATACGAAACCATTTGTATTGATGGTGGTAAAAAGAGCAAACTTCGCCCAGGTGATATTATAGGTGCCTTAACTAAAGACGCTGACATTGTCTTTGACGATATTGGTAAAATCAATGTTACCGCAATGCACACATATGTCGCGGTGAAAACTCGTAGTGTAAAGCGTGCTCTGAAGCAATTTAATGAAGGTAAACTGAAAGGCCGTAAGTTTAAGGCTAGAAAGTTAAGCTAGAAAATCTATTAAAATTTGAATCAATAAAAACGGAGCCTACAGGCTCCGTTTTTAATTGATTTTTATCACCACGTTGTATTACTTTATTGGTGATTTATCTAAGTAGAGAGTGGCTAGTCAGCTACAACTCTATTTCTACCGTCATTTTTACCTAGATAAAGGTTTTTATCGGCGCGATTGATACAGACATCTAACTCTTCATCTGCAGTAATTTGACTGACTCCTATGGTAATAGAAACACAGATTTCTTGTTCTTCGTATTCCACTATATTTCTAGCCACGGCGAGTCGGATTTTCTCAGCGATTTGTACTCCTTGTTCAATATCAGTATCTACTATCATCATGATGAATTCCTCTCCGCCCCAGCGAGCCAGAAAATCTTGCTGTCTAATGTGACTTTGCATAACTTGGGCTGTTTCAATGAGCACTTTGTCACCACATATATGCCCGTTAACATCATTTACCTGCTTAAAATAATCAATGTCAATTAGCAAAATACAAAACGGATCTCCACCTCGTTTACACCGAGATAACTCTTGTAAGGCATTATTTCTAAAATCCCTACGGTTTCTTAAGCCAGTTAAATCATCGATTGTTGATAACCTTAGTAGCTTTTTATTCATAGCCTCTAACTCAGCAGTTCGTTCTTCTACCTGAATAGACAATAAGTATGAGCGTTTCTGTAATGCATAAACTCTCCTTCGATAAAAGCCAATCAACAAGGCTACAATTATGCTTATCCAAAGTACTTTTGCCCAAGTCGTCAGCCACCATGGCGGAATAACTGTAATTGTTATTTCACCGACTTGGTCACTCCAGATTCCATCCTTGTTGGTTCCCTTAACCATTAATGTATAGCTACCGGCATCTAGGTTTGTATAGGTTGCAACTCTATTTGAAGAGCTTGTTGTATTCCAAGTTGTATCGAACCCATTTAATTTATATTGGTATTGATTAAACGTAGGAGCGGATAGGTCAAGTGCACTAAATTCAATACTAAAGACAAGGTCTTCAGGTTGTAAGGTTATTTCTTTCGCTTGATAAATAGGAAGCTGATGAGTGGAAGGCTCATTTTGAGTATTGGCACTTCGATTGCCTAATATTGATAATTTAGTGAACACAATAGCAGGGCTCCACTTTGATTGAGAAGCGTCTTCTGGACTAAAATAGGTGAGACCTACAGGGCTTCCAAAAACTATTGTTGAATCTATATTCGTTAAACTGTGATTGATGTAATACCCTTCTATTTTTACACCATGACTATCGTTAAAGTATTCTGGATTTTCTAAACTTGGGCCTAGTTTAGCTATTCCTTCAATGGTGCTGGCCCAAAGGTTTCCCTTGCTGTCTTCTTCTATACCGCCTATTGCTAGGGTAGATAAGTGTGATCCCGGGGCGACTTGTTGAAATATAAAGTCATCTGTTTTTTCATCATAACTTAACTTTAGAATGCCAGAGCCTTGAGCTCCTAGCCAATAGTGTTGTCCATTTTTTGACTTCGAAATCCAGGTAATTATACGGGGACTGCGATTGGCTGGGGACCTGTTGGCTGCATACAAATCTAGGACTTCTCCGGTGTGCTTATTTATTCTTAGCAATCCTTCCATTGTGCCAACCCAGACAAAACCATCAGCATCTAATAAAATTTTAGTTACACTTCCCATTGGCCATTGTTTTTTTATTTTGTGAGTTTTTCCATCTACATAAAGTAAACCGTTGTTAAAGCCCCCTAACCAAAGGTCTCCTATTTTGTCCGCGGTTAAAGTGTAAATTCTCGCTCCCTGTATCGTTTCTGCATGTTTTAAATACTTCTGGTTTTTCTCAAGGTAAGCTAACCCAGACCTTGTGCCAATCCAGATTGTATCTGAGGATTCGGAATAGGCTAAAGATGAGATCATGTTTGACTCTAAAAATTCTACGTTATTTTGTTTATTTTCAAATGTCCAAGGGCCAGTGATTTGTCCAGAGAGTTCTCTTTTCCATAAACCTTCTGGGGTTCCAAACCAAATATTGCCTTGGTTGTCCTTTGTCATTCCTCTGGTTGATTTATCATTACCAGCAAGTAGGGTTTTAAATTGTAAACTGCTAGGGTCAAACTTAGAAAACCCTGATCGCCATGTTCCTTGCCAAATCAATCCTGATTGGCTTTCAAAGGTACGACTCATTTGATGGCCACTAAGTAAGTTATTTTTTTCTTTTTTGTAGTTCAGATTTATGATTTCAGCATTGTTCTCTGAGCGGGTAATGGTTAAACCACCTAATGTGCTTATCCATATATCGCCATTGCGGATTTGCTTAATTGAAGAAACTGAAGGGCTTGAAAGTTCTGAAGATAGGTCCTTCAATGGTTTAATAACGTGGCGTAAATCTGTCGTGTCTTGCTTTGAGTAAATGCCTTTACCATTGGTTGAGAACCATATTTGATTTTTGTTGATAAGTTCGATATCTGAAACTTCTATACCCTCTAATTCAGGTATAGTATATAAGGGTCTATCTTCCTTGAATGCATATAACCCTTGGCTGGTAGCAAGCCAAATTACACCATTTATATCTTGCTCAATGTCTTGTATTCGAAATTTAGCACTTTGATTTAATTCAACGTGAATAAATGAATCTGAGTTTGGGTGGTATTCAAATAGTCCTAGGTTGGTGCCCGCCCATAATCTTCCCGTTCTGTCGTATACAACTGTTGCTACAAAATGATGTTGCATGCCTGCGGAGTCAATTAAAGGGTAATGAACAAAACGATCATATTTCTGATCATAGCGGCTCAATCCCCTAGAGCTTGCGGCCCAAAGATCTCCAGTAGTTTTATTAAGAGCCATCTTATACACGTAGTCGCCCATAGGTCCTGAGCCGTCGAGGTTTTGGTCTTTTTTATAATTTACAAAATTGTAACCATCATATCGATTAAGACCACTTTGAGTGGAGAACCACATAAAGCCAATATTATCCTCAATAATATCGGATACTGTTACCTGAGATAAACCATCTTGAACTGATAAATGTGTGAAATGGGTTGGGACAACGGGAGCAGCCACTACGAAAGTATTTAAAATAAATATGAGCAGAATAGCAAAACAGTAATTGAGTTTTGTACCTACGGTAAAGATTCTCAGAATAATAGTCATACTCCATCAAGGACCCAGTCATAATAATGTAAACTGAAATAACTTTAAATCAAGTATTGAACTTCGATATATTTAAAGAGTGAACCTTGTATGTTTATGGGAAGAATTTTAATTTTTTTATAGAGCTCGCTTTTAAACAGCCATTTTAGTTCGGTTACTTTTTAAGTGTGTTGGCTAATTGAAATCGCTAGGTTACAGTACTGTTTGATTTTTGGGAGAAATGCTGCTCATGAATGATACTATTTTATCCTTGTTAGGTTACCTATCTTGGACCTTATTTCTGGTGATTTTTATTGCTGTCTACCGCACCTCATTGGTAATGAAAAAACAAAAGGCTCCGAATGGATTCAAATCAGATGGCTCGGATTCACCTCCTTTTGGTGAACGTTTAAGCCGTGCAATGGGAAATTGTGTAGAGAGTTTTGCATTTGTCGGTGGCTTAATGTTACTGGCATTAGCTACTAACTCTGCTGTTATTACCGATGGGCTTGCTCTTGTTTTACTTGCTGCTAGGTTAGGTCAATCTGTTACTCATCTAATTTCAACGAGCGTGTTAGCTGTGCAGATCCGCTTTGTGTTTTTCTTGATTCAGATTGGAATATGTTGTGTTTGGTTGGCAAAGTTCTTTATTAAATTTTTAGGAGCTTAACTCTATGTCTAAGCCAAGTATTGATGAGTTGTTGGCAATCTCTCCCTGTGAATACTCTGAGGGGCTATCTAGAGAGCAATTTATATCTCCGGCTGTTAGAGCCATGTGGCCACAAATTCCTCGCATTGCAGGGCCAGCGTTTACTGTCAAATGTGGTAAAGGTGACCACTTAAGTTTACATGCTGCTATTTATCGTGCGCAGCCCGGTGATATTATTGTTGTTGAGGCCGATCCTACGGTTGCGAGCTCGGGTGGTAATGTTTGTGCTGTTGCGCAAAATAGGGGGATAACTGGCTTTATTATAGACGGTGCTGTTAGAGATGTAGCAGAAGTACGAGCTTTGAAGTTTCCGGTATATGCACGTCATACAATACCTAAGCCAGCTGCAAAAGAACAAATATTTCCATTCAATCAACCTATCTACTGTGGTGGTGTAACGGTTAATGCTGGGGATTATATTATTGCAGATGAAGAAGGAATTGCGGTTATTCCAAAGTCTCAACTTGATAAAGTCTATAGTTTAGCTAAGGCAAGAACCGATAAAGATGCCCAGATGAGCTTGGCAGAATGGCAAGCTCAGCATTCAAAAAAAGTTGAGTCGAAATTAAAAGAGTTAGGGTATTCTGATTAGTATCATGTATTAATAGCGCTTATTCGGTTAAGTCCATTTATAAGTTTTTGTCACTCCAAGGTTTAATATCTCCATGTTTGCATTTTTTGAACGGTTAACTAATCCGTTTCCGGCAGCTCATCCAGAGCAACCCCCCCAAACCATTTTCGCTTTTTGTCGTTATTATACTCAAGGCATGTGGCCCGTTATTTTTTGCGTATCGTTTTTATCAGCCGCTATTGCAGCCCTTGAAGTCTCTCTATTTGGTTTTTTAGGCCAGTTAGTAGATTGGCTGGCGGCAAGCGACAGAGACACTTTTATCGAAACAGAAAAGGGTAATTTGATTTGGATGGGGCTGTTGGTACTCCTAGTGTTGCCTACTTTGGTAATTACTCAGTCTTTATTATCGCATCAAGGGTTGATGGGAAACTTCCCCATGAAAATTCGCTGGCAGGCGCACAGGTATGTAATTGGTCAAAGCTTAGGCTTTTTTCAAAATGAATTCGCTGGAAGAGTGGCAACTAAAGTCATGCAAACCGCATTGGCTGTCCGTGAAACTGTTATGAAAACCTTAGATATTTTGGTTTATGTCAGTGTGTATTTCATCAGTATAGTGTTTTTGGTATTCACTGCAGATTGGCGTTTAAGCGCGCCATTAATTGTTTGGTTTTTCGTATATGTGGTGATTTTACGCACCTTGATACCAAGGCTAAAGCGTGTCTCTCAAAAGCAGGCAGATGCACGTTCTTTGATGACCGGAAGGATTGTAGATAGTTATACTAATATCACCACAGTTAAGCTGTTTGCTCATACCAGTCGCGAGGCCGAATATGCTAAAGACGGCATGTTAGGTTTTTTGAAAAGTGTTTATCCACAAATGCGACTCGTCACTGTGTTGTATGCTTGTGTTTGGTTTAGTAATGCCTTGTTGGTATTTAGTATCAGTGCTTTGGCGATTTACTTGTGGATGTTAGAGCTGGTTACTCCAGGTGAAATCGCGATAACTGTTAGTTTATGTCTAAGACTTAATGGCATGTCTCAGTGGGTTATGTGGGAGGTTTCGTCTTTGTTTGAAAATATCGGTACTGTACAAGACGGTATTAATAGTTTGTCTGTACCTGTAGCGGTGAAAGATATTCCCGGTGCTAAGCCACTTAAAATGAAAGGCGGCGAAATTCATTTTGATAAGGTTAACTTTGGTTACCAAGGTGCCAATGACTTGCCAATAAGTGTATTTAAAGATTTAGATATTAGGATTAAAGCAGGAGAAAAAGTGGGCTTGGTTGGGCGTTCAGGTGCTGGAAAATCAACGTTAGTGAACCTGTTATTACGCTTTTACGATATTCAAAGTGGCAGTATTAAAATTGATGGTCAGAATATTAGTCAACTACAACAAGAAACTTTACGAGCAAACATCAGTATGGTGACGCAAGATACCTCGCTACTACATCGTTCTGTGAGAGATAATATATTGTATGGTCGTTTAGACGCGAGCGAAGAAGATATGCTCAAGGCCGCCGAACAAGCTGAGTCACACGCATTCATCCAAAACCTGACAGATCTACAGGGCAGAGTAGGTTATGACGCCCATGTGGGTGAGCGTGGCGTTAAATTATCTGGTGGCCAGCGTCAACGTATCGCTATAGCTAGAGTCATGTTAAAAGATGCCCCAATTCTTATTTTGGATGAAGCAACCTCCGCGCTTGATTCTGAAGTAGAGGTGGCGATTCAACAGTGCTTAGATAAGGTAATGGAAAATAAAACTGTGTTGGCAATTGCCCATAGGTTATCGACTATTGCTCAAATGGATAGGCTTTTAGTGTTGGATGAAGGGCGTATAGTCGAGCAAGGTTCACATAACGAATTAATTGCCAAAAAAGGAATTTATGCCAAGTTATGGGAGCACCAAACCGGTGGCTTTATTGGCATTGACTAAACAAGTTAGCTGTAGATGGTTGAGAGTAAGCTGGTTTGGATAAAAGTATCTTTGATAATTTTGTGGCTCCTCCTTGCTCTGACGAAATTGACATTTTGTATGAAGATGAGTCCATGCTTGTTATCAATAAACCGAGTGGTTTGTTGAGCTTGTCTGGTAAAAACCCTAAAAATAAAGATTCTGTTCACTATCGCTTAGTTAAAGATTATCCAGCGATCACCTTAGCTCACCGTTTAGATTTTGGAACCTCAGGTGTCATGTTATTAGCTAAAAGCAAACAAGTTAACGCTAATCTGACTCAGCAATTTCAAGCTCGAACCGTTACTAAGCGTTATGAGTCAATTTTAGCGGGGCATTTGCGCAATGAAGAAGGCGTGATTGATTTACCTATAGCAAAAGATGCGGCTTTGTTTCCCAGGCTAAAAATTTGCAATCAAGAGGGTAAGGAAGCTAAATCTAAATATCAGGTAATTGAAAGGTTAACCGGGCCATCAAGAACTAGAGTGCAATTTACCCCTTTGACGGGGCGAACACATCAATTAAGACTTCATAGCCAGGCTATTGGGCATCCAATTTTAGGGTGTGATTTGTATGGCTCAGCCGAGACTCAAGGTTTAGCTTCAAGGTTATTGCTTCATGCTTTGGATATCACGATTAAACACCCACACTCTCATAAGCTAATTACGTTTACCAGCCCAAGCCCCCTTCTGAGTAACTAAGATTAGATATTTAATAGTGCTGCAATTAGCCCTATTAAACCACCAAACACGCCGCCCCAAACTACTAGCCAGCCTAGGTGTTGTTTAATCATTCCCTGCACTATGTCTTTGACAATTGCTGGTGTTAATTCATTTAGCCTTTGGGTAACAACTGTCGCAATGTTCTGTTGTATATTTTGTTGTGTGTCAGATTGCGTTAGATGCGCCTGTAATAAGTCTTTAAAATTATCTGATTGAGTGATTTGCACAACTGCTTCTGACATTTTTTCTACAAAGGGTTGGCGCATTGGCTCTAATGCTTCAGTACCACCAAACATTCCTAGCATTTGCCCAAAAGAGGACGCTTGCACTACTTCTATTAATGAGTCGAAGGTGGGTGATAAATCAATTTTTGCAATGATTGGCGATAGATTTATATCACTTGCTCCTTTATTAGTGGTGAACCGCTCAATGTTAGATTGTGTAAAAAACTCAGTCATAATCAAATTATGAATACTCTGCTTAAATTCTTCAAAGCGATTAGGGATAACACCAGAGCCATATAAGCCAGGTACTTTTTCAAATAACATATGTACCGCTAGCCAATTAGTAATGGCGCCAGATAGAGCAAAGATACCTATGCTTTTTAATAAGCTGTAATTGGTGAAAATTCCGATTAACAGCACAGACACCGCTACTAAGTTAGTTATTAAGCTTTTATTCAAAATACAGACTCCTTTGAAATGAAAGGTTATTTATCGAGAAAACAAAAAACGGAAAGGTTTATATCAATTAAAATATTTGTGTCAACGAAAAGATTAACTGAACTTACTTAATCGAACTCAACCTATAGAAAACCTGCCGCAAGGAGTTTGAATTAAATACCCTTATTAAGTTGGCTTAGTTTAAACATAGTGTGAGCATTAATAACTAAAAATAAGGATTCTACCAAAACCCCTCCAATTGAAAATACAAGATAGTTATGAGTTAACCAGCATACAGTTCCCATTGACATGAAAAGGCGTAACTTTATACCGTGCATTCTAAATACCGCTAATGTGCCAAAGGTAGTTGCTATGACAGGTAGCAGATGCACCAAGTTTTCCATGTTAGGTATAGCTAATAACCATGCTACAAAAATAAATCCGTACATCACTTTTAAGCTATTGGTTCTGCTGGATGCGTAATTTCTTAGGCTGCCTAAGAATGCCATTAACGCCCCTGTCCACTGACCTAACATTAAAAAATGTACTGTCATAAACAATGTAAAAACAGTTAAAAAATAACGTAATTTTTGGTCGTTCTTTTGAAAAAAGGCACTGACACCAATGCATAGTGCTATTAACCCAATACTTTGTGCGACGGGATCTTGCCAAAATAAATGATTTAATGAATCGATTATATTGATGAGAAAATAAACCTAGAGTGAACTTGATGGGCTATTGTAAACGTTTTGGGGGGGATGTAATTCTTAATTCACTAATATTTATTGGAGCTATAGAGCGGCCATGACTTTCGTTTTTAATAGTTAATTCTACTTCTCGGTAAGTTAGGTTGCTTTTTCTTCTTGAATACCCTTCGTCAATAAGTATAATACGCCACCCTCCCGTTTGTGATTCTAAATTTTTCCTGAAAAAATCTATGTTTCAACAAGGGTAGTGTGACTAAAATTTGTGTTGTCGCTAAGTGAATTTGCGGTAAGACATGAATATTTTAGGGGTGTAGTTCCAATTGGTAGAACGGCGGTCTCCAAAACCGACGGTTGGGGGTTCGAATCCCTCCACCCCTGCCATTTATGACACGTACAAGTTGTTGAATTAGATAAGCCTACTTAGGAATAACAAGTAAGGCATAACAGAATTAGGGTTTAGCATGAGCGAAAATACAGAAAGCAGTTCCAATTCTCTAGATATGTTGAAGTGGCTGTTGGTCTTCGGTTTGTTGGCTGGCGTTGTTGCTTTCAACCATTTCTTTCCAGAGCTTTCGGTGCTGTATATTGCACTTGTAGCTGTTGCCGGTGTCGGTATCGCAGGGTTTATTGCTTCAACAACTGTTAAAGGTAGTACTTTCTTAGCATTTGCGAAAGACTCTCGTACAGAAGTAAGAAAGGTTGTGTGGCCAACTCGCCAAGAAACTACTACGACAACTATGATAGTGTTGGCAGCAACTGTTGTTATGTCTCTTATTTTATGGGGATTAGACGGGATTATTGTTGAAGTTGTCTCCTTTATAACCGGATTAGGAATTTAAACTATGTCAGACAAAAAATGGTACGTGGTTCAAGCGTTTTCTGGTTACGAAGGCCGTGTTCAAAAAACATTACTTGAACATATCAAAATGCATGAAATGGAAGACTCTTTTGGTGAGATTTTAGTACCGACTGAGGAAGTTGTTGAAATGCGTGCAGGGCAACAACGGAAAAGTGAACGTAAGTTTTTCCCAGGTTACGTATTGGTACAAATGGATATGAATGAAGATTCATGGCATTTGGTTAAAAGTGTTCCTCGTGTACTGGGCTTTATTGGTGGAACATCTGATCGCCCTGCGCCGATCACAACTAAAGAAGCGAACGCTATTCTTAATCGTCTTGAAGAAGGCGTGGATAAGCCAAAACCAAAAACATTATTCGAACCAGGCGAAGTGGTACGTGTTACCGACGGTCCATTCGCAGACTTCAATGGTGTAGTGGAAGAAGTAGACTACGAAAAAAGCCGCTTGAAAGTGTCTGTTCTGATCTTTGGTCGCTCAACTCCGGTAGAGCTAGAGTTTGGACAGGTAGAGAAAGGCTAACGTTAGATTCTTTAAGCACTCTGCACTGTCAGATGTTAAAAGAAAAAAAGGATGCTACGGCATCCTTTTTAGTTTGTGGTCTTTCAGTAAGCATAAATATTTAAATTCTATATCATTTTACCTTGCGCCTGTTTAAAACTTCATCTATAATGCGCGACCCGATTTTATTGAAAGGGAAGCCGTTAGAGTGAGCATTCTCAATGTTTACAAGGCGTTATACCCAAATTAGAGAGTATTAATCATGGCGAAAAAAGTCACTGGCTTAATTAAGCTACAAGTAGCAGCAGGTGCTGCTAATCCAAGTCCACCAGTTGGTCCTGCACTAGGTCAACACGGTGTTAATATCATGGAATTCTGTAAAGCGTTTAACGCAAAAACAGAATCTCAAGAAAAAGGCGCTCCAGTACCAGTAGAAATTACTGTTTACGAAGATCGTTCTTTTACCTTCGAAACTAAAACTCCACCTGCATCTTACTTGCTTAAGAAAGCTGCTGGTATTAAGAGTGGTTCTGGCCGTCCTAACACTGAGAAAGTGGGTAAAGTGACACGCGCGCAATTAGAAGATATTGCTAAAGCGAAAGAACCTGATTTGACTGCAGCAAGTTTAGATGCAGCAGTAAACACCATCGCTGGCTCTGCACGCAGCATGGGCTTGGTAGTAGAGGGATAAGACATGGCTAAATTATCAAAAAAAGCTCGCCTAATTGCCGAGAAAGTAGATTCAACTAAAGAATACGAATTTAACGAAGCTGTTACTTTGTTAAAAGAATTAGCTACTGCTAAATTTGCTGAAAGCATTGATGTTTCAATCAATCTTGGCATAGACGCTAAAAAATCTGATCAAAACGTTCGTGGTGCGACTGTATTACCAAATGGTACAGGTAAAGACGTACGTGTTGCTGTTTTCACTCAAGGTGCAAACGCTGAAGCTGCTAAAGAAGCGGGTGCTGATATCGTTGGTATGGACGATTTAGCTGCTGCAGTGAAAAAAGGCGAAATGGACTTTGACGTTGTTGTTGCTTCTCCTGATGCAATGCGCGTTGTTGGTCAATTAGGTCAAATCTTAGGTCCACGTGGACTTATGCCTAACCCTAAAACGGGTACGGTTACTCCAGATGTAGCGACAGCAGTTAAAAATGCTAAAGCTGGTCAGGTTCGTTATCGTAACGACAAAAACGGTATTATCCATGCAAGCATTGGTAAGATCGCTTTTGAAGCAAATCAAATTCAAGAAAACCTAGCAGCATTATTAGAAGCGCTTAACAAAGCTAAGCCTTCTTCAGCTAAAGGTACTTACATCAAGAAAGTAAGCCTTAGCACAACTATGGGTGCGGGTGTTTCTGTAGACCAAGCTTCTTTAGGCGCTTAAGCTTAATTAGTTTGGTTTCGGCAAGTAATCAATTTTGATTATTTGTTTCTCTGTAAAGGTTATGGGTTGGAGTCTGAGTTAGGCTTGTTGCAAGATAAGTTTAACGACAGACTCCCGTCCAAGACCGCAGGCGTAAGTTGGTGGATGAAGTAAGAGAGCATTCGCCTAGATTGTAATTTTTATATTACACATCGCAAACAACTTACTTAAAAAGCGAGCCTGCGCAGACGGTGGTTTCGACTCAGACTCTCTGGGATTAACGAACACCGTAGAGCGGTGGATTTACCTAGGTTAACCCCTTAGTAATGATATCAATCTGTGAATCCTGAAGCGGATATTTCATATAGAAATGAAGTTTCAGACTTTAAGAGGTGAACTCAGTGGCATTAGGCTTAGCAGCAAAAAAAGAGATCGTAGCAGAAATTAACGATGTTGCATCTCGAGCTCTATCTGTTGCCGTTGCTGAATACCGTGGCATGGAAGTGGCAGAATTAACTGACCTTCGTGTTAAAGCTCGCGAACAAGGTGTTTACTTACGAGTAGTACGTAACACTCTTGCTAAACGTGCTTTAGCTGAAAGTAAGTTTGCTGACATGGACAGTGCGTTAACTGGTCAGTTAATCTATGGTTTTTCTATAGAAGCACCTGGTGGTGCTGCTCGTCTTTTTAAAGACTATGCAAAAACTAACGACAAGCTAAACGTAACTGCACTTTCTATTGGCAGTGGTTTATTGGGTCCAGAAAAACTGGATGCAGTAGCATCACTACCTACCCGCGACGAAGCGTTGGCAAGATTACTTGCTACCTTCAAAGCACCTGCCGAGAAATTCGTTCAAACTATCAACGAAGTTCCAGGCAAATTTGTGCGTGTATTGGCGGCGATCAAAGACGAAAAATAATTTTCGTTTTTGTACATTTAAATTTTTAACATTAAACCCAGGAGTTTAGAGAAATGGCTCTAACTAAAGATGATATTTTAAACGCTATTGCTGAAATGCCAGTAATGGAACTAGTTGAACTAATTGAAGCGGCTGAAGAAAAATTCAACGTTTCTGCTGCTGCAGCTGTTGCTGTTGCCGGTCCTGCTGTTGCTGCTGAAGCTGCTGCAGAACAAACTGAATTTGATGTTGTTATGACATCTTTCGGTGGTAACAAAGTTGCTGTAATCAAAGCTGTACGTGGCGCAACTGGTCTAGGTCTTAAAGAAGCTAAAGAAGTAGTTGAATCTGCTCCTAAAGCTATCAAAGAAGGCGTATCGAAAGAAGAAGCTGAAGAACTTAAGAAGACGCTTGAAGAAGCTGGCGCTGAAGTTGAGCTTAAATAATCTGTCTAAACACAGATTGTTAGCCTGAAATGGCATAGGCTGGTGACTTTTTAGTCACCAGCCTTTTTGCGCTGTAGGATTTGGTATTTTCATCCTTTTATATTGATCCTAGTAATAAAGTGCAAAATGTATTTTAAATCTAATAAAACCAATAAGTTAAGTAAGCCTCTTAATGAATTTGGAAAAGATTTGAAGTACAAACTTAAAGGATAGCGGAAGTTTGTTTAATGAGTGCACTCCTTAAACAAGTTGGGTCAAAAATCGGCAGGCTGAGGAACCCATGGTTTACTCCTATAGCGAAAAGAAACGTATCCGTAAGGATTTTGGCAAACGCCCACAGGTATTGGAAATACCGTATCTACTTTCAATCCAGTTAGATTCTTTTAAGAAGTTTATTGACCTCGATGAAGAAGGTCAACATGGACTGGAAGCAGCATTTAGATCAGTTTTTCCAATCAAAAGTTACTCTGGTAACGCTGAATTACAATATGTAAGTTACCGTTTAGGTGAGCCAGTATTTGACGTAAAAGAATGTCAGATACGTGGTGTTACATATTCAGCCCCTCTACGTGTGAAATTGCGTTTAGTGTTGTTCGATAGAGAAGCAGCACCAGGCACAGTAAAAGACATTAAAGAGCAAGAAGTCTACATGGGTGAAATTCCACTCATGACAGATAACGGAACTTTCGTTATCAATGGGACTGAGCGTGTTATTGTGTCGCAATTACATCGTTCACCAGGCGTGTTCTTCGATCACGATAAAGGGAAGACTCACTCATCCGGTAAAGTGTTGTATAACGCTCGCGTTATCCCATACCGTGGTTCGTGGTTAGACTTTGAATTTGACCCTAAAGATAACTTATTTGTACGTATAGATAGACGTCGTAAATTACCGGCTACTATTATCTTACGTGCATTAGAAATGACCACAGAAGAGATTCTTGATTTATTCTTTGAGAAAAATCAGGTTCGAATTGATGGTGATAAATATTTATCAGATATAGTGCCAGACCGCCTTCGAGGTGAGACTGCGCAGTTTGATATTCTAGATGCGAAAGGTAAGGTTCTTGTTGAAGCGGGTCGCCGTATATCAGCTCGTCATACTAGAGCACTAGAAAAAGCAAAAATAACTGAATTAGAAGTTCCTGCTGAATACTTAGTTGGCCGTGTCTTTGCTCGTGACTTCATCAATGAAGAAACTGGCGAAGTTATAGTTAGTGCTAATGATGAACTAACATTAGAGAACTTAGCAGAACTTACTGAAGCCGGTGTTACCACTTTTGATACTCTCTATATTAATGAGTTAGATCATGGTGCTTATATATCAGATACCTTGCGTATAGATAATTCAACTAACAAGCTTGAAGCTTTAGTTGAAATTTACCGCATGATGCGTCCTGGTGAGCCACCAACTAAAGATGCCGCTGAAACCTTGTTTACTAACTTATTCTTCTCTGACGATAGATATGACTTATCGTCTGTTGGACGGATGAAGTTTAACCGTCGTTTAGGACGTGAAGAATCAACAGGTTCTGGCACTTTAGGTAACGATGATATCGTTTCAGTAATGAAGCAACTTATCACTATCCGTGATGGTAAAGATGAAGTTGATGATATCGATCACTTAGGTAACAGACGTATTCGTTCTGTTGGTGAAATGGCTGAAAACCAATTCCGTGTTGGTTTAGTACGTGTTGAACGTGCTGTTAAAGAACGTCTAAGTTTAGGCGACCTTGATGCCGTTATGCCACAAGATTTGATTAACGCTAAGCCTATTTCTGCTGCTGTAAAAGAGTTCTTTGGTTCGAGCCAATTATCTCAGTTTATGGACCAGAACAACCCGTTATCAGAAGTTACGCACAAACGTCGTATTTCTGCATTAGGCCCAGGCGGATTAACACGTGAAAGAGCTGGATTTGAAGTACGTGACGTACATCCAACTCATTACGGTCGTGTTTGTCCAATCGAAACACCTGAAGGACCAAACATTGGTTTGATCAACTCTTTATCAAGTTTTGCTCGAACAAACGATTTTGGTTTCTTAGAAACACCTTATCGTAAAATTATTGATGGTGTTGTAACCGACGAAATCGATTATTTGTCGGCTATCGAAGAAGGCCAATTTGCGATTGCACAGGCAAATGTCGTGCTAGATGACGACGGCAAATTAGCTGAAGAATTGATCCCTTGTCGTTTCCGTGGTGAAACCACGTTAATGCCAGTTGATGACATCAAGTACATGGATGTCTCTCCACAGCAAATCGTTTCTGTTGCAGCGAGTATTATTCCGTTCCTAGAACACGATGATGCTAACCGTGCATTGATGGGTGCCAACATGCAACGTCAAGCTGTTCCAACACTTATAGCTGAAAAGCCGCTAGTTGGAACGGGTATGGAAAAAACTGTAGCAGTTGACTCTGGTGTAACGGTAGTTGCGAAACGCGGTGGTTCAGTAGATTACGTAGACGCAAGTCGTATCGTTGTTAAAGTGAACGAGTCAGAAATGACAGCTGGTGAAGCAGGTATTGATATTTACAACCTGACTAAATACACCCGTTCAAACCAAAATACATGTATTAACCAAAAACCAACATGTAATGTTGGCGAGCCAGTTGTTGCTGGTGATGTATTAGCTGACGGTCCATCCACAGATATGGGTGACTTAGCACTAGGGCAAAATATGCGTATCGCATTCATGCCTTGGAATGGTTATAACTTCGAAGATTCAATCTTAATCTCTGAGCGTGTTGCTCAAGAAGATAGATTTACATCTATTCACATCCAAGAACTAAGCTGTATTGCTCGTGATACTAAGCTTGGTCCAGAAGAAATTAGTGCTGATATCCCGAATGTGGGTGAGTCTGCCTTAGGAAAACTGGATGATTCTGGTGTTGTTTATATCGGTGCTGAAGTTAAAGGTGGCGATATCTTAGTAGGTAAAGTGACACCTAAAGGTGAAACTCAACTTACGCCAGAAGAAAAACTTTTAAGAGCAATCTTTGGTGAGAAAGCGTCTGATGTTAAAGATACTTCATTACGCGTTCCAAATAGTGTTCACGGTACAGTTATCGATGTTCAAGTATTCACCCGTGATGGTGTTGAAAAAGACAAACGTGCTCGTGAAATCGAAGATATGCAATTGCGTGAAGTTAAGAAAGACTTAGGCGATGAGTTTGGAATTTTAGCGGATGGCATTTTTGCCAGAGCTAGTAACTTGTTACTTAAATCGGGAATTGACCAAGATAAACTTAATAGTTTACCTCGCGATAAGTGGTTTGACTTAACCTTAAGTGATGAAGATGCACAAGCCGAGCTTGATCAAATTGCTGAACAGCATAGTGAAATCAAAGCTGACTTTGACACTAAATTTGAAGTTAAACGTCGTAAGATTACTCAAGGTGATGATTTACAACCAGGTGTACTTAAGATTGTTAAGGTTTACCTTGCAGTTAAACGTCATATTCAGCCTGGTGATAAAATGGCGGGACGTCATGGTAACAAAGGTGTTATTTCAACTATTCAACCAGTTGAAGACATGCCTTATGACGAGAACGGAACCCCCGTTGATATCGTATTGAACCCGCTTGGTGTACCTTCGCGTATGAACATCGGTCAGATTCTTGAAACTCACTTAGGTATGGCTGCAAGCGGTATCGGTGTGAAAATAGACCGTATGTTGAAAGAGCACGAAGAGATGGCCAAGCTACGTAACTTCTTAAAAGAAGTTTACAGTGCAGGTAAATCGCATCAAGTTGTTGATATTGATAACTTTACTGATGATGAAGTCACCCGTTTAGCCGGTAACTTACGTAAAGGTGTGCCAATGGCTACACCAGTATTTGACGGTGCTACGGAAGCTGAAATAAAGCATATGTTAACGTTAGCCGACATTCCTGAAAGTGGTCAAATCACTTTGTTTGACGGTCGTACAGGTCGCCCATTTGAGCGCCCAGTAACAGTAGGTTACATGTACATGCTGAAACTTAACCATTTGGTTGATGACAAAATGCATGCTCGTTCTACTGGTTCATATAGCTTAGTTACACAGCAACCGTTAGGCGGTAAAGCTCAGTTCGGTGGTCAGCGTTTCGGAGAGATGGAAGTATGGGCACTAGAAGCATATGGTGCTGCATATACCTTACAAGAAATGCTAACCGTTAAGTCCGATGACGTGAATGGCCGTACTAAAATGTATAAAAACATTGTTGATGGCGATCATCGTATGGAACCTGGTATGCCGGAATCATTCAACGTATTGTTGAAAGAAATCCGTTCACTAGGTATCAATATCGAACTAGAAGAGCAATAGACGCTCAGATATAGCTTGTAGACCGATTGTCCTGTTAGTGTGATTAACACTAACAGGATCTTTGCAACTAACTCCGCTGGAGAGAAATGTGAAAGATTTATTAAAGTTTCTTAAGCAACAACATAAGACTGAAGAGTTCGATAATATTCGAATTGGCTTAGCTGCTCCGGATATGATCCGCTCGTGGTCTTTTGGTGAAGTTAAGAAACCAGAAACGATTAACTATCGTACGTTTAAACCTGAGCGTGATGGTTTGTTCTGTGCCCGTATATTTGGTCCAGTAAAAGATTACGAATGTTTATGTGGTAAATATAAACGCCTTAAACACCGTGGTGTTATATGTGAAAAATGTGGAGTTGAAGTTACTTTAACTAAAGTACGTCGTGAGCGTATGGGACACATTGAACTGGCAAGCCCAGTAGCACATATCTGGTTCCTTAAATCACTACCGTCTCGTATTGGCTTAATGTTAGATATGACATTACGTGATATTGAGCGTGTTCTTTATTTTGAATCATATGTGGTGTCTGAACCAGGTATGACAACCTTAGAGCGTAGCCAACTTCTAACTGAAGAAGAGTATTTGGATGCGTTAGAAGAGCATGGTGACGAATTTGAAGCAAAAATGGGTGCTGAAGCAGTATTCGAATTGCTTAAAGCCTTAGATGTTGATGCTGACGTAGTTGCTATGCGTGAAGAGTTACCTACTATTAACTCTGAAACTAAGCGTAAGAAAATCACTAAACGTTTGAAACTATTAGAATCTTTCCAATTATCTGGTAACAAGCCAGAGTGGATGATTTTAACGGTTCTTCCTGTTTTACCACCTGATTTACGTCCATTGGTACCTCTAGATGGTGGTCGTTTTGCGACTTCTGATCTAAACGATTTATATCGTCGAGTTATCAACCGTAACAACCGTCTTAAGCGTCTTCTTGACCTTGCGGCTCCAGACATCATAGTACGTAACGAAAAACGTATGTTACAAGAAGCGGTAGATGCACTTCTTGATAATGGTCGTCGTGGTCGTGCTATTACTGGTTCTAACAAACGTCCTCTTAAATCTTTGGCCGATATGATCAAAGGTAAGCAAGGCCGTTTCCGTCAGAACTTACTAGGTAAGCGTGTTGATTATTCTGGTCGTTCTGTAATCACCGTTGGTCCTACTTTACGTTTGCACCAATGTGGTCTTCCTAAGAAAATGGCACTTGAATTATTCAAGCCATTTATTTACGGAAAACTAGAAGGTCGTGGTTTAGCTACGACTATTAAAGCGGCTAAAAAATTAGTTGAGCGTGAAGATCCGGAAGTTTGGGATGTACTTGATGAAGTAATCCGCGAACATCCAGTTATGCTTAACCGTGCACCAACACTTCATAGACTAGGTATCCAAGCATTTGAACCTATTCTAATCGAAGGTAAAGCTATTCAATTGCACCCATTGGTTTGTGCGGCATATAACGCCGACTTCGATGGTGACCAAATGGCGGTTCACGTACCTTTGACTATCGAAGCACAGCTAGAAGCACGTGCGTTGATGATGTCTACCAACAATATTCTTTCACCTGCCAACGGTGAGCCAATTATCGTACCTTCACAGGACGTTGTAATGGGCTTGTACTATATGACACGTGATCGTGTTAACGGTAAAGGTGAAGGTATGGTATTCACCAGTCCTAAGGAAGCTGAAAAAGCTTACCGTACGGAAACTGCTGAATTACATGCTCGTGTTAAAGTACGTATTACTGAATATGAAGTTGCCGAAGATGGGACTAAGACTGAAAAGGTTACCTTAACTGATACTACAGTTGGTCGTGCTATTTTCTCCGAAGTATTACCTAAAGGTGTACCTTTTGAGATTATTAACCAAGCCATGGGTAAAAAGCAGATTTCTAAGTTATTGAATGCTTGCTACCGTTCTCTTGGTTTGAAAGATACAGTTATCGCAGCTGACCAAATCATGTATACCGGTTTTCACTATGCAATGATTGCTGGTGCATCGGTTGGTATTGATGACATGGTTATTCCTGACGCTAAGAAAGACATCATTGAAGGTGCCGAAGCTGAAGTTTACGAAATCCAAGAGCAATTCCAATCTGGTCTTGTTACCGCGGGTGAACGTTACAACAAAGTTATCGATATCTGGTCAAACGCGAATGAAAAAGTCGCTAAAGCTATGATGGAAAACTTATCTAAAGAATCAGTTTTAAATCGTGATGGTGAAATGGAAGAACAAGCTTCTTTCAACTCAGTCTTTATGATGGCCGATTCTGGTGCTCGTGGTAGTGCCGCTCAGATTCGTCAGCTAGCGGGTATGCGTGGTTTGATGGCAAAACCAGATGGTTCAATCATCGAAACACCTATTACTGCAAACTTCCGTGAAGGTTTGAACGTACTTCAGTACTTCATCTCTACTCACGGTGCTCGTAAAGGTTTGGCCGATACGGCATTGAAAACAGCTAACTCGGGTTATTTGACTCGTCGTTTAGTAGATGTTGCACAAGATTTGGTTATTAATAACGATGACTGTGGCACGTTTGAAGGTGTTAAAATGACACCGCTAATCGAAGGTGGTGACGTAGTTGAGCCGCTTCGTGAACGTGTACTAGGTCGTACTGTGGCTGAAGACGTACTGAAACCAGGCACCACTGAAGTACTAGTTGAGCGTAATGTTCTTCTTGATGAAGCCTTAGTGGACATGCTTGAAGAAAACTCAGTTGACCAAATTATGGTTCGCTCAGTAATTACCTGTGAAAACGACTTTGGTGTTTGTGCTAAATGTTACGGTCGTGACTTGGCTCGTGGACACATGGTTGGTCATGGTGAAGCTGTGGGTGTTATTGCCGCACAGTCAATCGGTGAACCAGGTACACAGTTAACCATGCGTACTTTCCACATTGGTGGAGCTGCATCTAGAGCGTCTGCTGAAAACAGTGTACAAGTTAAAACTACTGGTACATTGAAACTTCATAATGCGAAGTTTGTACGCAATACAGACGACAAAGTGGTTATTGTTTCTCGTTCAACTGAGATCACTATTATTGATGATCAAGGTCGTGAGAAAGAACGTTATAAAGTACCTTACGGTGCAATATTAACAACTGATGACAATACAAAAGTTGAAGCGGGTGAAGTGGTTGCAAACTGGGACCCTCATTCACATCCAATTGTTACAGAGCGTGCCGCTAAAATTAGCTTTGCTGATGTTGATGACAGTAATACTGAAATGCAACAAGATGAGTTGACTGGTTTAACTCGTATCGTTGTAAATGATCTATCTAAAGCGAATGCTAAAGAACCTAAGCTAATCCTTGAAAGTGCAGAGTTTGGCTTACAAGAGATTCGTTTACCAAGCTTTACTACTATCGAAGCTACAGATGGTATGGAAGCTAAGCCTGGTGACGTATTGGCACGTATACCACAAGAAAGCTCGAAGACTCGTGATATTACCGGTGGTCTACCACGTGTTGCTGACTTGTTTGAAGCTCGTAAGCCTAAAGAGCCAGCTATCTTAGCTGAAGTTTCAGGTATGATCGGCTTTGGTAAAGAAACTAAAGGTAAGAAACGTTTAACCATCACGCCTAAAGGCGAAGACCACTACGAAGAGATGATCCCTAAATGGCGTCAACTTAACGTGTTTGAAGGTGAGTCTGTTGAGAAAGGTGAAGTTATTGCCGATGGTCCTGAGTCTCCGCATGACATTTTACGTTTACGTGGTATCAGTGCTGTATCTAACTATATCGTTAATGAAGTACAAGAAGTTTACCGCCTACAAGGGGTAAAAATTAACGATAAGCACATCGAAGTTGTTATTCGTCAAATGTTGCGTAAGTGCATGATCACTCACGCTGGTGACAGTAGGTTCTTAGAAGGTGAGCAGGTAGAAGTATCTAACGTGAAAATCGCTAACCGTGAATTGGAAAAACAGGGAAAAATCCCTGCTCAGTACGAAACACAGTTATTAGGTATCACAAAAGCGTCATTGTCTACTGAGTCATTTATCTCAGCAGCTTCTTTCCAAGAAACAACTCGTGTACTTACTGAAGCAGCAGTGCAAGGTAAAGAAGATGAGTTGCGTGGCTTGAAAGAAAACGTAATTGTTGGTCGTTTAATACCAGCTGGTACCGGTTTCACATACCATCAAAAACGTACTGCTAGAAAACTAGCAGAACTGCAAGAACTGGAAGAACCTTCAGTTTCTGCATCTGAAGCAGAGTTAGCACTAACAGAAGCATTAAATGCTGAAGTAAGTGATACTCCTGCTGATGAGTAAAAAATAAGATCAAATATGATCTGAAAAAGTAAGAATTGTCGCTAAACCTATATAAAATAGACTTTAGCGACACTCCTACTTGACAGCTCAGCTATTGATCATTAGACTTCCGCGACCCGAAATTTGGTGATGATTTCATCACTTAATTGAGGCTCGCGGATTTTTCGCGTTTTACGCCCTAATAAATAGGGCAAACAGTCGTAATTTTAATCAGGAGCTTGTTAATGGCAACAGTTAACCAGTTAGTGCGCAAGCCACGCAAACAACCTGCGACGAAGAGCAACGTCGCGGCTTTGCAGGCCTGTCCACAACGTCGTGGAGTATGTACTCGTGTATATACAACCACACCAAAGAAGCCGAACTCTGCATTACGTAAAGTATGTCGTGTTCGTTTAACCAACGGTTTTGAAGTTTCTTCATACATCGGTGGAGAAGGTCACAACTTACAAGAGCACAGTGTTGTTCTTATTCGTGGTGGTCGTGTTAAAGATTTACCAGGTGTTCGTTATCACACAGTTCGCGGTACATTAGATTGTGCTGGCGTAAGTGATCGTCGTGCTGGCCGTTCTAAGTACGGCGCAAAAAGGCCTAAGTCTTAACGGTTCTCCGTTAGTAAGGCCAAACTATAGTATTAATTGAGTTTTGGGAATCCCCTGAATTCTACGGAGAATTGAGATGCCAAGAAGAAGAGTCGTAGGACAACGTAAAATCCTACCAGATCCTAAGTTCGGATCAGAGTTATTAGCTAAATTTATGAATGTCGTCATGTTAGATGGCAAAAAATCGACTGCTGAAAAAATCGTTTACGGTGCGCTAGATATTGTTGCTTCTAAAGCTGACAAAGCACACTTAGACATATTTGAAGATGCGTTGGACAACATCCGCCCTACGGTAGAGGTTAAATCTCGTCGTGTTGGTGGTTCTACTTACCAAGTACCAGTAGAAGTACGTCCCGTTCGTCGAAATGCACTAGGTATGCGTTGGTTAGTTGACGCTGCTCGTAAACGTGGTGAAAAATCAATGGCTCAACGCCTTGCAGCTGAAATGCTCGACGCTGCTGAGAACAAAGGTTCTGCGGTTAAGAAACGTGAAGACGTTCACCGTATGGCCGAAGCTAACAAAGCATTCGCTCACTACCGTTGGTAATAAGAGAAAGCTATGGCTCGTAAAACGCCCCTTGAGCGTTACCGAAATATTGGTATTGTCGCCCACGTTGATGCTGGTAAAACTACCACCACTGAACGGGTTCTTTTCTACACTGGTCTTTCTCATAAGATCGGTGAGGTCCATGACGGCGCTGCCACTATGGATTGGATGGAACAAGAACAAGAACGCGGCATAACCATTACTTCGGCTGCCACGACCTGTTTCTGGTCGGGCATGAACAAGCAATATGACCAACACCGTATCAATATTATCGATACTCCAGGACACGTTGACTTCACTATCGAAGTTGAGCGTTCTTTACGAGTGCTCGATGGTGCGGTGGTGGTATTTTGTGGTTCGTCAGGTGTAGAACCTCAATCTGAAACTGTTTGGCGTCAAGCTGATAAATATCGCGTTCCACGCATGGTATTTGTTAACAAGATGGACCGTGCAGGGGCAGATTTTGAGCGTGTTGTAGATCAAATAAGAAATCGTTTAGGGGCTAATTGTGTTCCTATTCATTTGAATATTGGTGCTGAAGAAACCTTTAAAGGTGTGGTTGACCTAATCAAGATGAAAGCCATTAATTGGAATGAGTCTGACCAAGGTATGACATTCACTTATGAAGATATTCCTGCTGATTTAACAGACCGTGCGGAAGAACTTCGTACCCAGTTAGTTGAAGCGGCAGCAGAAGCTACTGATGATTTGATGGATAAATATTTGGAAGGCGAAGAGCTTACCGAAGACGAAATCAAATTTGGTTTACGCAAACGTACACTTGCTAATGAAATTGTGCTTGCAACCTGTGGTTCGGCATTCAAAAACAAAGGTGTTCAGGCTGTACTTGATTCTGTTATCGAGTTTCTACCTGCACCAATGGATGTGCCAGCAATTACAGGTGTACTAAACGACAAAGATGAGACAGAGGCCGAACGTCCTGCAAACGACAACGAACCTTTTGCTGCTTTAGCATTTAAAATTGCTACAGACCCCTTTGTTGGAACTTTAACTTTCTTCCGCTGTTATTCTGGCGTAGTTAACTCAGGTGATGCCGTTTACAACCCTGTAAAAGGTAAGCGTGAGCGCTTTGGACGTATTGTTCAAATGCATGCCAAAGATAGAGAAGAGCTTAAAGAAGTACGAGCAGGAGACATAGCTGCAGCTATAGGGCTAAAAGATGTGACTACGGGGGACACTTTGTGTGATCCTAATCATATTATTACCCTAGAGCGTATGGAATTTCCAGAACCGGTTATTTCTATTGCAGTAGAACCTAGATCTCAACCAGACCAAGAAAAGATGGCGATTGCCCTTAGTAAGCTAGCGGCAGAAGATCCATCATTCAAGGTACATACTGACGAAGAAACTGCGCAAACAATAATATCTGGTATGGGTGAACTGCACTTAGATATCATTGTCGACAGAATGAAGCGTGAGTTTGGTGTTGATTGTAATGTAGGTAAACCACAAGTAGCTTACCGTGAAACTATTCGCTCTAGCGTTGAAGTTGAAGGTAAGTTTGTTCGTCAATCAGGCGGAAAAGGCCAATATGGTCACGTTTGGTTGAAGCTCGAACCTAATGAAGAAGGTGCTGGTTACGAATTTATCAATGAAGTGGTTGGGGGAGTCGTTCCAAAAGAATTCATCCCAGCTGTTGATAAAGGTATTCAGCAACAAATGCAAAGTGGTGTTGTAGCCGGGTATCCAGTACTTGATGTAAAAGTAACTTTATACGACGGTTCGTATCATGATGTTGACTCTTCAGAAATGGCGTTTAAAATCGCAGGGTCGATGGGATTCAAGAAAGGGGCTGCAGAAGCAAACCCTGTTTTACTTGAGCCAACTATGAAAGTTGAAGTCACCACTCCAGAAGACTGGATGGGTGACGTAGTCGGTGACCTTAATAGGCGCCGCGGTATGATAGAAGGCATGGATGATGGTGTTGCAGGTATTAAAATAATACATGCGAAAGTACCTTTATCAGAAATGTTTGGTTATGCTACTGATTTGCGTAGTGCAACTCAGGGTAGAGCCTCATACTCTATGGAATTTTTTAATTACGCAGAAGCGTCGAGTGCGGTAGCAAAAGCTATCTCCGAGTCGCGACTGTAAATCTTAATGAAGGTCTGGTCCGGTTATCTACTCCATATAGGATAGGGGCCGGACTTTTAACTAGGAAACCAGTAAAATGGCAAAAGAAAAGTTTGAACGTACTAAACCGCATGTAAACGTAGGTACTATCGGCCACGTTGACCACGGTAAAACCACATTAACAGCTGCAATCACAACTGTATTAGCAAAAACTTACGGTGGCGATGCATCTGCATT
>NZ_JBDVBQ010000048.1:0-9301 GCF_039942875.1 Paraglaciecola sp.
TCACGAAGTGGATTGTCCGGAAGCTCGCAGGGCTCCCTTCGTTCAGGCGGTTACGCTGCTTTGCAGCTAAAAGCAAACCACCTTCACCCCCATGCGAGAGTAGCACACTGCTGGAAGGCCAGCCCCGCAGACTCCTATTTAAAGAAAGGGCTATCCTAAAGGGTAGCCCTTTTTTGCTTTCTGGGATTTGATAATCTAAGTACCTTCTTGTTAGGAGTGCTTCATCCCTGAAGAAGCTCACCCAAATATGACATCCATGCCAAACTGTTAAACCGCTGGAGCAGTGCTCCAGAAAGACTCGGTTTAACCCTCCTACAATATTTTCCAGACAACTTTCTGCACTTCCTACATCCATGTAGGTCGCACGGGGTGCCCCGCACACTGCTGGAAGGCCAGCCACGCAGACTCCTATTTAAAGAAATGGCTTCACAACGAGGGCTATCCGAAAGGGTAGCCCCTTTTTGCATTCTGGAATTTAATAATCAAATACCATTCAGAATTCAGTGGAAGTTTCGTGATTTACTATTAAGGTCTGCTAAGGTTGAGCTTAAATCAATTAACTTTCCGGCTATTACATGGGTGACTCCACCATCACCGCGCTCTAAAATTCCCTTTACTTGCAATATCTTCGATTTTAAAAAAGCTTGTTTTTGAGCTCGTGCGGTATTTAACCACACGACTACATTGATATTTCCAGTGTCATCTTCAAGAGTAATAAATGTAACACCCTTAGAGGTTCCGGGCCTTTGTCTTCCAATCACTAAACCAATAACACTAACATGGGCATGGTGATTTTTTTGTATCAACTGATCTGCTTGTAGATGACTGGGGAGTAGATTTGCTTCTCGCAATAATGTAATTGGATGAATTGTTAGACTTAAGCTTGTTGCTGCATAGTCTTCTAACAAGTTATCGCTGGGGCTTGGAGTGGGAATAGTGTTTGTATCTAAGTTTTTTAGACTATTTAATAGTGGTAAGTCAGCTTCTGAATCCATTAATAACCAGCGCGCTGCATACCTGTTATCACATATAGTCTGATAAGCATTGGCACTGGCGAGTGCTTCCAAGTATTTACGTGATAATTTTAAGGCTTTGATTTGGTTAATGTCATTATAGCCTTTTACAGGCCTAGCTTTTATTAAGGTTAGTGAATCACTTGAGTTTATATTTTTAATTATTCTAAAACCTAAGCGTATCGCCCAGTTTTTATTTTTGTATTCTATTGTGTGATCATGGCTAGAAGCATTTACGCACAAAGGCAGCACGCTTACATTATGGCGTTTAGCATCTTCTATCAATTGCGCAGCAGAGTAGAAGCCCATAGGTAAACTATTTAATAAACCCGTATAGAAAACAGCTGGATAATAATACTTTAACCAACTAGAGACATAGGCTAAGACTGCAAAAGAAGCTGAGTGAGACTCAGGAAAGCCATATTCACCAAAACCACAGATTTGTTTGTATATCCGCTCTGAGTAATCTGCTTTGTATCCCCTTTCCAACATTCCTGTCATTAACTTTTCTCGAAAGTGGCTTAATTCTCCGTTACGTTTCCAACTGCCCATTGCTCTACGTAATTGATCTGCTTCACCACCTGTAAAACCGGCAGCTACCATCGCTATCTTAATAACTTGTTCTTGAAAAATGGGGACCCCTGAGGTTCTTGATAGAATTTTTTTTAAATCTAATGAGGGGTATTCTATTAACTTTGGATTGGCTCGGTGTTTCAAAAAAGGGTGCACCATTCCTCCTTGTATTGGACCTGGTCTGACTATCGCGATCTGAATGACCAAATCATAAAATGTGCTGGGTTTCAGTCTTGGTAACATGCTCATTTGAGCTCGGGATTCTATTTGAAAAACGCCAACTGTGTCGGCTGCTTGGATCATTTTATAGACTTGCCTATCATCGCCTAACGCTGTTATTGCAGCTACGCTGTATTCGTGCTGGTAGTACTTTTGAATGAGCGAAAACGATTTACGAATAGCAGTGAGCATACCAAGGGCTAATACATCTACCTTGAGTAAACCTAAACTTTCAAGGTCATCCTTATCCCATTGAATGACACTGCGTTCTGCCATGGTTGCATTTTCTATGGGAACTAGATGATAAAGTGGTCCTTGCGATATAACAAAGCCACCAACATGTTGAGATAGGTGGCGGGGAAACCCTTTTATTTCATCCACTAGGCTAGTAAATAGTTGTCCTTGGTTTGATTGATGGTCAAAACCTAACTCGTTGATCTGGCCACGCCAGCCGAGTTCATTATCTCTGTGATTGATGTTTTTTATGAAAAAATCTAGCTGGTGCTCACTGACTCCCAATGCTTTCCCTACATCTCTAATCGCGCTCTTGTGGCGATAAGTGATAACAGTAGCTGCAATGGCTGTTCGTTCACGACCATATTTTTTATAAATATATTGAATGACTTCCTCACGTCTTTCATGTTCAAAGTCGACATCTATATCTGGTTGCTCTTTGCGCTCTCTCGAGATAAAGCGTTCAAATAATACGGATATTTGTCGTGGATCGACAGCGGTGATTTGTAAACAATAACAGACCACTGAGTTAGCGGCAGACCCTCTACCTTGGTATAAAATTTCTTGCTGTTGAGCAAACTGTACAACATCATAAATAGTTAAAAAAAAGTATTCATACTGTAATTCTTTAATGAGCTTTAATTCTTTCGCTATGATTTTTTTAATAGAATAGGTAAGCCGTTTACCACTAGAGAAGCGAATGGTCATCCCTTGTATAACTAACTGCCTTAAATACTCAGTCGCTGTTTTCCCTTTAGGAACTAATTCGCTGGGGTATTCATATTTCAAGTCATCTAAATTAAAGTCGCAAAAGTTGGCTATACGTACGCTTTCTGCAAGCCATTCTGAGTGATATAGATGTTTAAGTTTTTCCAAAGGCCGCAGATAACGTTCGCTATTAGGAAGGAGCTGACGTCCAAGTTGACTAATAGCGGTGCCTTTTCTAATGGCAGTTAGGGTATGCTGCAAGGGGAGTCTTTGCGTATTGTGCATAAGCACGCCCCCACAAGCACAGATGTTTAACTTATAAAGATCGCTAAGTTGCTCGATATGATGTAAATGGCGGTTTTCGTTTGCGGTTAAATGCCTTTGATATCCTAGCCAAACCTTGCTGTTGTAGTGTTTTTTTAGCCATAGGGCCCATTTGTTATTCGCTTCTGATTCACCGCTGGGCAACCATATAGTTAAGCAATGCTTTATTCCCCGTAAATCCCATTCAGTTAATTGATATTCTCCTTTGGGTGTCCGCTTACGTGCATTGGTGATTGTTCTACATAATTCAGCATAAGCCTGTCGGTTTGGGCACAATAATATAAATGTAAAGTCAGATTCAAATCGAAAAAAGCTTCCTACGATAAGTTTGATTTTGAGATTTTGTTCTTTTACTGCTGTATGCGCCCTAACTAAACCTGCTACAGAGCATTCATCTGTGATAGCAATAGCTCGATATTTTAAAAAGTCTGCCTGTGTTACTAGTTCTTGTGGGTGAGAGGCGCCATATAGAAAACTAAAGTTACTTTGACAAAATAACTCGGCGTATTGATATGGATTTGGCACTAGCTAAATACACCATGTAGATACCATTTGTTATGGGGGGTTTTAAACACCCAATACCACTGACCAACAGTATTATATGCAACGAAATAGTCTCGAATAATAAATTCAGAATCCCACCAACCGGTTTCAATGCGCTCTGGTCCAGATGTTAAATAAACCTTTTCTTGCAAGCGTTGTGGCGGTGTTAATAAAAAGCTAGGACGAAGTGCAAAAAGTGAGACCTTAATCGCGGTCTTTGGGCTGGTTTGATTTAATAATGTTGTTTGCTCTGGGCGGTAATCATCATTCAATGTAGGGCTTAAAACGGCATCTTTCCCTAATTTAGCTTGCAGCATAGATGTTAACTGCAAAGAAGATAGTGTGCCTTGTTTACTTGTAAATAAATCTTGTTCATCAGGGCTCCTGATAAAGGTCTCTGAGGCGACTAATTGAATCCCAAAAATAGGACTGTTTAAGGTTATATTTTCAAGCTTTAGATATACTAATGTTTCCCAGCGCTTAGCCAAGTACTCCCCTTGCTGAGAGTGAATTTCTAATTCAATAGGCTTATGTTCTCTTTGACTTAAGTAAATACTTAAGGTTTGGGTTAAGAGATCGCGTTCTTTTAGGAATTGCTCTAGCCTAGAAAGTAATTGAATTAAGGGCTTTTGTAATATTTGTATGTTTTCTACATCAAATAACAATTCGATAATTTGGTCAAAATACGGTTTTGGATGAAAAAAGTTAATAGGGTGGGATAGTTCAGCAGTTAACCGACCAATATAAGTGACTATGTCAATTTCAAATCGTTTGGCAATATCGGCAAGAGAGAGATTAAGTAAATCTTTTATATTATGTATGCCAACGCGGTTTAGCTTTTGTATGGCTTTAGGGGGCAACTCGGTATGTTGTAATCTGCATTGACTGACAGCCTTTTCTATATATTTTTGATTATCTGTTATGTGATCCCATGCTTTAATTGCCAATAACTTAGCCGCCAAAGGCGAGTGCCCAGTCGCATAATGAAAATGAACATTTTGAGTCTCTAATATATGTTTAATATGTTGCCAGTAAGTTGCTAAATTACCATATAGATTCAGCATATTATGTACCCGTAACAAGAGCCCGTTGTCACTAAAAAAGCAAATGTCACTGGTAGCTAAATATAAGTTTTGAGCAATATTATTAAGCTTATTTCTTGTAATTTTTTCTTGATAAGGAATAACCTGTAAATCAGCCTTTAGCATAGAGGCGGTGCCTAAACCCATCCCCAAACGTATACCTGCTTGGTATGCAGCCTTGTTAAGTTGACATGCTTGATTCTTTGCTTCATCAAAGATGATATAAGCTTGTTTATGAATGTTTTTGTCAGAGCTTTGTTGTAATAGCGTGTCCAGCTGTAAGCTAGGAAAGTACAAGTACAGCCAAAGTTTTTGCATCACACAGGGAGGATTTGTCATGATCAGCCTGTCTGCGATGCTCGAAGTGGAAAGGTGATCACATTACTGTGTTGTAGTTGACAGATCTCAGGCCAGTAGTGATGCATATTAATGGTGAACGATTTTTTGGAAAATGCGCCCTTGCGTTTAGTGATTTGAGCGTTAATACCGGCCTTATCTGGACTTAAGTGCAATCCCAAACTTACCGGTAAAGAAATATGTTCTTGATTTGGTTGGCGAATAATAAACAAAAGGCAGTTGCCTTTTTCTGCAGCCAGTTGTAAACGTCTAGTTTGTGCCACTGATAAGCAGCTATGCCATATAACTATACTATGGCAACAGCCACTTTTTAGACTTTGTTCTGTGCTCCACAGAGTATCTTGTGCTGAGCTAGGTTTAATGAGTATTACTCGTTCAAGAGATAACCCAAACTCTGCCAACATTTCAGCATTTACATCCATAGGGGGAGCGATAAGTGTGGTTAATTCAGCAATATCCTGTTGCTGCCTAAGTAGAATGCTAGGCAACAATAAACGTAACTCTCCTATGCCAAGAGGACTGCGAACATCAATTACGCCATGCTCAGGAAAACCGCCCTGCAAAGCATTGTCTAGTTCCTGATAACCAGTATGCAGCTCGTTTTTTTTGTTATGGGCAATGTGGTTAGCTTGCCATAGCAAGTTCTTATTTTTGAGGTAATTAATAGTTGGATGCATTTATTATGTACGAATTAATACTGTATAAATAAACAGTATATTGGTCGAGTATATATATGCAAGTTTTAGCTATCAAAAAGAGAAGTAATTCGAGTCGTGTTAAAAGCTGAGTGATTAGACTTCTTTTACTAGTAATTAGTCGCTGCTCGATTAAAATAGTCTCAAACTCCTCAGCCCCTAGATATAAGTGCATTCTTTAACTTCTCTTCACACATTTGGATTATCAAGTTCTGGTAATCATGTTATCTCGATAGATTCATTCGATATGCTGCAAAAACAATTTATGAATGTCACAACCGATCCCTTTTGTATTTTGGGGGGAGGAAGTAATACTGTTTTTCTAGATGACTACCAAGGCACTATTTTTAAAATGGCACTGAAAGGCATACAAATAGAAGAGTCTGACTCTGAATACTTAGTGACGGCGGCTGCAGGTGAGAATTGGCATCAACTTGTTGCATATTGTATGCAGCAAGGAATAAATGGCTTGGAAAATCTTGCGTTAATTCCCGGGACAGTAGGCGCAGCGCCCATTCAAAATATTGGAGCGTATGGTGTAGAGATTGAAAGGTTTATTCGTAGAGTAGATTATTTTGATTTACATGCTCATAGTGTAAAAAGCCTAGACCGTGAGCATTGCCAATTTGATTATCGCGACAGTATTTTTAAATCACAGCTCGCAGGTCAGTTTATTATCACACAAGTTGTTTTAGCATTACCTAAAAATTGGATGGCGGTTACCCAATATGGCGAACTACAAAACTTAACTGCACCTACTCCTATGGATATTTTTAATAAAGTAGTGGCATTGCGTAAGAGTAAATTACCCGATCCTATCAAAATAGGTAATGCAGGAAGTTTTTTTAAAAACCCTATTATTGATAAAAAACTATTTACTGAATTACAACAAGAGTGGCCTGAAATCCCTAACTATCCTATTGATGCTAGTAACGTGAAAGTCCCTGCTGCATGGTTAATTGACAGGTTGGGTTTTAAAGGCAAAAAAAACGGCGGTATAGGATGCCATCCCAATCAAGCTTTGGTGTTATTTAATGATGGGACAGGAACAGGAGAGCAGCTACTACAGTTCGCCAGAAGCATCAAATCAGCCGTGAGTCATACCTTTTCAATCAACTTAGAAAATGAAGTAAGGCTGATGGATAGCCAAGGGCTAGTGACATTATGAGCAAATCAGTTGATGAAGTACGCAGTATCTTGCTATCTGTTTTAGCAAATGGCGAGTTTCATTCTGGTGAAGCGTTAGGTCAAACTTTAAACCTTAGTCGAGCCTCTATATCTAATCATATAAAAGCCTTAACGAGTCTTGGTCTAGATATCTATAGCGTAACAGGGAAAGGATACTGTTTAGCTAATCCTTTAGATTTTCTAGCCCACAAAGAAATATCAACTCATTTGCCTGCTGATTACTCATTACCTATTGAGGTGCTAAATGTTATTGGTTCCACCAATCAATATATCAAAGAAAGGTTTGATAACTTAGAGAACGGTTATGCCTGTTTAGCTGAAGCGCAAACCGCTGGCAGAGGTCGACATGGACGTAAATGGGTATCTCCTTATGGTAGTAGCCTGTATTTATCCATGTATTGGCATTTTTCTGGAGGGTACCCCGCACTAGGTGGGTTGAGTTTAGCTGTCGGAGTTGCTGTGGCTAAAGCATTAAGTTTAAGTGGTATCGAAGGCATTAAACTGAAGTGGCCAAATGACATTTATGGCTTAGGTAAAAAACTTGCTGGTGTGCTAATAGAGGTAGAAGGTCAAATGGGACTAGGCTGTCAAACCGTCATAGGCATTGGTTTGAATATATCATTGCCCAAAAATGTTGAAGAAATAGATCAGCCATGGATAGATTTGGCGCAACTTACAGATAATTCACTAGAGCGTAATCGATTAGCTGCAAATTTATTGGCTACCCTCTCCGAAACATTATACGTTTTCGAGCGTGATGGATTAGCCCCATTTATTGAGGCTTGGCGTAGTAAAGATGTGTACGCCAATCAAGCCATTAAACTCATAGTGGGTAAACAAACTATTTCTGGTATTAGCCGGGGAGTGAATGAAAGTGGTGCTATTTTATTAGAAACAGAACAAGGTGTTAAAGCATTTCACGGAGGAGAAGTCAGTGTCAGACCAGCTTAATAGCTTGCTAATAGATATCGGCAACAGCAGGATCAAGTTTGCCTTTGGCAGTGACTTAACCAAAATTAACGTTTGTAACTCAATTACAGAGTTAATCCCTTATTTACACCATGTATCAAATATATGGTTATCTAGTGTTGGTAAGGCCTCCCAAGTAAAACAATTACAAGGGTTAGTCTTACCGTTAGGTATAGATTTACACATAGTAGTCACTCAAAAGCAGGCCTACGGTTTAAAGTTTGCCTATCAAGATATGACCACTATGGGAGTGGATCGTTGGCTGGCTATGATTGCCGCCTCACAAGAAACCATTAAACCTGTGGCTGTTTTAAGTTTAGGGACAGCCAATACCTGTGATGTTTTATATGAAGGGAAACATTTAGGGGGCTGGATTGCACCGGGTTTTTCACTAATGAAAGACAGCCTACAGATTCGTACCGCTCAAGTGTTTGCTGATAGCCAAATGCCAACAAAGTTAACTTTGGGTGATAAAACTCAAGATTGTGTCAATTTAGGGTGTTTAGCACAGCAGCAAGGATTTGTTTTGATGGCAAATAATTATCTTTTGTCACGATTTAATGACTACGATATTTTTGTAACGGGTGGTGCTAGCTCATTAGTTGAGCAGTTAAATTTACCTAAAGTCACTTTTTTTGAAAACTTAGTCTTATCTGGCTTAAATATTCTTAGTGAAAAAATAGAAAAATAATCATTTACCCACAATGAAATGACCGTAAATTGAGCAGTTAGCCCTAAAATTCAACAAACAACATAAAAAATACAATTTTTTGCAAATTCCCTATTGCACACCCTGAAATCTTACTCTAGAATCCGCACCCACTTGATGCAGTGCCGACTTAGCTCAGTTGGTAGAGCAACTGACTTGTAATCAGTAGGTCACCAGTTCGACTCCGGTAGTCGGCACCATCAATCTGGAGGGGTTCCCGAGTGGTCAAAGGGATCAGACTGTAAATCTGACGGCTCAGCCTTCGCAGGTTCAAATCCTGCCCCCTCCACCACTTTTTGCTTGATATGGTATGAGAGCAAGTTGTGCGGACGTCGTATAGTGGTAATACCTTAGCCTTCCAAGCTAATGCTGCGAGTTCGATTCTCGCCGTCCGCTCCATTTTTGTGAAATGCTGATATGGCTCAGTTGGTAGAGCGCACCCTTGGTAAGGGTGAGGTCGGCAGTTCGAATCTGCCTATCAGCACCACATGTCTCTCCCCATCTCAATAAAAAATCAATTTTAATGTACTTTGCTGGGGAATAGACAATGGCAAAAGAAAAGTTTGAACGTACTAAACCGCATGTAAACGTAGGTACTATCGGCCACGTTGACCACGGTAAAACCACATTAACAGCTGCAATCACAACTGTATTAGCAAAAACTTACGGTGGCGATGCATCTGCATT
>NZ_JBDVBQ010000049.1:0-173118 GCF_039942875.1 Paraglaciecola sp.
ATGTGTTTGCTGTAGGCGATTACCTAATAGCCACAAAGACAGATGAAGTAAACGGCTTAGCTCAGAGGTTTAGATTGATCCTGAAAAAATGATCAAAAGATGACTAGTACCTATTGACCAACCAGAGGCTCATATGTGTTATATTTAAACAGCTAAATTTTCTTTTATATTCTTCCATGTTTTTTCAAGCACTAATTGGCATTTTTCTTCTAAATCATTCGCAATATCAACAATAGGTTGTTCATCTGAGTTAGGAGCATGAATGGCTTTATACAGCTTCTTTATTAGATCTTTTATTTCTATGGTGTGTTCTTCTTTTTCATCTAACATTAAGCGTAACCTTGAGCGATAACAAAGTAACTCTCGATATAAATCTTTAGCTTCTTCTGTTTCGTGAAACTTTAAAACCATCCCTCTTCTCACTGAGATAATAGAGACTAACGATATAAATTGAGACATGTTTTCTCTTAGTTCAGTTAGCCAAGCTTGACGTAATTCAGCGATTTTTTCTTGGCTTTGACTCTTCTGATTACTACGACTAATTTTTACAACCGCAATAGATGTTAGAATACTCCCAAGACCTATTGCACCAGTCAATATTATTGACGGCCAGTCAGGACTAATCGACATTAAAATTTGTTCATTACCACTACTAAGAATTAATTTATCTACACTCAAGTTTATCTCCACTACTCAATTAAATATAACAATTTAATAGTGCGCGAACCGCGCATTTTTCTATTTACAAATCGCGCACTTTCTTAATTTATCTATTTTTACCAAATTCAGTAACACTTTGCTACCTAAAGAAAAATTTGGACTTTGAAATTTTTATGATCCCACAAAAATGCGCGATTCGCGCACTTTCCTAAATATAGGGGAAACTAAACTATACTGTATAAACAAACAGCCAGACTAGGTATATAAAATGAAGAACATGCTTACATGGACATCCATGATAATTAACTGTTTAACAACCTAAGGTTTTAAATCGGCGCAGTTAATTTAGGAGTTAAAGGTCTCTGTTAGGCGAGCTGATGGGCTAAAGCCCAACCTACAAATTATCCATCCAGTAGTTGGCTTGTTGAATGTTTAAGCCAGGGCATTCTAAAATAGGGCTATGGTGATTTGAAATTAAACTTCTTCATAAAAAAGGGCCTTTCGGCCCTTTTTAACATACATCTACAAGCATTAAGTTACATTCAAGAGGCCTTTTTACAAAGATGGATGTGATACTAATCTAAAGCTATCAACATAAACTTCTGAACCGTCTTCTGGTGTCCCTTGTGAGGTTAAACTAAAGTCATCTATGCGGATATCGTCACCTAAGGTAGATTGATATTTTGCAAAAATGGTAATGCTTGAGTTAGCACCTGAGTTAAACGTTAAGGTGTCTGGCCTAAAGTCATCATCGCCTTCATTTTCGTCTGACAAATTGCCAAAAACAGAGTCTTTTGACGCGATAACATTGCTGCTGTCAAAGTCTCCATCCACTACGGCATCACCAGTATGGGCACCAAATAACACAATCGCATCTTGCTCATCACTGCTTTTGAGTAAGATATACATAGTTAAGGTGTATTCAGTATTAGGTTCAACCGTTACCGTTTGAGCTATGTATGGGTCGTAAGGTGTACCACTATCATCATCATTGTATTTGAATTTAATAGAGCCATTATTACCTGACGCAGAGTTATCTGAATCTTGAACTTGGCCAATCCCCGTGCCTTCATTGACTACCCAATCGTCTTGGTCATTATCAAAGTTAGGGTTTTCAATATCTGTGCTCAATAACACTGAGTCATCAATAGAAGCAGAAATTTCAACACTGGTAGCCGTACCTGAATTAAAGCTGACTGTCGTGAAGTTATAATTATCAGAGTTTGATTCAGCTGAATACATCACACCACCCACATCAGCACTCAGTTTACCCGGGCCAGAAATATAAGCCGACAAAGTATAATTGGTGTTCTCTTCGGTGGTAAGGGTTTGTGTTATTGAGTCTGTGGCACTGTCAAATTTGACACTGCTTCCCCTTGAGAATACTTCATCAGTATCTGTGGTTATTTCTGCGCCTGTGTTAGTCCAACCAGTAAAGTTTTGAGAGTCAAAGTCATCATTACTAATGGTTACCTGAGCAATATAAGGCGTACCGACAGGTGCGGTATAACTTAGCGGCCCAACTAAATCAGGTGTTAACAAGCCCCGCATATCTGTTGCAGCTAGCACTTCTGTCAGTATTTCATCAGCCCCAGATACGGTACTGTCAGAACGAGTCTGCCCGTCCATATCTTTTGTAGGTAGTGCAAAGCTGCCAGTATCCGCTGTTAAATCAGCAGACAAGTCTGCGCTATTTTCGGTGGGGCGATATAAACCATCACTGTCTTCACTTAACATGGGGTCAGCAAAGATAAACCCGTCAACACTGGCTACGTCTTCGTCATCAGCTAGGCTCTGCCCGTATATATAGTTGCCAGCAAATATTGAGTTATTAGGCATTTCGTCAGCATTTCTAAACACTGGGCCAATGGCATCAGCCACCACGTTATTGACAAAATATACCTCTTCGGCATTGTCATCTTCGTTGCCAGCAAACAGATTAATACTATTAACGCTGTCAACCACTGTGTTGTTGGCAACTAATACATTTTCTACATCTTGGTAACCATTTGAGGTTGAGCCATCTGATGCGCTTATTAAAATGCCGCCATAAAAACCAGAACTAGGATTACGGGCACCTTGAATATAGTTGTTGGTTACGCTGTGGTTAGCATCGACTATTCTTACGCCACCAGCGAATGGGTTGCCGTCACCAATAATATAATTATTATCGATAGTGGTACCTTCTCCGTGACGACTGACGATTGAGCCGCGACTGTTACGAATAGTATTGTGGGCAACCGTTACCCCCCCCGCTTTCACTGAGATAACCTCCGCTTCGCCATCTATCCGTTCAAAATAGTTATGTTCAACCACCGCAAATGAATCACTAGTATGGGTAGAGCTGGTACCGATTCGAATACCTTCATATTCGTTATCGCTATTATCAGCATAAGCTACGCCGCCAAAAGGTGGGCGGTCTGCAAAATAGTTGTGGTCGATTTGCGTTCTGTCTTCCGTGCCAGGCTCATCACCGCGCTCTACAATAAAGAGTGCTCCTCGGGTTTCTTTGCCTGATACCCAGTTATGATCAAAACGGTTACCACTGCCATAGATTTGGAACCATTTGGTGCTGTTGTCTTGGCCAGCATCCATATTTACAAAGGTGTTTTCAGTAATACGGCAGTTATTACATGCCGTATTACTGTTAGCTCGGGTCTGCAATAAACTGCTATCCATGTTGCCATCTTTAAACACAAAACCTTGGAAAACCGCATACGAACCCGTCATTCCAATTGAAGATTCACCATTAATGATAACCTCACCCGGTACTTCTGCAGCGACAGTAATAGGCAAGGCTTCTGTTCCTGCGCCACCAAAGCTCAGCTCAAAATCGCCGTAGGTGCCTGAAGCTAAACATACGGTTTCGCCCGGTGTCATATCATAACTAACCGCGTCTTCTAACTCGTCAGTAGAGCTAACGGTGACGGTACAGTTAACGGCAGGTACACTGTCATTGTCACCAATACTTCCCTTCGTTAACTCGGTAGTTGTAGTGCTAACACCAGAAATGGTAATTGAGATAGTGGCGTTGCTACCATCAGCAGAACTTACGGTAATCTCATCGACCACACTATCAGACTCATTAACTAAACCTAACACTGTGGTATTGGTAGTATCTAAGGTGTAGGTCCACATGCCATCGGCGGCTATCGAAAATGTACCATAGTTGCTTGCCACTGAAGTCTGCGGGGTAAAAACATCTTCATCTGTATCTACATCAGTGATAGTTAACGTACCACTAATAGCAGAGCTTTCATCATTGCTGATTGACGAGCTGTCTACACCATTACCTGAGCCAAAAGTAGGGTCATCATTTACCCCGTTTATGGTAATAGTCAAAGTAATCGCCGTACCATCCACAGAGCTGACGGTGATGGTGTCATCTACACTGTCGTTGGCACCTAAAGCAATTAACGTGGCATTAGTATTGTCTACTGTGTATGTCCACTGCCCGTCAGTGCCTATTGTGAAACTACCGTATGATGTAGCCACGGCACTTTGGGCTGCGGTCTCATCTTCTCCAGAATCAGGGTCGGTAACCACTAACGTACCGGTGCTAGTGGTGCCATCTGCATTCAGGCTTCCGCTGCTATCACCAGAAAATACAGCAGGCGTATTTGTGCTATCCACTCCAGAAATGGTAATAGCAATGGTGGTAGTGGTGCCATCAACCGAGGTCACAGTAATTGCTTCAGATAAGTTGCTAGTACTGCCAACTAGGGCTAATACATCTGAATTAGTGGCGTCTAGAGTGTAAGTCCATTGACCCGCGGTACTAATAGTAAAGGTGCCATATGAAGTAACAGTATCAGTTTGAGCAAGGGCTGCATCTTCGCCATCATCAGGATCCGAGACAGACAAAGTACCAGAGGTAGTTGTGTCTACTGATGTTAATGAGCCATTCAAATCCCCAGAAAAAGAGGCGCTGGTATTGTCTGTAGAGTCATCATCATTACTACTGCCACAAGCTGATAACGCTGAGACAATAGCTAAAGCTAAAATTTTCTGTTTCATGATTTATTCCTTTATTTGCTGTTTTAGAGCTTCAGTTCTGAGACCTAAAGATGCTGCCTAACATTGCTATTCAGATATCAGTGGGCAGTACCATAGCAAAAGACATTACCAAAAACACACAAATAAATAACATTTATTAAACATTTCATATGCAAATTGGTAATGCCAATTTAAAGAAAAAATAAATAACCAATAAAAACAATAAGATACAAGAATAATTAACCCGTTAGCGTTAAGGCTATAAATCAATTTTTGGTTATTAACATTGCTCCGAAACAAGCAAAACCTATATGACCAATTTAATAAATTTGGTTGTATAAATTATCTTTAGAACAAAAAAACGAAAGGGTACCTGAGCAGTGAGCAGTTTTTCAGCGACTGCATTTATGGTAACTAATTGGTAAACAGGGGGTGTGCTAGAGGTTAGTGCAAAACGCTCAATGTAATCAGAGCGTCCTAATACAAACTATAATTCGTCAGCTTCTTTAATACGCTCTTGGCGGGCCTGCTCTTCAGCAAAAGCAGCTTTGATTTCTTCAAGTACTGAGTCCACATTGGCAGCTTCACCAGAGTCTTCAAAGCTTCCGGTTAGTTGCGTCTCATGGGTCAGCTCTCCTGCTTCAAATAAAGCCCACATTTCATCGGCATAACGGGTGTGAATTAATTCAGGGGCATACTGGCCGTAATACTCGTTCATATTACGCACATCACGTTGTAACATACTAAAGGCGTTGTTATTCGCGGCAGCATCGACTACTTGTGGCAGGTCAATAATTACGGGGCCGTAATCATCAACTAACACATTAAACTCTGATAAATCGCCATGCACTAAACCCGCACATAACATTCTCATCACATACACCATCATAAGTGCATGATCTTCCTTGGCTTGCTCTGCATCCATAGAGACATCGTTCAATCTAGGCGCAACTTCACCTTCGTCATCTGTGACTAGCTCCATTAACAGTACACCATCATAACAACCGTATGGCTCGGGTACTCTTACATCAGCTTTAGCCAATTTAAAAAGCGCATCAACTTCAGTGTTTTGCCACGCTTCTTCTTGTTGTTTGCGACCAAACTTAGAGCCTTTTTCCATAGCACGAGCTCGGCGAGTATTACGTACTTTTCTGCCCTCTTGATACTGGGCTGCTTTTTTGAAGCTACGCTTCATTGCTTCTTTATAGACCTTGGCGCATCTGACTTCTTTACCACAACGCACTGCATAAACAGTTGCTTCTTTGCCACTCATCAATTGATATAAAACCTCATCAATTAAGCCATCAGCAACCAAAGGTTGTAGTCTTTTAGGTATTTTCATCTGGTCCTATAATTAAGCGACACCTGTCGCTGCAACAATATTTTTACGTAATTTTTGGGCTAAGGCCCAAAGCCTTTAATTAGTATGATAACAAAATTACACTGATGAAACAGTTTATCCACTAACAAATCATTACAGCCAAGCAAACAAGAATGACCTTCATATAATTGACACATAATTGCAATACAGTAGCCATCACAAGGCAGACAAAGTGGCTATGTAATAGTTCAGCACATGATATCTAATAGTCGAAAAACAAAATGAACCCAAAAGATTCTTTTTTTGCATCTATTCCAAAACTTAGGTTATTTGTGCAAACCCGCACTAAGAATAATGATCTGACAGATGATGTGGTTCAAGAAACCATGCTTAGAACGTTTCGTAGTAGAGAAATTGATAATCTTCAAAATCCACTTGCTTACATGGTAACTGTATCCAAAACAGTGCTGTTTGATCACTGGAAGTCAAAGCCAAAAGCAGAGGCAGATTTCCAACTCGACACTCTAGAAGACAAAAGTGCAGGTATCGAAGAAGTATATTTACAACAAGAAAAAATCCATATTTTACGTAATGTACTTGCAAATATGCCGGAGCTGAGAAGAAAAGTATTTGAAATGCGCCGTATCGAAGGCAAAAGCCGCGAAGATATAGCAGAAGAATTAGGGATATCAGTTGAAGCGGTTAAAAAGCATATTAATCGCGCCATGGTTGAATTAACAAGTTGCGCAGAAAAGCATGACTGGAATTTTTAGTGAAATATTTGTCCCCTTTTATGTTAAATGCACGTTTTAATTATATAAGCTTTAGCTCCCTAGTAGAGAAGTAGTAATGAAACCCGAAATACTGGAACAAGCGGCACTGTGGCTTGACCAAGAAACAGAATTAACAACTACCCAGCAGACTGAGTTAAAAGCATGGCTGCAAACCCCAGAACATGCAGCGGCCTATTATAAAATGCAGAAGTTACTCAGCTCAGAAATCCTAGCTGAAGCTTTACGTCAACCATCAAGTCCCCGGGTTATACCAATAAATAGCAAGCCAAAATCTAAGATACCACTAGCCATTGCAGCCTCTATAGCTTTGATATGTGGGCTTGTTTACATGACATTTCCAAATAACATAGTGCAAACCAAGTCAATTCAAACTGCGGCCCTTCGTACTCCCAATTATCATGTAGAAATCACAGCCCCCATTGCAAAACGTACATCAAGCTTGCTTGAAGATGGTAGCCATGTGCACCTTAACGCCAATAGCGTATTAAGTGTTTCTCAAACCAAAGAACAACGCTTTGCAGCACTTACCCAAGGACAAGTATTCTTTGATATAGCGCCAGACAAAAATAGACCTTTCGTGATTGATGCCGGTGATTCTGAAATAACCGTTTTAGGTACCTCTTTTGATGTGGAGCGTACTCCCAACTACACCAGCATTAGTGTTTACGAGGGGGTCGTAAAAGTAAAAGCTGATAAAGAAATTACCTTAACCAAAGGCCAAGGTATAAGAATCGAATCAGGCCAAATAATCAGCTATACAGATCAAATCCATCAGATGCTCCCCCTATGGCGCACCGGCTGGCTAGAAGTAACTGATGCAGCAATTACAGATGTAGCAACACAATTGCAGGCCTATCTAGACAAAGAAATTATTCTAGATGAGCCAGTAACAAGTTTGCGTATTAATGGGCGCTTTGCCCTAGACCGCCCCGAAGAGTCACTCATGCTTATTTCAAAAACCAACCAACTAGAGCTACACAATGAAGCACAACGTATTGTACTTCGTTCAAAGAAATAACCAGACAAGCATTTTAATTTCCCATGAGTGGGTTATGGGCCTAAACCATTGAAAGTTAGCCTAAAACCACCTTACTTACCGTGTTTACACGTTATCGTACCGTCATATGTCTACTTACTGCTAGGGGTTTTAGGGCTATTTCTAAGCCCCACAAGCTTTGCAGAGCAAGTGTTAAAAACCCACTATTTAAATTTTAAAAATAAACCTCTAGCTGAAGTCGTTAAGGAGTTTTCAGTAGTTTTTAATATTCCATTTGCGGTCAATTCAGATCTTGCTGATTCACAACTGGTAATTAACATTCAAGGTGAATATCCACTGGATGCAGCTTTAAACTCTATATTCCAAGAAACACCCATCACTTACGAAATATCTGAATTTGGTGTCATGATAGTTCCAAGGCTGGTACTTGAAGCACCCCAAGAGCTCTCCGCCATAGACAAGATAACAGTCACTGGTATCCGCGGGACCTTAAAACGCGCCAGAGACATAAAATACACAACCACAGAAATATCAGATGCCATTGCAGCTGAAGACATGGGTAATTACTCAGATATCAATATTGCAGAGTCACTACAAGGCATTCCAGGGGTAACCATAACCAGAGAAGCGGGAGAAGGGAGACAATTATCATTACGCGGCACATTGCCGGATTTTACCCAAGTGACCTTAAATAACATGCCTGTGCTGGCCAATAACGACTCTCCCATGGACAGCAGAGAACAAAAACAACGTGACCGTTCATTTGACTTCAACGTATTTTCTTCCGAGTTATTTAATCAAGCTCAAGTACTCAAGGCATATTCAGTGGAGCAAGTATCGGGAGGACTAGCGGGTACGGTAGCCCTGCAAACCAGTAAGCCATTTGATCAACCAGGCTTTAACTTAATTCTTTCACCGCAAATTGGCAACAATCAATACAGTGAAGGTTTAGCTAAGCGTTTCACAGGATTGATATCTAATACTTGGGGAAATTGGGGCTACCTGTTATCGGCCTCCTATGGAACAAGAGAGGCAGAAGAGCGCGGCGCTAATACCTTTAGGTGGCGACCCATAGCCCTGCCAGAGAGCTCTTTAACTTTATTACCCGAAGCCTTACAAGCAAGCTTACAAAGTGGCGATGTTATTATGCCAAAGGGCAACCGCTATTCAGTATGGCGAAGTGCACAAAGCCGTTTAGGTATTAGCCTAGCCTTGCAATATCAAGCTCCCAAAACATCAATCACTTTAGATGTACTGCATGCTCTTCTCGTTTCAGATAGAACAGAGTATCACCTATACCCAAGGGGTGACCAATCCACACCCATTATTGTTGACCAGACAAAAGTGTTAGATGCTGAAATAAACACCGTTCAAGAGCTAGTTTATGGGCTATATGAAAACGCACGGGTAGCCACCGAAAGTCGCGCACAGCAAACACAAACGGATTACAATCAAGTTGTACTAAATGCCAAAACTGCAATCAATGACAACTTAAGTGTCGCTTTGGTTGCAGGCATAGAAGACTCCAACTTTGACATTCCACTCAGTAACAAAATTTACACTAAGGGCCAAAGTAACCTTAGTGTCGACTACAGAGCAGACCGCTTCTTTGCTGATATACACTATGATAATGACTTGTTAGCCGCAGATATGTGGCAAATGCAAGAAATTGATTTAGAGGAATATTCTGCACATACCCGCTATCAACATGCCGAGATATCCTTTGAGCACCAGTTAAAGTCTGGGTTTTCTGCTAAATGGGGTGGTGAATACACCCAATTTAGCAATGCCAGTATCAGCTTATATCAAGACAATCTGTTAAAAGATAATTGGGCTGCATTTGCCAATGGGGTGGCGCTGGGCGAGCAAGACGAAAATAGTGCCATAAGTCGGGACAATACACTTCCTCAACATTTAGTCACTCCCCTTTATGCCCATCCCAAGGTTAATTGGTTAAGGTTACAAACCAATGCTGCCATTGAGTACTTTGGTATTGATCCCTTTCATTTGACAAATAATTCCCAAGAGATCACACAACTACAGAATGAAACAACTGAAACCAAAAAATCTGCTTTTGTGTTAATGTCATGGGGGAACACAGACCTAGATGCCAAGTTTGGCCTGAGATTGCAACAAGAAAAGGTAAAGGTTAACTACCATCTAACAATAGGTGATTTCTCCTCAGCGAAAACTCATCAGACCCTACTACCTAGCATTAACTTATCTTGGGAGTTTGAACCTGATTGGTTAATTCGCGCCGGTGTGTCTCGCAATACAGCAAGACCCTCCTTGAGTGACTTATCCAGCACACCTACTTACTTAGAGGATAGTAATACCCTACTCGGGTTGAATTACACTTTAGCACCTTATATTTCAAGTAATCTTGATCTCGCTCTAGAGGGCTATATTCAAGACAATATCTTGTTTTCGTTCTCTGCATTTTATAAACGAATTTCTGATTTTATCGCTACAAAATCTGAAACAATAAGATTTGCAGATACTGGGCTAGCTAATATTTTGCCAACAACCAATTTAACCCCAGACTCTACAGTTAAGTTAGTCACCAAAGATAACCATGAATCCGCTGCACTTAGTGGTATTGAAACTATGCTAGCTTACCAATGGTCTCATTTGCCAACACCATGGAAAAACATAGGAATGATTGGGCAGTATACTTTTACCAATGGCAGCATGAATTACTACAACGAGCTCACAGGTGAAAAGCTATTCAGAAAAGCCTTCCCTTATTTATCTAAACAAACGGCTTCAGTGACACTCTATTATGAAACAGACCTTCTCAGTACCCGTATATCAGCAACCTATCGCGACAAATACATTCATCAAGTCAATAGCCAAACTTTAGACGAAGAAGATGAAACAGGTTTTCACGCTACAGTTTATATTGATGCGAGCTTAGCTTATCAACTAAGTCCTAAGTGGCAGTTCAAAATACAAGCTCAAAACCTAAGTAATCAAAGGGAAGAGCAATACAGCGACTCAGCAGACAGGGCGTATAACTCAGTTACCAGTGGCCGAACCTACTATTTGGGATTAACTTATCAGTACTAGCCCCCTCTCATTGGTTAGCCCTTAACTCTTTAAAACAACCACACTCATTCGTTACATTCCTAGTGGTTGACTTGATGTGTTTTTTCTCCCATAAGAATATGTGTTAGGTAGCCCTTACTTGGACTAACTACCTTTGAAAATAGTGGTTGTTTTTGTTTCGGAAAATAAAAAGCCAGCATAAATGCTGGCTTCTAAACCGTCAGTGAATATTAAGACGATAGCTTGTATTTATTAATAAATTAAAAGCTGTAAGTAGCCCCCACATAAAACGTACGACCATTCTTAGTGGTGTTATAGAGTCTATCAGCACTATCACTGTATTGCTCTTCGCGTACATCCGTTAAGTTCGTTCCCTCTATGGTCACTTTAACCTGCTCTGATACATTGTAGAAAGCAGAAAAATCAACATAAGTGGTCGCGTGAAACCCCCTTTCATCTTCATCACTGTTAGAAGAGACATTCGAAATATAGTCACTTCGATATGCAGCAGAAACTCGCGCCCCCCAAGTATCTTGCTCGTAATAGATGGTGAAATTACCAGAGTGCTCAGATAAACCAGGGAAAGATTTATATTCATCAACACCCGTGTTACCTACGTTACGGTATAAGGCTTCACCATCTGCATAGGTATAATTGGCGATCATCCCTACATGATTAAAAGGTGCTGGTAAAAAGTCAAAATCACGTTGAAACGCTAACTCATAACCTACTATGTCACTGTTATCGGTATTGATTGGTTGAATAACAGTAAAGATAGTGTCGGCTGACTGAGGGTTACCAAGCTCATCTACCTCTCCTAAAAACGACAATGCATAACCGGTGTCACCGTAGGCCACCTCTGTGGTGTCAGTAACAATAAAGTTATCGATAGATTTATTAAAATAAGCAAAAGAAACATAACCCACTTCATCAAAATAGTATTCGATACCCATTTCGAAATTATTTGACTCAAAAGGCTCTAAATTAGGGTTACCAGCAGAAATACTTAATCCATTGGTAGAGGTTGGATCATTCTCTACAGTTCCAGCAGCATTCAACGCGCTTAAAGAAGGGCGCGTAATGTTCTTACCTAGACTTGCTCTTACCACTAAATTATCCGTTGCGTCCCACGCGATATTGACTGTAGGTAGTACGCCTGAATAATCTTGAGTTACTTCGGCTAACTCATCGTTTACCACACCAAAAGAACTTATAGCCGTATCATAATAACGAGCACCTATGTTGCCTCGTAAAAAGCCGCCTGCAAAGTCAGCCTCAAATTCATATTGTAAATAGGCACCTAGGGTATCTTCAGTCACTTTATCTGAAAACTCTGCCTTAGCTAAATTACTATCAATACCAAACGCGTTTAACACACCGTTCACATTAACCGCTAGCCACTCTTGCTCTTTATGACCGGTATAAGTGTAGGTAAGGCTAGGGTCGACAATATCGCTAACATCACCTTCTTGCCATTCAGTGCGCAAAAGATTACCAGTACTATTTTCCCACGCTTCATTTTCAAAAGTTTTTAATGATAAACCTGCCGAGATAGCACTGGCACCACCTAATATATAAACGCCGTCAATTTTGGCAATATCAAAGGAGTTCTCGATTTGATCTTCTTCTAAATCGATTTCATGGTAGCGGTATTCGTTGACATCTGTCACATCATAACCATAAGTGTTCACACCATAGAAACGGTCTTGTCTGTAATCAATGGTTTGCTCACCAAAAGACTCCAAATAAACCTTAGTGCTACCGGTTTCAAATTCACTGGTTGACGTACCTAATAAAGCAGTCAAAGTAAAGTCTTGGTTAACGTTCCACTCACTGTTTAATACCATTTGTGTAAAGGTAGTATCGGCGTATTGCTGACGGCTCTCTGAGTGAAGAGCGGCATTGTCAAAATGGGAATAAATCACTTCGTTACCCGCATTGTATTCAATGTCTAATAGACTTGAACAAACGGCCTCGTTGGCAACTTCTTGAATATTAACGTAGGTTGGGCCAGTACAACCTAAAGCAGTAGAGCTAGAGCCGCGGCTTTGTAAATGAAATTCATCTCGTGCATTATCTAGAACACCATACAAGCCATCAAACCCTATATTAAAGTTATCACTTGGGCGATATTGCAATGCTACAGTAGCCCCCACTCTGGTTTGTTCATTATCAAATGTTGAATAACGGCTACCACGAGAAAAACGTAGCTCGCCAGAATTAACCGCTGCTTGGTCTACTTCTGACAATGCAGAAATATCTGAGCCTTGTGAGTTTCTCAAACGCCAGCGATAAGTATCAAAGCCCTGTTCACTAGTATTACGTTTACTATAAGCTACTGATACCAACGCGCCAAAATCTCCCCAGGTATTCGAAATTAACCCGGCAATACGAGGACTCGTTCCATCAGCCAAAGTGTTTTTTCCTATTTGCCCACTCACGGCACCTTTAAAGCCATCGTAGTCAAAAGGTTTAGCTGTTACTAAGTTAACCGTACCGCCTATGCCGCCTTCATCCATATTGGCAGAAAAGGACTTACTCACGTCTACTCGATTGAATAACTCTGAAGCAAAAATATTAAAATCAAACGCACGAGAACGGCTAATAGAGCCTCGGCTGTCCATAGCAGAAGACGAGGTACCTAATGCTTCCATGCCGTTAAGTTGCACTTGGGTAAAATCTGGCCCTAAACCACGTAGAGATATTTGGCGACCTTCCCCCCCTTCTCTAGTAATAGCAATACCAGGAATACGCTGTAGCGCATCAGCAAGGTTAAGATCCGGGAAGTCAGCTATATCTTCAGCCACGATAGAATCTTGAGAGCCTAGGGCTTCACGTTTTAAATCTCGCGCTTTAAGTAAGCTTCCTCGAAAGCCATTTACTTCAATCTTTTCAATATCTTGATTGCCAGAGTCTTGATTACTTTGCGCCAATGATGCAGCAGACACTGAACTTAGTCCGGCTATTACCGCTAATACTAGAGGTTGTTTAATAAAACGTTTTTGCATGTGAAACTCCAAAAGTGTATTTAAATTTTAATTGTTAAGCCTTGATGAAAAGGCATGAAAAATAGGGTTAGGACGAATGAAATGGTTAGTGTTAAAAACAACGGAATACCCAGCCTCTTGGGCCTGAATTGAGCCTTGATAAAAATCACTAGAAATTACCTGTGCGCCACTATTAAAAGCAGCTTCTTTGCGGCTAGCACGTTGAAGATTAGTCGCACTCAAATTAGCGTCTGAGCGGGTTCTAACCATGTAGCCCTGCTTCACAGCCGAGTGGATTTCTGCAAATTTATTAATGGGATCATTTATGATTAAAAAGGCAGACTCTGCTTGGCCTGGGGCAAAAGATGCAAACATGGCTCGGCCCTTTAAAGAAGCATGCTCAGCTGCATACAAACTTTTTTGCCTAGGGTTACCATCAAATAAGAATAAGAACTTACCTCTTAGCTCTGCTAGCTCTGGCCATCCTTGCGTCAGCACAGCTTTTTCTAAGGTAGAGTAATTGCCCCGCAGCTTGTCTGGGGTAAACAGTTTTTCTTTTGGCACAACTTGCCTAATTTCATTGTCTATCTGGGCATAGTCTTTGGAGTGAAAAGTGAAAGGCTGCTGTCCTTTGATAAAACCAACAGACGTTTCTTTAACATTAACTAAAATGATGAATGGAAAATGATTGGGGTGAGCCTCAGACCAGCTTAAAAGTTGACTTAGGCACTCTTTAAACATGTTACAGTGAGACTTAACATCAACATCAGGAATATGTAAAACCTTCAAACCTGGCTGCTTGAGTAACTCTCGCTCTGATTCACTTAGTAACGGTTGATTGAGAGTCTTTTCCAGTTTGGGATGTGCATACATGCCAATAGTAGGGTCAAGTAGTAAATCAATTTCAAAGTGTCGAATACCAAGATTTAATTGCTGCTTTAGCGGTGGGTGGGAATAATCAATCGCCTTAGCTAACTTTGGATCATGAGCCATGACATAAGTTAAGGCGGAACTTGGCATCACTTGTTTGTAGCTATTATGTGATCCAATTACTTGGAACTGATTGAGGGGTTCTGCACAAAGCGGCAAGCTTCCAAACAGCCCCAAAAAACTCAATACCTTAGTTATTTTACTTAAATTACTCACAGTAAATTACTCTGTCTGTATTAACTGACCCTATTGAGTAGTAATCCCCTTAAAAGGGGACAGAGCATTTTCTGCTAGCTAGCAATCTTCATAAAAGTGTCACATAAAACACTGTTTTTAAAACTATTTTACAATAATTTGTCCCCTTTTAGGTTGTGACTCAGTCTTACTATGATCAGTCAAAAATACTGCATAAAAAACCCTATGATGAATATGAGAATGCTAAAGAAAGTAATAAGCCTATTAGTGATTCAGTTTTGCTTTGTGATGCCAATAACGACATACGGGGCTACGCCCCCAAAACAAAGTATCAAGATTGCATTTTTAGCAGATATTCACCTCCATGATATTTATGCAGATATAGAACTCTCCTCTGACCAAGGCCAAGACTTATTTCCTACAGATAAAGACAAAAAGACACTGATAATGCGGAGTATGTCTTCCCAGTTAAAATCAACCCGCCTTTTTAATGAAAACTATTTTGTTCTAACCGCAGCACTAGACGATATTGTTGCTAGAAACATAAAATTAGTGGCGTTACCTGGCGACTTTACAGACGATGGTCAACCAATCAATGTACTGGCTGTCAAAGCCATTTTAGATAGATACAGCCGAGACCATGACATACAATTTTTTGTCATTACAGGTAACCATGATCCAGTTAGACCATTTAGTGTGCCCGGTGGGAAAAGTGATTTTTTGCTGCAAAACGGCGAAGAAGCTGGAATTTACAGCCTCAATCATAGCAAGTGTAAAACTCAGTCTGATAATCAAAAGCAAGTTTATTGTTCAAAAGACATTCAGCACTGGGGTTATCAGGAAATAATGGAGTCTTTAGCCCACCATGGCTTTATGCCAAAAGCAGACTACCTGTATTATGAAACACCTTTTACCGAATCCAATGGCAACCCTGCTGTAGAGCATTCTATGCAAAAGCGTTATTTGGATTGGTGCTCAGATGACCAACCCAAGCTATGTTACAAAATGCCAGATGCAAGTTACCTAGTAGAGCCCATTGATGGCTTATGGGTGTTAGCCATAGACGCAAACGTATATGTCATTGATGATAACGATAATCACAAGTTTCAAGGCTCAAGCAATGCTGGTTACAATGCAATGTTTAGATATAAAAAGCCGGTGTTAGATTGGATTGAGTCTGTGGTTACTCGCGCAAAACAATCTAACAAGCAGTTAGTGGCCTTTAGTCATTTTCCAATGACAGATTTCTATGATGGCGCGTCCAAAAAAATGCGCGCTCTATTCGGTAAAAACACATTTCAAATGAAAAGGTTACCCACTCAGCAAACAGAAAACCTATTAGCTAACACAGGACTACAATTACACTTTGCGGGCCACATGCATATAAATGATACTGGCTCGGCAAAATCAGACTCTGGCAGCACCTTATATAACATTCAAGTTCCTAGCTTAGCGGCATATCAACCCGCTTATAAATTACTCACATTATCTGCAGCAAACATTGCGGAAATAGAAACTATTTCAGTCAGTAAAGTGCCTAAATTTAATACGCTTTTCACTCACTACCAAACTGAATGGCACTTTAATCACAGCCATAAACTCCCCAACTGGGACCAAGACATACTGGCCGTAAGTTCATATGCAGAGTTCACAGACAAACATTTACAAGGGGTCATTACAAATAGGTATTTGCCCAAAGAGTGGCCGCAAGATTTAGTCTCTTTTTTAGAAAACAATTCGTTATCAGCGCTTTTAGCCCTTAACAGCTGCGCCCCTCTCGACGATTTAGCAAATCAGGATTACGAGTCGATAGCAGCAAACAATGCCTTAACTTTAATTTATGATTTCTACCGAGTTAAAAATGCGGATCATATTGCAGCCATTAACGCCAACAAGAAGAGGTTTTACCTGTATTTAAATCAAGCCTATGAGAACTGCGAAGTAGAAAACAACCAATTGTTTACACAGCTACAGAAACTACTATCTACCCTCGCCCTAATGCTACAAAGCGAGCCCAGTGCTAATTTTATTATCGACTTAAATACCAATACCCTAACGAATAAAACTGAAGAACCGCAGTAACATAAATCGACAATAAAGCTTATTGGTTAATGAATGATAATCCTTTAAGCTTTCCACATACTCTAATTTATTTGAAGCAGATAATGAGCCCCCATAGCGACGTCACCAAACGATTTTTATTAGCCACCAAACGCGCTGAAATTAATGCCCTACAATTGGTTGCCTCTAATTGCCAAGTGGTGACAACAGTTTCTGAACTTATCCATCAACTGCAAAAAGAAAGAGGGATCAGTAATATCTTTTTAAGCAGTGCAAATAGAAGGTTTGAACAAGAGCACAAAGATCAAATTGATAGGGGAATTCGAGCAGAAGAGTTATTGCGAAGCCAATTAAAAGCTAAATATCTGCACTCAGATGAAATATCTAACAACATGCGTTTGTTGAACACCATTACCTTAGCCCTACAAGGGTTAGATTATATTTCAACCCTGAGATACAAGGTACAAAAGCAAGAACTGACGGCCATAGAGTCAATGCAAGCTTACAACCAACTTATTAAAGGCTTGCTGTCAGTGGTTTTTGAAGCGGCTGATGTAGGCAGTGACCCAAGTATTACTAAGATATTAGTGGCGTTATTTAATTTCATTCAAGGTAAAGAATACGCAGGGCAAGAGCGAGCTTGCGGCGCGTTAGGTTTTTCTAAAAGCATGTTTGACCAATCTCTGTGTGAGAGTTTGATTCAGCTACAACAAGCCCAAACCGATAGTTTTACAACCTTTGAAGAATTTGCTTCGAATCAAGAAAATACCTTATGGCACTCATTACAAGACAAAAATACAAACAAGCAGTTGCAACAAATGCGCACTATGATGCAGCAGCTTGCTGATGGCTCCGCCATTTCTTCAGAAATTAGCGAAGTATGGTACGAACTCACCACCCATCGAATTGATGCCATGCGGGCCATTGAAGAACAACTTACTTCAAGGCTATTGCAAGTGGCAAAACAGCGAGTTGAGCAGGCAGATAAAGAATTATTAGAACATAAAAAACGCGTTAAAAAGTTAGGGCCCAAGTCACCTCTTTCTCCTGAGCTCACCTTGGATATGGTACTCAACATATCTGCTGACAATATCCCTAAAACTTATAACTCTCAGTTAAATGATCTTGCAGATAACTCTCTATACGACTTACTCCGTGAGCAGTCTGAAAATATTAAAAAGATGACAAGTGAATTAGAACTTGCGAAACAAGCAATCGCTGAGCAGAAAACCATTAACCGCGCCAAACTATTGCTTATGCAACAGCTAAACTACAATGAGTCTCAGGCTCACAGAGCATTACAAAAACAGGCCATGGATCAAAAAGTTAGCCTTGCTGAAATGGCTGGATTAATAATAAAAGTAACAAGTGGTAAAAATTAATCTACAAAAGAAATAAGCCAAAACTGGAACCAAGTCGTAACAATAACCATGACGACATATATTTTAATGGATTGAGAAATGAAGAGATGCAGTCTGGTCATTCTGTCCAGCATTATACTATCAACAGGGTGTGCGACAACTATGCAAAAATTAGGCGTTCAAAACGGGCAACTCACACAATGCTCATCAAAGCCAAATTGTGTTTGTAGCCAAGCAAAAGACGAGGCACATTTTATTGAGCCTATTCTGAGCAAAGGAACACAAAAACAAACAAAAGACCGACTGGTAGCGATTCTTAATGCCGAGAAACGTGCAAAAATTAAAGCCGCAGATAGCGACTATATAAAGGTTGAGTTTGCTTCTAAGATCTTTCGTTTTGTAGATGACGTTGAGTTTTATTTTCCAGACACAGGGTCAACAGAACTACTAATACAGGTTAGATCAGCCTCTAGAGTTGGGTATTCAGACTTAGGGGTTAACCGAAAACGAATAGAAAGTATTCGTCAGCAACTTAACAGTAAAAGTTAAATGGTCTTGCAGATAACTCCCTATACGACTTACTTCATGAGCAATCTGAAAATATTAAAAAGATCACAAATGAACTAGAACTTGCGCTACAAGCAATTGCCGAACAGAAAACCATTAACAGAGCCAAGCTATTACTTATGCAACAACTAAAATACAACGAATCTCAAGCCCATAGGACATTACAAAAACAGGCAATGGATCAAAAAGTTAGCCTAGCTGAAATGGCAGGATTAGTCATTAAAGCCAGTGGTTCAAAATAATATGGCAATACAAAAAGTAGCAGTCATTACAGGGGCTAGCCGTGGGATAGGCGCGGCGACGGCGAAGTTATTTGCCAAGCAAGGTTATGCTGTATGCATCAACTATAAATCTAACAAGCTAGCCGCTGAGTCAATCGCTCAGGCTATCACCTCTGATGGCGGAAGGTGTATCTCCATTCAAGCTGATGTGTCCAATGAAACTGACGTGACTAGCATGTTCGCAACAGTAGATAAAACCCTAGGGACGGTATCGGTTTTAATAAACAATGCAGCAATGTTAAAAACACAATCTCGCCTAGATCATATGACGGCTGCCCGTATCAACCAAGTACTCACAACCAACATCACAAGTTATTTTTTATGCTGCCGCGAAGCGGTAAAAAGAATGTCTACTGCCTATGGTGGCGATGGCGGGGTTATTGTAAACGTATCATCGGCAGCCGCTAGAACGGGCTCCCCCAATGAATATATAGATTATGCGGCATCTAAAGGTGCAATTGATACGCTAACAAAAGGGTTGTCATTAGAAGTTGCTGCAGAAGGTATTCGGGTAAACTGCGTGCGACCAGGGTTAATTTACACCGACATGCATAGTGATGGTGGTGAACCCCAAAGAGTAGAGCGTTTAAAAAATGCCATACCCATGAAACGAGGCGGACAACCCGCAGAAGTAGCTGAAGCTATTTATTGGCTAGCTTCAGACAAATCTTCTTTTGCAACGGGTAACTTTTTAGATTTAGCAGGTGGCTTGTAACCCTAGTTAATGGCTAAATGCCAGCCTGAACTTAAACGTTATTTAGCCAACAATACCACTATTTGTTTATGAAGCTCTTCAGCATCGAGTTGCCCATAGTGAATGACTAAATCTGACTTCCCGTCTTTATTTAAATCTACCGAATCTATGGATGACGCATTTTGTGGCATGGTCATTTTTTGTCTTAAAGAGCGCCTTGCATACGGTTTCTTATCATCTGGGGTGGCAAAGAGTACGCGAATAGCTGAGTCACCATCGGAAAAAAGTATATCTTTAACACTATCTCCATTTATATCGACCACTTTGATAAGAGGCTCCCCAGTGGCACCTTGAGATAAGCTAAAAGTCATTTCTACTTCTTGGCTTACCAAAGGCTTTTCCTGGTATTCGCCATTTTCATCCATGGCAAACAACAACACATCCTGATCGATACCTCCTGATAAAAGTGCGCCAATAATTTGAGAAATTCCAATATCAAATGAGGATACAAAGACCTCTTGAATACCATCACCTTCTAAGTCAACAAATGCTAATCCAGATAAGGTTTCATCCCACTCAACGCTAGTATTAGCCTCTTCTGAGTACTTAAGCTTTTGTTGTTGTTTCTGCCCAAAATAAAATTCAAACTCGATATTTTTATCTAATACACCTGAACTCTGGGTAAATTGTACGGCTAGGTCTGGAATACCATCACCATTGAGATCTGTAATCTCTTTAACAGTACGATGTTCTAAATCGCTTTGATTTAGCCCCCTACCGTTAGGGCCTTTCATATCCCACCAGTTCAAGCCATGTATAGTTTGTGCCAATGGTATTAATGTTGGCTCTATTGAAAACTGCATATCTGACTGTTGCAGAAAAACGTTTAGGGCGCCTTGCTCCACTATGATTAAATCGCTCTTGCCATCGAAATTCATATCTTCAAAAAAAAGCTCGTTTTCATAAAATGAAACTCGGTCTTCTTCCATTTCTATTCTTGAATCGATAGGCAGTTTTTGAGGGTGCCTTAATCCGCAGCAATCCGACAACCATAAATTAAGAGACTCAAAGCTCTGTAACACTAGGTCGTTTAGGCCATCATTATTAATATCCTGAATAAAATTTTGATGTATAAAAACGTCAGCAATATTAACTAAATACAAAGAAGATACTTGTTCTTCCTCAAGCATCCGTGAAGGGTGTGACATGTGGGTAGGAATATATCTAGTGACTAAGTGTTTAGATAAAAAATAAATGCTCTGTAAGCCGGTATGGTCAGGGTCGCCCACATCATAAGCAAATACTTTGGGGTCGATAGTGACGCTTTCATGTGTAAGATATTGGCCTGTCTCTGGGTCTAACTTTAAGATCAACAAAGTACGTTGCTGCTGCTCATCTACACCCACTACAATTAACTCAACACCCTCATCAATCAATACATCAGCGGCTAAGACTGGCTGAGTTACCGTAATATCTAATGGAATAACTTGCTGCTTAAAAAGCTCGGTATATTTGGCGTGGCTCGGCCAAGCAAACGTCCACAATAACGTGACTAAAACTATTGAGGGCAATATAAATTTAGACATCTGACTCTGTTACTCCATGTGTACAATTATAATAATCATCAATTTAGCAAATTTCACTGACAGGTATATGACAAAACTGTAAGGGATTAATACAAGTCCCATCACCATGCTAATGATTGTTTAAAAACACCATCTTACTGTTTTTAATATAAAATTCGCAACATTCAATTCCCCCCTAGCTGCATACAACGCCATTGCCTGATAAGCTAGCTCTAAGCTAACTTTTAGAGTCAAACAGTATGAAAATTGGGGCAATCAGCAAGGCCACAGGCTTAGGCATTCACACTATTCGATTTTATGAAAAAAAAGGCCTTATTAATCGGGCAAAAAAAGATGATAGCGGTCATAGAGTGTATAACTCGAAAGATGTAGAGCTTTTAAATTGGATTGCTTGTATGAAAAACTCTGGCATGCCATTAAGCCGAATCGAAAATTATGCTCACGCCTTCTATAGCGATAACAACCTCGCCAGCTTGAACATTTTAGAGGACCATCTCAACAACCTGTACCAACAACAAGCCGATCTGCAACATTATATTGATGTCACCAGTGAGAAAGTCGCACGGCTAAAAAAACCTTGACCTAGAGTATGGTCTAGGTAATTACCATGGCATTCCAATTACATAGGAGAAGTTAAAATGAACATTAATGTCGCGGTTATGAATTCCTTTATTGATGGCACTACAGGGGGTAATCCAGCGGGTGTAGTGCTTAATGCTGACACCTTAAATACAGCACAAAAACTCAGTATTGCGCAACAAGTTGGCTTATCAGAAACAGCTTTTGTTTCGGCATCTAGCAGTGCGGATTTCAAACTTGATTTTTTTACACCTGAAAAACAAATCGCCCATTGCGGCCACGCAACCATAGCGACCTTTAGCTATTTATCTCAACTTAATTTAATTGCTAACCCCAAAACATCAAAAGAGACTATCGAAGGTAACAGAGAGATCGAAATAAAAGGCGACTTTGCCTATATGGAACAACTAGCTCCATCATATCAAGATGTTGGTATAGATAGTGAACATGTTTTAAAAGCCCTTGGGATCACTCAGAATCAGCTGTTAAACGCTCCAATGATTGCAAATACAGGTAACAACTTTCTGATTGTTGGGGTCAAAAGTAAAGGGGATTTAAGCGCTATAAAACCAATCCAAACATTGATAGCTAACCTCTCAAAAAAATATAATTTAATTGGATTTTATGTTTTTACGACCGAAACTAACCAAGGAAATAGAGACGCATCAAGCCGAATGTTTGCGCCATTCTATGGCATAGATGAAGAGTCGGCCACGGGCATGGCCGCTGGTCCTTTAGCTTGTTACCTACATGATCACATGGAGATCCACAAAGACATCTTCGTTATAGAACAGGGTTACGCTATGCAACCAGCATCACCGAGTTGTATTGAGGTACTGCTTACACTAAAAAATAACAGAATTACTAAGGTGACGGCAGGTGGAACTGCAACTGTATCAAAGATGCTAAATATAGAAATAGACTAAACCTATCCGCTAGCAGACGAACTCAAGTCTGTTAGCGAATACTGCATTTCGTTGAATCACAATATCCAGTATTCAAACTTCGTCAATTTTAATGTTACTCTAACTTAAATTGTAGATTAAAGGTCGAAAACCTTGTTAAGAATACTCATACTAGTTTCCGCATTATTAACGATAGTAGCCCAAGCGACACCTCATCCATTCGAAACATTAAGTGGTTTAAAACGTTTTGATAAAAACGCTACCCTGCCAAAAGCGGCTATAGACACGTCTACACTGTTTGATATTAAAGGGGTGAAAATTGGAGATAATGTACTATCACAAGCCATTAATCTAGACTCCCAAGGGGGCGACTTAGGTAGGATTCGAGGTGGCTATCGTAGCGATAAAATTCAATTTAGCTTTGACCAAGCTTACTTGGGAACCCGCCTTAATCAGCAGCTCTCTCTTTACTTCAACAAAGATAGTGGCTTTGTAAATCGTATTAATATCAAATACTTATTAAAAGATAGTTATTTCGATATTACCCCAGTAAAAGAGCAAACACTGCAAGCTGCCATCCAAAAATATGGTGCACCGTTTTCGATGGCGCAAGCCTATGCAATCAGTAAACAACAAAAGGGGAATATCTCCTTAGAGCAGTTTATTGATGAGCTGCAAGATGACGACTCGATACACCCACTAGCTCTTGAGTATTTAGAAAATAAAAACATATCTAAAAGTGCAAAGTTTGTAAAAAATGAAGATGGATATGCACTCATGCATACCGGTTTTGACCGCTGCTACCTATGGCAACATAACAATTTCACCCAAGTATTAAGCTTTTGCTTTTTTGATAAAAGTGGCGCAAATATGAACGGCAGAGGAGTTGAACTAGAATTGTATAATTTTGCAATTGCAGAGGTAATAGCTAAGACTCCAGCAAAAAAAATTACTCCTCCCCTTTTAACCCTTTAAACCTGAAGTAAAACCTCTAATTGTTTGCCTTACGGAATACACAAGGTTAATAATAGGTTTGGCATAACCTATAAACAAAAATAGGCTGCGAACAAGGTCAATAAAAGGGATAATTGCCCAATAATTAAATCCCTTTTTAGGACAATAGTATGACAATCACTCGTAATGGTCATCGATACATCGATGTAGAAAGTGGTAAAACCTTAGATGTATGGTTTCCCCGCAGTAATAAGTATATCTCACGTAACTGTTTAGCCAGCAAAGTTGGGTTAATCAAGGGAGAGTATGTTGAAATCACTATCGATATAGACGCAAAACCAGAGTCAGCAGAAGACGCATATCTACGTTTACACCTTTTATCAGAATGTGCAGTGCAACCAAACCAAATTAACCTTGAAGGTGTATTTGGTTTACTCACAAATGTAGCCTGGACCTCAGCTGGCCCAGTATTGCCAGCAAAGGTAGAAATATTAAGAGAGCTAATCGCAGAAGAAGAACATCATTTAGCCGTAACCTCTATCGATAAATTCCCAAGAATGACTGACTACGTTATCCCTGAAGGCGTACGTATTGGTGATGCAGACAGAGTGCGTATGGGCGCACATTTAGCATCTGGTAGCACAGTAATGCACGAAGGTTTTGTTAACTTCAATGCTGGGACATTAGGCAGCTCTATGGTTGAAGGCCGTATATCTCAAGGTGTTGTGGTTGGTGATGGCTCAGACATTGGTGGTGGCGCATCGACTATGGGTACGTTGTCTGGTGGCGGTAAAACCATTAACTCTATCGGCAAAAGCAGCATGCTTGGTGCAAACGCCGGTGTGGGTATCTCTTTAGGTGACGACTGCATCGTAGAAGCAGGCTTGTATGTAACTGCCGGAACTAAAGTGACTACGCCAGATGGTGAAGTAGTAGCAGCACGTCAGCTATCGGGTATGAATGGATTATTGTTCCGTCGTAATAGCCAAACAGGTGTGGTTGAAGCGGTAGTCGCTGACTCATCTAAATGGGGCGGCTTAAACGCTAGCCTCCATAGTAACGACTAATTTTGATGTAACTGAGCCCTTAAATATGAGGGCTTAGTCTTCCATTATACCGTCCTTTTATCGGGCGTTTAATACTGTGACTCCACCCAGCTTTCAAAAATTAAACAAGCTGACACACTATCTACTTTTTGTTTATCTAATTTTTTATATCCACCCAACTCAAATAAACGTGCTTTAGCATCTACGGTTGTTAAGCGCTCATCACATGTTTCCACTTTAACTCGATACTTGGCATTGAGTCTGTTAGCAAATTTTTTAGCTGCAAAGGTAACTTGTTGGTTCGAGCCATCCATATTTAACGGCAAGCCCACCACGGCTAATTGTGGCGACCATTCCTCAAAAACCTTAGCGAGTAGATCCCAATTTGGAATACCATCAACCGCTTTTAAGGCGTCTAAAGGGGAAGCCGTGCCTGTGATCTCTTGCCCCACTGCCACGCCAATACTTTTAGTACCAAAGTCAAAGGCCAGTACTGTGCGTTGTTCGTGCTTAGCCACTTATGCATGGCCTACATCTGGTCCAAGCTGCCATACATCAACTCCTAGGCGATGTACGGCTGTTTCCCACTTTTTATGAATAGGCACATCAAAAAGTAGTTCTGCATCTGCTTCAACCATTAACCAAGAATTGGTTTGAATTTCTTCTTCTAATTGGCCAGCAGACCAACCTGCATACCCCAAAATCACTAAAGATTTATCAGGAGCTTGTTGATTACCTAACGAAGAAATTATGTCTTTAGACGTAGTCACCATAATCTCAGATGTCATGGTTAAGCTAGAACTCCAACCAGGTTGTGAAGTATGTAAAATAAACCCACGGTCCTGACTTACGGGGCCACCTGCCAAAACAATCTCATCTGCTTTTGCGTCGAGTACTTCAGCCTCTTCATCCACCTGATTAATAAGTTCTTTTAACTTCATACCAACAGGTTGATTTATGACTAATCCCATGGCGCCATTTTTATTGTGTTCGCATATGTAGGTCACAGTACGCGAGAAATAAGGGTCTTCCATGGTAGGGGTCGCAATCAGCAGATAATTTTGCAAACTTTGCATTAACTCTTAAACCTCTTGGGCCGTATTGCCACGAATAGCCGCTACACGTTTTTCGATAGCATCAAACAACATACCAGTGATATTGACATCATAGGCCGCTTCAATTTCTCGAACACAAGTAGGGCTAGTCACATTAATTTCAGTTACTCTATCACCGATAACATCAAGTCCCACAAAAATGAGTCCCTTTGCAACCAATAGAGGTGCAATAGTTTCAGCAATTTTCCAATCTGATTCAGATAGAGGTTGCGGACGACCTGTGCCACCAGCAGCTAAATTGCCTCGGTTTTCACCTTTAGTGGGTAACCGGGCCAAAGCATAAGGAACCACTTGCCCGTCTACAATTAAGATACGTTTATCGCCATCTTTAATTTCAGGTAAGAACTTTTGAAACATAGCATAACGAGAACCCAGCTCTGTTAATGTCTCAATAATAACCCCTAAGTTATTGCCGTCTTCTTTAACCCTAAAGATTGACGTTCCACCCATGCCGTCTAAGGGCTTGCAGATAATGTCGTGATGAGTTTGGTGAAACTCTCTAATTAACTTTGAATCACGAGTAACAAGAGTATCGGCGACTAAATCTGGGAACCAAGACGTAAATAACTTTTCGTTAAAATCACGTAGACTCTGTGCTTTATTCACAATCAAAGTACCACTTTGCTCAGCCAATTCAAACATATGTGTAGCGTAAATAAATTCGTTATCTACAGGGGGATCTTTACGCATCAAAATCACGTCTAGTTCAGCTAACCCTAGATACTGTTCTTGCTCTAAAGCAAACCAATTATCGGCATCTTCTTGAACAGACAATCTTTGCATACGTGCCATGGGTTGACCATTTTGCAAATATAAGTCAGCCATTTCCATATAGAACAACTCATAGTCACGTTCTTGAGCATCCAACAACATGGCGAAACTAGTATCTTTTTTGATGTTAATTGAGGTGATGGGATCCATCACTATACCGAGTTTAATGGTCAATATCGTTCCTTAAGAAAGCAGAAAGGCAATGTAATTATTCGCCTTACAATAGATGAACCTTATGTTGAGGGTATTATTGCAAAATTCAAGGAAGATTGTTTAGTAAAACCACGCTGAAGACCAGCGTGGTAAGAAGTGATAACTTAATTAGGAGTATGCTTACATCTTTTTGAGGGCTTTTTTAGCTCCCTTGGCAACATCTTGAACACTTGACTCTAGTAATTCTTGATAAAGTTTTTTGGCTTCTGGCTTTTGACCATTTAAGGCTAGTAAGTTAGCCAAACGAAATTTAGCCCAGGGTTTAGGGGCTAAACCTTCTAAATCTGGATAATTTGCAACATATTCTTGCAGGGCACTTATTCCTGCCTCAATATTTTGTTCACTTAACACAGATGTTTTACCAAGTTGGTAAAACGCAGAATATTTTGCTTTCACGCTCCTTTCATCGTCAGCTTTCTTACTTATAGCATGGGTAAAATATTCAAAGGCTTTTGAATAGTTTTCCTGTCGCTGCTGGATCATTCCTGCATCAAAATAGAAATCGGGAATATCTTTATATGCCAGCATCGCATCATTGAGTAATTGTTGCGCAGCTAACTCATCTTCTTCAGCAAATGCGAAGTCAATTTCTGCTTTTAAGCCAGCCTTAACATCTAACTCGGTTATCCGTAAAACTTGTTGTTTTGCTATTTTAACATCGCCCCCAGCAATACCGGGTGCTTGTAAATGAAATTGCATTAAAGCGTTTCTATAACGCACTGAATCAGGCCTTAACTCAACCGCTCGAGTAAAACTATCGAGTGATTTACCTGCATAACTTAAGGCAGAAAAAACTGAATTTTGTGCTTGGCTACCCATAATTCTGCCACGCCAATAATGAATTTCGGCGCTATCAGTTTGCTTTTCTGCAGCTTTCTCAATCCAGTCTTCGGCTTCATCTAGGTCAGACGCAATATAAATTTTTGCTAGTTGCAACATAGCTTGAGGGTCGCTCTGTTGTTTTTTAAGCAACTCAATGGCTAATTCTGTATCTCCAGATTTTAACACTGCAGTGGCTTGCTCAACGGGAGTTGCTTGTTTTGCTGAGCCTGCGGCTGAAAAACTCAGAGATAGACACAACACAATTGCTGATAATTGATTCACTAATTTTCCTTAATTTTTAATAAAACACGAAATAAAGACAGCTTATATTTTATTGAGTTCAACTATTATTCAGCATTAGATTAAACAAGAAAAGTTGTAAAATAGACGATGTAAAAAAGGGCTGAGCCATACGGCAACAGCCCTTTTCAATCCAAGGAACAATACATGTTAAAGGTTCCCCTAATTAATCATGTATTCATCGGTCACTACTCCGACACTTCAAGTGTAGAAGCGTTATATTACGAAAAAACGAAAATGTGACGAAACACCTTGTACATAAGATAAACTTCACTAAAAAGTTATCGAGAAACATTTAGTTACTAGCTAGCAATCAACTGCAACATTTGCACGCGTGAATTGTTAACTCTCTAGCGAGAGGCTTTATCAGCGACTGTATTAGGTTGTTTATTGAACTAAAAAGCCCTGTAAACAGGGCTTTAATTGGGTTTAGAGGTTGATTTAAAAAGCATTCTCTTGATGAATCTTTATAAATAAGGGAGTGCCGTATTTACTGTAATCAACTTTATACTCTTTACCGTTAATAGTTTGGATGAATACCAAAATCTTTTCTTCACCAAAAACGTCAATACTACTGATATCAACTTTTTCAAGATCTAAAGCTTTTGCATCTCGTTTATTTTCAGGAATTTCTCCGGTATATTCTTTAATGCCTTTATGGCTCACCAATACTGGTGGATGATCGTCACCATTTACAATCAGCAAATCTAACTTTCTTACTTTGTGAATAATGGTATTACGACCACTTACTAAATAGGGTTTTTCTGTCACTTTAATCTCCAATTCAATGCGTGAAGTGCGTTTAGTATAAAGAAGATACCAAAGTTTATTTGGCCTTGCACCTGTTAGTTATAGGGGAACAAAATTTTACAGCAGCTCTTTTCTTATTTGGGTTTGCTCAATAAACTATTGCTTTAATACTAAAGTTCAATACCGTATAAATACTCAAAATAAACTTAATCTGAATAAATATTGGATAAATTCACAGTTTAAGCAAATCTGAAACAGTAAAAATAGCTTCATTAGGCCAAGCTGATGAAAAATCCAGCAACCAAACTCTTTTATATAACAAGTAAGATGACAATCCCTAAAAAACTGCTTATACTGCGCCTCGATTTTGATTAGCCCTTGGTTTTCAAAGTTACTATTTTAAATGTGGCCCTTTAGCTCAGTTGGTTAGAGCATACGACTCATAATCGTCAGGTCCCCTGTTCGAGTCAGGGAAGGGCCACCATTTCTTTACTTATCATATATCATCCAAAGTGCTAGTTATTATTTTTGAATAAAACCTTTCTGTTATCCAGTTGTGAATACCTAATATAGTTTATAAATCGTATACTCATGCTAATCACTGTTAGTATGACATCCCTTTTCACCTTAGTTATTTTACTGATCTACGCAATTAAAAAGACGGATTTGTATAATCACCTGTATTGTTAGGTGTTTTTTATAGGCTTTTACGTTTTAATAACCCATAAGTTTTTAATTTTAGTTAGATGGCATTTTTCCAAAGGGGCAAGGTATTAAATACTTTTCAACAACGGCATTAGCCAAACGACAAAACGTAGAGCCCAAAGTTTTGTTCTCCAAACTCCTTGAGGTTAACTTTATTATTCGCGAGTCTGATAAATGGCAACTCACAGCTAAAGGTAAACTTGCCGGAGGTAAAATCAAAACTTCAGCCAAGCTTGGTAACTATATCGAATGGCCTGAGAATTTTGATCTAAGTAAATTGCCCCCTCATCAAACACCAGATACTCCAATAGCAATGATAACCTCCAGTAAAATGGCTGAAAAATTAGGCTTAACTGCAAAAAAGCTAAATCATATATTTTCAGAACTTGGGTGGCTGAATAAAAGTTTAAAAGGTTGGCTCGCCACTGAACATGGCCTCCATCAAGGGGCCCTTCAAAATGAAGACTCGCGTACCGGTATCCCCTATGTCAAATGGCCCGAGACGCTAACACATTCACCAATACTATTAGGCGCAGTTCAAGCAATGTCAAAAAGCCTAGCTAATTTGAATGATAACGGTCAAGAAACACTAAATAATTTCTGTTCTGTAGATGGTCATTGGGTAAACTCTGAGTCAGAAATGTTGATAGATAACTGGCTTTATCTGGCGGAGATTACTCATGCTTATAATCGCAAATTACCTATTGAAGAAGAAGTTTATTGTGCTTTTTATATTCCAACAGGAAAAGTGTATATTGAATACTGGCGTAGTAATCTAGATATAAAGTTACAAGCAAAGAAAGACAAAAAGCTCGCCATTTATAAAGAAAACAAATTCAAACTCATAGAGCTAACAGGCCAAGATATTCAAAATCTTGACGAAGTATTACCCCGCCAATTACTTAGATTTGGCATACAAGCTTATTGATACAAACTATAAATCTGGCTACAGCATAGTTTCCAAAACTAAACCAATGGCAATCTGGACAATGAAACAAACAGCTTTAATGAAATATATTTTCCCAGCATTGATATTAGTATCACTGTCTTTTGATGCGTATTGCCTTGATAAAATTAAAGTTCTTAGGCCCCTGTTAAAGTCTGATAAACGAACTCAGCATAAGGACGAAGTTATTTATAGAGCACTTGAATCCACTAGGTCAGAGTTCGGCCCTTTTACATTTGAAACAATTGATGTGGATATGACCCCAGGTAGAGCATTTTCTTCAATGAAAACGGGGGAATTAATCAATACCTACGTAGCCCCAGGCAACCAACTGTGGGACCAAAGCACTATTCCCATAAAAATACCAATAAGAAAAGGGCTGCTCAGTTATCGACTACTCCTGATAAACCAAGCAAGCTTATCTAAATTTGAAAATGTGAAGACACTAGATGATTTAAATAATCTAACCGCAGGATTACAGACAAATTGGGCAACAACTAAAGTCTTTAATGAAGCAAAGATTAATATGACAGTATCTCACACCTTTGAAGGGCTATTTTTAATGTTAGAAAAACAACGTTTTAATTATATTCCGCGAGCGATATACGAAGTGTTTGATGAGTTAGATAATCGTAAGTCACAGTTAAAAAATATAATTGTAGAACCAAACATCGCCCTTCATATTCCCATGGCTACCTTTGTGTATGTTTCTAAAAATCACCCTGAAATAGCAAAACGAATAGAAGTAGGCCTACAAAAGATGGTATCTACCGGTGAATTACAAACCATTTTAGATAAATACTATGCAGAAGATATTAATAGAGCGAATTTAGACGCTAGACGTATCATTGAAATCAAAAATCCATATTTTGATGGAGAAAACCAAACCATCATGGAAAACCAAGACCTCTGGCATCAACATTGATCTACACCAAAACGATAACATAACGTGAAAAAAATTTTAATATTTGGAAATTCAGGCTCAGGCAAATCTACACTTGCTAAACACCTCTCTCTAAAAGAGGATTTAGCACACCTTGATTTAGATACTATAGCTTGGCTACCTACTAACCCACCGCAGCGAAAACAATTCACTGATTCCAAAAATGAAATAGATCGCTTCATAAACACACACAGTCGCTGGGTTATTGAAGGCTGTTATACCGACCTACTTGAATTGGCATTAGATTCAGTTACAGACATTATTTTTATGAATTTATCCATCCAAGACTGCATTGCTAACGCCAAACAACGCCCTTGGGAAGCTCATAAATATACATCAAAAGAAGCTCAAGATGCTAACTTAGCAATGTTAATAGAATGGATTTCCCAATACACCAAAAGAAACGATACTTTTTCCCATTTAGCTCACAATTCTTTTTTCCAAAATTATAGTGGCGTAAAACACATGATTATGAGTAACAGTGATTCTTCAAAATTAATTCTGTAAGACTGATATTTTTAACGCTCAAGGGTATTGATATGTATATTATTGCCCCCTACAAAAACACCTAACCTTATAATTTTATTGCATTAATCTATTTTTCGACGATACCCCAGTATTCAACAACATACCTACAAGCACTACTACTAAGACTATTCTAATCTCATCTCCAATGTACATGAAGTACATAACCTACTAAGTGAGGAAAAAGACCATGTCTACTATGACAGCTTTAGAAACTAAATTTAGATTAGTGACCCGCAGTGATTTTGATGGTTTAGTGTGTGCCGTTTTATTGAAAAAATTAGACTTGATTGATGAAATAAAATTTGTACACCCTAAAGACATGCAAGACGGGGCAATTGATATTACTGCTAATGATATTACTACCAACCTGCCCTATGTAGACGGCTGCCATGTAGCCTTTGACCATCATTTAAGTGAAATATCCCGTAGAGGTAAGGACCCAAAAAGTAATCACATTATTAATCCAGACGCTCCGTCTGCAGCCAGAGTAGTCTACGACTATTATGGTGGCCATGACGTTTTTCCAGAAGCATGGGACGATATGATGGCTGCGGTAGACAAAGCAGATGCAGCCCAATTTAGTAAAGATGAAATACTGAACCCAGAAGGATGGGTACTATTAAATTATTTAATGGACAGCCGTACAGGACTAGGCCGTTTTAGAAACTTCAGAATTTCTAACTACCAACTGATGATGGAATTAATTGACTGTTGCGGTAATAAAACAATAGATGAAATTATCGCTTTACCAGATGTTCAAGAACGTGTGGTGCTTTACACTGAGCACGCTGAATTATTTACCGACCAAGTTAAGCGTTGTGCCACTGTTTTCGGTAATGTTGTTGTTTTAGATTTACGTGACGAAAATACGATTTATGCCGGAAACCGTTTTATGATCTACGCACTGTTTCCAAAGTGTAATATTTCAATACATCAAATCTGGGGATTTCAAAAACAAAACGTAGTTTTTGCTATAGGTAAATCTATTTTAGATAGAAGCTCTAAAACTAACGTGGGTGATCTATGTCTTCAGTTTGGAGGCGGTGGTCACAATGCAGCAGGAACTTGCCAAGTACCAGAAGCACAGGTTAACGAAACCAAAGCGGCGCTAATACAACAAATCACTAATGACGGTTAATTTCTCGAAGTAGAAATACCACCCAATACAAAAATAGCGGCTTAAGCCGCTATTTTTTTAACATTAAATTATTTTTCAGCTGAATAAGGATCTTCAGCAAGTAGATAAGCTCTTAAATCAGATTTTTGTTCTTGCGACAATAACCAAGCTCGTATTTCTTTAACCTTGTTGTAGTTTTCGCTGCCGAATTTATTTTCGTAAATATCAGCAAAGTTTTGTTTTGAACTGTCTTGGCGAATGCTTCTTTGCCAATGCTGAGTCACAACTGCATTTAAACAGCCAGCTAGCCCCTCATATTTGAGTAGTTCCCACTCACCTTTATCTAACCAGAGCCCACCTACAAGTGCACTGTAATCAAGTTTATGTTCACTTTTAGCAGAAATTCTAAACTTACGCATTATGGTTCGAGTAACCGGGCAAAGTAATGCATTTTTACTGTCAGAAACATCTAATTCAGATACGTTTATATTCTCAGAAAATTTATAATCTGGATGACGTTCTTTCCAAGACACATAGTCTTCAATCAATACCCAATTACCACCACAATTTGAGCAGATATGGGCTCGAAACTGACCTTCAATAAAACTAGGGGTTAACTCCCCCTCTTTACAACTAGTACACTTCATAACAATCCTTCTACACTCGAGTTGAATTCAAGAATAGCAACAACTTCACGTTAAGTCATTATTCGTCAAAAAGTTGTCATGCAAAGCATATCCAAACCAAAAATACCGTAAGTGATTGATATTAATGAAAATTAAATGCGTGGTACAAAGTGTGCTAATTAGAGATAGTCGTACATTTTATTCAGGCGGTACCTTAAGTGACAGTTCAAAATTCCACACATATATTTATAGATACGTTAGCCATACCGCCTCACCAAAGGCCGACCACGAGTGTCTTAGCAAATAGCTCGGTATTAGATTATTTACTTCCCAAGTTATCTAGTTGGCAAACGGTTAAGCAAGAATCATTAGAGAAAGTTGACGACTATATGTTGCTAGAAACTAAACAAGTACTGCAACGTATATCTAAAGTTATTTCTGAAATAATCTTAGGCGATAAGTGCAGCTTTACTATCAAGATAAAGCCGATGGGCGCAACTGTTAGTTTAGAAATAAAAACAAGCCTTGCAGAAAAATCAATTCTTCTCAAACAGATAAATCATGATAAATGGTTGCAGGGGGCTTTAGCATGGTTATGTCCCAACTATACAGCATTGGCCCACTCCCAAGAATTATTGTCATTTTCTTATCTATATGAGAAAAGCAAACCAGAAGCACATAGACATTACCAACACTTTGCACTAAAAAACCAAGGCATATACTGCTATATAGATTGCAACATGGTAAATGAGAAACCCAATTTGAGCTGGTGCGTAAAATCGCCAAAAACAAACTTTACTATAAAAAACTGTAAACCTTGAGTGTATCCCTGTAACAAAGGGCTACTTTAAGCGACTCAATTCAATCAAACGACTATAGGTTCGCCTAAACTCAAACAATAAGGCCCCTTCTTTATATAGCTCAGTGAGTGGCACTTCTGAGCTCATATATAAGTGTACGTTTTGATCGTATAACTCATCAATCAGACTAATAAAACGTCTAGCACTATTATCAGAACTAGCATATTCGACCCGACGCTCTCCTGTGCTTAACGCTTGATTATCGCCCACCCCATCTTCGGTGCCTCTTGCTTTAATCCACCCTCTGACTTCACCACCAAGATAAGGTACATCACTCAGCAACACAGTCGTAAACCGATTAGCAATTTCCATGTAATCCAATTGCGAACGATTACCTTCACACAAGGCTTTAAAGTCGAACCAAGCCACACTTTCGTGGCCTTTAATCTCTACTGAGCGGATAACGGGAATATCTCTATGACAGATACTTAAATGACTAGCATTAAAGTCTGTTGTCGATACATTTTGAGTTAAATCAGTGAAAACAGCATCAAAATCGAGTTCACCTTTCAAACCTATATTTGAAGAAGCCGCACTAGTGACTGTACTTTTAAATGAAGTTAAACGATGATCTTGCTGACCATCTAAATGTATAGCTTGAGTATATTGCTGTAACAAAGCAATAAACGGTAAAAACTTATGACGGGCTAAACCATTTTCATACAAACGCTCGATAGGAATATTTGACGTTGCTACCAAGACAACTCCCAGTGCAAACAAGCGTTTAAATAAGCCTGCCAATATCATTGCATCTCCTATATCGGATACAAAAAATTCATCAAAACATAATACTCGACAGTTTTTCGCTAAATTTTCAGCAATACTATTTAATGGGTTTTCTTCACCAGAATATTCATGTAACTCTTGATGGATCTTTGCCATAAAACGATGAAAGTGAAGCCTTATCTTGCCTTCTTCAGGTAGACAATCAAAAAATAAATCCATCAAAAAGGTTTTCCCTCTGCCTACATCTCCCCACAAATATATACCTTTGATAATTGCTTTAACTTGAGGTTTTGGCCCTGTCACTTGTAAGAATAATTTATCTAATGCCCGGATAGCCACGTCTTGAGATTGATCCGCGATTAACGAACTACCTAATTGTAATTGATAAACCTGAAGAGGCGATTCGTTAACTGGGATTTTGATATTTATTACCTATGAACTGAGAGGTTATTGACAGTAACTACACAATATTAATCATATACTCTAGAAAAATTTTATAAGTAATTGAACTTATATTAATTTTATCCCTCTGATTATATAGTTTTTATGTGTGTTCTCATTTTAAGCCTGATTTGTTATCAGGCTTTTTTTTGGCCTATTTAAAATAAAACCATTATGTAACGCCATCTTCAGGTAAAAAAAAGCACCTAAAAATTGAACTTATACTAGTTTAATAACTCTGAATATATAGTTTTTATGTGTGTGCTCCTTTAAGCCTAATTTGTTATTAGGCTTTTTTTTGGACGTTTTTTGCAGCTAATTCTATTTTCAACCATTCGGTAAAGACATTAATTCTGGTTATTCTGGGAGACTCTTCATCATATAATAGTGAAAACTTTAACCCCGGCTCTATCTGAATATCAAAGGGCTTAATTAACGCACCGGAGTCAATTAAGTCTTGTGCCATACTACCTGCTGTTAAAAAAATTCCATGGCCACTCAATACTGCATTGATGCCCATTTCCCAGGTGGTCACTTCCACCCACTTATAACAGTTAGGATCGATATCCACCTTCGCAAGTTTAAACCAGTCTTTCCAACTAAAACCAACTTGCCCTGAGTTAATCGCTTCAACCAAGCGGCACTGGTTGATTTTATCTGGCGTTGTTAAGTTTTCATCTTGGTAGACCCTAGGCGAGCATATTGGAAAAACAGGATCAACAAACAACATTTCTTGATGTACGTTATTAACCTGCTTTTCACCTTGGCGGATTGCAACATCAATATCTGAATGGCGAACATCTTCGTATTGGGGAGAAGCTAAGGCCCTAACTTGAACATTGGGATGTAAAGCAGAAAACTTCCAAAGCCTAGGTACCAACCACCTAGAACAAAATGACGGTGATGCCGTAACGGTTAACACCCCAGCTTCAGGCTCGGCCTGAATGCGATCAAATCCGTAAGACAACTCATTAAATGCTGTAGCCACAGATGCCGACAGAGTTTTACCTTGTTTTGTCAATCGCATAGCACGACCTTCTCGATTAAATAACTTCACTTTAAAGTGTGCTTCGAGATTTCTAATTTGTTGACTCACAGCAGCCTGAGTAATAGACAACTCATTAGCCGCTAAACTGTAGCTTTGATGCCGAGCGGCTGCATCAAAACAACGTAATAACGCAATATGTCTTAAACGCTTATCCATTAGTTTAACTTATATTAATAGCAAATTTTGATTGTTCGTAATATTGCCACAAAAAATACAAAATGTACTCCATAGAATGGAGAATAAAGATGTCAAATAAAACACCTAACACCAGCATACACAATAAGTCTAAGCAAAATAACAAATCAGCCACAATAACCAAAAAGTTAAACTTATGGTTAAATAAAATTGGAAAGGCTTTAAACACCCATCAACAGTCAAACTATAAGTAAGAGTTACGTATAAAGAATGTGTAAAATGAAAATTGAGATCGTGCAGGCAACACTACAAGATATAGAAAAGCTAAGTATTTTATTTGATAATTACCGTATTTTTTACAAACAGACTAGCGACATAAAATTAGCCAAGGCGTTTTTAATTGACCGTATAGCAAATCAAGAGTCGGTTATTTTTGTCGCTAAAGATGAGTCTACACAGCTGGGGTTTACTCAGTTGTATCCTAGTTTTTCATCGGTGTCAGCAAATCGCACTTGGATTCTAAATGATCTCTATGTTTTGCCTGAATACCAAAATCTCAGAATAGGCTCAAAGTTACTTAACCACGTACAACAACACGCTAAGCAAACACTAGCAAAGGGAATATTTTTACAAACAGCAAAAACGAATATCGACGCACAAAGGCTGTATGAGTCGCACGGATACTGTCAGCTTCACTATCTAGGGTATTTTCTGGCACTCTAATAAACAAAAAAGCCGGACAAGCCGGCGATTTTATTTTACAAAGAGTTAAAACTTAGCCTGCAAGCTCAGGCTTATCTGGCGAGATCGTCCTAGTTGATGATCTCCGTAGGCGTCAACTGCATCTGAGTCTTGAGCATCAGAGAAGTACTGGCTGATGTATTCTTCGTCTAACAAGTTTCGTACATCAACTCTCACCAAAAACGAGCCAAAGTCATACCCTGCTTGAGCGTTAATTAACATCCTGCCATCATTTGTAGGATCAACATTCTCTACTCCTAAGGAGCGCTCCGGATCTAAATAAGCTGTTGATGTATCTTGATAGCTGGCATTGATGTTAGTGAATACACCTGATTCAAATTCATATTCTACGGCTAGGTTGGCAGTCCACTTTGGCGCGTCAGCAAAAGAACGCCCAGATAAGTCTCTCTCTATACCCGTTCCCGCAATGGTGTAAGTAAAATCTACAAATTCTGACACTGCGTATCCTAACCCCGCGTTAACGGATAAACGGCTACTTGGGTAGTAATACATTTCGAATTCAAACCCTTTCACTTCAGACTCACCCGCATTCTGGGTCACTATGTCATATTGGCGGGTAGACAATTGGTTCTGAACTTGTTGGTCTGTCCATTTTGTATAGAAGGCATTGGCATTTAACATCAAGCTCCCTTCTAGCCATACTGAGCGATAAGAAAGCTCAAGGTTATCGGTATATTCTGCATCATAAGTATACAAATAATTATCAGCTGTATTGGTTCCTACGCCACCAGAACGATAGCCCTTCTGATAAATTAAACTCGTGGTTATGTTGTCATTTATATGGTAACTAACACCTAACTTCGGCAAAAATGCATCAAAGTCCGCTGAAGATGGCGGCTCAACGCCTGAAGCTGCGTCAGCAAAGCTGGTCAAATAAGCATTAATACCACTGACAAGCTGCCCCGTTTGCGCATCAAATACACTTGGGTCTGGCATAGCGTTGTTAATGAGGTAAATAGTATCTGATGCATTAGTTTGCTCTTCATTGTCAAAACGTAATCCGGCTAATATATCGATCGAATCAGTGAGTGAGTATTTAAAGTCTGAGTACAATGATATGGAATCAACATCTTGAGCAAGACTGGCGTTTAACGATAAAACAATAGGATCAATATCGGGGTAAAGTGGAACAACTTGCCCTGCAAGGGCTGTAGAGGTAGCTAGGTCAAAACCATTTTGCATCAAAAAGCCCACTACCGCAGTTGGGAAGTCCACACCTACTGCACTTTCTAGTCCAATGTAACGTTCGCCCGTTGCTAAGTCAGATACCGCTAACTGAGACGCGTAAAGTCCCACTACTGCTTCTAATTTATCACCGTCATAGGTCAAACGTAGCTCTTGGCTATCGGTTTTATCTAATCTTGAATACTCATTATCTGCCACTAATTGCTCTGGGGTTAAATCCCCATCCCAGTTATATCCATACTCAGATTCGTTTGTGGTTAACACAGATACTAAAGACAGCTCGTCAGAGATATCCCAGGTGACTTCTAACGTGGCTATGTCTGTGTCTGTTCTTGACCAAATATCTGAGTTATACCAAGTTTCTCGGTCATAAACGGACTCTCCGTAATTAAACGTAGCCCACTGCGGCCCAAGTTCACTCTCGGTATTGGTCAGGGTAAGTAAAGCCGTTATGTCATCAGTAGGTTGAAAAAGCAACTTACCGCGAATAGTCGAAGACTCTTCATAGTTTGATTCTTCATTGCGGGTAATATTATAGATATCACCGTCTAGGGTTTTATCTTCAAACGACACCCTGAAAGCCAACATGTCATCAATTAACGCGCCGCCACCCGCAAATGCATATTCTTTTTGGCCTAGATTCCCAAGCGTTAACTTGGCTTTACCTTGCCAATCATAGGTTGGGTCTTGAGTTCTTAGGTGTATCGCCCCCGCTAAAGCATTACGCCCTTGAAGGGTTGATTGTGGGCCTCTAAAAACCTCTATTTGGTTTAAATCCCAAACAGGAACCGCACCACTATTTGCTACGCGGTAAGGTAATGGGGCACCGTCTAAATACATGGTCACAAGATAACTATTACCACCGCCAGATACATTAAATGCATCAATGCCTCTAATGTTAAAACCTTGACCTAACTCCCCAGCAACATTTGCCATACCCGTGAATACATCTGTAATATTTTGCGCATTTTGTTTTTCTAGCTGCTCTGCCGTGACCACCACTACACTATTAGGTGTTTCTTTAAGTGTTCTATCAATTTTTTGCCCAGTCACTATAATTTTTTCTAGATTTACAGGCTCTTCAGCTAAGGTGTTGCATGAAATAGCTAAAAAGGCAGCATTTATCCCTAGTGTTAATTTTCTAATTCTCATTACTTTTCCATGGTTATATATTTACTGGATTTTGAGAGGATTAAACAACAAACAATAATCATTATCAATAACTACTGATAATGATTATTGTTTGCAAGCAATGGTTAAATACGGTATTTTGCCGTTTTAATAGCGACGCCAGAACTGCTTCTATGCAACGTAAAAATATTACTTTTAATGGATTTAAAAACCGCACCTTCTTAGCAATTGTGCTTACTTTGATCGCATCAGTTGTGATGATCCCAGGTATGGCGACTTACCTGCCCTTGCATAAAAACGACGCCATTGGGCTTCCAACTTTGTTTTTCCCATTTATATGGACTGCCTTATTTATCTATAGCTACATGGCAAGATCGATAACGAAAGTTTGGTTGGTAATGAGCGCGCTAATTCTCATCCACATCGCATGCATTTATTTTGCGTTAAGCGGAAATACCCCATAAATGAAAAGCATCACAATTAAAAAGCTCTACACACTTCACTCTTGGGTAGGACTGATCACCGGGATATTATTATTTGTTATTGCATTTACGGGTGCCGTAGCAGTGTTTACTCGGCCTGAATTAAAAATATGGGCAAACGAAGAAATCAGAGCAGAAATCCCTATTCAATCACACAAAATAGCAACCACGATTGAACAATACGCTGAAAAGGTCGGGCCTGCTTATCTAGAAGAAGTACATATTCGCCTGCCAAGCACACGAAACTCAGAAACCGCTAGGGTGATTTACGAAGGTCATTTTGACACGCCTAACGGCGGTGAAGAGCACAAAGGGACAGTGTATGAATTTCACCCACTCAACTGGAGCTTAGTCACCGAAAATGACATGGAAACATTTTTCAATTTAGAAAAATATGACATGTCTACTTTTCTTGCTCATTTTCATGCTGATTTACATTTAGGTAGGCCGCTAGGATTTATTCTAACTGGGTTGCTTGGACTGACTTTAATGGTATCCATTGTTACTGGGCTATTTATCCATAGAAAGATCCTAGCGCAATTATTTACCTTTCGAATATCCAAGACATTTTCGCTTATGTTAAACGATGGCCATAAAGTCATGAGTGTTTGGGCTGTTTTGTTTCATTCTGTTATCGCATTTACTGGCGCATTTTTAGGGTTGGCCACTGTAATTTTGGTCCCTGCAGCGGCTTATGTAGGTTTCAACGGCGACCAAGAAAAGCTACTTGAAACCTTCACAGCGATAAAAGCCCCTATCATTGCCAATGTTGCCCAACCAACAAAGCTAGCTGACATCATAGATATTAGCATTCAACAAAGGCCAGACTTAACCTTCGATAATGTGTCCATTATGGGATACGGCGATCAAAATGCACTGGTTTATATTTCTGGGGATGGCAGTGATCAGCTAGGAGGTGAAACCTTAGTTTACCATGGTGCTACTGCTGAATATATTCGCACACAAGCCAAATTTGGCCGTTTAGAAGGTATCACGGGTAAGATACTGGATGCCATGTTCCCACTGCACTTTGGAAACTTTGGAGGCTTATTGGTAAAAAGTATTTGGGCAATACTGGGGTTATCTACTGCTTTGGTGCCAATTACTGGATTAATGCTGTGGATTGAGCGTGGCTTAAATGCTCAAAACCCCACACATAGTAAACGTACCTACCAGAACTTTAATAAGCTACTTATTGGAAGCTGTGGCGGAGTGGTTCTAGCAACCGTAGCCTTGTTTATAGCCCAATTACTATTCAACAAGGTAATGCCCAACCAAGACCATACAGATATGATATTCATTACGTTTTTTGGTATCTGGCTTGGGGCCCTAATACTGCCATTTATCATCAACCAAGCTTTGGCTTTAAAAGCCATAGTCTTGGGAAGTGGCCTGTTAATGGTGCTCATTATGCCACTTGACGCACTGCTGACGGGCAGTCATATATTCAATGTATTTGAAACCCAGCACTATGTGTCGGTGTCAGTCGACTTAACTATGTTATTTTTAGGCACATTGTTACTCGTTGTGTATAGCAAAATGACTCAAAAACACCGCGCGCTAAACAGTATGCCCATCTCTACAACAGCAATTGAAGGGGGAGCCTAAGATGTTAGCTGTCGCAATGATTCTAACCACTCTAGGAATATACTTACTTAACAACCATGGCGCATTAACCCGTAAAATGAAAAATCAAATACTTGGTATAAGCACTAATATTGTTGCAGCTGCGCTTTTTTGTAACCTTTATGGCGTAACCCGAGGGCTATTTATATACCTAGCGATGTTTGCTCTATTAGGAATGTTGCTGACATTTTTACTAGGCTCGAAAAAGCGCGTTTAGGCTAATACCCCAACCTTTGCTGGTTAGACACTTTCTACCAGCAAGCACTTCTCCCACCTCCCCCTTGTTAAATTGATAAAAAGTGTATTAATCTGAGTGACAATATTCGACAGATGACACCTTTTCGGTGCATTAAGTAGTACATACAAAAGGCTGTTTATGCTAAAAAAAATATTAACCTTATCCTTATTGGCTTTATTGAGTGCTAAATCGGCAGCCAATGCAGACCAAGACCTATCAGAAATAATTGAGCAACATTGGCAGTTCGCCACCCAAGAAAAAGTATTTTTTCGAACAGATCCAGATGGCTGGAAACCCAATGGAAAATTAGCGGAGTTTAGTCCCAAAGCTATAAAGCGCCGAGAAGATTACAACAGCAAAATATTAGCGCAACTTAACGAGCTTGACCCAAATAAACTTAGCGCTGAACAACTAATGAATTACCGTTTATTCAAATATGAACGAGAAACAGAAGCCTCAAGCTACCGCTACCAAGATAAATATTTTCCCATTAATTTTTTAAGTGGATGGCATACCTATTTTGCCGAAGCACCGGCTAACATGGCCTTTTTGAACAACAGCGACTACGACAACTTTCTCATTAGCTTGGATGATTATCCTCGCTTTAATCAAGAAAACATCAACTTAATGAAAGCAGGGGTTGCAGCAGGCTATGTTCATTACTGCGAGAGTTTTAAAAACTATCATCAAACCATTAGTAAGCATATTGTAGAAGATGCGAAAAGCAGTGCGCTATACGAACCTTTCACCCGCTACCCTGCTAAATTTACGGCACAACAAAAAGCCCAATATAGTCAACAAGCCGCGAGCCTAATTGCAGAGAAGGTCATCCCCGCTTATCAAGATTTTTACGATTTTTTTGTCAAAGAGTACATGCCAAACTGCCGTCAGAAAGCAGGAATAGCCAGTGTTAAAGGCGGTGTAGATTATTATAAATATGCGGCTAACTATTACACCACCACAGATGCCACCCCCACAGAGATACACGAACTAGGCTTACGTGAAGTAAAGCGCATTTATCTTGAAATGCAGGCCATTATTGACCAAGTTGGGTTCAAAGGCAGCGCTCCAGAGAAGCGCTACGCTGAGTTTTTAAATTTTTTAGCAACGGATCCTCAGTTTTATGGGGCATCTCCACAAGACGTGTTAGAAAAAACAGCCTTTATCACCCAAAAAATGTATGGAAAACTTCCAAGCTTTTTTGGGCACCTACCCCGTAATACGTTTGCCATAAAAGGCTCAGCAACACGTGGGGCTTTTTACATGCCGCCTCCAGATAATCGCTCACCGGGTACTTACTTTTTAACGTCAGTACCTTCACAACAGCCTTTATACAATTTAGAAGCCCTAAGTTTACATGAGGCCGTGCCCGGGCATCATCTACAAAATGCGATTGCTATGGAACTAAACGTACCTAATTTTAGACGCACCTTGAGCCACTCTGCGTTTGGTGAAGGATGGGGATTGTATTCAGAACGCTTAGGAAAAGAGGCAGGGTTTTATGAAGATCCCTACAGTGACTTTGGACGTTTAGGATACGAGATGTGGCGTGCAGTTCGTTTGGTAGTAGACACGGGAATTCACGCCTTTGGATGGAGCCGCCAACAAGCAATTGACTATTTATCGAAATACACCGCCCTAACAGAGAAATCGGTTTCTGATCAAATTGACCGATATATTTCATGGCCCGGACAAGCCTTATCTTACAAAATGGGCGAAATTAAAATTCGAGAGTTAAGAGCAAAAGCAGAAGAAAAGCTTGGCGCTAAATTCGATATCCGCAGCTTTCACGATACCGTAATAGGTCAAGGTTCATTACCTATGGCGGTATTAGAAGATGTGATAAATGACTGGATAACAGTACAGCAAAGCATATGAGCAAACATCTTGCCGTTATCCCTGTAGCGCGGTCAGAAGACTGGTGGCAATTACGCCACCAGCAAAAATGCCAAGAAGTTAAATCAGTCAACAAAAAAGCTAAAATACTCTTTTTAGGAGACTCGATCACTCACGCTTGGGAGGTAGAAGGCGAACAAGCTTGGCAAGAACATTTCGCCTCAAAACATGCTATTAACCTTGGATTTTCGGGTGACCGAACAGAGCATTTATTATGGCGCATTCAAAATGGTGAATTAGAAGAGTTGTCACCTGATTGGGTCGTACTTTTGATTGGCACTAACAACCCTGGGCACAGGCATGATACTCCAGCCCAAACTGCTGCGGGCATTGCATCAATACTTCAAGAAGTCACAACACGATTACCTATGAGTAAAGTGATTCTAATGGCTATTTTTCCTAGAAGCCGAAACCAAGCAAAACGAATGCGTCAAGCAGTAGATGAGACGAATGCGCTTATCCGTCATTATTGCAATAGACAGCAGATAGTGTGGCTCAATATTAATCACCACTTTCTGACCAATAAAGGTGAGTTGTTAGAGTCGGTTATGCCAGACTTGCTGCACCCCAACGCAACCCAATATGTAATTTGGGCGAAAGAAGTAAACGCAAAAATTGCAAACGAATCAACAAGACTTAACCTGATAAGACTTTAACATGAGCCACTACGCTTCTGGCCAAAGCACTCAAGGCATATCCCCCTTCAAGCACTGATACAATTCGCCCTTTGCAGTGTTTTTCAGCTAGATTTTTGAGGTTCTCGGTTATCCATGCATAATCACTTTCAACTAAACGTAAGTGCCCCATGTCATCTTCGGCATGTGAGTCAAACCCAGCGGATATAAATATCAACTGGGGTCTGAATTCATCAATAGCTGTAAACCAGTGTTTAATGAGTTCTCTGTAGTCTTCGGGGCTTGTACCAGCTGGCACAGGTACATTAATTATACCTTCTCGACTAGGCTCATCACCACAAAATGGAAAAAATGGATGTTGGAAAGAGGAGCCAAACAAAATACGTTCGTCATCTTTGACTATATCTTGTGTCCCATCACCATGATGCACGTCAAAATCGATAATGGCGACTCGATCCAAGCCATACTTTTCTAGGGCATGCATAGCGCCAATAGCGACATTGTTAAAAATACAAAAGCCTGAAGAATTAGCACGTCCCGCATGGTGACCCGGTGGACGAACCGCACAAAATACACTTTTAGTTTGTCCTGACATGACTAAATCAACGGCGTCAACCACTGCACCTGCCGCATGTAAAGCAGCATCTAAACTTCTATACATCATGATAGTGTCTTCGTCGAGCCAAACCCTTTCATCAGGATCTTTTGGCGCTTTATCGAATACACTTTTAACAAAGTCCTTATCATGAGCCCGCTCTAATGCAGATATAGGAGCGGCTTTGGCGTATGCAAAATGCACCACAGGCTCCAAACCAGATGAAATAATTTGGTCATTGATTTTATGCATTCTGGCTGGTTCTTCAGGGTGTTCTGGCCCCATATTATGCAGATTGCATTTCGGACTACGCATAATAGTCACAGTCATAACACGTCACCATTTTTAATGTCAGGAGCAAGTTCAACAGCATCAATATTTAGACGTTTTACCAATTCAATCTCTCCGGGCTCTGAATCAAATTTCCGCACAAAGCCAAATTGTTCAAAGACAGAAATCATCGGTAAATTATTAGTTTTTACTAACGCAAACATGCTCGTTAAACCACGTTTTTCTGCAATATCTATCATGGCTCTCAACAAACGACTTGCCATGCCTTTGCCTTGATTCGTTTCTCGGGTTACAAAGGCCACTTCACATGAGTTTTGCTGCTCGTAAAGGTAATAACGCCCCACCGCTTCAATTCGAACTTTAGAACCGTCATCTTGAACAATTGTTAACGCAACATCTTTACTTTGATCAACACTCACCAAGTCACAGGACTTTTCTCGGGTCATTTGGCCCGGTGTAAAGTTGTAACGCATACGAATGGTTTCTTTAGTATGAGAATAAAAAAACTCTTGTAGACGACGTTCATCTGAAGGGTTGAGTGGCCGCATATAGAATTGCTGATCCTGAAACTGGATACGTGAAATCTGCACTTCACCTAATTCTGGGATATCCGTTGGTGTGCGAGTTTGGTAGTCAGGCACCCAGTATTTTTCTCGAATTTTAGCTAATAATTCATCTCTAAATTTAGGGTGTGCAACACGTATTAACTCAAGCGCTCGCTCGCGTACACTTTTGCCCTGTAGGCTGGCTATTCCAAACTCAGTAATCACATAATGCACATTACCCCTTGATGTTACCACCCCAGAACCTTCGGATAAGGTAGCTACAATTCTAGAAACCTCACCATTTTTCGCGGTTGATGGTAGCGCTATAATGGGTCTGCCGTTTTTACTTTTTGACGCCCCGGTGACAAAATCAACTTGCCCTCCAATGCCACTGTAAAAGTCGTAACCAATTGAATCAGCCACAACTTGTCCACTAAGATCAACTTGCAACGCGCTATTGATTGACACCATATTGTCATTTTTTGCAATGTTTGCTGGTTTATTTACATAACCAGACGGATAAAATTCAACATGGGGGTTTATATCTACAAAGTCATACAAATTTTTAGATCCAAAACAAAAACTCACTACCGTCTTACCCGGGTGAAAAGTCTTGTACCTGTTGGTTACGACTCCCCTTTTCATTAAATCAACTAAACCATCACACAATAATTCAGAATGAATTCCAAGGTTTTTATGTTGATACAAATATCGGGTTACTGCATCTGGTATTTTGCCAATACCTAACTGTAAAGTAGCCCCGTCATCGATAAGAATGGCTGTGTATTGACCGATGCGATCAACAATTTTTGACGTTTCCGACATGTCTACTTCAGGTAGTGGCTGCTCAGCTTCGATACAAGCACTGAATTCACTGATATGTAGAAATGTTTGGCCACATGTTCTGGGCATTGACGGGTTAACTTGGGCAATAATATGCTTAGCCGCCCGCGCTGCTGACATAACTACGTCTACCGACACACCCAAGGAGCAATACCCTAGCTCGTCTGGAGGTGACACCATAATCAATGCAGCATCTAAGGGTAAGGTGTCACTGGTAAATAACCCTGACACCTCTGATAAAAAACATGGGGTGTAATCAGCCCGTCCTTCATCTACCGCTTGCCTTACTGTGTCACCATGAATAAAAAAGGTATTCACTTTAAATCTTGAGGCGTATTCGGGTAAGGCCCATTTGTCATCAGACAAGGTCCCCATATGGGTAAGCTCAATATCGTTCAGCCCTTTTGCATCTTCAATCAAGCTATCAATTAATGCATTAGGCACTGCAGCATAAGAGCCAATGAATATGCGATTACCTGAGTCAAGTAAGCTATGCCAATCAACTTTACTATCGAATTGATGTTTAACAAGGGCCATAAAAAATCACCTAATGTAAAAATTTAAACACTATGTTAACAATATTCTTGGGCAAATTATTTGATCTACAGCAGTTATTTTTAAAGCCAGTAAATTAATAGAAGTTTAAAACTGTGACATTTTCATCCCATGCTCTGTTTTTTTTGTGTAAAACGCGCTTAACGTTTCTTAAAAATCCTTACAAAAATTTAAATTTATATTTTTAAGTTATATGCTTTAGGCCTGTTTCGGTTGACCTGCGCGCCCTAACGGGTTACAAATACGCCTCAAATTTGTTACATACAATTTTAAAGAATTTAAAACATGAATAACGCAATTTTTTCTACACTACTCCTGCTGGCAGCAAGACTGCACGGGTAGGTTGTAAGCAAGCGTTAACCAGTTTACAAAACCCGTGCTCAGCACGGGTTTTTTGTATGTGTTTTAAATATTAATGAAAGTGAATTTAAAGACCAATTAGGAGAAAGGTATGTCTAACGGGGTTAATACTAACCAAGTCAAGATTTTCGACACCACCTTGCGGGACGGCGAACAAGCGCTTCCAGCTAGTTTGAGCGTTAAAGAGAAATTAAAGATTGCTCTGGCACTGGAACGTCTTGGTGTCGATATAATCGAAGCTGGTTTCCCGGTATCTTCTCCTGGTGACTTTCAATCTGTGCAAACCATTGCCCGAGAAATCAAAACGGCCACTGTTTGTGGTTTATCGAGAGCCTTGGCTAAAGACATTGATGCCTGTGGCGAATCGCTAAACGTTGCAGAGCGCTTTCGTATTCACACCTTTATCGCCACATCAGATATTCACGTGAACACCAAGTTACGTAAATCACAGGATGAAGTAGTAGAAATGGCCGTTAAGGCCGTACAACACGCACGTAAATATACTGACGATGTGGAGTTTTCTTGTGAAGACGCTGGGCGTACACACATTGATTATTTGTGCCGTATGGTTGAAGCAGCCATCAATGCTGGTGCAACCACAGTGAATATTCCAGATACAGTTGGTTACACCACTCCCACTGAATTTGGGGGCATTATCCAAAACTTGTATAACCGCGTGCCTAACATAGACAAAGCGACTATCTCAGTTCACTGTCACAATGACTTAGGTTTAGCTGTTGCTAATTCACTCGCTGCCGTTGAACAAGGTGCAAGGCAAGTAGAAGCGACTATTAATGGCTTAGGTGAACGTGCAGGTAATTGTTCACTTGAAGAAATAGCTATGATTTTGCAAACCCGAGAAGCAATCTTAGGTTTGAAAACCAATATCAAAAGTGAAGAAATATCTCGTACTTCAAAATTAGTCAGCAACCTTTGTAATATGCCAGTACAGGCAAACAAAGCAATTGTAGGCGCAAATGCCTTTAGTCACTCGTCGGGCATTCACCAAGATGGCGTGTTAAAAGGGCAAAACACTTATGAAATCATGACACCTGAAAGTGTCGGCATAAACAAAAACAACTTAAACTTAACTTCTCGTTCTGGGCGCCATGTTATCAAGCATCGCTTGCTTGAGTTAGGTTACAAAGAATCTGATTTCGACCTAGAAACGGTTTACGAAGCATTCGTTAAACTAGCCGATAAAAAAGGCCAAGTTTTCGATTACGACCTAGAGGCTTTGTTATTCTTCAGTCAGCAAAAGCAAGAAGAAGAGCATTACAAGCTTAAATATTTACAGGCTAACTCTGGCAAAGAAATCATTCCTAGTGCCACAGTTTGTATGCAGGTTGGTGAAATAGAAATTACCGAATCTGCCATCGGAAATGGCCCAGTAGACGCAGCTTACAATGCAATCACCAAAGTACTTGGCCATGAAAACGTAGATATTGTGGACTTTAAACTCGATTCTAAAGGCGAAGGAGCTAACGCCCTTGCCCAAGTATCTGTCATAGCCGAGTACAATGGCAGGCGTTTCAACGGCATTGGTTTGGCCACTGACATAGTTGAATCTGGCGTAAAAGCCCTTATTTACGTACTCAACAATACACATTTAGCTGACCAAATCGATCAGCAAAAGCAACAACACATTAAAAATTCAGAGGTATAAAAAATAATGTCTGACTATAAATTAGCAGTATTGGCAGGCGATGGTATCGGACCAGAAGTCATGGTCGAAGCCAAAAAAGTATTAGCCGCAGTAAGCAAAAAATTCGACATTAACTTTGAACTGAACGATTTTGATGTAGGTGGTATTGCTATCGATAACCACGGCCAAGCCTTACCACCAGAAACTCTTAAAGGGTGTGAAGACGCCAACGCCATATTATTTGGTTCTATCGGTGGTCCTAAGTGGGACAGCCTACCTTTAGAAGAAAGACCAGAACGTGCAGCTTTATTAGCCTTGCGTGGCCATTTTGATTTATTTAGTAATTTACGTCCGGCCAAGATTTATCCCGGTCTTGAAAATCTTTCACCTTTACGTGCAGACATTGCCGCTAGTGGCTTTGATGTATTAGTTATGCGTGAGTTAACCAGTGGTATTTATTTTGGGCAACCAAAAGGGTTAGAAGGCTCTGGCGAAGAAGAGTTTGCGTATGACACCATGCGTTATAGCCGTAAAGAGATCCGCCGTATCGCTATTACTGCATTTGAAGCTGCGATGAAGCGTGGCAAAAAGGTGACCTCAGTTGATAAAGCTAACGTGTTAGTTTGCAGCCGTTTGTGGCGCGAAGTGACAGAAGAAGTCGCTAAGGACTACCCAGAAGTAGAGCTAGAACACATCTACATTGATAATGCGACTATGCAACTCATTCGTGAGCCAAGTCAGTACGATGTGATGTTATGTTCAAACTTGTTTGGCGACATTATCTCTGACGAATGCGCCATGATTACAGGCTCTATGGGCTTACTTCCTTCAGCAAGTATTAATGGTGATGGCTATGGTATGTACGAACCAGCTGGCGGTTCAGCCCCTGATATCGCTGGTAAAGGCATAGCGAATCCCATTGCTCAAATCTTATCATTGTCAATGTTACTCCGTTATAGTTTGAACGAAGTTGCAGCTGCAGATGTTATTGATGCTGCAGTGCAGAAGACCTTAAGTGACGGCATATTAACGGGCGAATTATTAGCCCCGGAAAACCGCGACCAAGCTAAGAGCACCAGTGCCGTAGGCGATTACGTAGTGGCACAAATTGTATAAGCAATTCAATGCCTAATCAAAGTGTGGCCTTCCTATAAAAGGCCCCATAGTAACAAACAACCAAAAGAGTACGCATAATGGCGACAACCTTATACGACAAAATATGGCAAGACCATGCCATCGATAAAAACACCTCTTCAGCCGTCGGCAGTGAAGGACTAATGTATATCGACCGTCACTTAATTCATGAAGTGACCTCTCCTCAAGCCTTTGCAGGCCTTGATGACAAAAACAGAAAAGTACGCTGCCCGCAGCGCACCTTCGCCACTATGGATCACAGTATATCTACACGCTCTTTAGCAATCGATGCTTGTGGCCCAACTAATCAGTTACAGCTACAAACCCTTGCCAATAACTGTGAGAAACACGGTATTTCTTTATTCCCTGTCGGTCACCAGAAGCAAGGTATTGTCCATGTTATGGGGCCCGAACTTGGCTTAATTCAGCCCGGTATGACAGTAGTGTGTGGTGATTCACACACTGCGACTCATGGTGCATTTGGCGCACTCGCTTTTGGTATTGGTACTTCACAAGTAGAGCATGTGTTTGCCACTCAAACTTTGAAGCAAAGCAAAGCTAAAAGCATGCTAGTGAAAGTGAACGGCAGCCTACCCATTGGTATTACCGCTAAAGATATTATCTTAGCTATCATAGGCGCTATTGGTCACGCTGGCGCAACGGGTCACGTTATAGAATATAGCGGTGAAGCGATTTCAGCTTTAACTATGGAAGAGCGCATGACAGTCTGTAACATGAGTATCGAAGCCGGTGCTAAAGCAGGGCTAATCGCACCAGACCAAACTACTTTTGATTACCTAGAAGGACGTGAGTACGCCCCTAAAGGTGATGACTGGACCCAAGCTGTTGCTTACTGGAAAGGCCTAGTGACTGATGAAGGCGCAAGCTTTGACTCGATTATTGAACTAAATGCAGCTGATATTACCCCGCAAGTCACTTGGGGAACGAACCCGGGTCAAGTTATTGGCGTAAACACACCTGTACCAGCAGTGGCTGACTTTAGCGACCCTATCGATCAAGACTCAGCTGTAAAAGCCTTAAAATATATGGACTTAACACCAGGTCAAAAACTATCTGACTTAGCAGTTAATAATGTATTTATTGGCTCTTGTACTAATGGCCGTATCGAAGATATGCGCGCAGCGGCTGCCATTGCTAAGCAAGGTAAAGTTGCCGAAGGTGTTACTGCGATTGTGGTACCTGGCTCAGTATCGGTAAAACAACAAGCAGAGCAAGAGCAGTTAGATAAAATATTTATCGAAGCTGGATTTGAATGGCGCTTACCGGGTTGTTCAATGTGCTTAGGCATGAACGATGATATTTTACAAAATGGCGATCGCTGTGCATCCACTAGTAACCGCAACTTTGAAGGTCGTCAAGGCCGTGGGGCCCGTACTCACTTAGTGAGCCCTGCTATGGCTGCAGCGGCAGCATTAGCTGGCCGTTTCGCTGATGTACGTGACTACCAATAACCCAAAAGGATAGACTTATGACGACTCAAACCACTCCTGCTGGGATCAACATACACACAGGTACAGCTGCGCCATTGAATCAAGCCAATGTCGATACCGATCAGATTATCCCAAAGCAATTTTTAACTGCCGTTACACGTAGTGGTTACGGTAAACACTTATTTCATGATTGGCGCTACTTAGATCAGCATGAGCAAGTACTTAATCCTGACTTTTCTTTGAATAAACCAGAACATCAAGGAGCCAGTATTTTATTGGTTCGTGAAAACTTTGGTTGTGGTTCAAGTCGTGAACACGCACCTTGGTCTTTAGATGATTACGGCTTTAAAGTACTGATTGCTACTAGCTTCGCTGATATTTTTTATGGCAACTGTATTAATAACCAATTATTGCCAGTACAGCTTGAAAGTGACCAAATGGACCAACTTTTCGCATTAGTTGAGCAAGACCCTACCACTAGCATAACGGTTAACCTTGAGCAGCAAACAGTATCTGTGGGCGACTTAAGTTTCTCTTTTGATATTGCTCAGCAACATAAAACTAATTTACTTAAAGGTTTAGATGCTATCGGCCAAACCTTGGAGCTAGACGCTCAAATAAGTGCTTTTGAAAACAGCCGCCCGTCTTGGCAACAAGCTTAATAAGCTAATAAACTCAAATATAAAGGTGGCTAACAAAAGTCACCTTTAATATTTAACATTCCATTTTTGCTTTATTAAAGATAACTCGCCACTTGCCTCCAACTCTAGAAATGCCTCTCTAAAGCTAGTAATAATCTTTGGTTCTGAATTAATATTAAATGCTATCCCCAATTTACTGGATAGATTTTCAAATTGATAAACGGAGGAAAAGTCAGAGAATTTATAACCAAGTGCCTTAGCTCTAAACATCATTACTTGATTGCCGCTCACAAAAAAATCGGCTCTGTTTTTAAATAACATACCCAACATTTGTTCTTGTGAGGCAACCCTAACGACATGACTAAAACCAAGTTCGGTTATAACATCGTCTGGATTAGTGCCACGAATTGCCACAAAAGGATGCTGTTTTAGGTTTTCTAAAGTCAAACCGTTACCTGGGAATTTCTTTTTTAACCCCCACACTGACAACGGATCTTGGCTTAAAATACCTACCCATTTAAAATTTTCTCTTCTGCTTGCGGTGAAAGCAATCGAGAAAATCATGGTATTTTCTTGTTCGCTGGCTATTTTATAGGCACGGCTCCATGGGAGCACATCGATAACAGCTTCATACTCAGTCATATCAAATAGCCTTTCGACTACTTCAACAGCAAACCCACTTAACTCACCTTTTTTATTTTCAAATTGATAACTTTGAAAATATTCAGTTACCACATGAATTTTTTTGACGGTTGCAGCTGAAACATTGCAAGTTAACAGTGTAAATACAATGGCTCCTAATAGGGCTAGATACAATTTATCGTTTAACATAAAAATTCATCAATTTTATCTTCATTTTAATTTTGATTTACTATAGCTATATAGTAAAAAGCATCTTTACATTGCCTCAAAAACCAATAACTTCTATGGCCCGAATAAACTCTGACTGGTACCCTATTCAAACACATTTATCTAAACTAGTCATTCAAGTAAACTAGAGGTAACTATGTACTCCAACATTAATAAAGACATCACACCTAAATGGTTTGTAGCTTTAGTTATACTACTGGCCATATGGAACCTGCTGGGTATTGGCGCATTTGTAATGCAAGTGAGCATGACCCCAGATAAAATTGCATCACTTCCTATCTCAGAGCAGGCCTTGTATCAAAATATCCCATCATGGGCTAACTTAGCGTTTGCATGTGCTGTCATAGGTGGCACCTTAGGTTGTATTCTACTCGCGTTAAAGCGAGCGATATCGATACCAATATTAGCAATTTCCCTTTTTGGGGTGCTGACTCAAATGTCTCATTCACTGTTTATGACAAACGCCTATGAAGTATACGGACCGGGTGGAATGGTAATGCCAACCCTAATATTACTTGTGGCTATTTTTCTACTATATCTGTCGCTCAAAGCAAAACAGAAAAAATGGATTAAATAACTAGCATAAGTCAGTTGAGATGTTAGCCCTATCTAGTTGTAAAATATATAAAACTTAAGTCCTATTCTTTTTACTTTATTGGTATTTTAACCCTGACTGCATAAGACTTTCCTGGCTCAAACTCGCTAATACAATCGCCATCAAGTAAAACACCTTCTACATAAATTTGCGGTTTACCGTAGTTTTTATCACCTTCATATTGAATTTTAAAAGTGGCACCTCTAAAAACTCGGTTTATTTTTGCCGTTTCCCAATTACTCGGTAATTGTGGGGTTATTTTTAAACCTTGTTTACAACCAACAACTCCGAATAAGTTTTCAATTAAACAGCGATAAAACCAAGAGATTGTACCTGTGTTAAATAGCTGGCTTGATTTACCGGCTTCTGCTGGGTATTGATAATATGCGCCGCGGTAATAATTAGGAATGAACAAAGGTAATTGACCCCTTTGCTGCATATCATCACTATTAGGTAACATATTTTTAAGCTGCTGAAAGGCTAAATCACCTTCACCTAGGGTGTATAAGCTGTAAATATAAAATGCATTAGCATGGTTATACACCGAGCCATTTTCAGCGGTGCCAGCAAACTTTTGGGTAACCCGACCTACATCTTCTACCATTTGGGTGTAACTGGGTGCCAGCATCATGCAACCATAGGGAGTTTCTAAATTTTCACTAATGGCACGCAACATTAAAGGTACTTGTTCGTTACTCGCAGCACCGCTTAAAAACGCCCAGCTTTGTGGGTTCAGAAACAACTGACCTTGTTCGTCTTTTTCAGTACCAAACACTCTGCCATCATCCGTTATACCCCGAGCAAAACGGTCGCCTGCCCAGCAGTAGGTATTCACCTGCTGGTTCATTTCTTCAGCTTGGGTTAACAATACTTTTGTTTCAGCCGAATACTCTGATTGTGCGCTGTGCTCAATTTCAGCCCAAACATTAATTGCGTATGCAGAAGCTAAAGTTAACCAAGCAGAGACGCCTTTGCCTTTGTAACCCACCATATTCATTGGATCACACCAATCACCTTGATTGATATAACTTAAACCTCTTTCATCGCGACTATTTGCTAACCATTGCATGGCTCGAATAATATGTTCAGCGACCGTCGCTTGTTCTTCGCCATCACTAAAACCAACCAATTCGTCTAACATGGCATAATCCGCGGTTTCATCTAAATAGGCTTTCAAGCATATGGGTAGCCATACGCAGTGATCAGTATGGGGAACCTGATTGATATACTTAAGTTCAGCACCTTCGGCTATCAATACACCATCGGGCATTTCACCTGTTGCGGCTTGCTGACTCAATGCGCGTATAAAGGCAGCACGACCGACCTCTGGCAAGATATAGGTCATGCCCATATTATCTTGTAAATAATTACGAGTTTGCGGGTCGGTAGTTAAGCGGTTTACGTCTCCGTGATAATAAAGTTGTCTTGCTAACCAATGATTAACATATGCATCGAACTCTGCGTCAGGGGTTTCTACTTGCAAAACGCCCTGCCCTTTTTGCAAATAACCTTGGTACTGGGTTGCAAAAGTATCAAAACTGTCAATCTGTAAAAGTGAGCTTCTATATTCGCTTACTTGTTGATGATCTTTCGCTGGGCCAAATAGTAAGTTGATTGTTTTTGTTTCAGCTTTACTTAGCAGCATATTGAACTGCATCACAGCAGTTGGAGTACAATAATTTGCCTCACTATTACTTAAACTTTTTGCTGTAATAGCACTAGGCTGATGCAGACCACCCTCGCCTTCAAAAATATGCTGACTGGTCTCCCAAGCATCAACTTTAACATCTGAAGTTAAAAAAGTGAGTTCATGTAAGCATTGGTTTTTAAAGTAATCTTGCACCTTCTGATATGGCTCTATGCTTCTGCAAACGACTGCATTTAAGTCAACACTAAACAGTCCAGACTGATTCATCCAAGAACGATATCCCACAGGAAAATATGGATAAACGCTTATGTCTCGCTCAACGTCAGATAGATTTTCTACCTTAACCTGCCAACATTCCACAGCCGTTTCTGTAGGTAGACGTAAACATAAAGTCACTCTAATTTGCTTATATTCTGATATCCAGCTTATCTGATGAGGTTCAGGAATAAACTCAAAATGTGTTAATGGAGCACGTACAGGCTCATAAGGTGCAGAAAATATCGAACCGTCAACATTGTCTTTCACATATACGAAGCGACCAGGATGATGAGCGTAATAAGGTTGCTCTGGTTGCATAAAGGTTTTTGCTTCTAAGGCTGGACCAGAAACATACTTTCCAGCCTCTGGTTGCATAAACTGTGCGATAGCATAGCCTCGACAATTTGCCTGGATTAGCATTTTTTTATTCCACAAAAATGCGCTGGCATTTGGTAATACAGTTGGGCTTTTTAAGCTATAACTTGCGCCGCCGTTATGGCACTCAAGTATTGATGAATCAATTACTGACACTGTCTACCTCTTGTGTTTCATTAAATTTAAGTTCTTTATGTAACGTTTCCATTTGGGCTTCATCTAAGGTGTAAAAACGCACCACAAACACCGCTAATACAGCAAACCCAGCAGGAATAAGCGTCATAAGTAAAACTATACCTTGCTCTGAACCAGCATTCTGACTTTGGTTAGCGACATACCCTAACGACCCTAACATCCAGCCAATCATGGCTCCGGCTAGAGCACCACCTAATTTTTGCGCAAACGCCGCTGCTGAAAAAACCATAGCCGTGGCACGCCTTCCGGTTTTCCACTGAGAGTAGTCCGCCGTATCAGCGTACATAGAAAAAACCAAAGGCGACTTGGGACCAAGACACAGGCCAATAGCCCCTTGTAAAGAATACATTAGCCAAACCTGGTCTTTAGGAACAAAATAAAACACGGTTGATAATATGGCGACTAAGGCCATAAGTAACATTAGAAGCTTTTTCTTATCCATGAACTTAGTTAGTAAAGGCGTGCTGGCTGCTCCAACAGCCAGAGAAATCATATAAATAGTTAAAAAGGTGGCAATTAACTCTTCACGATTAACATAATATTTGAAATAGAATGTCCCCACACTGCCCCGTAATGAAATAGTCATCATGATCACTAAGGCCAAGGAAAATAACACGATCCAAGGTTTATTCGATAACAAGTCTTTGATGTCTTGAATAACAGGTGTTTTTTGCCCTACAGGCGGGCTGATACGCTCTTTGGTAGCAACAAAGGTAACCACAAATAATGCTAAAGCCACAAAGCCGTAAACAGTCATAGTGAGCTGCCAGCCCAAAGCTTCATTACCTTGGCCTAACCAAACCACTAACTTTGGTGTCATATATGCCACTAATGTTCCGCCAGAAAATGCCCCGATAAACCTAAAGCTAGTCAAGGTAGTGCGTTGTTGGCTATCCGCTGTTACTACACCTAACAAGGCTCCGTAAGGCACATTTATAAAGGTGTACGCCAACATCATAAATATATAGGTACAGTAAGCCCAAATAAGCTTACCGCCCTCATCTAAATCAGGCACAGTAAAGGTTAATATACCAGCGGCTGCAATTGGGATGATGCCCCACAGTAAATAAGGTCTGAATTTACCAAAGCGAGTTTGAGTACGGTCGGCCATGGCGCCCATTATAGGATCAGAAAAGGCATCAATGAGCCTAGTCACCAACATCATAGTACCAACAGCAGCGGGAGATAAACCAAAAACATCGGTATAAAAAATAAAGAGAAAAACATCAAACACACGCCAATAGAAATTTGAGGCTACATCCCCCATGGCATATCCAACTTTTTCAAACATAGTAAGTTTTGAGTTTGAAGATTTATCGGTCATCAAGTACACCTTAATTAAACGTACAACTTTAAAACATAATAAATACAATGCTATTACATTAATGAAAACGTTTACAGTGTTATTTGATTTCTACAATCAAACCAAATAAAAGTTACAAGTTTTGCAGGTGTTGTTTATCTATGATTGATTTTTTACCGCTGGACTCAAGTAACTTGAGTCCATGATTAAATTCATCAATCCATTTTTGACCTTGTGGATGTTGTTTACTGATAACTAAATAAAGAGGGATATTGCCTAGTAACTCGTTAAATATCCTAATTGAATCTACTTTTTCATCAGAGATAATATTTATTCTCGCCGCATCAATATAGCCATTGGTAATTCCTGCATCACTCCAGCCTTTGTTCACATGCTTTACACATGCAAAGCCGTCTTTAGCTCTATTGATAATCATCTCAAATTTATCAAAAATAGCTTGTTCCACCGAACCGATAGTATAGTCCAAAGGAAAACACAGCCGTTTACCTTTAAGTTGCTCTATGGATAAAAAGTCCGAATCTTTGGCGACATACATATGTATAGGTACATAGTTTATTGGTTCAGAAAAAAGAAATTGCTCCGCACGCTGCTTTGAATAAACGAATGGAAACGCAGCCAGCACCTTTCTATCCTTGGTCCATTTTAAAGCTCGGTCCCAAGGTAGGACATCAAGCTGAATATCTAGACTTAGCTGCTTAAATGTCTGCCTAACTATATCTACAGACCAGCCCCCAGCAGACAAATCTTCATCTACAAACGGAGCATATCCTTTACCTGTTGCTAGTTTTACTGAGCCTCTTTCAAAAAGCTCATCAGCATAGCTAACGGGTAACCATCCGAAAACAATTACCAGTACAGACATGGGAAGGAATATCGAAAATTTCATAGAAACATTCATTCTTGGCCCTATTAAGTCCTTTATTTATGGGTCTTTTTGTAAAAATCAAAAACGAAAACGCTTACTTAGCGAATACCGCATCAACAACACATTTAGCTGGAAAAGCGAGTATTAAAGGCAAGTAAAGTTAAAAATTACAGGCTATTAAATAATAAACAACCGCTAATGTGTATCATTAAGTTAGCTCAAAAAAGAAAAACAAAATAACTCACCAATCAGTCAATGCATCCATTATAAATTTATGGCCTTTATAGCTTAAAATAACCTGCTGTGGAGAAATGCTAATAATTTCAACTGCGCTTTCTATCATATCTCCCTCAACCATTCTGGTTCCATTTACTCTGACCCAACGTTCAGAGTCATCAGAGGCGTACATATGGGCAGAAAATGACATATTTGGTAGCTCTGTCAGTACCCACACAGGTAATTGATCTATTCTAGACACGCCATTATCAAGCTGAGCATTTTGTACTTCTGGATTTGGAGCATCTTCTCCTACTTCAGACACAGCCTCTCTAAATTTTGCTAACAGATCTGCAGATATCGGCTGCTCTTCTAATGGTGTAGTCGCAGGTTCTGGAGCTAATTCAGGCGTAGCTTCTTTAACTAAGTGTGCTTTATCAGAAGTTTGGGGGACAAGTTTTTCATCATTTTGTGGGAGTTGAGCCGAACTTTCTTGAGTAGGTAAGGCTTGTGTAGAGATAACTTCATTTTCGCTATCCACAGTTTCAGAAGATGACAGGTTACCGCTTTTATTAACTTGTGGAGGAGCTGCTTCTACCACTGATTTATCTAAGTTAGGCTCGATAACAGGGGCTGAAACAAACAACTTTTTAACCCCTTCATAATGAGATACTGCCCACCCAAGCCCAAAACCTGCAATAGCAATTAACACAGCTAAGCCGTATCGTTTAGTATAAAACAGCCATGCTGACGGAATATCTTGCACGGAAGGTAGAAACAAGCTGCGATGGAATTGATCAGACAAGCCATCATCTATCCGTGTATTAGTAACGTGGTTACTTTCAAGCATTTTCTGGGTAGCAGACTTATTAACCTTTGGAGGCTCAACTTCGACGGTTTGCTCTGGGTCTATTTCAACTTCTTGAATACCCATTTCAATCAAGCCTTGCACCATAGCTTGGCTACTGACTAAGCCAGTCTTTCTTATCTTCACAGGGCCATTTTGTTGAGTAACTCGGATAATTACCATGCCAGGGGTTAGCGCTTGTATATTAATTACCTTACCCATTTAGCGACCCTACCCAAAAACCTGCAGCCACGGAGGCTGCAAAAATGACTAACAGGGTATATGCCCATAGCTTACCTCGCCTTTGTTTAACAACATCAGCGCCTAAAATTTGCTCCGCTGCCACTACAAATATATGTTGTGGTACCGTGGGTAACTGTTTGGTGAATGTCAAAGTCAGTGCTCTGTCACACAAAAGATTAATCACTCTGGGGATGCCGCCACTTATATGAAATGCGGTTTTGAGCGTAGCTTTTGAAAATACACTCACGTCACCATTTGCCACTCCTAGTCTATGGCCAATATATGCACCGACCTCAGCAGAGGTCAATGGCAATAAATGATACCGGGCGGTAATACGCTGAGCTAATTGCCGCAACTCATTGCGCTTTAACAATTGCTGTAGTTCTGGCTGCCCAATTAGCACCACTTTAAGAAGCTTTTCTCGATTGGTTTCTAAGTTGGTTAATAACCTTAACTGTTCTAACACCTCGGGCAATAAGTGCTGCGCCTCATCTACAATTAGCACAGTATTAATGCCCAACTCATGATTGCTGGCTAATTTATTTAAAATCTTGTCTGTAAAATACTTCAAACTAGCCCGTTCGCTCGAATATTCAATACCTAACTCATCACATATAGTGGCCAATAACTCTAATGCTGAGAGTGTTGGGTTTAAAATCATTGCCACTTGGGTGTTTTCAGGCAACTGCTGCATTAACTTACGTGATACAGTGGTTTTTCCAGTACCTACCTCACCAGTTAACATCACAAATCCACCGCTTTCTCTTAACCCAAAAATCAAATGTGCCAAGGCTTCTTTATGCCTAGGGCTCATGTATAAATAATCAGGATTAGGAGCGATTGAGAAAGGATTATCAGATAATCCAAAATAGCTTAAGTACATAAGTTTGGTAGATACTCGTGAGTTAAATAGCAGGTTAAAGTAACTGACGTAAACTAACCAGTTAGCTGGATATTGTCAAAGGCACTGTGTTTTTTTAATTGTATTTTTTCGACAAAGTTGGCTTCTGCAATGCAGTGCACTGAGGCATAATAGTTTGAATGAAAATTACGAACTTATTATGCAAACCTACCTAGTTGGCGGCGCTGTCCGCGATAAATTATTAGAACGCCCAATTAAAGATAAAGATTGGGTGGTGGTAGGCGCCACCCCAGAACAAATGTTACAACAAGGTTATGTGGCGGTGGGGGCCGATTTCCCGGTATTTTTGCATCCTAAGAGTAAAGAAGAATACGCATTAGCCCGCATAGAAAGAAAAGTAAGTGCAGGTTACACAGGCTTTAGCTGCGACGCTTCAAGCAAAGTGACCTTAAAAGAAGATTTATTGCGCAGAGACCTCACCATCAATGCCATGGCCATGGATGAAACAGGAAATGTCATTGATCCTTTTAAAGGCCAAGAAGATCTAGATAAAAAATTACTACGTCATGTCTCTGAAGCTTTCGTAGAAGATCCTTTAAGGGTATTGAGAGTAGCTAGGTTCGCCGCCAGATATCATTACCTAGGGTTTACCATAGCCCCAGAAACTCTATCGTTAATGCAAACCATAGTGACCAATGGCGAACTTAAAGCCCTGAGTGCAGAGCGAGTCTGGCAAGAAACCGCTAGGGCAATACTTGAAGATCACCCAGAAGTGTACTTTGAAAGTTTAAGAGCCTGTGGTGGATTAACCGAGTGGTTCCCAGAACTAGATGTATTATGGGGCATACCCAACCCCCCTAAATGGCATCCAGAGGTAGATACTGGCGTTCATATTATGATGGTTTTACAGCAAGTAACTCGGCTTTCAAAAACCTTATCTGTACGTTATGCGGCGTTAGTGCATGACTTAGGTAAAGGTTTAACGCCACCAGAAAAATGGCCATCACACAGAGGGCACGAAAAACTAGGGTTAGATGCAATTAAAACCTTAAGCGCACGCTTAAAAGTACCCAATGGCTGCCGAGATCTCGCTTTAATGGTAAGTGAATATCACACCCATGTGCATAAAGCGTTTGAGCTGAAAGCCAGTACCATTTTGTCTATGCTGAACGCCTGCGATGTGTGGCGTAAACCAGAGCGTTTTGCTGACTTTTTATTAGCATGTAAAGCCGATGCGAGAGGTAGAACTACCTTTGAAGACATCCCATATACAAATGCAGACTACATATGGCAAGCCTATTCACGGGCCGCTAAAGTTGATATCAAAGCCATAGTCGCCAAAGGTTACAAAGGCTCGGCCATAAAAGAACAACTTAACCAAGAACGTATACGCGTTATCAACGAACTTAAAAATAGCGACAACAAATAAGGATCCGCTCCATTATGCTTACACCCACGCAATTAGCCACTATGTTAACGTTACAAGGCAATATGAATGCAAAAGTAAACCCTGATTGGTTAAACGCCGGTTATGCTTATTTACGAGCCGCTATGATTGAATCTGTTGAAGGGATTGAACACCACGGCTGGAAGTGGTGGAAAGCACAGCATAGAGATTTGCCACAACTGCAAATGGAGTTAGTAGATATCTGGCACTTTGCCTTATCAGAAATACTCATTAGTTTTAAAGGTGATGTAGAACAATCGGCCAACACCATAGCTGGGCAACTCACCTCGACTAAAACCACGGTTACCTTCGATGGCAAAGATTACGATTTTAGCACCTTAGATATTTTAGATAACTTAGAACTAATGACAGGTTTATGTGCGGCTAAACGCTTTGATGTGCCACTATTTATCAAAATAGTAGAGCAAGCTGAAATGGACTCAGACGAGTTGTACCGCCAGTATGTGGGGAAAAACGTTCTAAACTTTTTCCGCCAAGATAATGGCTACAAAGACGGAAGTTACATTAAGGTTTGGAATGGCCAAGAAGACAATGAACATTTAGTAGAAGTGTTGAATAGTTTAGATATCAGCTTATCCGATTATAGTGATCAAGTTTATGTTGGGCTTCAAAAACGCTACCCAACAGCTTAGTCTTTTTAATCCTTTTTAAAAAATTAACGCGCTAACCCAAGTGTTTGGCGCAACTTATTTCAGCCACTTTTGGCTTAATAATAATCCAAACGAACAAGTACCCGCCTTATGAAAAATAACCTATCAGATTGGGGTCTCAGCAAGTATCTATCTTGTATCTTATGTTTACTGGCCTTCAGCCAAGACGTCTATGGGAAAATTGATTCAGAATTACAAAACCGTTTAGTCCAAATGGCTAAACAATCTCTAGAAATAACTCAACAAAACCATTCGGACAACAATGAGGTATTACAACAGCTACAAACCGATTTGCTGAATTTACATAGCGAAACACTACAAGCAATCGTATCCCTGCACGGCTGGCCAAGTGAGTCTTTAGTGGGCACTCAAGGGGTCACGGCGGCCTTTATCATAGTGCAGCATTCACAAGACCTGCTGTTTCAACAAAATATGTTGCCATTGATTATTCAGTCTTATTTAAATGGCCAAGGTATAACAGGGCAAAGTGTCGCCATCATCACTGATTTAGTGGCCATCAAGCAAGATAAGCCACAAATATTTGGTACTCAATATGATGTCATCAATGGCAAGGTTATTTTTAAACCCATTGCAAACATTAGTACTATTGACTCACTAAGGGCTGAGTTAAGCCTAGTGCCATTTGCTGAATTTAAGCAGCAACTTGAATCCAAATATAAAGACAATTAGGCACTAACGTTCTAATTTAGAAAACCCAAGCTTCAGGTAAGTATCCACCTACAGCTTGGGTAGGCTCTAACCCGTTAGGCTCGCTAGTCCACACCACTAAGGCATACTTTTCAGCCCTAGCTGATAGTTTGGGATATTTTATTAGATGCTGGCCACTTTTGAAGTTTTCTTGTCTGTAACCTAACACTATAAAATTTTCAGACAGTGTACGGTGAGCGTTTTCACCGGCTTGGACTTGAGTATTTAAGTCAAACCCTAAAACCGCTAGATGCACCTTGCCCTCTTTATTACTGTTTGGCTCAGTAAAAGCGTACTTAATATTAACCCTGTCTTGTTCAGCAGCGGCAGTGAGGTTGATATTAGATGTACGCTCAAGTTTAGTAGGGTCTATATCTTGTCCAGTAAACCAGCCCTTCCATTCATGCCCATTAACAACAAACCCTGGTGTGTATACTGAATTGACTAAACCCTCACGACCAAAACTTCTTTGTCGGCTCGAAAACTTGGGAGATGAAAAGGGGTCTTTCCACCCAATGTAATCCCAATAGTCCACATGAAACACAATAGGAATAAAATGACTCCATAAATTAGGAGACTCAGTAAAGCTATTTACCCAGCGCTGGGCAGGTGGACAGCTACTGCAACCTTGAGAAGAATATAATTCAAGTAAGACTGGGCGCACTTCAGTTGAAGTAAATACAATGTCGTTTGCACTGGCCACATTACAACTGCACAAAACAATCACTGCCGCGCACATCGCTTTGAGAGTGCTGGCTTTACAAACTATTGAAGAAAATTGAAAACTCATAAATAGGTTACCCCTGAAAACACTATCAGAGATAACATCCTAAACCCTAGTCATCACAAAACCGTCACAGCAATTGTCACATTTTTAAATCATTTACTGATTAATAAGAGACTTCAAGGCCAGCGTTTTAGCAAATAACCTAGCATCATCAATGTCGTTCAGCATGCTATGGTCAGGTAAACAGTCATCATCCACATAATCAGCAAAATCAGAGCTCGCATCAAAAACAAGTATGTCCCAAGCTAATCTTTCTAACCCATATAAGCCGCGGTGTATCATGTCTGCTGAAAACACTAATAGGTCGCCTGCTGCCAAAGGAATAGTTGCACTGTCAGACAAGCTATCATTACTCAGTTTGCCGTTGAGCTCTTCACGCACCTCTAGCTCTTGTTGATTATCCCAACGCTTATGAGTACCAGGAATCAGCTCCATACCCAACTCATCAAATAATGGTACCCGCAGGTGCACCACTTGCGTCTCTTGGATCGCTTTTTGTTGTCCCGCAAGGTCATGGTCGTATTGACAGTCTCGATGCCAAAAATCTTTTAATTCAGGATTTACCGGATTGAAAAACAATTGGGTATTCATAAAAGCAGCATGAGTTGGGATCAAAGACTCAATCACATGCATCATTTTTGGTGAACTAATAAAATTAAACAGCTTAACCCTGTCTTTAGCTTTAAGGTATTGGCTACCGGTAATCAAAGAAGAATTAAACGCCACTTCTTTATAAAACTCAGGGTTATCTTGTTTCCATCTTTCATGAAACATTAAGATAACCTCTCTAAGTGCCGACATTTCAGATTGAGTGAAATACTCTCTAACTACAAAATATCCCAACTCGTCATACTGACATTTCCAACCACTTTGTTTATCTACCAAACCCACTTAAACCCATCCTGCTTTACTAAAATAATGTGAGTAAGTGCGACTACTTACTCATTTCTTTCATTGAAGTTAACCCTGCTACGCGCACCATGTAATACACCACAGGCATTACCAACAGTGTCATCACAACGGCACTTGCCATGCCCCCAACCATAGGAGCTGCAATTCGACTCATAACTTCAGACCCTGCTCCCGTTCCGTACAAAATAGGTAATAAGCCAACAATAATAGCAAGAGCCGTCATCATCACAGGCCTTACTCTCATGCCTGCACCATGCAACACCGCTTGCGCTAAATCAGTTTTATCGGGGAGCTTGTTTTCAACACGGCAGCGATCATACATGTTATTAATTGACTGATTAAGGTAAACCAACATAATCACGCCTATTTCTACTGCCACGCCAGCTAATGCGATAAACCCAACCCCTACCGCCACAGAAAAATAAAATCCTTCTAGGTACATCAACCAAATGCTGCCAACCATAGCAAAGGGCAATGTCCCCAAGATAATGGCGACTTCAGTCACATTTCTAAAATTTAAGTAAAGTAAAAACAGAATAATGCCAAGAGTAAGAGGCACCACATAGGTTAGTTTTTCTTTGGCCCGCTGCATATATTCGTACTGTCCAGCCCACGAAATAGAATACCCAGCAGGTAACTCTAGGCTTTCAGCTAAAACTTGTTTTGCAGCCACGACATAACTCCCTACATCTACCCCTCCAATATCCACAAACACCCAACCATTAATTCGCGCATTTTCGCTTTTTATCCCAGGAGGACCATCTTCAATGAATATATTTGCGACATCAGCTAGGGCAATTTGCTCTCCATTAGGAGTAATCAAAGGCAGCCTTGCTAATTGCTCTGGTGAATCTCGATAACTTTGTGGGTAGCGTAAATTAACAGGATAACGCTCTTGTCCTTCAACGGATTGCGTAACATTCATGCCACCAATTGCAGACGAGATAACATCCTGCACGTCAGCTATGTTTAAACCATAACGTGCCGCTCTATCCCGTTGAATATCTACTTTTAGATAACGACCGCCTGCAACACGTTCAGAATAAACCGAAGCAGTCCCTGCAACTTGCGGCAAAATCTGTTCTAGCTGCAAACCAATCTGTTGAATAATGTCAAGATCTGGCCCTGCGACTTTAATCCCTACAGGAGTTTTTATACCTGTCGCTAGCATATCAATCCGCGTTTTAATTGGCATCACCCAAGCATTTGTTATCCCTGGAAAGTTAACCACATCATCGAGCTCTTTTTGTAAACTTTCGCTGGTAACACCCGCTCGCCATTCTGACTTGGGTTTTAATTGGATAAACGTTTCAATCATGGTCAGTGGAGCGGGATCGGTAGCCGTTTCTGCTCGGCCTACTTTTCCAAATACGGTTTTAACCTCAGGTACTGTTTTTATTAACTTATCTGTTTGTTGCAACAACTCCCTAGCTTTACCAATTGAAATGCCGGGATAGGTTGTTGGCATATACATCAAGTCACCTTCATCTAAAGGCGGAATAAACTCATGACCGATTTTAGATAGGGGGACAAAACCCAAAACAGTAATGATTACGGCGGCAACGATAGTTGACTTAGGAAATGCCAAAACAAGCTTTAATGCCGGCATGTAAACTTTAATAAGCACTTTGTTTATTGGATTTTTATGTTCAGCCAGTACTTTTCCTCGAATAAAATAGCCCATTAACACAGGTACTAAAGTCACCGCAATGGCGGCTGATGCAGCCATTGCATAGGTTTTGGTAAAGGCTAAAGGTGAAAACATTCGGCCCTCTTGAGCTTCTAGGGTAAACACAGGTACAAAAGATACGGTAATAATTAATAAAGAAAAGAATAAAGCAGGCCCTACCTCAGACGCAGATTCAGCCACAATTTGCCAACGGTTATCTTTGGTTAATGGCGTTTTTTCCATGTGTTTGTGCATATTTTCAATCATAACTATTGCGCCATCAATCATGGCTCCAATCGCAATCGCAATACCTCCTAACGACATAATATTGGCGTTAATTCCTTGCAGGTGCATGACAATAAAAGCAGCCAGAATACCCACGGGTAAACTAAAAATAGCCACCATAGACGAGCGAACATGAAACAAAAACACCACACACACTAACGCCACCACGATGAACTCTTCTAACAACTTACTCCATAGGTTTTCTACTGCCTCTGCAATCAGTCCAGAACGGTCATACACTGTGACGATTTCTACGCCATCCGGTAATCCTTGTTTTAATTGTTTAAGCTTTGCCTTAACACCATCAATCGTTTTTTGGGCGTTTTCACCAAAGCGCATCACAACTACGCCCCCTACAACTTCACCCTCTCCATTTAACTCAGCTACACCACGGCGCATTTGTGGGCCAAGATTGACCTGTGCTAAGTCACCCACAGTCAGAGGAGTGCCCTGTCTATTCAGATCTAACGGAATAGCTTCAATATCCTTTATGCTTTTAATGTAACCCGAAGCACTGACCATATATTCAGCTTCGGCCATTTCGATAACAGACGCGCCTGTTTCTTGATTACCTCGCTTTAATGCCATTTTAATGTGGCTTAAAGGTATGCCGTAAGCCCTTAATTTAATAGGGTCAACTTGCACTTGATATTGCTTCACCATGCCACCAATGACTGCCACTTCTGATACACCAGGCACAGTTTGTAGCTCATATTTTAGAAACCAGTCCTGAATACTGCGCAATTCACTAATATCTAAATTTCCAGTTTTATCAATCAAAGAATAAAGATAAACCCACCCCACCCCAGTAGCATCAGGCCCTAGTTGAGGTCTAGCATTTTGTGGCAGTGATGGGGTTACTTGGCTTAAGTATTCGAGCACTCGGCTACGCGCCCAATATAGATCTGTGTCTTCGTCAAAAATTACATATACAAATGAGTCACCAAAAAACGAATATCCTCTGACGGTAACCGCTCCGGGAACCGACAACATAGCCGTAGTTAATGGATAAGTAACCTGGTCTTGCACAACCTGAGGGGTTTGGCCTGCATAGTTAGTTTTAATAATAACCTGTACATCAGACAAATCAGGCAAGGCATCAATTGGGGTGTTTTTTAAAGAATACAAACCACCTCCGATAATAAGTAAGGTGGCTAACAACACAAAAAACCGATGACCAATCGACCATCTAATAATAGACTCAATCATGACAGTTCACTCCTTACTTAATGATGGGAATGATCAACATCATGATCATTCGACATAGTGGATGGCATGCTAGTGTTTGTTGGCATCATTCTTTTAAAGTCTGAGCTTTTGCTTGATTCTGAATCTAATAGAAATTGAGCTGAGGTCACGACTTCGTCACCTTCAACAATGCCTTGTAATATCTCAATACTGTGATGATCAACACGGCCAACGGTCACTTCGACTGACTTAAACTGCCCTTCTCCTAGCGCTAACACCACCCTGTCTTGACTGCCTGTTCTGATAACAGCATCTTTAGGCACTAACACTGTACTTGTGCTTTCAAGCTGAATTAAAAGCTGTGCAAACATATTGGGTTTCAACATCAAATCTTCGTTATCAAACTTAATGCGAACCCGTAATGTTCGTGTTTTGGGATTTAGTGCGGGGTATACATAATCCACTACACCTGACCAATTTTCGCCAGGAAAATACCCTAGAGTCATAGATACTGCTAGCCCTGCTTTAACTAATCCTGAGTCACGCTCAAATACCTCAGCTTCAACCCAAACTTGTTCAAGTTGACCGATGCTCATTAAAGTAGTGCTTGGTTTGACATAAAAACCTTCGCGTATATCCAGACCCACGACTACGCCAGATTGAGGGGCGTAAAAAGTGACGGTTTGCTTAACTTGTTTGGTTTTCTGTAGCTGTTGAATAAACTGTTGAGGCACCTGCAATGCCTCTAAGCGTTCTTGAGCTGCATTAATTAAACTGATGTTATTTCGCTTTAGAGCAATGAGAAGCTCTTCTTGGGCATTAACCAATTCTGGAGAATACAAGGTATAAATAGCTTGGCCTTTTTCGACTGGGTCACCTTTTGCTTTTACAAATAAGGCGTCAACCCAACCATCGACTCTAGGGTGAATATGTACCAGTTTATCTTCAGCATATTGAACATACCCTACTGTTGATAAACTAGTATTCATTGGCTTGAACTCTGCAAGCCCAGTTGTCACGCCAAGGTTATTGATCACATGAGAGGCAATGGTCACAGCACCTTCGATAACCTCATTAGAGTCAGTATGTTGTGCATAAACGGGAATAAGATCCATACCCATAGGCGACTTACCCGGTTTATCCCTGCGGTAATTTGCATCCATAGGTGCGACCCAATACAGAGCCTTATCTTGTGACGTAGCAGTATCATCATCATGGCTATCAGCTGAATAAAAAAAGCTGACAGCGCCTGCCCCAAGAGCTCCCCCTAAGAATACAGCAACAAGTATTTTGCTATTAATTGACATTAGGCTCTCCAGAATTTTGATGTTTAGATTTGGTTAAGAAATAATTGATTTTGGAAATGGTTTTTAACACATCAATATCGATTTGAAGTGCCGAAATTTTAGTGTTCAATTCAGTGATTCTTGCCCTTACCACCTCAGAAAAATCACCGTCGTCATTCGTATAGGCAGTTAACACAGATTCCGCTTGGTCGTGGGTTTGTTGTAGCAGTTGATCTTGATACAGAGCTTGACGGTCAAACAACCTTTTTAACGAACTGGTTTCTTTTCCTAAACTAGCCAGCATCTTTTTCACTAACAGTAACTTTTCAGTTTTAATCGCTGCTGATTCCGATTTTGCAGCTGATAACACTCTATCTTGGCGGTTAGAAGTAAATAAAGGCACATCAAAGGTCACACCTACCGAAAATAAATCCGCTCTATCAACACCAGCAGAAGCATTATCTCGCAACCCATAACTCGCATTGACCTCCCATTGTGGTTTGTATTCTTGTTTAGCTAACAGAACACCTTTACGTGCGACTTCTTGTTCAACCTCAAGAGCTAATACCGAGGGGTGCTTAAGAAGCTTCTGGGCTAATTCATTACGTGAAAAAGTGCCGCTGTTCACTAGGCCAATATCCTTTAATTGCATGGCGCTCAACTGAATAGAAGGTAATAAGGACGGAAGCGACCATTCATGAGAGTGTGAGTCAAAATCTATGGCATAGTTAGCGTCGCTATCATATGGATGCAGCCACTCGTTCAACTGTGCAAGAGACGCCTCTAACTTTTGCTGTTGCACAATTAATCGGTCATCAAGCTGCACAAGCTCTAGTTGTGAACGAATCACGTTTTGCTGGCGAGTATTACCACTAGCAGTGGCATAACTTGCCTTGGCAACATCAACAAGCTGCTCAAACAAAGCTTTATCTTGGTTAATTAAGTTTATAGTGGTTTGTGCAACGTAAACACTTAACCATAATTGACTCACAATCGTTTTAACCTTTGCTTGACGGTCGTCACGTAATAGTGGGAATTTCTGCGCAGCGCTACGCAACTGAGCCTGTTTAATATTTAAAGCATTACCGCGGGGGAAAACCTGAGACACTCCCACTTTTAACTGTGTCATGTTTTCTTGCTCAAAATTCCAAGTATCAGTAGGCAAGTTGGCCACACTAAGAGACACTTTGGGATCAGCTAATGTACCAGAAGCTATGCTTCTATCTAACATGGCTGACTCCTTCAGCCTGCTCCCCTGTAACCAAGGATCATTCACTTGTGCAAGCTCTATAGCCTGCGCTAAAGATAAGGTAGGTTTTGCAACCACTGGCTGCATAATAAAACCAATACTTACAAGTATTAGCACAGATGTAACTTTCAAATATCTAGATATCATTTTTGCCTCCAGAACATCTGGAATTCAGCCTCAAAGCACATAGTCATAAAGCATACTGGCTTAAAGCGATTAAAAAGGGGGGTAACTAAAGTGAGTGCGTGAATTTTAGGCGCACTGATCCTGTATTAGGCAAGTATTGGGGGGCGGTATAAAGATTTTTGGTATGAAGTAATAACAGAAATATTAATAATAAGAAAAGAATTTTCTCTGAGTGGGACTCTGTCGGATAAGGTAACAGCATTTAGCATTGAAAGACTAGAACATACGTTTGAGGGGCATTCACAATCAATACCGCAGCAATCATCAACCTGAGTATTGTCATGCATCTGAATCATATCAGCAGCCATACTCATACCATGTTGCATACTAGCATGGTCCATAACCATCGAGTTTTCATCTAACATGTTCGACATATCACAAGACATAGCTGTATACGCCAGCGTTTGCCCTATAAAGGCAAGCAGCATTGTCGTAACCACTAATACTTTTGAAAATGACTTGAACATAATGTTCTCTTTTTAGAAATTATCTAAAGGATACGCTGACAGTCTACATCTGTAAATATAGCTGTATCAGCATATTACCTCTCGGACTACTGATAAGAACTATTATTAATTTTGAAATATCAAAAACATAAAAACACATCACAGCTATTGAACGTGTATCTCGCCTGTTTCGTCATTTATAAACCCGTGGCAAATATACCCAACTAACAATCTAGGCTTTTTGTTTAAATATAAAAAGTGTTCAAAACCAACAGAAAAAGCAAACGGGTTGGCATTGTACTCAGCGTAATACTGGTCTCGACCTAAGCGGGCTTCGTTCACCCCCGACGCAAATCCGCTTAAAAAATCATCTCGGTTATTCATGATGAGGCAGCTTAACCCATCAGTATCATCTACCAGCTCTAACAAACCAGCATCAATAAATTTATTGACTACAGCTTGATTGAAATATCCCATGTACTGCTCGGTTTCGATATCATAAGTAACGGGGGTACCTTCACTTTGTGCTTCCATCATAGACGTAAAAAGTTCACGGACTTTTTTAGAAATCATATGTTTAGTTATGCCTTAATCAATATTTTTTGCAGGGCTTGGGGCGAGTTGATGCCTTAAAGAATAAACACCTAATGATATGATACTGCCTAATTTGAAGGAACTCATTTAACTGCAAAAAAATTCAATAAATATCGTTAGCAAATACTATTTTGTTTTTCGCATTCACCTATATAATAAGTGAGCACTACTGACTGGTAGTGAAATAACAACCTTTAAAGGAACCAAAATGAACAAACAAAAAAAGCAATTAGCAAAAGCTAATAATAAAACTGACTTGGGGCGAGGAGAAATTAAAGATAATTTTTTAGCGGCGTTAGTCACATCTAACGTTTACAAGATGCAAGTTGTCAAACCTAAAAAAGGTAAAGGCTCTTACCAACGTAAAGCTAAAAATGTAAGACAAGAGTCTTATTTAATAGCTGCTTAAAGCATGGCTTGTAGCAGTTATCAAATAAGGTTTTTGTCTTTGAATCTTACCATAAGACACATCAATTAGGCCGACACCACATGGCTAAGCCTAATAAAAAAGCTCCTAGCTCCTCAGTCGATATCTATTGTAGCCAATGCAAAACTCAACTTTTTAAATATCGTAAGGGCGGCAAAGGTGCCTTAGTGAAATGCTTTAAAGAACGAATAACCAAAGACTTTACCAGTACGCCCTGTACTTGCCCAAATTGTCATGCCACTTTTGCCAGAGATACCCTTATACGGGGCGCACCCGCTTTTAAAATAATTGGCGGAAAAGTATTTAGCAAATGAAGCCTAGCGGCCTCCCCTTCAAGAGGTCATCACTTAAACTCTTGAAATTCCGAGTTTTTAAGGTCAACATCAGAGGCTGTCTTGCCAATTAAACCAAAATTTAAGGAATCACAATGCGGTATCTAGTTCTCAAGATAATTGCGATAACTCTCTTTCTAACAGGGTGTGGCTCAACCACCATTCAATCAACTCATATATCATCCAGCAGTGAGCTACCTATGGGTAATGGCGTAGTCGCAGTGCAGGTCATCAACAATACTGACAGATTAGCCTCATTACACAAAGGCTGGACAGAAATTATCGTTATTCGCACCGATAACATGGATGAACTCAAACAAATCGCCATTGATGCAGCCAAAGCTAAGGCAGCATCCAAAGGTAAAGCCTTTGATCCAGACAAAGTGGACTGGGATCCCGAAATATATTCCTTAGCACCCAATAATATGGGCGTGATTGATAGCCAACTGTTTGTGGGAAGCATGCCAGAAGGCACCTATATGATTTCTAGCTTGTACAGTTTCTTTTCAAATGGCGACCTAAGTTCATGGTTATCTATGCCTGTATACCAAGCGGCAGGCACTTTTGAAGTCAAAGAGAATAGGTTTACAAATTTGGGAAGCTTAGTATTTCAACCCCTTTTAAACGTTAAAGAAAAGTCCTTTTGGAATAACCGCTCTTCTCAGAAGGCCTATGTCACACGCTTAAATGACACCCAAGATTTTACTCGCTTTATTCTTAGCCACTACCCTAACTTAAGTGAGAATATTAATTTTGAAGATACCCTCAGCTGGACCGCTGATGATCTAGATACACTTAGGCAAAAGCTAGGTGAGCTTTCAAGAGAAAACGCTTACGGAGAAAGGGCATCTTATCTAAACACAGGATCGATGGGAGCCATTGCCGCTAGGTTTGGACAATTGAAAATTTTACAAGAAGATGGCGAGTGGATCCAAAATGACCTCCCCACCAATGGTCAACTATCATCGGTCATTGAGCTTGGTAATACGATTGCTGTAGGCAGTGAGCGGGGATTGGTTTTTGTCAAAGAAAGCCAAGCCCAAGATTGGACAGAATTACAACCGGTAGCAGCAAAAGAAGCCATAGTTTGGTTTGGACAAGGTGTAGATAAACACTATGCCTTGACTAGTGAAGCCATGGACTATCACGTATACGAGTTTGAATCACTCACCACTCCTTGGAAACATGTGGGTAATTTTAAAAAGAAAAACAAGAATGATTGGTTAGTACAAAACGGCGGCTTATTTCCTTGGATTAAAGCAGACGGCTCTTTAAGAGTGATAAATGACAACAAAGTATATGACTACAGCAGTACAACTGGCGCTTGGACTTCAACTAAAACGAATTCTTTGGTAAAACTTGAGAAGCTTAGAAGCGGAGCCTTAGTAGGCCTTGAAGTCAGTCAGTGGGACGGTGTTGGCGATCAAGTTTATAGCTTAGATGACGGACAGACCTGGCATGACATAAACCGTAACTTAAAATTGTTCGGTGATGCAAAAAGTGATACTAGCTTACCGACTATTCTAGCCGACAACACGGTAGTGACGGTGGCAAGAGTAAGAAAGAGCAGTGCAAAATCTAGCGAGTTAAAAATTGTAACTGCTGCCGCGGTAGACACAGTTAGCAAGAATGATTGGCAAGCTCACGGGCTAACCCAAGATACCTGTCACACCTTACTTCCCAAGCTCACTTATCAACAAACCTTGTTCTTTTTATGTGACAAAGGTGAAGTGATAAGTACCAAAGATTTTGGAGAAACCTGGCAAACTGAATTTGATATCGACCTAGATGACATGCAGAAAAAGTTTCAAGCTATGCTCGAAGCGATGAAAGAACAAGAAAGTGAAAGTGAAGTCGAATAAAGCACTCTCTATCAGATCAAAATCCTAATCTTTGCGACTTAACAGTGATTTTTAAAAGCACAAAAGAAAGAGGCTGAGCAACCTAACGGTAGCTCAGCCTCCAGATATTCAATTTAACTTAAAGTACATAACCTTGTACTTGATTGAGTTCGGCTCAAATTTTAAGCTTTAACACTTAAATTACCAATTTCAGGTTAAGTATCTTGTTATGTAGATTTAACTTAAAGGGCGATAACTTTGTTAGCGCATGGACCTTTTTGACCTTGGCCAACTTCAAACTCAACAGCTTGACCGTCGGCTAAAGTAGCGTATCCGCCACCAGCTTGGATCTCTGAATGATGTACGAACAAATCTTTGCCGCCATCTTCTGGAGTTATAAAACCAAAACCTTTGTCAGCGTTAAACCACTTAACTGTACCTTTACTCATATTAATGTCTTCTTTAATCGGTGAATTTTAATGACTAAACTCGTTATCACCATTACGAGCTCAGTTTTTTGAATCACAAATAACAGACTTTATCACCTAGCCAAATCTTTATTTTTTAAGACTTAGTAGTTACAAATTTAGGGAATACATCACTAAATGTCTGTTCAAGTGCGAAGAGACTAACAGATTAAGTACGCAGCTAACAGGATAACTCGCCATTCAAGGCAAACTAACTAAGAAATACAGCAAATAAACAAGAATCAGCCAAGATATCATGCAATAAGTATCATATTAGGTATCGTTTAACTGCTAGTTGCAAGACAGCGTCGAAACAGCAGCAGGCTTCCCCCAAAAAATAAACCACCTAAACTCACCATAGTCACCAACTGCGGCCAGATAATACTGAAGTCGGCACCACGAAACACAACCGCTTGAGAAAACGAAACAAAATGTCGTGACGGAAGAAACCAAGTCACCGGTTGTATTAATTGGGGCTGGCTTTCAATGGGCGACATTCCTCCCGACAAGGTCATCAAGGGTATGATTACCATCATAACCAACAAACCAAATTGCGCCATGGTACTGGCTATGGTTCCTAAAAAGATACCAATCGCAGCCGCCGCAAATAAATATAAAGAGGTACCTATCAGCAGCAATAGACTCGAGCCCGCCAAAGGCACATCAAGTGCCCATCCAACTATGAAGTACAAAGAGACCCCATAAGCTATCAGAATAACCAGGCCATTAGCCCAGACCTTAGCCATTACAATTTGAAACGAGGTGAGAGGCATTACCATTAAATGCTCTATGGTGCCGTGCTCTCGCTCACGCAATAATGCAGAACCAGTTAAAATAATGGTGATGATAGATATTTGATTAATTAAGGCATTAATCGCACCAAACCACATGCCGGTTGCATTGGGGTTAAAGGCAAACCGCTTAACCAATTCAACCGAACTCTGAGTACTGTTATCTGTGCGGTTAACGAATAGACTCACTTCTTTGTTCACAATACTTTGAATATAACTGCTGCCAAGGCTGGCCTGTGAAACAGCGGTTGCATCCACATTAATTTGTACCTTTGGTTGGCGCCCTTCACGAATATCACGTTCAAAGTTTGGGGGGATTTCAACCACGAACATAAATAGGCTTTGATCCATTGCAGCATTGACTTGATCCGCTGAGATCAACTCAGGCACATTAAAGTAAGGCGGATACAGGGCATTAGCAATAATGCCTGACAAAGCAGAATGATCTTCATCTACAATAGCAACCGAAGCATTATTGACGTTTTCACTGGTCGCAGTAGCTTGACCATAAATGGCTAAGGTAAATGAGTAAATAATCAAAATCACCATGCCTGTATCACTCATGATACTGCGCAGCTCTTTGGTACCTAACCAAAAAATGTTCAACCACGTTTTTAGCATTTAAGCCTCCTGCTTCTTAAGAAACATAGTCGCTACTGTGACTAAGATAGGCCCCATAATGGCGAGAATGATTAAGTCGTAGCCCAACTCATAAAAGCTTAAACCTTTAGTGAAAGCCGCCACACTTAAATGTAAATAGTAAGTCGCAGGCCAAATTGTACCTATAAAGTACGCCCCTCCCTCTAATGTAGAAATAGGCTGTAATAATCCAGAGAAAGAGATAGTCGGCATAGCAGTGAGAATGGTTGTGGCAAATACGGCAGCCACTTGCGACTTAGTGATTGAAGACATTAACAAGCCAAAACCAGTAGCAGCAAATACATACAAAAAAGCCCCTAACGTCAAACCCACTAAACTGCCTTTGATAGGCACCTGCAACACAAACACCACTAACAAAGTTAAAATAAAGAAATTAGCCAAACCTATACCCAGATAGGGTAACTGCTTACCTAACAAAAACTCTAAAGGTCGAGTTGGCGCCACATAGAAATTAGTAATGGTGCCAATTTCTTTTTCTCTGGCAATACTCACTGCCATCAAAATAGCAGGAAACATTAATAGCAATAAAGCTGGGGTTTTGGGGCCAAAAGAATAAATAGACTCAAAAGAAGGGTTGTAAACAAAACGAGGTTGTAATGAAACCTTCAGTGCTGCACTTGCATCAATACCAGCATCAGTTGCAAGTTGCGTTAAATACCTGGCATGACTTCCTTCCACATAGCCTTCAATGGTGCCAGAACGTAAGGTATTGGCTCCATCTATCCAAACAGAAACGACAGGCGTATGACCATTTTTTAAGTCTCGCCCAAAGCCCGATGGTATCTCAATGGCCAAGGAAATATCATTAGCTTTTAAGCGGCGCTCAACCTCATCGACACTATGTAACTCATCTTGTTCCAAAAAATAATACGAACCAGAAAAGTGACTTAAATACTGGCGACTCTCAGGTGATTGGTCATTATCTAATGCAGCAAACCGCAGGTCTTCTACGTCTAATGAAATACCATAGGCCACAACGAGTAATAAAATAGCACTTCCGAAAAAAGCAAAGGCGATACGCACAGGATCTCGCATTACTTCCATCACTTCTAAATAACTATAAGCCAAGAGACGGGTCACACTAAAACCTTGCACGGCCTTTTTAGGTGATGAAGATGTGGCCAGATTTGAGTTAATGACCGGCTCTATATCAGCAGGTTTAGAGGCTGTAGTTGCCTCACGCTTTTCTAGCTTTTGCTGTTGAACTTGGCTGGCATCTTCTAAGTAATGAATAAAGGCCTGCTCTAATGAATCCGCTTGTTTGGTTTCAATAATTTGTTGTGGTGTATCGTAGACAAGTACCTGACCTGCATGCATTAACGAAATACGATCACAGCGCATTGCCTCATTCATAAAATGGGTCGAGATAAAAATGGTGACCTTATCTTTACGGGACAACTCGATAAGTAATTCCCAAAAACCGTCACGCGCAACGGGGTCTACACCAGAGGTAGGTTCATCAAGAATTAACATTTCTGGTTCGTGGATCACAGCGACTGCTAAAGACAAACGTTGTCGCATGCCCAAAGGTAAAGCATCAGCTTTTTCATCTAATTGGGCTTTTAAGCTAAATCGCTCAACTAAACTTGCGATGCGTTCTTGGCATTTTTCTGCACTCAGGTGAAACAAACGCCCATGTAACACTAGGTTTTGTCTCACAGTCAGCTCACCATAAAGAGAAAATGCTTGGGTCATAAACCCAACGCGTTTACGGGTTTCTAAATCATTGGCATCTAATGGCTTACCAAATAACTTAGCTTCCCCCTCAGACAAAGGTAACAAACCAGTTAGCATTTTCATTGTGGTTGTTTTACCGCAACCGTTAGATCCTAAAAATCCAAATATTTCACCTGCTTGTATTTCAAAACTCACATTATTCACAGCAATAAATTCGTCAAAACGCCGAGTCATTCCCTTAGCAACTATGGCAGGTACCCCAGTACTTTTTGCTAATGGAGGGATAGTTAGTGAATGACTATCTCCTCGCTTACTTTCAGGCAACAACTTTACAAAGGCGCTTTCGAGATTATCAGTGGCAGTTTTGGTTTTTAATTGCTGGGGGCTGCCTGTATCCAAAACTTGCCCTGCATCCATGGCCACCAACCAATCAAAGCCCTCCGCTTCGTCCATATAAGCCGTCGATACAAGCACACTTAAATTGGGTTTTTCTTGACGAATAGAATCAATTAATTGCCAGAATTGACGTCGTGATAATGGGTCTACCCCAGTGGTAGGTTCATCTAGAATAAGTAAATCTGGATCATGGATAAGAGAGCAGCATAGACCAAGCTTTTGTTTCATCCCTCCTGATAATTTACCTGCAGGACGAGGCAAAAATGGATATAGGCCAGTAGCCTTAGTTAATCGTTCAATGCGCTCTTTACGCTCTTGTGAACTTTGGCCAAATAGCTTTCCAAAAAAATCGAGGTTTTCATTTACACTGAGATCTGCATACAGGTTTTTACCCAGCCCTTGAGGCATATAGGATATTTTAGGCCTCACGAGCTCTCGATGTTTCAGCGATCCCATGTCTCCGCCCAAAACCTCTAGGCTACCTGTTTGAAGCTTACGAGCGCCAGAGATAAGGCCAAGCAAGGTAGACTTACCTACACCATCAGGCCCAAGCAAACCTATCATTAACCCTCTGGGTATAGATAAGCTAATGTCATCAAGAGCCTGAACTTTCTTATAAACATGAGAAAGGCTTTTAATACACACAAGTGGTTGCTTGTCATCAGCCATATGCTGTCGTTACCCTATTGTGTTGTATCAGTAGATGGGAGATATCCTGATGGCAAGTTCTTTAGAAATTTGGGCCAAGGAGTAACAGAGTCTCCCGCAACAGGGCTCAATTGAATATATGCCACGCCTCTTACGCCGGTTTTCACAAGCTCAATATGTTGTTGCACTAAAGCTTGAGGGACCCTCACTTTAACGCGAAACATCAATTTTTCTCGCTCGGTAGCGGTTTCAACAGACTTAGGTGTAAATTGAGATTCAGGAGAGACAAAACTCACGTTGGCAGGAATGATAGTGTCCATGAAATCTAGTTGAATACGTGCTGGCGCGCCAATTGAAATACGCTGTACCACAGAGGTAGGTAAATACACCTCCATGTATATATCAGTCAAATTCAATAAGGTTAGTACCTTGCCACCACTGCCCAACACTTCACTTGGCTCTGTGAGACGGTATAAAACACGTCCTTTGCTAGGCGACACGAGAGTGGAGTCGTCTATCTGAGTCTGAATTTCGAGTACAGTAGCTTCTGATGCATCCACATTACGTAACCTAGACTCCAACATTGCTTCGGCGGCGGCTACATTGGCTTTTGCCACGGCCAGTTGGCTTACTTTAGTGTCGTATTCTTCGGTGCTGGTTAATTGTTTTTTGACTAACTCTTTAGAACGGGCCAGCTCTTGCTCGGCTAATACCTGCTGGGCCTGGCTTTGTGCTATGGCTGCCTGAGCGGATGCGACCAAACTCTCGGCACTTGCGACGGCGGCCTGAGCTTGAAGTAACTTGGCCCGCAATTGACTGGTTTCTATGCTGGCAACTATTTGGTCTGCTTCTACTAAATCGCCTTCTTGGACCAAAATAGCATCGACTCGCCCGGCAATTTTGGTTGAAATATCGGTTTGTACCGCTTCTATTCGGCCATTACCAAATGCTATGCCATCTGGCACACTTGGCTCTTGCATCTTTTGCCAAACTTGCCACACCACAATGGCAACACCAGTGACGATTACGGCCACCAATAATTTTTTTAAGCCTGTCGCCATAATATAAAACTCTCCAGTAATACCTGAAAAGTATTATGACAAAGACTAAAAAATGGTCATTGATGTGGGTCAATTATAAACTTATTTATGTTACTTAAAGTTCATCAATAAAGCTTAAGTGACCCATTAGTTACTCAGCAATTTTAATCTCAAATTCGGGCATGGCTTGAATCACTTTTTTAACCGTGCATGTGTTAGCGGCAGCCAATAACGCTTTTTTGTATTTTTGAGGAAAGCTGTCAGGAACGCTCACATCGATACTAAAACGCTTATGATATTTATCTTCGCCAATATTACTATTGTCTTGAGTTAAGGTTATGCCCTCGGTACTGATATCTCTTGACTCACAAAACTTGCGTATATAAAAAGCGGCGCAAAGCGGCATACTGGCAAGAAAGTAATCGAAGGGCTCAGGGTGAGATTCATCACCGCCGGCACTTATACTTTGATCACTAATAATTTTATGTTTGCCAAAACTCGCCTGTATTTTTTGACCTTCGAGTAAATCAATTTCAATTTTCATAACGCACCTTTACAATAAAAATTAAGCTGGTCTTTCAGTATACGTCAGAGCCAAAACAATAAACTAGGTTACTCAATTTCTGTTTTTTCAACTAACTGTTCAGCTAATTCATAGTTACCTTGGCTAAGTGCTATATCCACTAGGCTATTTCCAGAACTATCTTTAGCACCTAAATCAGCGCCCGCTTCTGTTAGCGCAGTAATCGTCTCTGTGCGATTAAAAAGTGTGGCGAACATTGCCGCGGTTTGACCGTTTTCATTAGTTTGGTCAATATCACAATCAGCACCAATTAACGCTTTTATCGCGCCAAAGTTACCTTTAAAAATTGCGCCCATTAACGCGGTGTTTCCAGAGTTGTCTTCTTGACAAGCGTTAGCATTAACCTCATTAAGCAAATAATTAACGGCATCTGTTTCACCGTGATAAGCCGCTAAAATCAAAGCTGTGTAGCCTTTCTTATCTGCAACATTTGGGTTTAACCCTGCAGCGTAATAAGCGGTGAGTGTTGATACGTCGCCTTTTCTAGCGGCATCAAAGTAAATGGTTTTTAATTGCTCACTATCAACGGGCTCTGCTTGGCCTGAAAATGCCAGAGTAAGCACAATTAGTGTCATCATGCTTTTAATGGATAGTTGAAAAACTGTCTTCATGATTGCGTCCTCTTTAAATAAAGAAGGCGTGCGATGACTGAACCACTGCGCGCCTTAACGTTAAATTGTTTCCTGCCACTGTGTGACTTAAAACGTGGCAAGCGACATACTTGAGTTATAAATCAGCTTTGTAAGAAATACGGCTGAAACCCTCTGCGACTTTCTTAGCGCGCTTTTCACGCTCAGCTTGTACATCCATTAATTGCTTAGCTGTGACTTTTACTTTGCTTAATGGTGCATTCGCAAGCTTAGCAACACCTGTACCGTAGTTTTTATCAGCGTTATACATGTAGGCACTGATAATGACGCGGATTTCTTCTTCAGGTACACCAGCTAGTGTTGTTCCTAAGTTTTCAATTAAGTGCTGCTGCTCAACTTTTGTGAAAGAGCGGAATTTCTCACCTGCTTGTGCAAAGTTACGTTGCTTGTAAAAAGGGGCTTGTTGAGTCGTTCCAGCCAAAGGCGTTTGTGCGTATTTGTACTGGTTGTCGTCATCTAAAGCAATACGGCGACTTGGTTGATAATTCACATCACGAGAGCTGCTTGTAGTACGTAACTTGCCGTGTTGTTCATGGTTATCAATCACTGCATTACGAGGAGCATTGATTGGAATGCGGTAAGCATTCACGCCAATTCTGTAACGCTGTGTATCAGCATATGAAAACAAACGACCTTGTAACATTCTGTCTTCAGACGGCTCGATACCAGGAATTAAGTTACTTGGAGCAAAGGCTGCTTGCTCTGTTTCTTCAAAGAAGTTATCTGGTACACGGTTAAGTGTTAATTTACCAATTTTCTTAGCCGGAACTAAAGATACAGGCCAGATTTTAGTGGTATCTAATGGGTTAAAATCAAAGTCATCTAGTTGCTCAGGGTTCATAGTTTGTAAGTATAAATCCCAAGAAGCTGTTTCACCTTTTTCACCGATACGAGTATAGATATCAGTCGTCATAGGTTGGAAATCTTTACCTTGCATAGCTTGCGCTTCTGCAGCAGTGAAGTTTTTCTCACCTTGGTTAGTTTTCCACGTTAACTTAAAGTATTTTACTTGGCCTTTGGCATTCACAAATTTAAAGGCGTGAACACTAGAGCCGTCCATGTTTAAGTAGCTTTGTGGCGTGCCCATATCAGAGAATAAGTGCGTCAACATGTGAGTTGATTCTGGCACGTGAGAGAAAAAGTCAAACAATCGTGCTGCACTTTGCGCATTAGTCACAGGCGAAGGTTTTAAGCTGTGAACCATATCAGGGAACTTAATTGCATCACGAATGAAGAAAATCGGGAAGTTGTTACCCACTAAATCCCAGTTACCTTGTTCAGTATAAAACTTAACAGCAAAGCCACGAGGATCACGCAATGTTTCTGGTGATTGGTGACCATGTATTACAGCTGAAAAACGTACAAAAACATCAGTTTTTTTATTTTCGCTTTGGAAAGGAGCAGCCACCGTAATGTCTGACAAATCCACATAGTTTTCATAGTAACCATGCACACCGGTACCACGAGCATGTACAACACGCTCTGGAACACGCTCACGGTCAAATGCAGCTAGTTTTTCAATTAAGTGACTGTCTTGTAATAATACAGGTCCCCAAGGGCCTGCAGTTTGAGAATTTTGGTTGTCGCCAACTGGCGCGCCATTCTGGCGTGTAAGCGTATTAGCACTGGACATAGTCGCTACGCTAAAAAGCGTTGCTGCAATCATAATTGATGCTTTGATTTTCATAATAAGTCTCCAATTTAGTCTTATGTTGCTTAGGGTCATTTGTGTCAACAACCTTAAGCTGTGTCTTTCGTTTTAAGTTGCGACAATTCACTTTGTCGTGTGTCGCAAACATTTCACAATTCGAATTTTTCGCTAATCTAGTTGTAATTTTTGCGGCCAATCCTGTGGCTTGAAAGAAGTATGCTGAGAAAGGTAATACTAATAAATTGAATTAAATCGAAGGTGATGTTCTAGATTTGTGAAGCAAGGGGTAGGGTTTGAAAATGCATGTAAATAAAGGGCTACATATATAACTTTGTAACCTAATTAAATCTGGAAAAAGTTAGAATTTCGGTTTGTAATTAGAGTATTCTTGAATTAAGGCTTGAATTTGTTGCAAGCTATCCTCGATGGCTTGGTTAAATACCCCCAATTGTTGCTCATCCATTAACCCTTTCCTCAACATGTAATATACGGGCTCATTGAATACAACTATTTGGGTATTAACTATATGTTCATAATAATTTGCATCTGCCATCAAAAAAACGCCAGCCAACTCATCTTCAATAGCAAAGTCTACTCTGCCTTTCTTAAGCAAATCGAAACGCTGTTTAGCAAACGTAGTACTAATTGTATTACCTTTAAAATCACCTAAAAACTGATTGAATTCTTTACCGTAATGACTTCCACGGTGCACAGCTATAAAAGTATTTTCTTGATTAATATAATCTTTATAATTTGCAGTGGTGGCGAGAGGTTGAGAAAGTGTTTTGTTATGTTTATTTTCAAACATAACCATTTTTTCATCACGATACGATTGACTAAACTGCGAAAAATTCGCTCTGTCTTGATTAAAACTTGAAGCAACAAGTAAGTCTACTCGATTATGTTTTAATTCTTCAACAGCTCGGCTTAAAGAGGGCATAGCCACAAATTCTATACAGTAAGGTGTTTTTTCTAACACTGTATGTAATATATCAACTTCTAAGCCAGCTTCTTTACCGTAGACTTTATAGAAATATGGAGGCCAATCATCACTACTAACAGCCTTTATCATCAGCTCACAAGCCGTCGACGGTAAACCGATCATTAGCATGCAGCTCAATATCATTGAATAAACGTAACGGGGGACTTTGAACATTTAACACCTTACATCAACATACTTGGCGCGATAGAGCGAGCACTACATTTCATGCAAAACTATCTACAAGCTTATGATTTTACAATAAAAACCAAAAAACAAAAGGTAATATTACATATACCTACTTATTAGATTACATAAGTGGGGCTGTGTTACAAACATCAGCTCCCAGTTTTAGCTAAACGTAACTTCAGCTCATATTAAAAAACACAAAAAAAAGCCCCGATGCTTGCGCTCGGAGCTGTATTTTTTGACGACTAAGAATTATGCAACATCAAACCTATCTGCATTCATAACTTTTACCCAAGCTGCAACAAAATCTTTTACAAACTTCTCTTTGCTATCATCTTGCGCATAAACTTCAGCATATGAACGTAAAATTGAGTTTGAGCCAAAGACTAAGTCCACTCTCGTCGCTGTCCATTTCACTGCATTGGTTTCTCGGTCACAAATATCATATGAATTTTTACCAGTTGGTTTCCAACTGTAATTCATATCGGTAAGGTTTACGAAGAAGTCGTTGCTCAAAGCACCTTCATTATCAGTAAACACACCATGCTTGGTGCCGTTAAAGTTTGTACCTATAACTCGCATTCCTCCCACTAAAACTGTCATTTCTGGAGCGGTTAATCCCATCAACTGACTTCTATCAAGCAATAGTTCTTCAGGCGTCACTACGTAATTGGCTTTTAGGAAGTTACGGAAACCGTCATGTACAGGTTCTAACACTTCAAATGCCTCTACGTCAGTCATTTCAAGACTTGCATCACCTCGGCCCGGTGAAAATGGCACATGCACATCGAACCCCGCTGCTCTAGCGGCATGCTCAACACCAATATTACCGGCAATAACGATGACATCGGCAACACTTGCACCTGTTTCAATGGCAATACCTTCTAATACCCTAAGCACACTGGCTAAGCGTGCTGGTTCGTTTCCTTCCCAATCTTTTAGGGGGGCAAGTCGGATACGAGCACCGTTAGCACCACCACGTTTGTCTGAGTTCCTGTAAGTCCTGGCACTGTCCCAAGCAGTAGACACCATATCGCTAGCACTTAAATCACTTTCGATTATTTTTGCCCTTACAGAATCGATATCATAGTCAGTTGCACCGACTGGGACAGGGTCTTGCCAAATCAAATCTTCACTGGGCACATCAGGCCCAAAGTAACGTGCTTTCGGCCCTAAGTCTCTGTGGGTTAACTTAAACCATGCGCGAGCAAATACTTCAGAGAAATAAGCTTGATCCTTACTGAATTTTTCTGAAATCTCTCGGTAAGTAGGATCCATTTTCAGAGCCATATCTGCGTCTGTCATAATCGGGTTCAAACGAGTTATTAAATCTTCAACATCAACGGGCTTATCTTCTTCAGCAATATCGATAGGCTCCCACTGCCAAGCCCCTGCAGGGCTTTTTTTCAGTTCCCATTCGTGATTCAGTAGTAACTTGAAAAATCCATTGTCCCATTTGGTTGGGTGTGTGGTCCACGCTCCTTCAATACCACTTGTGACTGTATTTCTACCAATACCTCGCTTGGTATTATTCATCCATCCAAAGCCTTGCTCTTCTAAGCCTGCGCCTTCTGGATCCGCTTCAAGTAAAGCAGCATCACCATTTCCGTGGGTTTTACCTACAGTGTGCCCACCAGCAGTTAGTGCCACAGTTTCTTCATCGTCCATTGCCATACGCTCAAACGTCACACGCATATCTTGAGCCGTTTTAAGTGGGTCAGGATTACCATCTACCCCTTCAGGATTGACGTAAATAAGGCCCATCATCACTGCCGCCAAAGGATTCTCTAAATCTCGCTCACCAGAGTAACGAGAACCTTCGCCACCGCTTGGGGCTAGCCATTCTTTTTCAGCTCCCCAATAAATATCTTTTTCTGGGTGCCAAATATCTTCTCGGCCAAATGCAAACCCAAAGGTTTTTAAACCCATAGATTCATAGGCGATGGTACCTGCGTAGGCAATTAAATCAGCCCAGCTTAGTTTATTGCCATATTTCTTCTTAATGGGCCAAAGTAAACGCCGAGCTTTATCCAAATTAGCATTGTCAGGCCAAGAATTTAATGGTGCAAAACGCTGATTACCCGTCGCAGCACCTCCACGCCCGTCGGCTATACGGTAAGATCCAGCGGCATGCCAAGTCATTCTTATCATCAAGCCTCCATAATGGCCCCAATCTGCGGGCCACCATTTTTGGCTATCTGTCATCATTGCATGCAGGTCTTTTTTCAGTTCGTCAACGTTTAGTGTTTTAAGCGCTTCTGTATAATCGAAACTATCTCCCAAAGGGTTGGTCTTTGTATCATGCTGATGCAAGATATCTAGGTTGAGGGCTTTTGGCCACCACTCCATTACTGACATATTACTTGCTGTTGCACCACCATGCATAACGGGACATTTGCTCTGTGACATATCTAAATCTCCTACTTCTTTAATGGAATGAATTATTTACTTGTAAGTGTCTATGTCGTCATTATTAACGACAATCACAATCACTTAAAATGATTAATATAGATTCAACTAATAGCTTTTAACTATTAATAGGTATTTAACATATTGATGAAGATGCTATTGTTAAATTGCTAATAAGGTATAGCATAAGGTTAACAACTCTGTTGTTGTGTAAGGTATTGGTTTCGAAACTATTATTGCCAGCGGACCTGCAGCCAATGCAAGCAAACACTCTATTATAAAGCTACTCTGGGCGACCCAAAAACCGCCCCAATATTGCTATTTACATAGTGACATCAGGGTTTCAAAAATTACTGTTTATAGCTTATTAAGTCTTTGTAAAAATGACATGGGTCTTACTTTAATGTAACAATCAGTTGTACTGAACGCCTATTCAGCAGTCTAAATTTTACAGTCCCGCTAAGCTAAAGACGTATAGATGAATACTAACAGGGCGAACTCACCGTAATAATACAAAGGAACCTTGCAATAAATCTTTTGTTGCTTTTAAAAATCCTTAGACCTAGTAATCCAATTAGGGCATCTAATTACGACATAAACATGTCTGTTTCTCACCAACATCATTAGACCTTAGTTGTATTATTCAATCAGTAAGTGTACAAAACTAAAGCTCTTTTTGGTTTTGCAGAAAACGTGAAAAAAACTTCCAACTTACTGTTTTCTATTAACATTAGATTAAAATAACTATGACAATAAAATCTAAAATAATTGCTCTGATCGCAGTCAGTGTGATTCTTCCTTTACTAATAATTTCATTAGTAATTATTAACAATGTACGCTCAAATGCTTTACTCGCTTTCGAACAGAAAAGCACCCATGAAATTGGACTAGTCGATACTATGTTTTCCCATTTCCTTAATGGTCTAGCTGAAAACGCTGCTTTTTTTGCAAGTGCAAATGCACTCACAGAATTGCAGCCTGGTGATATTAAAATTTATTTAGACCAAGCATCGTACATGATGACGCCCGATAAAAACTCAGTAGCTGAGCAAAAAGCCTTTGCACTGATGGATGACTTTGGAACATCTCACCCAGAACTTGCCTATATTTGGCTAGGTAGCAGCGACGCAGGTTATTTACAATGGCCACCTTCGGTGGGAAGTGCTAATTACGACCCAAGAAAGCGGGACTGGTATACTAAAGCCGTCAACAGTAAAAAAGCTGTGCGTATTCCAGCCTACGCTAACGCATCGGATGGAGAGCCACTATTAGATTATGTTCAAAGGTTTGATGGCAAAAACGGTTTTCATGGGGTAGTAGGAGTCGATGTTTCCTTAGCTAAACTAACCGAAGTAGTAAAAGGTGTGAAGTTTGGTGGAGATGGTTATGTGGTCATGGTTGAAGATACCGGTTCGGTATTAGCTGACCCTTCAGATCCTAATAACAACTTTAAGCCCTTGTCAGAATCTTCAAAACCATACTTTCAGTTAACTAATAACACCGCACTACAAGAAATAGAAATAGACGCTGAAACCTGGCTTGCAAAAGTCTATACCTCGCCCGATTTAGGTTGGAAATTTATTGGTTTAGTCCCAAGTAGAGTAGTTTTTGCCAATGCCAACAAACTCATAATTACCACTGTGATCATTGCTATTCTCATGGTGGCGATCTTTATCGTTATTGGATATTTCTTAGCAAGTACCGCCATTCGCCCTATTAACGTTATGGCAAATCGCCTAACAGACATCAGCCATGGTGAGGGAGACTTAACTCAACGTTTGTCGATAAACTCCAATGATGAGTCGGGACAAATGGGACAAGCTTTCAATCACTTTGTTGAATCAATCGACAGTATTATTGGCCACACAAAGTCATCATGTGCTCAAATTAGCGATGTTGCAGATCAATCGGACACCCTGTCTGATGAATTAAGTGAAGTAGTTTCCCATCAAGTCAAATCTGTTGATCAAGTATCAACTGCTTTTAATGAGATGGTTCAAACATCTAATGTGGTTGCCACAAACTGTACAACAGCAGCCGAAGCTGCAGAGAATAGTGAAGAGCAAGTACAAGAAGGTAATGACTTAATCAAACAAACCATGACATCGCTGCAAGATTTGCAAGTTGAGATTGACGAGTCAAACGATACAATGAGCGCCTTGGCAAAAGAGTCTAGCAACATTGTAGGAATTTTAGACACCATTAAAGCAATCGCAGCACAAACAAATTTATTGGCTCTAAACGCTGCTATTGAAGCGGCAAGAGCGGGTGAACAAGGCAGAGGGTTTGCAGTGGTAGCAGATGAAGTAAGAACTCTAGCTGGGCGCACCACCGAAGCCACCGATGAAATTGATAGAATGCTCAACAACTTTCAACTAAAAACCAATGCTTCTGCAACCAAGATGAGTCATAGCGTAGCGGTAGCGAAAAGCTCTGTAGACTTAGCGACCGAAACATCTTCAGTGTTCGAAAACATATTACAGTCAGTATTAGATATAAAGAGTAGAATGATAGAAATCAGCTTATCTGCCGAAAAGCAGCATCATGTTGCCGAAGAGATCAATACCAACGTAACCCAAATTCATAATGGCACAGTAAAATCAGACGCCCTGTCTAATCAAGTATCCGAATCAGCTACTACGCTAAATAAATTATCCACAGAATTACAAAGCATGGTATCCCATTTTAAATCAAGTGAATCTTAGTGATTAAGGAAACATGGCAATTTAAAACAAACTTTACGTGAGTCACAAAAGGTTAGCTGAGGCGGATTAAAAACAAGATTTGCGGTTACTTGGTTCGACTTAAGCACAGTAAACATTTACTGAACCTTAAACTCCGCAGTAAAGTGATTGGATTGGTTTAAAATATACGAGCTTTTTGGCACACCATGGGGGGCAACAAATAACTTTGTAGTATGCCTATATATATCTTTCACTGCACCATTTACCACCTTAACTGCAGCAGTGTTCACAGGTATTTTTACCTCAGTAAAAAGCACTGAGGTCTCGTGTCCCAGATAAACTGTACCTTTCCCAAGTGAAATAACGTTACCTTTCACAGTCACTTGTAGTGTTTTATTTAAATGGGCCAACACTTGCTGATTGAACTCCTCGGGGGTGGTGTATGGAGTATCAGAAAAATGCATTTTCACCTCTTTTCTAAATGCGTCTAATGACGATTTTATCTGTAAGCTCCAAGTATTGTTATCTTGCTCGGTAAACGTCACCACGGAATAGTCAAAGCCGTGAGCTTGAACATTTAATGATAACCAAAAAACCGCTATAAACAGTATGAATTTTTTCATACTAAACGCACCTCAATTAATTTACGTGAAATTGAAAAAAAACCTAAACCTTTCTAGTAAGGTTTAGGTTCTGTACTTGAATAAAACTATTTAAATAAAGTCGTCATCACGCTATTTTATTCAGCCCAAGCTCCATAGAAACAATCTAGAAACTCATTACTTTCCAATGACAAGACATGATAATGGTAACCACGGGTATCATCCGTATGCCCCCTACATTCATCTAGTTCAGTCGCTTCGTTATCTTCATCATCTAACTTCGCGTACAACCCATAGCCATCTAAGGCATAACCAATCATGGCAGAATGACCATCAGACTGTTCAATACGGGTCGTCATGCCAGTATCACCATGGTAGTGATAACCCAAACTATTGTTAACATGCCCGCCAGCATCATCTACTGGTGCTATTTGATATCCGGCTAGAATAATATCTATGTCAGCTGGATGATCAAACCTCACACCATTAAATGCTAAGCCTCGCACAGTTGGGCCATACTCAACCCCTTGCACTTCTAGGGTTGGCCCATCACTAAGAACGACTGACTCGCTTTGTTTACTTGGGGTAATTGGAATTAAGTAAGACACCTGAGTACTCACCCACTCTGGCAAACACTGGGCACACATATTAGTAAACTCATCTTCGATATTAGGATCGGCACCTTGGGCGCATTGCTCCGCGGTTTCCATACGGCGCACAGACCCATCATCTTCATACATCTTAAAACCGGGGTCATCATAGTAAGTCGCCAGGTTTAAAATAAACTCACCATCAAGGTCGTTTATTTCACCATTATCAAACCATAAACCACCGTTTTCAGCAGTGTCATAAATAGTCTCTGGGCACCAAGGGCCCATATCATGTTCGGTGGCAGTGTGTTTAGAGGTAATTTCATAACACAAGGTTTCTGTACCATCACTTAAGGTACAAGACACAGTATCAACACTGACATTTTCACCCGTTAAAAATAAAGTAGCGTCTACATCTAAAACAAGCTCATCAGAGTCAACACTTGAGTCGTCAGTGCCACTATCAACGACAGTGTCTTCGCCAACCGTGGAATCGTCAGAATGACTATCGCTACAGGCCGCCATAAACAGACAAAATGTAATAGCACTTACTCGAATTATTTTATTATTCACACCACTCTCTCCAATCAACGCCAAGAATTAAAGTCACAACTACAACCAAACACATAAGTAGTTTTTTAATGAAAAGGTGCTAGCAAAAATAGTAGCTAATTAAAAACTGAATACTTGATAGCAACCGATATCGAGGTTTACTCTAAAAGATAAAAAATAAAAGAATGTGGATAAAATGAGGAAGCGGTAACATTTAATAACAAGGGCTATTTTCTTAATACCTTAAAGTACAAAAATACTTTAATAATCGTTTTAAGGTTTTCTTCTATTTTATAAAACTAAAATACTTTAAAAACCTTACACCTGTGATGAAGAAGATCACCCCCAATTTTGAAAATATGTGTGTTTGATTACAATCATAATAAACAGCTGATAACGGCAGTTTTTCTAATTTCCTACTTCCTTTTAAGATTGGCCACTTATTTCCCAGTCAAAAGTGACTGAATACTGTCAAAACCAGAGCGTTATGCGAACTAAATTCCAACATCATCAACTCCCTCTCCTAGATTTGCTTTCAGTCTAACAACAAAGCGTCCTTCATCAGGCTCAGCCTCTTCATTGTCGTTAAGTTGCCATTCACCAACTAATAACAAACGGTTTTGATCTTCTAATCCACCATATTCTTCAAATCTTAAAGAACCAGTCCACGCTTACTCATAAAATATATCTATTAGAGACCTTAGAGTTCAAAAAACATGCCTACTTAAGTCTAGAATCGCACTCCTAAACCTAAGAAAAAGTGACCTGTTACTTAACGACTAAAAATCATTATGCTGATTAAATCTCTAAAAATAATAATTGAAACCGAATGACAACGTTTTTCCATATAAGTCCTTGTCATAAGATGCGGATACAGCACTATAATGGTTTACCTTTGATGTACCCGTGAGCTTCACGATATTACCCAGATTCGATACATTATCCCCAAAAAACTCACGTCCTACTGTAACCGAAAAACGAGTGTTAGTATTAAAGTTAGCGGTTAGACTGAGTGTTGGCGCAATGAAAACGCTGCCATTATTAGCCACATTATTACGTACACCACCCTTTATTCCGTATTGTAGCCAAGTACCATTTCCCAAAAAATAAACATCACCAAAATAACCACTCGCAGAAAATAGCCCTTCAAAACCATCACCTTTAAGCTCTACATTTCGATAGTTAATTTTCATTCCCCATTCAAATGCATCATCTCCATATTGGCCTGTCTTACCGATTTCACTCTTATGAACATCAACAATATCTAAAGAATCCAAGGTGATTTTGTCTCCGATGAATAACGATGTTTGAAAGAAAATCAACTTCCCACCGTTACTAACATCATCAGGCCTATCAGTTTGGTTATAATGCGCAGGACGAAAAACCAGTTTCAACCCATTCCTGTAATTTCTATTTTCCCAACTTACAGCTACTGTTACTGGCGCACGACTAGTCAAATCTTTTTGTTTAAACTGACTCTTATCATAGGCTTTACCACCAGAAAAAAATAATCGTAGCTTTTTAATAGCATTTAGCAGTTCGACATCGCTTTCTTCATTTAGATGAGCGTAACCATAAAATAACAGGGCTTCTGCAATTTCTTTATCAATTCCATTAGCGACTACTTTTACACTCTCCTTAGCTTGGAGTTTCAAAATCGCCATATCTATAGATTTTCGCTTCTCAGACGCAGCTGCAAAATATAATTGAGAAAATTTAGTTTTATTTGAAGGTGAGTATTCAAATGACCTAATCAAACTATGTTCATTTAAGTAGGCAATCAAATGCACAGGATAAAATAAAGGCTTAGCACCAATATGAGTCATGTTGGGTTGTGCGTATAAAAATCGGTAAATTTCGTAAGCACAATTCCGATGTGTAAAATAATAGGTGAAGTTTGCTTGTTGCAATTCATATAAATGTAAACTTAAAAACAATACACTCTCTGAGCTTAAATTAAGTTTGTACTCATACAAATCACGGCCTTCTAGTTGAGAGTAAACATGACTTTGTTTGTAATAACTCGTTGACGTAAATTGGGTTTCATACACACCAAACACCCCCTTAACCATATACGCTAACGGGTTTTCATTTTCTGGAACATTAGCACCAATGTTCAAGGTCTCGTTGGCAAGTTTAATGTTACTTCTGCCAAGTTTAATAAACATATGCCCAAAATAAGAAGCCGGATTCCCCATATATCCAGCTGCAAATACGATGGATATATCATTTACACCCTTTATAAAAATCGCCAACTCAGGGCAGTTTTGATAATGGGCAGACGGTAAATGACTTAAGTGTTTCTGAAGAACATAATAAGTAGCTGGGAAACGACAATAATAAGACGCTACATTTTGCTGTTGGGTTAATAGTTGTAAATGCTTATCTAAAAATGCTATTTCTTTTTCTGGTGAAAAGTATTGGTCATCTGAACTAAATAACCGGGGGTTGGTAAATTCAGTTTTGTATAATTCCTCTTCTTTTTGAGCATGCATCACTCGTACAAATTGCTCTACAAACGTGTCCGAATAACTAGCAGCAAATACTGTAGGCGAGAAAGAAAAAAGATAAAAAAAGACCGATAGAACTCGGCCTTTGTCTAAAACAGCTTTCATCTAGTTACTAAGATTGTATTGAACAGCTTTTAGCAGCTTCAGTACTCATAACATTTAAATATAAATCTTCAGCTTTTTCTAAACGTGAAGAGTCTATTGCCAATTCAGCGCTTGCAATATTTTGACGAACTTCAGCAGTCATTTTAGAGGCCGCATCTGCATCACAAGACATGATAGTAGCAAGCGTATTAATGTATTCGCCTTCTCCTTGAATTATATTTTGCTCAAGAGATTCATAAGTCTCATTGATGAAAACAGCCGTTTGATAGCTAGTTCCATTACATGTTTCTGGGCTAGCAGTTGCAGAAATAACAGCGGTTGTACCTACATCCCAAATAACGTTTGAGGTCACTGCAGCCCAAGCTGTATCTTTAAATAAAGCAGCACCGATGCCACAATCACTAAAAGGGTTGGGGCCATTACCGGCAGCAAAAACACCACTAGACAGTGACGCCAATAACATTGTTCCGAAAATACTTTTTTTCATTAATAATCCTTAATTTATTATAGACCTATTAAACTAATAGCCCATGCAGAATACTACCTAAGTATATGTATTTTGACAAAAAATATTATAAGTAAGCAAGATTGGTTCAATAAGCTTTAAAAAATCAGAAATATATTTAATCAAAAGGCACTGCCAATATCCCTTGTAAAACACACCTACTTAAATCTATTCTCGCACTTCTATGTCCAAAAGAAAGTTACTTCTTAATTTGAAATTCAAATTAGTGAGAGAAAATGCCATATCGATGTTTTAGGTTACCTTTTACCCAATAAAAAATTACGTAAGAAAAACTATCCCCCGCCAAGAGAGCCATACCCAAAACCAATGTTTTCCGTAACTTATAAAGGAGTTAATTTAGATGTCACAGCTCTCTGAGCCTCTGCGCAATCCAGACGAGAGCGAGAACACTTGCTGCAAGAGCAATAATTTTACCACGCTCTGAAACACTCTATTTCCCAGTCAAAAATGACTGAATACTGTCAAAACCAGAGCGATATGCGAAATAAATCCCAACATCGTCAGCTCCTTCACCTAAATTTGCTTTTAGTCCGACAACAAAGCGTCCTTCATCAGGCTCAGCTTCTTCATTGTCGTTAAGTTGCCATTCACCAACTAATAACAAACGGTCTTGATCTTCTAATCCACCATATTCTTCAAACCTTAGATAACCAGCCCACACTTTGCCTCTTGGTATTGAGTTTTTGTTAGTACGCATGTCTTTACCGTAATAACGATACTCAAGAATCGGTCCGTAGTAATAAACCACCGCATCTAAATCATCAGCCACTTTATCTCGTGTTTTAAAGCCAGCAATGCCCCCGACTGCAAAATAATCTTTCAACACACCAGAATCATCATTCCAAAAGCTCGTAGTAAGCTTGGTGTATACATCTAAAGAACCTACAACATCATTGAATGTAGGTTTAGTTACACTAGTCACATCCTCATCGGTGGCGGTATCGTCATCGGTATCAACCTCTACTTCCTCCTCTGCACCTGGTTCAGGATCAACATCTAATTTTGATGAGCTATCCTCTGCATCAATAAACGAAGGGCTACTAGCCAAAAACCCACCTATCTCCCAATGAATAGGCGCTTTCTTACCAACAAGCCATCGCCCATCAAAACTAAATTGAGCTAAAGGAGATTGCTCAGTCAGCCCTTTATGTGTGCCATCATCTTCATAGGCCGAAGCAATGGCGTACCCCACCATAAATTGATTAGTCCAACTAGATGACTCGGTAAAAACTGCATTGTTCTTTTCTATTTCTTCTGGAGTGGGTTTGTCTTTACATAGCTTTAATACAGCGCTTATCCAATCAGCTCTAGACTGTTTTGTGATATCTGTAGGAGGATCTGATGGAAACTTCTTAACAGCAAATAGATCAAGATCTATAAAATCATAGTTTTTTGTTTGCTCTTGTGAACACAACTCAATAGCCGGAATTATGGTTTTAAGCTCAGTACTCAAGCACGTTTTTTGTTCATTATTCTCACAATCGACAATGATATTATTAGCCTCCGAAGTATCAGCAGTACTAATAAATGAGGTGACACAAAGACTTAAAAAAACAGGTGCGATTAAGGTTAATGCTTTCATTTTGACTCTCCAATTAAGGTTTAACTTAGTTGGTGATACGTAAATCTAATACCTCTCATAAAGTGAAAGGATTTTTGAAAAGCTGATAATAATAAATTTGGCGTGACACCTATGCTAATTACTTAATTTTTAGCTCCCAATCATTTTAAGTAACATTTTGCCATGAGAGATAACTAGAATAACAACCACTAGTAAAACAAGTAACTGATTTGCTAACTCCTCAGAAAATTAATAAGGACAAGAAATGAAGTATTTATTAGTAGTATTCTTTTTAGCTGTAATGACTTCTTGTGGTTCAACAGTGTCAACAAAACATAGCCTTACTGATTGTGAACACCCATCAGGGTGGTGTAAAGAAATTAGAGAAACTGCACAATCTTCATTTATTTTTGCTCAAATAGCAGCTAACACATATGAACCAACGCCTTTATTCACATTACCGAATCAATACTCGTTGATCGAGTTTAAAGACAATGACCCAATAGGTTTTGCGTATTCAATTTATGAAAATAAGAATACAAATACGCTAATAATTTCATTTCGAGGTACTGAAAATATGAAAGACTGGTGGTATGGTAATATCCTCGCATCACAAAACAAATCAGGACTGAATCTATTTGATAAACTTAGAGAAAAATATTCTGATGACACTAACTTTATTGTTACAGGTCACTCACTAGGTGGGGCCATCGCTTTGGAGGTGTCACTAAAAAGAAATAATGTTGATGCATATGTTTTTAATACCTCTCCACGATTCAGTTCTAAAGGGTACAATATCTCAAATAAAAGAGTTTCAATTGTAGAGTATGGAGAAGCTCTTAAAATTCTGAGAGCACCATCCATAGAAGCTTCTCAAAAATATACTTCTATTGGATGCTCCTCGGGCTGGCCTATATCTCAACATGAACAATCAAAATTGGCGGCTTGCTTAACTCAAATCGCAGCAATACACTCCGATTTAGCGAAGGAGTCATTAAAAAATAATAATCTTGAATTTAAATACAAGTAAAAATTGATCCTAGGGAGCATTAACATAACACCCTATTTTTAGGATCACCCTCATAGTTGATTCCATAATTAAGGGTTACCGTAAACAAAATAAATAAGCTAAATGAGTACAACTAATATTTGGAAAAGTGCCCAAAAAAAACGCCCGTGAAAAGTTTACATAGTTCGTATACTTTTTACGGGCGTCTCGTTTGTCCGATTATTTAGCGTTTAGCTATAATCCATACTGCGTGAATAATTCCTGGAATATCCCCTAAAATAATCAGAAGTATGTTTAACCAAAAGGCTCCGCCTAGGCCCACTTGTAAAAATACGCCTACTGGAGGAAGTAAAATTGAAAAAATAATCCTAATTAAATCCATTATTGAGCTCCTAAATGTTTGAGAAAGAAACGTGTTTTTACGCAACACATAGCATCAAGAGCAAATGCCATACCGATGTTTGAGATTTACCCTAGCCGATTTAAAACTAACTAAGAAATTACTCTGCAAAAAACAATGTTGTGCTAAGTACAGTGTTGCCAAATTCTTTTTCATAACCAGTGGCATTTTGTTTGAGCTTAAATCTAAATAGATATTAATAACTTAGCGTACTTGCGTTAAGTACGTAATTGTTACAATATAACAATTAAGACATTGACTGTCTTTGATTCTCCCCATCACTTTCTGTGGGCAATGCCCGACATTAAATGAAGAGTTATTACGCTTTTAAATTTAACCTAGATGCCCTAAGGGGTTTCGGTAAAGTTTTATGCGCCTTTTTATCAGTCTAAATTGAATGGTTAACTAATATGAATAACAAATTAAACCTTTTACCAATTGTTTTTGTTTTATTGATTACTGCCTGCTCTTCTGAATCTGAGCCTGAAACACAGGTTGCAGCTGAAGAGACAGAAGAGGCACTTATTACCCGAGCATTAGAGATACACGACAGGGTATTAACATTTGATTCTCATGCTGATACCCCTTTAAGAATGATCGAGCCTGGGTTTGATATGTCACAGCGACATGACCCTAAAGAAACAGGTTCAAAAGTCGATTATCCAAGAATGAAGGAAGGAGGGCTAGATGCCATTTTCTTCGCGGCATTTGTCGCTCAAGACATCCGTGATGATGAAGGTAATAGTCGCGCTAAAAAACTGGGTCTTCAAATGCTCGATGCCGTCATTGAGTCAACCGAGAAAAACTCAGATATTGTTGGCCTAGCACTTACCCCAGAAGATGCTTACAAGTTAGAAGATGAAGGTAAGCGAGCGATTTTCCTTGCTATAGAAAATGGCTACCCCATCGGCAATGACATTTCTAATATTGAGTTATATTACGATAAAGGCGTTCGTTACATCACTTTAGTACATTCAACTAATAACGATTTAGCAGACTCTGCAACCGATTCAAAAGGCCCTGAGCACCAAGGTATAAGTAAATTTGGTGAAAAGGTAGTAGCAGAGATGAATCGCCTTGGGATTATGGTTGATGTTTCTCATGGCAGCGAAGAAGTATTCTATGACGCTATTGCCGTGTCAAAAGCCCCTATTATTGCGAGCCATTCGAATGCGCGAGCAGTAACCGAGCACGACCGTAATATGTCAGACGCCATGCTAAAACTCATGGCCAAAAATGGGGGCGTAGTACAACTCACTATGCTTGCTGATTACCTTCGAAAAGCACCAGAAAACCCAGAGCGCACTGCAGCAATAAAAGAGTTCAGGGCAAATCTAAAACCCACCAGTGAAATGACTGACGAAGAACGCAAAGCTGCAAGAGCGGCCTACGCAGAGCTAGCAAAAAAGTTTCCTGCAGCGCCAGCAACCGTTCAACATGTAGTTGACCATATTGATCACATAGTCAAAGTGGCGGGTATTAATCACGTGGGGATAGGATGTGACTTTGATGGCGGCGGTGGTATCGAGGGAATTTTTGATGCCAGTGAAGTTATGAACATAACAATCGAGTTGGTGAAACGTGGATATACCGAAGAACAAATTGAAAAAATTTGGAGTGGTAATTTAATGCGTGTATTCCGAGAGGTACAGGACATCGCCACAGAAATACAAGCAGCCAGCGTATAATTTATAACACTATGTGGGTGAAATCTTTTTGTATTAGATGTGTTTTCCCGCTGATTTTGCTGTTAACACATCAACATTCAGCGGCCCATCCTCTTAGACTTTCTCTGAGCCAAATTGAGTATTCTTCAGAAAAGAAGTTGTTATCACTTAGCCTCAGGTTGTTTGTAATGGATGTGAACGAGGCAATAGTTTTTGACCCAGAAAGTACAGAGTTAAACCTAGGTCTACCTACTGAGTCAGAGAATGCAGAAGTCTTGTTGTTGCAATACCTCAATCAATATTTTTACATCAAAGTAAACGGACAAATTCAGCCTTTAAACATAGAAAGTAAAAAGCGACATGGAGAAGGGATCAACACTGCACTTGGCCTTGTTTTTGAGTTTAGAAATCTGCAAGCTTTAACATCACTTGAAGTAAAAAATACCGTCTTCACAGATCTATTTTTTGATCAAAGTAACATAGTCTACTTACACATAGATGGAGATTCAGACAGCTTTATGCTCAACAAAGACACACCTACTCATCACTTGGAGTTCTAAAATGGGATCATTTGACCTGTATATAAAATTAGGCTTCGAACATATTTCGGATTTCGCAGGGTTTGACCACATTTTATTTCTTGTCGCCCTGTGCGCTATTTATAGAATTGAACAATTTAAAAGCCTATTGATACTGGTTACCGCCTTTACTGTGGGGCACAGTATTACTTTAGGTTTATCTTCCATAGGTACTATTAACATACCTTCAGAGATAATCGAGTTTTTGATCCCAACGACTATTTTAATCACAGCTTTGCATAACGTGATGAGCCATTCTTCTGGTGATACAAGCTCAAGAATGACAAATAACTATATAGTGGCGTTATTTTTTGGCTTTATCCATGGTATGGGCTTTTCCAACTTCTTTAAAGCTTTACTCATGGGCGATAACGCTATCCTAATGCCTCTGTTAGGTTTTAATATTGGTTTAGAACTTGGCCAACTGATGATTGTGGCAGTAATAATTGGCCTTGCTTATGTGTTTTTGAATATTATTAAAGTCAAATATCGAGACTGGAATGTATTTATATCTGGAGCTGCAGCTGGCCTTGCCATATACCTAATGTTCGAAACCAAATTTTGGTAAGGCTGTTTCGATTAATCTAGAAAAAGTCATCACGACTGCAATATGAATAGTAGGGGGAGAATAAGCAATCGAATAGCATACTCACTTATCTAGCGAATGAAAAACGCAGAGACCCCTCGCCTATTATGCTAACCTCACCAAGCAAAGAAAAACAACCGTCACCCACACCATTGGAAAAGACATAATCATGCAAATTTTTTCTTACTCTACTTTGCTTGCTGTACTACTAATATTTACAAGCTTGTCGAACCACGTAAAAGCCGAAAAATCATGGCCAAACAACGATAAGGTGGCGATTAGTATTTCTTATGATGACGCCCTACCCAGCCAACTAGACAACGCCTTACCCGCATTAAATAAACACAATTTCAAAGCTTCGTTTTACGTTGTACCGCTATCTGAAACATTTAAAAACCGTCTGAGTGAATGGGCTCAACTTGCTAAAACTGGCCACGAGTTAGGAAACCATACCTTATTTCATGCATGTAAAAAGTCTAAACCCAACCGAAACTGGGTACCATCGCATAATAATTTAGACGATAGACGGGTACTTTCTATGGTCGATGAAATCACCGTAGCCAACACACTTTTAATGGCCGTTGACGGTCAATCTATACGCACATTGACCCCACCATGCGGTGATAAATCAGCTAAAGATGGAGATTATATAGAGGCAGTAAAGGATCAATTTATTGGAATTAAAGGCAGCGAAGATCCAAACTTTGCACGGCTCATTGCACCGAATAACATCAGCGCCCAACAAATCATTACGTACATAGAAAAGCAGCCAAAAAATATAAAGCTAATCAACGTGTTATTCCACGGTATAGGCGGCGATCACTTAGCCATCACCACAGCCGAGCACAGTAAGCTATTAGATTATTTACAAGCTAACAAAGATAAATATTGGGTAGATACCTATCGTAATATAATGTTGGCCATGCCCAAAAATTGATGAAACCCCGCCTAAAAACGTAAAGAATACCATTTAAAAAACATACAGTGACGCAGCGCGAAATTCCTATTAGTATGTGCATAACATAATCAAAAGTTAACTAGTTGGTCTAGTTGTCTTTTAAGGATATACATCCTATTACACTTGGCATGACCTAGAACACATATTGCTATTTACAATTTATTATAGAGCTAATTAATGGAAATAATCGTTCGAAGTAAGTCATTCTTTTCGCCATCAAATATTATGGTATTTGCCATTATGGTAGTGAGTTATATGGCCATGATCTATCTAAGCGCTGCTTTTTTCATGGTGGGAAATATAGCCATACTTTGGCTAGGAAATGGTATTGCAAGCGCATTATTTTTAGTCTGCTCCCCAAAGCGCTGGCCGCACTTAGCTCTGGGTATTACGCTCGCTTATTTTATGGGGGTATATACCCATTTTGGCAATTTTGAAATCGCTCAAACTGCATTTCTATTAGCCAATGTATTCAGTGTCACCTTAGCTGCCACCATTTTTAAACAGCTATGCAAAGAACCCATTACCTTCATTAATTTACGTCAAAATATTCTATTTCTAACCGTGCTATGCATGCTTAGCGCTTTGTTTAATGTCGTCATAGGCGTCACTGCACTGTGGGTTATTTCAGGTTTAGTGCCAGTTCTCAGCCACTCACTGATTTGGTTTGTAGGCAATACGGTAAGCATATTTGCGTCAACTCTTACAGCTTTCCATATTTTTAACTCTATCAAGCACAAAACATTCTCTGTGCATGTAAACAAACACAAAGTCATCGAACTTGTAGTGATGTGCGCAGCTACTGTGCTGATCCTCGTCGAAGTATTTGGTAGAGAGCACTACAACAAATTTACTGTAAGTTTAATTTTTTTACTGTTTCCCGTGGCTATGTGGGTGGCGTTGCGATTCAATCATTACATCACCTCGGTTTGGATAACCGTTGTTTTTTTAACTTGTGGCTTTTACAGCACAGCAAAGCTCGGTCCCTTCATTTTTATGTTTAATGACTTGAGTTATGCAATTTTTTACATGCAAATTTATATTTTTACCGCATGTAGTACGGCACTTATTATAGGAACAATGAACACAGAAAAAGAAAGTAAAAACCAAATGATTGCTCAGTTAAATAAGCAATTAGATAACCTCACTAAAATTGATCCTCTTACCCAAGTCGCCAACCGCCGTAAATACGACGACGCCATAAAAAATGCACTGGCAACATCTAATTCAGAAGGCACACCTTTAACGCTCATCGCAATTGATATTGATTATTTTAAGCTGTTCAATGACGAGTACGGCCATTTAATGGGTGATGAATGTTTGATATCTGTGGCAAATGCTATCAATCAAAATTTACTACGAACTCACGATATCGTAGCAAGAATGGGCGGAGAAGAATTCTTTTGTATCTTACCGGATACAGATGCCGTAGCGGCACTTGGTATTATGCAAAAAATACAAGCCTCAATCGCTGAACTTAATATTCCCCATCAAGCCTCACCCATTGAACCTTATCTAACCGTAAGTATGGGCGCTTGCACTAAAACACATAAAGATAATATTGATGCCATGCGTTTATATCAGCTTGCAGATACCGCCTTGTATGCAGCGAAAGAACAGGGCCGAAACACCTTTGTAAGTGCTGATTACACCGACCATTCTGCTTAGGTCGACAACATGTTCACCCTACTATCTTTAGTTGTCAAAGTACTGCTAATTGAGTTGCTACTTTCAGCTAAAGCACATCATGGCTAGGCGGCCAGTTTAATCCCGGCCAACCTTTTGAAGTCAGTGACACAAGGGTTCACTCTCATCTAATTTTTATAACTAGGATCTAACCTCTCTAGCTTTCTAAGCCAAGCCTGCCACACTATTTGGCGTTCATGCTCCACTTTTTTAAACTGAGAACTAACATACTGAGACAATTCGTTAGAGATGGTATTCATTTTTGACAGGCTCCCCATTTGAGCCGCCGCTAGTTGAATTTCACAAGCTCGATTTAGGTAATACATAATTTGAAAAGCATCAGCGACACTTTCACCTACCGTTAGCAAGCCATGACTGCGCAACACTAAACCTATGTTATCGCCCAGCGATTGTTGAATACGCTTACGCTCTTCTAAATTCCAAGCCACCCCTTCATAATCATGATAACCAAGGCGATCGTAAAACTCGGTACTAATTTGATTTAGCATCAACAGCCCATCATCGCAGGCAGCCGTAGCCATGCCTGCAGTGGTATGAGTATGCATAACACAATGAGCATCGTCGCGAGCCATATGCACAGCACTGTGAATAGTAAAGCCCGCTAGATTATAATCAGCATTGCCTTCTAATATTTTGCCCTCGGCATCAACCACCACTAAATCACTGGCACAAATTTCATCAAACATTAATCCAAATGGATTAATTAAAAAACGAGGAGTGCCAGCGCCAGGCAGTCGAACTGAAAAGTGGGTATATAAGGTATCTTCCCACCCCAGCATGGCTGCTAATCTATATGCGGCAGCTAAATCGCGGCGTAATTCGGTTTCAGTTTGTATACTTTTACTACTCATAGCTTCAATCTCAAATGGCCTCAATAAAAAATTGCAGCAATGATGTCGTGTAAAATGCATAAAAGAAAGCACTAAACACTATCAGATTCAAGATATCGATCCGTTTTAGGCTCTACCGACAGTTTCTTAGAGACCAAGAATCAAATAAGTCTCCTTAGATGCCCCGACTATATTCAGAGAAATAAGAATCACAGTATCCGCAAAGTCCAAAGTATAAGGGCATTTAGTCGGTAAGATTTCTAGGTACAAATCGCTTAATTAGTTAACCAGGTCTATTATTAAAACCAATAATTTTTCTATTGATAATACTGAAGCTCAAGCTGAAAAATTAAAAATACTTAATTATTTGAAATATTTTCGTCAATAGAACGGTTAATACCGATATAGAACTTCAATCACTAATGAGATGCCCATGAGAAATTTATTTAAATATTTAGCAGTTATCGTTATTACGTTTTTTACAATACCCGCTTTTGCATTAGACGACGCAGTAAACACTGGCCGCTTTAACAATATCGCCATTGATGGTTACGACACGGTTGCATATTTTACTGAAAGCAAACCGGTTAAAGGCAATAAAAACATCACAGCAGTCTGGCATGACGCAACATGGCAGTTTTCTAGTGAAGAGAATCTAGCCTTGTTTAATGAAAACCCAGAAAAATATGCTGCACAATATGGCGGTTGGTGTGCTTATGGCATGTCGAATGAAGCAACTGTGCGTATCGACCCTGAAGCATGGCATATAACAGACGGTAAGCTTTACTTAAACTACAGTAAAAGAATTCAGAAAAAATGGTTAGCAGACAAGATGTATAGAATTGAAGATGCTGACTTGTATTACCCTGAAGTGACTAATATAAATACGTTTTCTGACAAGTAATGGGCTAATAAACCAGTTAAATGAAGTGGATAGAGGCAAGCTTTTTCTATCCACTCAATAACAAAACCAACTGTAATTTATTACTCACCCATTACTCAATTCACGTTTTTGTACATCATTTAAAACGTTAGTACCATATCATTCTATCTAGCTCCTCCATGACTCGAAGCAGATACGCCACCATTAACAAACCCTAGCCTCTCGTAGAATTTAACTAAATAATCTTTGCAAGTAAGTACCATTCCTTCACGCTTACCTACTCGACTAACTTCAATAAAATGCTTAGTGAGCGCAGACGCATACCCTCGATTCTGATACTGAGGCTCAACCGCAAGCCCGAAAACCGTTTGGTAAGCACCATTTGGGCAATGTAAGCTAACATCAGAATATAAGGCATCAGGAAGCTCTGGCGCACTGTAAACACAGCCATTAATGTGGCCTACCACAATGCCTTCAACTTCAAGTACATAAAAACACTCAGGAAATACCGAAAAACGTTTTTTAAATGACTCCAAAGACGCGGCCTCTGACTCAGGAAAACAAACAGATTCAATGTCTGCCATTCTGTTAATATCTGCATGCGTCGCCTGGCGAATTGTGTACATCTTTCACTCCTAATAAAAATAATCACTCACCCACCGCAGAGCCAAAAGCCACAACGGAAGCGTTACTGAATAAACATCTCTTTACGCAGCGCAGATTGATTGCAAGCCAACAGCCCACCTTTTTAAAGGCCATAACGAAATTGAATCACCTTAACATGATTGCAATCAACTCAAATAGACTAACTTTGACAAAGTCGGTTAGCGCGTCGCGTTAATAAAATCGCGACAAATTTTCCATGACTCACCAGTAAGGGGATGGCTTTTTTATAAAACAACAAAGCATGAGCATTTTTGTCTCCTTAGTAATGACTCACGCTCAAATTAAAAATTAAGTAAGATTTTTACACTTAATCGGGTCTGGTAAGTGAATTCAATTAACGAAAGTGTGTGACCCATGTCGAAAATGTTATATTCCTGCCTGTTTATTTGTTTGCTTAGTTTTAATGCATTAGCCAAAAATGAAATACTTACCGATGGTTTCAACCACATAGGCTTAACAGTAAAAGACTTAGAAAGCTCTACAAACTTTTTTACAGATACATTAGGTTGGAACGAAGTAGGAGGTGACCCCTCTTATCCTGCAAAATTTGTGAGTGATGGAAAAATATTTTTAACCTTATGGCAAACCACCGCAGGTCAAAATACCATCGAGTTTAATCGTAAACATAACGTTGGCCTTCATCATTTAGCACTAACCGCTGTAAGCTTCGAAGCATTGGATGAGCTTTATGAGCGCTTTAAAGAAGTTGAAGGGGTAGTGATAGAGTTTGCACCTGAACTAGCATACGGAGGCCCAACAAAACACATGATGATACGTGAGCCAAGTGGCAATCGTTTAGAGTTTACGTTTAACCCCAAAAACTAACACACTGTTCAGCAAACAATTATTACCTTGTTCGAATAAAGACGTCAAAGTGTAAGCTGATGAATGAGAAACCACATTCTGTCGCTTGACTCGCTCAACAAGGATGTTGAAATTAGGTGCCAATCATTAGGGGTGTATGATTAACTAATTCAAAGCAATTTAATTCACCGCTTTGGCATCGTTTATGAAATCCCCCTTTCGCCTCTCACTGTTCAAAAAGGCTAACTTGTGGGTGCCCCTGCGACCACCACATGTCTCTTTTTGTTAAACTTTTTGAATAAACGCTGCTATTTAAGTTTATAATGACGGCCACCGAATTATCCCAGTTGATGAACCCAGCCGAGCAGAAAATGGCCCATAAAGTACGTTATAAGTTTAAAGGTGTGGCAAAAGAGATTAGTTTTTCTTACAGCCTCCATCAAAATATGCATGAAGCGGTGGCCGATGCTGAAGGAGTAGACCTTACCCACTTTTTGCAAACTGAGCAGCAAATTGCCTCAATCAGTAAAGGCAAAGCTACCGTAAGAAATTTTAGAGATGCCGAATTTGTAAAAATGGGGTTTACTGAATTATATTTCTTAAAAAATGGCCAAGAATGATGTTCGTTTTGGGTCATTCGCTTAATAACGTCGTGCTTAAGCAATGATTATATCGACATCAACAAATCGACGAGAAAGCCGATTGGCACAGGGCGTGCCTAATGCATATCTATTGCTAGTCGAAATCTGATCTCGAAATACATATTTTTGGTTCAAGACCGCTGACCTTTATATCTAATCTCTACTCTACCCATAAATTATAGTTAATGTGCGTGCCGCCCTATAGCTCTAAAAACAAAGCGTCGTAAAGAATTTCTATTTTCTAACCTAATACAGAGTTATTCCAATTTTGTTCTTGTTTTACACTATATATCAAGATTTTGTGATCTGAATCTGCATTTGGCACATAACCTAGATATGAACTTAAAATGTACCAAAGGATTGTTTTGGTTTAGGCATGACTTACGCTTAGAAGACAATCAGACCTTAAATCTATTATGTGCCAAAGTCGATAGGCTAATATGCGTGTATGCATTTGACTCATACTCGGATAGACAAGATTCCTTGTTAGAAGGCGAGGTAAGCGCTCATCGAAAAAACTTTGAGTGGCAAAGCGTCGCTTTGCTAGATAAAGCATTGCGTAGTAGAGGCCAGCACTTACATATAATTAAAACAGACAGTGTCACGAATATCACTAAGCTAGTTGTTCAGCATAATGTGACGCATATTGGAGTCGCAAGTCATGCTGGTGTCTACGAACAACAAGACTGCGCGGCATTGAGAAAGGCACTGCCTCAGGTAAGCTTTATTTCAGAAAATGGACATAGCTTATTTGATATTCAACAATTACCTTTTTCTCTTGCCGATTTATCTCCCAGTTTTACTCCGTTTCGCAAGCAGGTTGAAAACCTAACTATATCTGCCCCTACGAGTGCTTGTGCTGACTTACCAGAAAGTGTGTTGTCTACTCCTGCTGAGCCTAAGTTGACAACCACTGTTAGCACGGTACAAGGAGGTGAATTTGCGGGGGTAGAACAACTGCAACGTTATTTGTTTGAGAGCGACGCTATCAAACACTACAAACAAACCCGAAATGAGTTAGATGATTGGTATAACTCGAGTAAATTATCGTTCTGGCTAGCTAACGGCTGCATATCGGCCAAAACGGTGTACAGGGAAATTAAACAATACGAGCTTTTAAGAGGGGCAAATGAGTCAACCTATTGGTTATATTTCGAGTTACTGTGGCGTGAATATTTTCATTGGAATTTAACCTTGCATCAATCCAGGCTGTTTACTTTTGACGGCGTGAAACAAGTAAAACCCGAAACCACTTTTGAACAACCAAAGTTTACCCACTGGTGCGAAGGCACAACAGGTTACCCTATTGTTGATGCATGTATGCGTCAGCTTAATCAGACTGGGTATATGTCGAACCGAGGACGGCAACTTGTCGCCAGTTGTTTGATACATGAGTTGGCGTTGGACTGGCGTTATGGGGCAGCCTATTTTGAACAACAGCTCATTGACTATGATGTGGCCAGTAATTGGGGGAATTGGCAATACTTGGCTGGGGTGGGCGCAGATCCTAAAAAAGATCGTCGCTTTAATTTGCAAAAACAAACCGAACTTTATGATCCCAATGGCACCTTCAGGAAAAAATGGTTATAGATGTAAAGTGAAGACATCCATAATAACTAATTTCAAAGCATCTCCTTGAGTTGGCGAAGCCATGCTTTTGATTTGCCCAAGACTCAAAGCTCACCCAGCAACGCAGACAAAATAAGAGCGCACTTTAGTGCGACCCGCAAGGTGACATATAAGGTTGTATTTCGTAAAATAAGTATACCGAGCAGCACACCTCTGGTCCCAAAACCCTTTTATTCGTCGCTCAAAATCTTAAAGTTAGCTCACATTTTTTACTCACTAAATTAGATGCAGTATAGTGAAGGTCCATTTTTAGGTAGTAAATGAATGTCGATTAACCTGCGTAAAACAAGCCGCAATTTTCACTTGTGGCTTTCATTAGCCATCTTTATTCCTGTCGTTGTTGTGATTGGCAGTGGCCTTTTGCTGCAGGTGAAAAAAGAGTTTGATTGGCTACAACCTCCTACCCAAAAAGCGGCCGGTCGCGCGCCTTCTATTAGCTTCGATAGCATTATTGAAGCGGTGCAACACGTTCCCGAAGCTGAACTGAATAGTTGGGATGATATCGACCGTTTAGATGTTCGCCCCAATAAAGGCATTATAAAAGTTCGCGGAAAAAATCACTGGGAAGTACAGCTGAATGCAAGCAACGGCGAAGTGCTGCAAGTTGCTTACCGGCGTACCGATACCATTGAAGCTATTCACGATGGCAGCTGGTTTTTTGAAGGGGCAAAACTATGGCTGTTTTTGCCCGCTGCCATTTTGCTTTTCATTTTATGGCTAACAGGCTTAGTAATGTTATTTACTACCTTAAATAGCAAATATCGAAAACGTTATTATCGTTCACAGCAAAAAGGTTAATGCTAGCTGTACGCTTTCACCTTGGGCAAACGCTGCTTTATCATCGGCGCTCACATAATATTGTTGATTGGTAAGATTACGCCAACTTGCTTGCACTGAAGTACGTGGGTTGAATTGCCATGCCGCGCCAATATCTAAGGTAGTTACATTATCGAGTGCTCTTTCGCCATCTGCAATATCTCGCTTGCTGGCACGATAAACAAGCGTTGAAAATAGCCGTAACTCACTCACCTCATACCCTAGTGTTAATCGCTGACTATTAGGTGAAATATCAGCAATGGCACTGCCATGATTATCTTCGCCATCAATCCATGCGCCATTTAATTGCGCAAACCAATAGCCCTTTTCTGGTACGGTGTTTTGCGATTTAATTGCAGCTTGTGATTGCTGCCAATCTAGCTGATAGCTAATTCCGGAAATCGTCGCACTGTCTAAATTACTATAAATTTCCACATCTTCAGATACCCTAGTACGTTCAATGTAGTGATTTATTTTCTGATGAAATACTTCCACAGAGCCCTTTAAACCACTGCTCTTGTACGATAAAGAAGCCTGTAAATTTGTGGCCTGCTCTGTGTCTAGATGGACATCACCTAGCACTGTGCCCCTAGGGGTTTCTCCTGAAAAATAACGTTCGGTTAATGACGGGTTCCGAAAGGCGCTAGACAAATAAACACTTGCCGCCCATTGTGGCGAAAGCGTATGGCTCGCCCCAATAAAGCCACTTACGTTAGTACTAGTGACATCATCAGCATTGTTAGACTGTTGCTGCCAATCAAGCCTGCCTCCAAACGCTAACGAAGTAGCGCCAAAGGTACACGATGCATCGGCAATACCTGCAACTGTGGTTTCACTGGCATCCAAAGTACGAAGCTCGTATGCCAATTCAGGTATAAAGGAGCTCTCGGTCAAGTCTGAAGACTCACCTACAGGAGACTCGTCTATAAGCAATTCAGTAGCAGAGGAAACTAAGGTTAACTCTCTTTCATCAATAATAACCCCTGCCCGTCCCATCAATTGAACTTGCCAATTGACTTGCCAGTTATTAATACGTGCATCACTGCCCACATTAAACCCGAAATCTAATGCCTCGCTTTCACTTTCATTTATCCGGTCTTCGGGCCTTAAGATATGAGTGTCCAATGTGGACTGATGCCACCAAAGATTGCTAATCAGTTCTGTGCTAGATGGGTCATTGCTAAATATATTAGAAAATGCAAACGACATTTTGCCTAGCCAATGAGTATTTTCTGGGTAGGTAGTCACTCTATCTTCTGGAAAATCACTGCTAGATTTACCAATATCACTGTTGTCTGAATATAAAGTCCATGCTTCTTTCAGCACCCCATTTTCTGGTCGATGCCTGATAAACAACGCGGTTTGTTCGAACTTATCAAACAGGGTATTACCTTGTGCGTCAGAGCCATTATTGCCTTTACGGTACGAAAGGTTCCAATCGGTATTCCCTGCGTAATCGGCATAACTATAATCTTGGGCCTCTTGGTTACTACTCCAGCCTACTTGAAGGTTTGCTTGTGTATTGTATGAAAGTAACAAATCTACCGCGCCCCCCATAGCGCCCGACCCTAAGTAGGTAGACGCAGCACCTGGAGTTACGGCAACACCTTGAATAAACGAGGGAGGCACAAACCCAACACTGGCCCCTGCTCGGCGGTCGCTAACAATAGGTACGCCATCAAGAAGCGATTGAATTCGCCAGCGAGAAAAGCCACGAATATTGATGTTTTGAATTTGCCCACCTTGCCCATTTAAGTTAACAGAGGGCGCTTGCAGCAAAATATCATTGATATGGGGGCTACCCACAAGGTTTGACTTATCGTAGCTAAGTTGAGGAAAAATACTGTTTAAGGTTTGATTGTAATACGGGCGCTGTGCGGTGACAGTGTAGCGCTCTAGCTCATCAGCACTTTTAGTGTCAGTGCTCATATCATCGGCCCCGGCACAAAAAACGGGGGCAGTTAAAAATAAAACGGTTGAAAATAACTTAAATTTTGCTGATTCAACACTCGATAACTTAGCACGGGGTATAACACAACAAGGATACAACTGGGTTTTCATTAAGTATTGCTACGGTAATAAAATTAAAAAGGAAGGGTTAAAAAAAATACGGCAGCTTAACGCTGCCGCACCTATCTTCGCTAGCGCAGGTTAGTTTGCAATAACAGGAATGCCAGCAGTCCAAGGACCACCTTCACTCACAACCGCTTGCTGTAACGCTGGCACAGTCGTTTCATGCAGAGTTTTAATCCGTGCACTTACTTGGTTTAATTCATCTTCAGCATAACCAAGTTGGTCTTTATGTTGTTGAGTAGGCCCATAAGATGAGTTTAATGCTGAACTTGCATAGCGTAAACGGCTCAAAATATTAGCCGGCTTAATACCTTTACGATCTCGCGATTCTAACCCACTAAACGCCTTATTAATGTCGTTTAATTCACTTTGAATACCCGCAAAATCAGCTTCAAGCTGGCTGACATCGCTAGGGGTACGGTCAATAGCAATACGCAACAATGCCAAGGTTTCTTTCATTTTCTCAAGTACGGTGGTTGAAGACATGGCACGTTTTTGGACTTGTGTTACCGCGTTTCCATAGGCTGTAATGTCATCCGCAGATGCCCCTTTCAGTGCGCCTTCGTAGATAGACTCCAATGTAAAATCAACAGGCTCAGCTAATTGAGTAATCGTCGCACCTTCACGCTTAAATAAAGTAGCGCTGTACGTACCAGGCAATGCCATTAAGCCATTACTCCTGCGGCCTTTTTTAGCAGTTGACGTGGTATTCGCATACTTCATATCCCACGTAATGCGGTGTAGTCCTTTTTTAGTGCCACCCGCTACACGATTTATGACATCGCCAGTATTATCACGAATTTCGATGTAAACTGCAGGCTTTGGCTCTTGGTTTTCAGCTTCTATCGCCTCCCAACTTGGGTACTTAGGATATTTTCTATCTTCAACTAGCTTTTTCTCAGCTTTTTGACGTGTTTCCTTCGCGGTTAACAAACTGTCTTTCAAGAAATAAGTTAACGTAGCCCCATGCGCAGGGTTCTCAGCCACAAAGCGATCGTCACCGTCTGAGTCAGAATGATTAGTATCTAACTTAAACCATTTCACAGGGCGGCTAGGTGCGAACAACAAAGCGTCTTGCTGCATCGATTTTTCAGTTAACTCACGAAGCGGTGCGTAGTCATCTAAGATATAGATACCACGACCAAACGTACCGGCCACTAAGTCGTTTTCTCTGCGCTGAATTTTCACATCGCGAGTTGAAATAGTTGGAATACCGCCTTCAAGCTCAAGCCATTTTTTACCGCCGTTAACCGTAAAGAAAATGCCAAACTCGGTACCAATGAACATCAAGTCTTTTTTCACATGATCTTGAACAATACGCCAAACCAGATGTTTTTCAGGAAGGTCAGCAGCAAGTGATGTCCACTTTTTACCTAGGTTAGTCGACTTAATTAAGTACGGTTTATAGTCACCATATTTATGGTTATCCAAAGCCACATACACGGTATTCGGATCGTACAAATCAGCACGAATATCATTTACATAAGCGGTATCAGGAATACCTCTAATATCGTCTAATTCAATCTTTTTCCAAGACTTACCGCCATTGGTGGTTACTTGAATAATGCCATCGTCGGTACCTGCCCACAGAATGTTTTCATCCACAGGGCTTTCAGAGAAGTTAGCAATGGTGTGGAACTCTGTCATAGCATACAAATCCCAACCAGCTTCAACTGACCACGTTCTGCCCATCATAGGCATATGCATGCGGTTTCCGTCTTGGGTAAGGTCGCCAGAAACAGCTGTCCAGCTATCGCCGCGATTATCTGAACGCCATACTCGCTGCGAAGCAAAGTAAATACGAGCAGGGTCGTGGCTAGACACATTAATGGGTGCATCCCAGTTATAGCGCTCAGCTGGGTCGCCCGGCAATGGTTGCGGCTTAACATACACACCCTCTTTGGTGGTCATATCTACGCGGGTAAGGTTACCCTGTTGCCACTGAGAATACATGATATCTGGATTGCCCGGCTCAATTGCTGGCTGATGCCCATCGCCGCCCAGTGTTAAAAACCAATCTTTGTTCTTAATGCCTTCTTTGCGTTTAGTACGTGATGGCCCACCTTGGGTAGAGTTATCTTGTGCACCAGCATAAATCGTGTAGAAAGGTTTTGAATCATCCGGCGCAACTTTATAAAACTGAGTTAATGGCAAGTTAGCCATAAAACGCCAGTTCGCCATTCTGTCATGAGACATGTAAATACCGCCGTCTGAACCCATCAAAACAAAATCAGGATCAGTAGGATGGAATGCCATAGCATGGTCATCTACGTGCTTGCGTTTAGTGTTAATTGGCGTCCAGGTTTTGCCACCATCATCAGATACTTTACTGTAGTTACTAGCAATATAAACACGATCGAATTTATGTTGGTCAGCAAATATTTCTTGGTAATAATGAGGGCCCGTGCCTGCACCTATTTCATCAGATACCTTGGTCCAACTTGCGCCTTGGTCGGCTGAACGATAAAAGCCACCTTTGCGGTTATCTGTTTCGATAGTGGCATACAGCACATCTGGGTTCATAGGCGATATCGCCATACCTATTTTACCCATGTTGCCTTTTGGCAAGCCGGTTTTAAGTTCGGTCCACGTTTCGCCGCCATCGTCAGAGGTATGAATGCCAGCTCCTTCGTTAGTCCCTACATATACAGCAATAGTACGCTGGCGAGCCCATGTGGCAGCGTAAAGTTTATCAGGGTTGCGCGGGTCAATAAGTAAAGAGGTTACGCCCGTCCATTTGTCGGCAGGTGTAAGTACTTGCTTCCACGTATCGCCACCATCGGTAGTTTTATACAAACCGCGTTCGCCGCCCCCAGTCCACAACGGACCTTGAGCTGACACCCACACAATATCCGGGTTGCTTGGGTGAATAATAATGTCAGAAATGTGCTCCGATTTCTCTAGCCCCATATTCTCCCATGTTTGACCGCCATCGACAGACTTGTAAACACCGTCACCAAAGCTAATATGGCGACCGCCGTTGTTCTCGCCTGTCCCCACCCAAATTATGTTCGAGTTACTCGGTGCAATGGTCACGTCGCCAATAGAATATACATCTTCTTTATCGAAAATGGGCGTCCAGGTATTACCTGCGTTAGTGGTTTTCCATACGCCACCAGAGCCTACTGCGGTGAACCATGTTGAAGGATTATTTTGATCAATAGCAATATCGGCAATTCGGCCCGACATATAAGCAGGGCCAATATTTCTAAGTTCCATCGCTTTGAATGTTGAACTGCTAAAAATAGGTTTGTCGTCGTCAGATTTTTCTGCAAAAACAGTCGAGCATGAGAGTGCAAGAGATACAGCAACTGCAGCTTTAAGAAGCTTTTTCATTATAATTATCCACGGATTAATTGTTATATTATCACATCGAGTGAATGTGACCCATTAGAACTACTAATAAACCGATAAAGATTCAATCAACACGCGACCAAATACCGAATATAGAAGTTAAACAAAGGCAATTATTTTTTGTGGCTGACTCACCGGTTGACACCACAAAAACTTTTGCCATATGGCTTACAACAACGCAGTATATGCACTTCTACCTTTAAAAATAATAAACATAATACAGGGCACTCAACTATGATTTCACGAAGAATGTTTGCGACTATTGCTATTTGCATTAGCGCACTTTCTAGCGTCTCAAATACGGCTTATGCACTCAACGATACGGTTAACCCAGCGCTTTTCGATAAACTAGAATATCGCTTTATTGGCCCCTACCGAGGTGGGCGCTCGACGGCGGTAACTGGGGTTGCAGGCAATACCAATCTTTATTTCATGGGGACGGCAGGGGGCGGTGTTTGGAAAACTGAAAACGCGGGCTTATCTTGGACAGCCATTTCAGATAAAGAGTTCGCAGTGGGCACCATTGGGTCAATTGCTGTTGCCCCTTCTGACCCTAACGTTATATACGTGGGCACAGGTGAAGGCCCTATTCGCGGCGTAACCACTAGCCACGGTAAAGGCATTTATAAGTCAACTGACGGTGGTGAAAGCTGGAAGCTAGTAGGCTTAGATAACCGTGGTCAAATCCCTAAAATTCGCATCCATCCTACAAACCCTGATATAGCGTGGGCTGCTGTACAAGGCAATATTTGGGGAGCAAACGAAGAGCGTGGTATTTTTAAAACCACCGATGGCGGAAAAAGCTGGCAACATGTTTTAAAAGTTAATGCCGACACTGGCGCTGCCGACTTAACTATCGACCCAACTAACCCGAGAATTCTCTACGCCAGCATGTGGAATCACGGCAGAACGCCATGGTTTATTAAATCTGGCGGAGACGGTGGCGGCCTTTATAAATCAACAGATGGTGGCGAGAGTTGGGACAAGTTAGAAAAAGGGTTGCCTAAGCTAATTGGTAAAGTGGGCGTGGATATCGCCGCCTCAAACCCGAAACGTCTTTACGCCATTATTGAAGCTGATGAAGGTGGCTTGTATCGTAGTGATGATGCAGGAAAGTCTTGGTCGCTAATGAACGGCGACAACATTCTTAAAGCACGTGCATGGTATTACAACCACATTAAGGTTGATCCTAACGACGAAAATACCCTTTACGTGATGAATGTGCAGCTTCATAAGTCTATTGATGGTGGCAAAACATTCGAGATTAAATCCTTGCCTCACGGTGATACCCACGACATGTGGATTAACGCAGACAACAGCTTAAACATGATTAACGCCAATGATGGTGGCGCAACCGTTACTTTTGACGGTGGCAAGTCGTGGTCGAGTATTTACAACCAACCAACGGCACAGTTTTATCGAGTCATTACCGACAACTTAGACCCTTACTATGTCTATGGCGGCCAGCAGGACAACACAACAATGGCAACGCCTTCTAAAACGTGGGATCGCGGAATTGGCATTGAAGATCAATTCTCGGTAGGCGGTGGCGAAAGTGCCCATATTGCGTTTAATGCAGATGATCCCAAACTAATTTATGCAACCACTATCAACGGTACACTCACAGAATTCAATCGCGATACAGGGCTAACCCGCCCCATTATGCCGTACCCTGAATATGTGTTTGGCAGAAACGCACGAGATCAAAAATATCGCACCAACTGGAATGCACCCGTGTTAGTGTCAAAGCACAACCCAGATACCGTGTACTACGGTACTCAGATGATTTTGAAAACCACCGACCGTGGCGTGAACTGGCAGGAAATTAGCCCAGACTTAACCCGTAACGACCCTGCAAAGCAAGGGCTTAACGGCGGGCCAATTACCAATGAACAAGCGGGCGCTGAATACTACAACACGGTTTTCTATATTGCCGAATCAGCGGTAAACAAAGGCGAGCTTTGGGTAGGTGCAGACGACGGTAAACTTCATATTACCCGTGATGAAGGCAAAAACTGGAAAGACATTACCCCCCACAAGAAAGAAGCACAGGTCAATGCCATTGAGCTTAGCCCTCATGCCCAAGGCAAAGCCTACGTAGCGGTAACAGGGTATAAACTTAATGACTATACACCCTACATATATAAAACCGTTAACTACGGCAAAAGCTGGATGCGTATAGACAAAGGCTTACCCGATGATGCATTTGTACGTGTGGTTCGCGAAGACACAGAGCGAGAAGGTTTACTGTTTGCAGGCACCGAAAGCGGTATGTTCACTAGTTTTGATAACGGTGAGAACTGGCAGAAATTAGAGTTAAACCTACCGCCAGTAGCCATTACCGACATGCAAGTAAAAGACAATGACTTAGTGGTCGCCACCCAAGGCAGAGGCTTTTGGATTTTAGATGACATCAGCCCGCTGAGAGAAGTACATAAGTCACTAGATAACGAAGCGCTTTTCCAGTTTGAACCCATTGATGGTGTTCGTTTATTATCTGGCGGTGGTATGACAGATCAGCCCCAAGCGAAAAACCCACCGCGGGGTGCAAGCTTCCGTTATTACCTAAAAGATGCGCTAGAAGATCAGCCCCTGCGCATTGATATTTTTAACGCCGATAATAACTTGGTTCGTTCGTTGTACTCAACTCCTAGCGCGTTTGAGATGTGCGCAAAAAGCAACCAAGATAAGCGCAGCCCTATTTCGTTTAAGCACCCTTCGATCCACAAAGGTTACAACACCTTTGTATGGGATCTCCGCCGACAGCCGCTCGACTGTATTGAGAACGTAAAACTGTTTGGTGGCTGGGAAGGCGCAAGGGTGATGCCGGGTGACTACAAAGCCAAAATAACCGTAGGTAATTTATCGCAAACACGAGCGTTTAAGGTACTACCCGACCCAAGAGAAGAAGCCGACAAAGCTCAACTTCAAGTGGTTGAAAAAAGCATTCAAGCGACTGAAACACTGCTAAATGATTTGTTTTTCAACTTGCAGAAAGCACGTGACGTTCGTACCCAATTAAATAATGCAACAGCAACCAACTTAATGCTGGCAAGTGATGTATCTGCATCTATTGAACGAATTGTTAGCGCTATTAATGATTGGGAAGCACTGGTTATTCAACCAAAACATCAAACTTTTGAGGACGACATTAACTGGCCCAATATGCTTGATAGACAAGTACGCTTCTTAATGGACAACTTTGATAGAACAGGCGCACCTGCGCAAGCCGGCGCACTCAAACGTTTAGAAGATTTAGAAACTAAATGGCAGCAGTACAAAGTACAGCTAGAAATATTGTTTAGTGAAGAAGTAAAACCCCTAAACAAAAAGCTATCTAAACAGGGGGCGTTTGACTTAGAGCAGTTGTAAATACGTTAACGTTTTCGGACATGAATAGCCTCGCATTTAGCGGGGCTTTTTATTGATGTAAGCGAAAGCGTTCGCCCACTTTAACTTAGATGACGTGTTAAAATTTTGAGTACGTTGCACATCGTTTGTGCCACCCAAGTAACCAGTTTTTTTCAATGTCTCGCTGGGGTGAGTTTCTTACACGATTTGACAAGACTCTTTTACATGATTCGCTAAAAGCTATATGAATATTTGCCTCATCGGCAGTATCGATCCCCAACAACACTTGCAGTAAACCCCACCCTTGGTTTTGATAGCGCTCACTCTGTGATACCCCCTCCCCTTTAAAGTTGATGTAATCTATCAATGTGTACAAACCAAGTTCCGTTTGGCTTAAATCAGCAAACTCTTTTGCCACTAAGGCTTTTTGTTGTTCGCTGTCGATAGTATCTAATATCTTTGGAAGCGCCGCTTGCATGCGTAAATGAATAAAGCTTATCTGAAATTCAAACGTCGAAAGTAATAAGGCCTGTAAATCACGCCATTGTTGAGTTTCTTTGGCCTTAGCTTCTGCGAAACTTTTTTTACTGCTCCACGGGCAATGTCGGTTAAATAACATCCAATAAGGCACCTCTACCTTTTGTTCGATTAAATACTCAATAAAATCAGGAAACGTCTCAGTAAATCTACTTTGATGCCCATCAGCAAACCAAATAAAGTGGCCTATACCTGCGCTGACAAAAGATTCGCCATTATTCCAAACTATTAGGTTTTCGGGCTTAGCGCCCGTTTCATTTTGATAAATTTTGTCTGCAATATGAAGAAGTTGAGCTTGGGTTAAATCCATTCCTGAATGTTGTGCTTTAACATTCTGCGAATAGAAAACATGTAACAAAGCAATAAAAAAGCAAACTACAAAAAGAGGTTTTAAAGTAAGCACATTAACCCACCACAGTAATTAAGAGTGGCAGTATTATACTCAATTGACGCTCACCTTATAAAGGGGCGTTCGTCACGCTAGCTTGCCACCGTCCCTACAAACTTTACGAATGAGCACCTTGTTGTTCTTTATAAAAGGGATTGCATAGAGCATGAATCATTTAATTTCACTCTGGCCTTCTATTACGGCAATGAAAATAGGTATCGATAAATACCTGGGATGTGGCGTATTTTGTGCTAGTTCTTCATCTGTCTAGCGAAATTGCTTTGTCACTCTATGTTATTGCAATCTATTACTAGATTAATGAAGCAACGAAGCCAAGCGCTGCACTATTTTGCGTCAATACTTATATTGACCCTTCGCCGTAAAGCGAGTTTACACCGCTCACGCCATCTTGGTTGAGCTCACAGTTATTGTGATAGTTAACGATGAGAAGTAACCAATACTATGTCGACACAAAACGCCACACCTGCGCCCCCTTCGCTACGCCAAATTATGCTTCTTGCTATAACCATCATAGGATGCATAGTGTCGTTTTCTGTTGTTAACAATGTGCCTGTTCAAGTGCCATTAGTGTTTAGCTGGTTTAGTATTATCGGGCTGGGCATTCTACTTGGCCACTCCTATCATTCTCTTCAAAAAGGCCTAATTGATGGCATTACACAAGGGGGAGACGCTATTTTGGTACTCATTGCCGTTGGAGCGCTCATTGGTAGTTGGATCTCTGGTGGAGTGGTACCCAATATCATCTATTACGGCTTATCGGTAATGAGCCCCGAGTATTTTCTTGTAGGCGCTTTCTTTGTTTGTAGTATCACCTCACTGGCAACCGGTACATCTTTTGGTACTGCGGGTACCGCTGGCGTAGCCATGATGGGTATTGGCGCCTCGTTCGGCCTGCCATTACCTTTGGTAGCTGGCGCGGTTATTAGTGGCGCCTATGTCGGAGACAAACTCTCGCCTTTATCAGACACCACAGTGATGGCAGCCTCTCTGTGTGAGGTCAATATAGTTGAGCATATTAAATCAATGCTAACGGTAAGCTTTCCAGCAATTATAGTAGCTGCCAGCCTCTTTTTAGCGGTAGGGCTGTTTTATGATTTTGACCCATCCAATAACCAAACTGACGTTGTGCTTATGGCTTTGGAACAAAACTTTTCTATTGGCTGGTACATGCTGTTACCAGCGGCCATCGTCATTGCCCTACTGGTATTAAAACTCCCCTCTGTACCTGTTATTTTCTTTGGAGCATTACTGGGTGTGATATGGGCAATGCTATTTGAAGCAAACAGCTTCGACACCGCATTTGGAAGCCTAGTTAACGGCAATACCATTGAATCAGACCTTCCCTTTTTAAATATATTGCTTAACCGCGGTGGAATACAGTCAATGGCAAGCGTGGTAGTGATCATCATTCTTGCCTTGGGTTTAGGCGGCTTAATGCAAACCGTGGGGGTACTCGATACAGTATCAAAGCGCATCAAAAAATGGGCAACATCCATAGGCCGCTTAACATCAGCAACCATGATTGCAGGCATTATGGGCAATGTGATTGGCGGTGCCGCCTACGTGGCAATCATTACAGCCAGCACACTGACCAAGGAGAATTACCGACACCTTAATATTGATAAACGTGTTTTATCTCGCAACACCGAAGCGGGGGCAACCATTCCCACGCCCATGGTCCCTTGGTCTGACGGGGGTATTTTTATGGCGTCGACCCTAGGTGTCGCTACGGTATCGTATTTGCCATTCTTGTGGTATCACCTATTGGTGATTGCCATCACACTCATTTACGGAAAATTAGGCTGGTTCAATTTTAACAAAGATTAAGGGGTAACCAGCCACAAGCTCATTTCGGACATAATCAAAATGGTATGTCCCCTTCCCTGCTGGGTTTCTGGAAATGTTACATCCTGCCACTAAATGTTGAGAAATAATTGCGGCAGGAAGGCGAGAGAAAACAAATAAAAACCGATAGGGTAACAAAATCCAAAATCATCGTCTCTGCCCCCTTTGATTAGGCTACCCGATTAGCTATTTTAGCTGATATTTAGATAATTTCTGTAACTAGGATGAACAGACCACACAACATCATTATTTTTATTTTCCTGCGAGTAAAATAAATCAGGATCATCTGAATAGAACGTGAAATTTTGCTTACTATCTGGGAGTTTTGATATTAAGCCTGTCTTATACATAAAGTGGCCTAAATCAATCGGTGCCGTATAAGGCTTACCATCAATATCAGGGATATCACAAGATTCTCTACCTTTTATGAACTTGGTATCAAAGATAATTTCTAAATCAGAACATGTATACTCTTTTTGACCTGCTCTGAATGAATCTATAAGGTTCTCAAGCTGACGGAATTGATGAATATGTTCTTTAATTAGGTCATCTCGCCTGTTTTGACCAAATTTAGTTAAAATTTCATTAAATTGCTTTAATGAAACTTTACATCTACTTTTATGAGCTTGATTCGCTGCCATTCGACATAATTGCCCCATTGAACGAGGTCTGTGATTGGAAAATGCGTTTATTGCATCAAAAACAGGTCTTTCTTTCCCTGACCATCTAATAGGGGACAGGAATATTAAAGCTATCAATTTATTGTAATCTTTATCAAAAATATACTTAGCTTCCGATGACTCAGGATGTTTCCTTTTTACATAGGATAATATCTTTTTGGCCAGCATGTCCCTCATTTGGCGTTTAGTCCAAACGATATTAATTATATATTGATCCCATTTATCTAAATCTTCTACGTGTCTTAAGTTGGTCCAAACATCCGAACGCACTGTAGCTCTTATATTTAAGTTTTTTACATCGTGACACAGGCCTCTAATAGCACTAAAAAAAGAACTTATACGATGTTGGTAATCTTCAGTATCAATATATTTAGCGTCTATATCATCAACTAATACCCAAACTTTCTTTTCACTATTTTTTTCTAGGTAACTAGATAATAAACGTTCTAAACTTTCCGGTTGAAAACCTATAGTTTCAGCCGATAACAAAGGTAGCTTACCTTTAATTCGAGAGATAAGACCGCCTATTAAATTTTTACTTTTCATTCCCTCCAGTTCAGAGATTTCAACCATAGATATTTCATCACTGGTAAATGCAAAGTTAAGGCTATTACCTATATGAATATTTATTTCTTTGCATATTATTCTTTTCCAATAATTTTCTAAATAAGCCGGATCTTTATCCGCAAAGTCTCCCAAACCTAGTAGTGAATTTCCTGTCACCCTAACGACGATTGGGCTACCAAACTCTTCTTTAGTACTCAGGTCAAAATCTAATTTAGATAGGAGAGTAGATTTCCCCATTCCTTTTCTAGCGCTAACTACACTTAGCCGGTTATCAGGTTCATAAAAGTCATCAAAATCATCATTTTCAATGAAATATGAATTAAGTACTTCTTGTAATTCATCTTCTCCAGCATCATTTCCAAATAGTGATTTATCGTTTAACTTTACTCTTAACGTTTTTACTTACTTCCATATTAGTTTTTTATTTTTTTCGCCGTTCATCCCAAGTTTCTAGAACAAAAAGTGCGACTGTATGAGCGGAGTTGATCGCTAAGCGAGCATGCCTTGGTTTAAGGTTATAGACTTTACGACCTTCACCATGAGCTGAGCTTGCATGCGTGCGTGCGGAATGCGCCAATTCCATCGACTATTGACATAATCCCACTTAGAACTCTCTTAAGGTCTTCATCTTGAACTAATTTAGTATCGAAGCCTAAATCTCCGCGAACGATTTTCCAGACGTTTTGTAGGTCTTGCTTTTGTGGTTTACTTAACCCTTCATCAGCTATGTAAACTTTAAAAATTGACTCTAATATATTACATGCAGCTGAAACGGCTTCTCTTGGTTCAGAGTTAACGTTAGCCAATGCCCTGTTAAATTCAGCGTCAATTGATGGAATATCACGCCCCTTAATAAGCTCGGATAAAGCTTTACTTGGCGCGGAACTACCATCGGATAAATGCCCCCCTGAAGTATACGTAAGGTTGCATTGCTTAAAAATTGATAATAATTTTTCTTTAAACTCTTTCTTATGATTAGTAACATTATGTCCCCACAAGATTTGCTCTTGCTCATCTTGCTCGGGTAATTCCATATGAGTCTCAATTAACTTTCCTAATACCTTTAACGGATAATCACATTCTTTATTAATTATTCTGAGCCATGATTGAACCTTTACTACTTTTGAGCCTTCTGGCGGCTCACCTGGGGCATCTGCATATAAGAACAGATTGTCGAGGCTCGCGTGTGTTTCTAAATCGGAAAGGTTTTGAGAAACAACTGCAATAATTGGTGCTGGGATTTCTTTTTTCATCATATCTCGAAAGTTTGACTAAATAGCTAACAGCTTATTAGTGCGACCTTGCAAGCTATACCCCTACTGTAAAGTAGGAGTATAGCTATGTATCGACGCACCAGTAAATATCAAAAATTATTAGCCAAATCATACACTAAAAGAGTAAAAAAAGAACCGGGGTTTGAGGCGGATGTTGACCATCAGCCGGACATTTACAAAACCTTAACAGGATAGCTAAGATAACTTCCCGCTTTTTCTTAGCTGTAGACCATATTTACAGGATAAATATAAAACCTTAACAGGACAGCCATCATTGCCTGCATCAGAAAGATGATTGTGATACTCAATTCAATGCTTAGAGATGGGGCAAATTAACAGGGCAGGTTTTGAATACCAAAGCTTACTCTAAGTAAGAGCATTCAGCTGATTTCTACCTATTGGATAGTATTTGAATAACGAATTTATCTCGGGGTGTTTCAAGCTTAAATCCCTTTACAAACTTAGAATATTTTTTGATATCTTAAGAGTGAAACATACAAAGGAAAAAGTGGCGCGGGCTCAGGGAGTTACCCCGTGGCGTCTACATCCCAAGCTATCGTTACTATTTCAGAACCAGTACTAGACTTGAAGCCTTTGCCCGCGCAAACACCACCCCGCACCAAAATACTGTCTCCATATTAATATCCTTAAAGAGCTTATCAATTACTAAAGAACCAAAACAAACTAAAGTTGCGAGATCCGCCATCAATGGCAAGTAACTTAGCCCTGAAATAAATAACAATACCAATTGGAATTCAGGTAATCTTTCTCAAAATATCAGCTTTTAGAAGTAATTACTACCGCGCATTGGATAGGCTTGTAATGTTCCTTTCCAAGAACCCTTTTGTTGTGATCATATAGTCAAACGCTTTTAACAAAGTTATGAAGCCAACAATAAATGTAGAAAAGATTAGTGAGCCGTTAAATATTTGGCTAAATAAATCACTTTTTGGAGATAGTGTAGAGAAAAAGCCACCAAGAACAGATAAGCTAAAAAACTACATTATCAGGACATCCATAATAATTATTTGCAAAGCAACTCCTTAAGTAGACGCAGTCATGCTCTTGATTTTACCGCGACTCCAAATTCCCCATCAATTTATTGGCTTGTCGAATGTCCGAACAAGGACGTTCGGACAAGGCAATCTTTTATAGCAGGGAGCGGCTTATTGCCGCTTCGACATCAAAGCCAATAATTTTATGGAAAAGGAACTTGGTTGGAGGCCGGCCTCTTTCTGGTTACTCTTTCTTGGCTGTTGAAGAAAGAGTAACTGGCTCTCACGGATGTGAGTCATAAACTGCATGGATTGCGGTGAACGAAGTGAATAATCTCAGTGTGCGCAGCACATACCCTGTGCACGAAGTGCATGCCTAGTAAGCGAAGCTTATGCCCTATGGCGCAGCCATGCTTTTGATTTACCCGCGACTCCAAGTTCACCGAGCAATGCAGACAAATAAAGGGTAAATGACAGGCGACCGCCAAGGATGGCGGAAGGTAGAATAACGCAGGACGCAGTTATCGAGATGTCATTTAAGCAATGCCTTGTCGGGAACAAATCATTGCCACAAAGGCGTTGCGACCTTTATTTGACAAGTCGCGCAGGTAACAAACCTTGATCATGTTAGTTTTAGAGATTAAATAATCAGTACTAGTGATAAGGTTAGGAAAGTATTTTAACTCGGATTTAGTTCATCTAACTTATATTTAAATTTACGGCTTACTTTTACAACGTCACCAGTACTTAGCAATGCCATATATTCACCATTTGAGTTGGGAGTCAGTTTCAATAACTTACTGAGGTTAACCATGGCTGAACGACTAACTCGGGCAAACACCTCTGAATCCAGTTCTTTTTCAAACTGTTTTAAAGTCTTACGAATTATATGTGTACCCTCTGTTGTGTGCACACACATATAGTCACCGGCAGCTTCGATCCAAGAAATAGTATCAATTTTCACTCGGAGCCATTCTGAGCCATTTTTCAAAGAAATCACTTGTTGCATGCTTTCTAATGAAGTTCGCGCTGATAGCTCTAAGTTTTGCATCAGTCCGTCGATAGATTTACCCGTTTTTCTGAGTAACAACGAGTCTAACTTTTTGTGTTGTGTTGCGGCTTCGCTCTCAGCTAATGCTTCTTCAAGATTATCAATACATGCCACTAGACGATTGTCGAAAAAAGGCTTTAATAAATAGTCAAACGCTTTAAACTCGAAAGCATCAATTGCAAACTCTTGAAAAGCAGTCACAAATACTATTTTAGGGCTAACTTGCATGTGCAAGTTAAGATACATAGCTAAATCTAAACCACTCATACCTGGCATTTTTATATCTAAAAAAACCACATCTGGCTGCAGCTCTATAATGCATGTGAGAGCTAACTCTGCATTGTTACATTCGGCTAATATATGGACTCGTTCATCTTGGCTCAATCTTAACCGCAACCCCTCACAAGAGAGCGGTTCATCATCAACTAGAATAACCTTAATCAGTCTGTCCATGAATATTCTACGGGGATTGAGATAGTCACAGTAAAGCCGCTTGATTGCTGATTAGCTATCTCAAAAGTATGTCTTTTGGGATAAAGTACATTCAATCGCTCTTTAATATTTTTGATGCCTACGCCAGAATGCCCTTTTTCATTTTCTTCATGCTTTAGCTTACGATTAACATCAAGATTGGGACCGTTATCTGCAACCATAAGTACCAACTTTTGTTTTTTCAACTGAGCACTGATCGTGATAGTCCCCCCTAGTATCATATTAGCAATGGCGAACTTAATTGAATTTTCAACTAATGGTTGCAACAATAAGCTAGGCACCAGCATTTTTTCAGTACATGATTCAACCTGAAACTCTATACTGAGCCGCTCATCAAACCGAGTCTTTTCTATCTCAAGATATAACATCAAAGCTCTTAGCTCTTCATATAAAAGGATTTTCTTTTCAGGATCATTGTCTAAAGAATAACGTAAAAACGTTGCTAGCTTTACCAACATGCCATTAGCCTTATTCTTATTACCTTTTACCACCAAAGTTGAAATTGCATTTAAGGTATTAAACAAAAAATGAGGATTAATTTGATACCTTAGCATTTTGATTTGAGCAATATGAGATAGCTTATTTGCATGTAAATGCAGCAGCTTCTCTTCTATTAATCGATAATGATAGTTAATACCAAAATATAGACTGCTCCAGGCTAGAATCATAAAAAAGGCATTGCTCATAGACATAAAAAGCATGAACCACTTAAATTTAGGCTCAATATATTCACCACTTATAAACCCCCAAAAGTCAAAGTCTTCGTAAAACGACCACATCACTAAGTTCTTGATTGGTATCCAAATCATAGTGACAATAAAACTTGCCGAAATAGTAACTAATATTAAATTTGATGCAGATAAGCTCCAACAATGTCGATAAAAATAACGTAAAGGAAGCGTCAAAACAGCTGCTGCTAAACCAGACAGTATTAACGGATAAAAAATTTCAACTCCAATCGTGTTAAATTCACCAAAGAAAAAAAGCCCATCAAAAGCAAAAATAATGACATAACAAAACCAACCGATACTATGCAAAAGCCAAAACGACGGTTTACTTTTTTCATCTAAATAAGTTTTTACTGATGTTCTCAACTCAATACATCACTGAGAGTTTGGTTTTCGTATTGGCTAGGCAAAGCTCCCTTTTCTTCTGGGTTATCTATGCCTAAAGATTCGAATAATGCTCCTTTATGACCTTGCCCGATCTTAACTTCATCACCATTTGTTAGATGTAATAACGAAAAACGACCTAATTCGCTACTCAGGGATTGAATGTGGTCTATGTTGACAATAGACGAACGATGAACACGGAGAAACTTACTAGGGTCAAGCAGGTACGCTAAGTTGGTCAGTGTTTCTCGATGTAATAGCATTTTATGTTTACAATGCAATTCAACATAATTGGCCGCTCCTTTTACCCATATGATGTCTTGCACATTAATGAACTCTACTGTACCAACAGATTTAACCGCCAAAATCGATTTTCTTGAACCTGACTCTCCAGCTTTTAATTTTTCAACTTTCATTAATGTTTCTACAAGCCGGCTATCTTCAAAGGGCTTCAACAAATAGTCAGCGACATTCAGCTCAAATGCCTTAATTGCAAACTCGTAGTGAGCAGTCGAGAAGACCCAGTGACACGTTAATACTTGATTCAGAGATTTAACCAGCTCTACTCCACTACCGCCTACCAAGTTTATATCCATAAAACACAAATCAGGCTTGTGGTGAATTAACATTGCTTGTGCTTGTGAATACTCACCACAACTTGCTACAACTATCCATCCAGGGTGGGCATTAACAAAGCTTACTATTCGCTCTCTTGCTAGACTTTCATCGTCAATGACTATACATCGATACATATCAAAACCTTAGAATACCTATGGCACAAAATATACATAAGCAGTGACTAATTCCAAATTCATCTGAGATGAAGCGCGGTGAGCTGCGATTAAAGAAAAGGAGGTCAAAAATGTTTTAAGAGTCTTGCAGTCACTCTTAAGTCGTTACTTCTCCAATTTACTTTGGGACTAACAACAAATATCCCCGTATAAAAAAGGGCTGAGTTTCAACTCAGCCCTTCTATTTCAGGGAAATATACATGTTAAAATAATTAACACATATTTATCGGTTCACTACACCGACCTTTCTAGTCTAACTATCCATTATCCTAGTAAGTCCACTTAGTGACGAACTACACTACTGGTGGTATTAATTGTAAAAATACTTAGAAGCGCGCTTCAAACCCTATTTCTACGTAACGAGGAGTTTGCCAAGTATAAGCTGCACCATAATACTGGTTAAAACTCCCCTCTGAACGTAAGTTTTCATAGTGTTCATTTTGAGAAGACACGCCCTGATTATTTAACACGTTGTATATGTTAAGTGTCGCACGCATATCAATGCCACTTACATTGAAGGTATAATTTGCAGATAAATCTACATTAAATGTCCAAGGTGTACGGCCCACCGTACCACGAGGTTGGAACTGATAAATTTTTCCGTTTTGTGGACAGGCATTATCAACCAAATCAACGGTACATTCATTATTAGTAAATAAGTAGAATGTGTCTCCGTAGCTTCCATAAACAGTTGGATCGTTATCAGGGTATCCTTGACCAAAAGCACTGAGCGGGCGACCGCTAGACAAGACGGAATTGACACCTAATGTTAGATCATCAGTGACACTATAAGAACCAAAAAGCTTAAATACATGACGTCTATCGTTGGCTTGATACCCATAGGAACCATCCTGTAATGCAGGAAAGTCAAAATCTTGCGTAATACCAGCATCAGCTTGTCCTATATCTGATTTTACTGCCCCTTCAAAATTACCGATACTGCGACTCCAAGTATAAATAAACGTCATACTCCAATCGTCTGCTATATAGTTTAATTGAGATTGCAATGCAGTATATTCATTCACGGCTTCTGGCAACCCAATTTCCTCAGCTGTATAGGTTCTTCGACTATTAGCATCGGTCACACTATCGAAATCATTATCTAATTGCCAAGTTGAATCTGAACCAGGATTAAGAAGCGTACAAGTTGCCTGAGATGCAAACGGCCCACAATAATCATCTAGCGCTGTAGCTACTTCTCGGTATATACCACGCAACGAAACAGACAAATCTTCAGTAATTTGAGTTTCATAACCTACTATGTACTCATCTTTGCTAAATGGCTCGGCTTCTTCTGCTTGAAAGGTGTCTTGAGTGGCAGGATTAGGAACAGAATTTACTACTTGCGAGTTAGCATCGGTACCAGCTATTGGAGATAATCCAGTTGCCGCGCCAGTACTATCTGAACCAGTAAAGGTATAGTAAGTAGTAATATCGCTTATCCCTGATGCCGCACGATAGTTAGTATTATTAGGAACCGGCAGATAATAGGTACCATAAGTACCGAAGAACTTCGATTCTCCATCACCAGTAGGATCCCAACTAAAGCCTAACCTAGGTGCAATATCAGTTTTAAACGATGAGAATACTAAGCCTGTAACCCCTGAGTTCTCAAATTCATCTTGACGTAAACCTAGATTTAAACGCAGGTCATCAGTTACTTGCCATTCATCTTCAATGTACCAAGCGTTAAGGTCGGTAGTAAAGCCACCACCACCCGCAAAAATACGGTCGCTAACGAAGTCTAATTCAGCACCGGTATTATTCGTAAACAAAGGCCCATCTGTACCAGAAATAACTGCGTTGGCGTTTAAGGTTGAATATGTCCACTGATGACCAGTAATGGGCTCGGTAGTGTGGAAGGTCTCACGTACTTGTTTGTCGTATCCCACTCTCAATAAATGGTCATCAAATGCATATTCAATGTCTATACGGGTTTGTTTATTATTATCGATATTAACCCCAGTAGAACCACCTGCACCACAACTTGAAATACGCTCAGAAGCTGACACACTGCGAGCATCTAACACTGTTGGACAATCCAAATTACTAGGCGTATCTGTGTATTCGGTTTCAATCTCTCCATACATAGCGGAAACAGTTAGTCTGTCTGTGAAGTAACCTTTATATGACAAGCTTTTTAGTTCACCACCGCGTTTACGTATTGTGGACTGAGTCAAATCGCCAATTTCAGCAGTTTCAGGATCAAAGTCGAAAGTATTTGAGGTTGTATCATCTTTATTAGAGTAGGCAAAAAAGTTAAGTTGATGGTCATCGTTAATTAGCCAATCTAATTTAAGCCCCCAAAATAAATTATCGGAACCGCTTGATTCACGATTGATAAAAATATCGTCAGAAGCATATTGCTGTCTTCCACTGGATTGAGAAGAAAAGTTATTTTCTACATCTCGAGGGTTAACCAGCGCGTATACGAATAATGTATCTTTAATCAGAGGACCAGATGCTGAGAGCGTAAGTTCCGTTTTTGAATACTCGTCGTTTGTTTGATTACGAAAAACTTCGATACCATTTTCGCCACCTGCAGAATAAGATATTTGTCCATCTTCTCGCAAAGACTTTGGAGTAAATAACGCGGTGGCAGCAAATTCCCAATCATTCGTTCCGCTTTTGGTAACCGCGTTTAAAACGCCACCAGTCGTTCGGCCAAACTGAGCAGAGTACCCTCCAGTTTTTACTTGAAACTCCTTATAAAACTCAAATGGAACACTACCACAACCTAAACCTTGGCTAGTATTTGTAACTTCCATACCATTGATGTAGCAAGAATTCTCTGCAACAGAAGCGCCACCAAAAGAAGCTGTTCCTCCGGAATTAGGTGAGCTAAAACTTGAGTCTCCTTGTATTGTACCTGGCGCCAATAAAGCCACTGAAGTGATATTTCTCGCGACTGGCATACGATCTAATTCAAACTCTCCAATGACTAAACCTGAGTCAGTTGAACTCAAATCAATCGCAGAGATACGTGCCCCAGTAACTTCAATTCTTTCAGTTCCATCTTCTTTTAAAAAATCAAACTCTAGCCCAGTATTTGAACCAAGAGACAACCTTGCTTGCTGCTTAGCAACGACTGCTCCATTTTTAGTAACGGTGATTTCATATATACCAGTTGGTAATTGCGCAAACCTAAACTCGCCACTCTGGTTAACTGCCACTTCACGCTTTAAACCCGTTTTTGGATCAGAAGCTGTTACAACATATTGTGAGTAGTCGTTAGCGCTAATAGAACCGCTAATATTAGACGTTATGCTATCTGCAAGTACAGGAGCACTCAGACCTAATGCTACAGCTACGGCTAGTGCTTTTACATTGCCTTTAAATATCTGTTTAGGTTGGATATTAATTTTTTTCATTTACAAACTCCCTGATAGTTATATTTTTATTTTTAGTCGCCCATAGTCGATGTATCAGACATAAATACGGACTATTGGCAACTAGCCGAAGCTATCAAAAAGTTCAACTGGAAAACTGCAATAGGGATAAAGAGAGCGCACAGTGTGTTAAAAACCTAATATATTAGGGATGAATAATTACTGAAAAAGATAGGTAATGCGCATAGTGGAGAGGGATAAGGCTTAGAGTGTACCGTACATAAAAAAGGCGAGCTAAATGCTCGCCTTACTTAATTTTTTAAAAATCCCTAATCTTGATAACTCTCAATACTCGGACATTCACAAAACAAATTCCTGTCTCCGTATACATCATCTATACGATTCACACTTGGCCAGAATTTATTACGCTTCACTGATTCAACCGGGTATGCGGCAAGTTGCCTGTCGTAACTGCGGGTCCACTCGCTATCGCAGATGTCATCTAAAGTATGCGGGGCATTATGTAATGGGTTGTCGGTTGCGTTCCACTCGCCGCTTTCTACTTTAGCGATTTCGTAGCGAATATTAACCATAGCTTCTATAAACCTATCTAGCTCAGCTTTTGCTTCTGACTCGGTGGGCTCAATCATCAACGTACCTGCTACTGGGAAACTCATAGTCGGTGCATGAAAACCGTAGTCGTTTAACCGTTTGGCTACGTCCATTTCGGTTACACCACTGGCTTCTTTAAGTGGGCGTAAATCGATAATACATTCGTGAGCCACACGGTTATTGCGGCCACGGTATAACACTGGGTAATGAGCTGATAATTTCTCGGTTACATAATTGGCATTTAACATAGCGACTTCGGTGGCTTTTTTAAGGCCTGCGCTGCCCATCATTTTAATGTACATGTAGCTGATTGGTAAAATAGATGCACTACCCCATGGTGCAGCCGATACCGCACCGTGCTCGCGCACTTCGCCGTCGCCTGCGTTTTCTACACCGATGATTTTGTGGTTAGGTAAAAATGGCGCCAAATGCGCTTTTACACCTATTGGCCCCATACCTGGGCCGCCGCCACCGTGTGGAATACAAAAGGTTTTATGTAGGTTTAGGTGCGACACATCTGAGCCAATAAAGCCTGGCGATGTTACCCCTACTTGGGCGTTCATGTTGGCACCGTCCATGTACACTTGGCCACCAAACTCGTGCACTATGTCGCACATTTCTTTGATGGTTTCTTCGTATACACCGTGGGTAGACGGGTAAGTGATCATGGCACAAGATAGGTTCTCGGCGACTTCTTCAGCTTTTGCTCTAAGGTCGGCCAAATCCACATTGCCGTCTTTATCGCAGTTCACTACGACCACTTTCATGCTAACCATTTGTGCCGAAGCAGGGTTGGTACCATGGGCAGAGCTTGGAATTAAACAAATATTACGGTGCCCTTCGCCGCGGCTTTCGTGATATTTCTGAATGGTGATAAGGCCCGCGTATTCACCTTGCGCCCCTGAGTTGGGTTGCATTGATAGCGCATCGTAGCCTGTAATATCAATTAACCATTCGCTTAGCTCGTCCATCATTTGTTTGTAACCTTGCGCTTGCTCAATAGGTGCAAACGGGTGTAATTGACCAAATTCAGGCCAAGTCACAGGTATCATTTCGGCGGTGGCGTTTAGCTTCATGGTGCAAGAGCCAAGTGAAATCATTGAGTGATTTAAGGCTAAATCTTTGTCTTCTAATGACTTGATATAACGCAGCATTTCGGTTTCGCTGTGATAGCTATTGAACACTGGGTGTGTCATAAACTCAGTTGTTCTTTGTAATTTTGCTGGGATAGATTGGCTAGCATTTTCAACAATATCTTTGTCAAAAGCATCAATGTCTAACTCTACATTGGCCCCAACAAAAGCTTGATACAAAGCTTGTAAGTCATCACGGCTAGTGGTTTCGTCTAAGCTAATAGCTAACGCGCCTTCAATGTCGGTGCGTAGGTTTAAATTGCTGGCTAAGGCTGCCGCCACAATTTTATCTTTGTTAGCGCTTACTTTCACGCTTAGGGTATCAAACCAAGTATTGTTTACTAACTCGAACCCAGATTTTTGTAGGCCAGCTGCTAGAATATCTGCAAATCTGTGTACGCGAGATGCGATGGTTTTAAGGCCTTCAGGGCCATGATATACCGCATAAAACGACGCCATATTGGCGAGTAATACTTGGGCTGTACATATGTTTGAGTTGGCTTTTTCGCGGCGAATATGTTGCTCGCGAGTTTGCAATGCCATGCGCAGAGCTGGGCGACCACGGGTGTCTTTAGACACACCAATAATACGCCCGGGTAATGAACGCTTGTAGCTATCGCGAGTAGCAAAAAATGCAGCGTGTGGACCGCCATACCCCATAGGTACACCAAAACGCTGGGCACTACCTAGCACTACATCTGCCCCGAGTTCACCCGGAGGCGTCAATAAGGTTAAGCTTAATAAGTCGGCAGCAACGGCAACTATGCCTTTATTGCTTTGAACAGCGGCGATTATCTCTGAAATATCGTTAATGGCACCTGATGTTCCAGGGTATTGCAATAAGGCACCAAATATATTGTGCTCGCTGGCAGCGCTTGCTGGGCCAATAATAATATCAAAACCAAACATATCGGCACGGGTTTGCACCACGTCTAATGTTTGTGGATGTACATCGTCGGCCACATAAAAGCTGTTGGCTTTGCGATTTTTAGACATACGCTTGGCGAGGCCCATAGCTTCGGCAGCGGCTGTGGCTTCATCTAATAATGATGCAGAGGCAAGCTCCATACCTGTCAGGTCAATGGTCACTTGTTGAAAGTTTAATAAGGCCTCTAATCGACCTTGGGCTATCTCTGGTTGGTACGGCGTATAAGCGGTGTACCAACCTGGGTTTTCAAGCACATTTCGCAAAATAACGTTGGGGGTTAGGGTGTCGTAGTAACCCATACCAATAAACGAGCGCATTACTTTGTTTTTGCTAGCCACATCTTTTAAATAGGCTAATGCGTTGGCTTCTGTTTCGGCCTCTCCTACTTTTAAAGATTCTGCTAAACGTATGCCTTCAGGCACGGTTTGTTGCATTAAGTCATCTAGTGATGTGGCACCAATGTCAGACAACATAGCGGCCATTTCTGTGTCACTTGGACCTATGTGACGACGGACAAAATCTTGGGTTTGTTCAAGTTGAGATAGAGAGTGAGTGACAGACATAGCTAACTAATAATTCCTAATAAAAGCAGGCGACCAAAGTATGCGAACTACTTTGGCCTCAGGACTAAAAACGTATAAAACAGAACAGCGCTGTTGAGTGTTGACAAGCAGCACCAAACAAATGGGCAATACTTGCCCTAGGCTTGCTATTCTTCGATGTTGCCTTCGTATGCTTCAGCGTCTAACAAGGCATTTACTTCTTCAGGGTCTTCAGCTTTAATTTTGAAAAGCCATCCATCACCGTAAGCATCTGAGTTTACAAGTTCAGGGGCATCTTCTAGCTCTTCATTCACAGCAACGATTTCACCGCTAATTGGTGCATATACATCAGAAGCAGCTTTTACAGACTCAGCTACTGCGACATCGTCACCAGAGCCAACTTCAGAGCCGATTTCTGGTAATTCAACAAACACCATATCACCCAATAATGATTGGGCATGATCACTAATGCCTACCGTAAATACACCATCGCCGTCTGGACGAACCCATTCATGAGTACTTGCATAACGTAATTCTGTAGGGATATTGCTCATCTTAGTTCCTATTTTTTATTTAGTTTGATGTAATTTTGCTTATTATTAATGACAGTTATAAGACACTTTTACCATTTCTGACGAAGCTGGGTTTGACCACTTTCACTGTAACCCACTTTTTGCGGATTTCAACTTCTGCGTCAGCTTCTACTGTCGCAGGCACTCTGGCCATGGCAATGCTGTGACCTAATGTTGGTGAGAAGCTACCCGAAGTAATAACCCCCTCGCCACCTGCTACTTTTACTTTTTGGCCAGCGCGTAATACGCCTTTGTCGGTCATCACTAAGCCTACTAATTTTTCAGTACCTTGCGCTTTTTGCTGCTCAAGTGCGCTACGGCCAACAAAGTTTCTATCACTTGGTTCCCAGGTGATTGTCCACCCCATATTGGCGGCAAGAGGTGATATGGTTTCGTCCATATCTTGACCGTATAAGTTCATACCCGCTTCTAGTCGCAAGGTATCTCTCGCTCCTAACCCACAAGGCACTACACCGGCATCTAGTAACTTTTGCCAAAAATCAGCTGCATCATCAACAGGCACCATGATTTCGTAACCTGCTTCACCTGTATATCCTGTGGTGGCAATAAATAAGTCTTCAGCTTGCACACCGTAAAATGGCTTCATATCTGCAACAGACTCGACTTGAGCGGCTGAAAAAAGCTTAGCAGCTTTAGCTTTAGCGTCTGGACCTTGCACCGCAATCATTGCAAACTCTGGGCGCTCGTTAATAGTGACGTCAAAATCAGATGCTTGAGAATGTAACCAGTCCATGTCTTTTTCGCGGGTAGCAGAGTTAACCACTAGGCGATAATTAGTCACGTCAAAATAATAAACGATTAAATCATCTACCACGCCACCGATTTCATTCAACATGCCGCTATATAATGCTTTACCTTTGTCTTGTAGCTTGGCCACATCGTTAGCCAACAAAAAGCGTAAGTAAGCTTGAGCTTGGTTACCAGTAATATCAACGATTGTCATGTGAGACACATCAAACATGCCTGCGCCTTGTCTTACAGCGTGATGCTCTTCAATTTGAGAACCATAATTAATTGGCATTTCCCAACCATGAAAATCCACCATTTTGGCACCAGACGCTAAGTGCTGTGCATGTAAAACTGTTTTATTTGGCATGTGATTTAGTGTCCATTGAAAATAGATTGAGCTGAGTATATGCACTGAGATTATTCACAACAAATTGAAAGTTTTAATCTATACATTTATATTTTTAATGTATTATTAAATAAGCATTTAAAACTCTTATTTATCAAGGCCTAACTTTGAGACAACTATCACTCGATAATTTACGCACTTTTGTCACAGTAGTAGATTTAGGTGGTTATGCTAAAGCGGGTGAAATGCTGGGGCGATCTCAACCCGCTATCAGCATACAAATTAAGCGCCTAGAGCAACAACTCACAAAACGCCTTTTTCATAAACAAGGTCAACGGCAGGTTGTTAATCAAGATGGCCTTGCTTTATATCAACAAGCACGCACCATGCTTGCTCTAAACGATAATATATTTAAACAGTTTCAGCCTACTGGTTTAAAAGGGCGTTTACGTTTGGGTATACCCAGTGAGTTTGCAACAACTTTATTACCTAATATTATTGGTGAATTTGGCAAGCTCTACCCTGATGTATCCCTTGAGGTCACTTCAGCGTTGAGCAAATCTTTGTTAGCTAAAGATACCTCTGAGTCGTTTGATTTAATTATGGCATTAGTGGATCCAAACGAATCCTTTGATGGTCAAATACTATTACACGATGATTTAGTATGGGTAGGTGACAAAGCATTAGGATTACAAACTCAAGCCTTATCTTTAGTGCTTGCTCCAAACGGATGTGTGTACAGAAGTAGAGTCATCAGTAAACTAAAACAACAGACTCAGAAGTGGAAAATAAGCTATACCAATGCAGATTTAACTGGGATCACTGCTGCAATAAAACAGGGCCTTGGTATTACTGCGCTAGCTAAAAGTAGTGTCCCTGAGCAATTAGATATAATTAAACATAAAAGCTTACCTGAGTTAGGTAAGATCAAAATTTGTTTATTTAGTGGTAATTCTGCACACCCACAAGCCAGCGCTAAACTTGCCGAGTTTATTCAATCTAAGTTGACCCGCTAAACGCCCCAAATAGCCTACTAAAACTAAAAAAGCCGATTACTAAGTTTTAGTAATCGGCTTTTTTAATTTATTTCTATACACAATGAACATTATCCATTGTGTTGCAACAGAAATATCAACGCACATGTTATGCAAACTAAAAGAACTAACTCTCTTCTATGATACTTGCCATGGTAATAAGCTTTCCGTCGTTCCTTGATAACAAAATTACTGGGAGCTCCTTCAGACGACCTTCGTCTATCCCCAATTAAGTTTTTCATAGAACACTCCCAAACTTAAATTAAAGACACAAATATCAAAGTTTTTTGAGCCTAAGCAGAATAAAAAATACCTGCGTATAAGATATTATCCCATTCATAAAACTTATTCACCGACTTTTGTCATAAAAACTTAATTATTTTGTGCACTAATTTAAATTAATGGGCTGGAGCCTCCAAAACTAATCATCTGACTTCATTCTGACGTAGGTCTTGTACTTTTTTTGTAATAAGCGATCTATATATCGAGTCAGTTTTATCTTCTGACTCAGGGCATTGTCTAATGCGTCAACTAACTCAGTTAACATAGTTTTATAATAATCAACGTCCTTAATTTGTCCGTCTTCTGTGGTTGCATCAAGAATTCCAGCAGCACTTTTTACTTTTGGTTTAGCGGCCTCTTGGTCTTCTGGCTGAAACATTTCTACTGACACTTCTTTTATGACGTTTTCAACAGCATTTTCATCTAGGGTTTCTAACTCTTCAAGAAAACCATATAAAAGTATTCTGTCCATAAGTGTATTAATTTTACGGGGTACACCATGGGTAAACTGATAAATTCGATCGTATGCCTCTGCTGAAAACAAAGTCGCTCCAGACCAACCAGCATGCTGCATACGATACTCAATATAAGCTTGGCATTCTGTATCCGTTAATGGCGCTAAATGACAGGATGCAACAATGCGCTGCCTAAACTGCTCCATGTTAGGTGCTCGTAAAATAGGCTGTAACTCTTCTTGCCCGAGTAAAAAGCTTTGTAACAAAGGCTTACCTGACGCTTGAAAATTGGACAGCATTCGTAACTCTTCAATGGTCTCTAGTGGTAAATTTTGCGCCTCATCTACTAACAATAACGCTCGTTTCCCCTGTTTGTGGAGATCCATCAAAAATAATTCGAGATCATTCAATATATCTGTTTTAGTACTGCCCTTAACTGGCACACTGAATTTACTGGCTACCATTTTTACTAATTCGTCGGGGGACAGTTTTGGAGATACAATTTGTGCTGCCACGATATCTTCTTGCATATCGTCTAATAAACTATTGGCAATAGTCGTTTTACCTGTCCCAATATCACCCGTAATGACGATAAACCCCTCGGCTTGAGATAGACCATATTGAAGGTATGACATAGCGCGCTTATGCCACTTACTCCCAAAAAAGAAGCTTGGGTCAGGTGTCAATTGAAACGGTTTGGACTTTAGCCCGTAATAACTCTCATACATAAATAAAAATCGCTCAATCCGAGATAAGAAAAAGATAGTTAACTGTTAGCTTAAGCGATGTAACTAAGGCATAGCAATTAAATACCTAGAGAAATGTTATCCTTGATTGCAATCAGGTATACATAATGATGAGCTGATTAAATGACGTATTGGTATATTGACCAAAAATGGCAAACGCAACCTGCAATAACAAATAAGTGCCAAACAACATGAGTAAACTGAAATTGTTTAGCCGCATAAAATACCGCACCCAAGGTATAACATAAGCCACCAGCCAGTAGTAGCCAAAACCCTTCTGCTTGTAGAGAGTTGTATAAAGGGAAAGCAAAAAATACCGCCAGCCACCCCATCAATAAATAGGTCATTAAGGACAATTTTGGGAAACGACTACTGACAAAACATTTACAGTAAATACCAATTGCGGCCAAGGCCCAAATTAAGCAAATTGCCAACATGCCTAATTGGCCTCCCACGGCAAAAATTGTATATGGTGTGTAAGTACCCGCTATCAACAAATAAATAGCAACATGGTCAAATATCTTTAATTTTGCTTTAAGATCTGGACGGCTTACTCCATGATACATAGTTGACGATAAAAACATTAACATCATGGATAATCCATAGATTACACATACAAACTGGGCCATTAAGCCATCCACTTTGAGTAGCATTAATGCCAACCCAATGCATGCTGCCAGAAACCCTAAACCATGGGTCAGCGCATTTAACGTTTCTTCTGTAGTTGAATAAGTCGAGGTATTTTTTGAAACTGATGTGTTCATTTAACTAACTAAAAGTTTGTAGGTCTTTATCATAATATTTGCTAACCCGTTTGCACACCCAATATTTATATAAATCAAAGACAAGAACACAGTACACTAGGCAAAAAATACTTAAGATAAAGGTACTCAGTGACTCACTGGCATGTATATATTATTGAGAACAAGCTCAAACAATATTACACAGGAATAACCAAAGACATTCAGCGACGTTTCAATGAACATCAAGAAAGCGGCCCTAAATGTGCCAAAGCCCTAAAAGGTAAAGGGCCACTCACTCTGAAGTTTTATAGTAAGGCGCTAACCCATTCTGAAGCGTTAAAAACTGAAATTTGGATAAAAAAGTTAAACAAGGCAGACAAAATTAAATTGGTCAATAATCAGTTACATGACTCAACGATTAAAAACATAAAACGATTAGAGCCAAGCCCAACGCCTTGCGAAAAGGTATCAAATGTATGAACTCAGCACCCAATAAATTACCCAATGAATTGAACTTGATAGCCGAACAGAGATGGCAAGAATTTAGTGCCAATGTGAATTTTTGTAAGTCAATAGAGCCGCTCAAGGCCGACATAAGAACAGCATTGGCCTTGAGTGACTTTATTCACAAGCACAGCCTTTCTCATCCCGAATGGCTAGAAACTTTTTTAATCGCAAACAATGGCGAAATTGATACTCGCCAGTTTAAAAAGCAGTTGCGTGAAACACTGAGTATTATTAATGATGAGTCAAGTTTACATAAAACTTTACGAGATTTTCGTCACTACCACATGCTGTGCATTGCTTGGAAAGATCTGTTAAAGCAACAAACCATTGAGGATTCTTTACACCAAGTATCCGAGCTTGCAAACCAACTTATAGTGCAAACCAACGATTGGCTTTATCAATCATTGCAGCCTCGTTTTGGAGTACCCAATGGTGACTCAGGGCCCCAACCTATGCTAATTCTAAGTATGGGAAAACTTGGCGGCCATGAACTCAACTTTTCATCAGATATAGATTTGATTTTTACTTACCCTTCTCAAGGCCATACCCAAGGCGGGCAAAAATCAATTGAGCATCAACAGTTTTTTACAAAACTGGCTCAAAAACTGATTAAGGCGTTAGATCAGATAACAGCTGATGGACAAGTTTATCGAGTGGACATGCGCTTGAGGCCTTTTGGAGATAGCGGCCCTCTGGTTATGCATTTTGATGCGTTAGAAGATTATTACCAAGAGCAAGGCCGAGAGTGGGAACGTTATGCCATGCTTAAGGCTCGCATACTCAACTCAGAATCTAATTACAGCCAAGAGCTTAGAACCATACTGAAACCTTTTATCTATCGCCGGTATTTAGACTACAGCGCTATTGATTCACTAAGAGTTATGAAATCAATGATAGAACAAGAGGTACGAAGACGAGGCCTTAGTAACAATATAAAACTCGGTGAGGGCGGAATTCGTGAAGCTGAATTCGTAGTCCAAAGTATGCAGTTAATTAATGGCGGCCGAATGCAAAGCTTACAAGTGCAAGGTTTACAATTAGCATTAACAGTATTAACCCAAGAGTCACTTCTCCCTGCAGACAGCGCAGCAGAATTAAGACAAAGTTATTTGTGGCTGCGAAAAGTAGAACACTGTTTACAGCAATTTGCAGATAAACAAACTCAACTTTTACCCACAGATACATTGGATCAAAAACGTTTACTGTGGAGTATGGATATTGAAAACTATCCTACGTTTCAAAAGCAAGTTCAGCACCATTGCCAACGAGTCCATCGACAGTTTTCCCTATTGATAAGAGAAACTAGCCCAACCGAAAAAACCTTAATAGACGATCACCAACAAGCTGCCCAGGACATTTGGTTGTTGGAGCTCAACACCGAAGAAACCCAAAATTTATTAGTTCATTGGGATGTAAGTAATGAATCACATTTTTTTACCGCAGAACTTGGCTTATCAGTACATAAGCAACTAACAGATTTTAAACATAATTTAATTAAAAAACGGGTTGGACAAAGAGGATTAGACACATTAAATAGACTTATGCCCACTGTCATTAGTTTAGTACTTTCTAGAAGCGAAGATACCGACCCCAAACCATTACTAGAGCGGGTACTGATTGTTTTCACTGCAATCCTTGGGCGCACAGCTTACTTACAATTATTATCTGAAAATTTGGGTGCATTAAAGCACCTCATAAAATTATGTGCCGCTAGCCCTTGGGTGACAGCACAAATAGCTAGGTTCCCATTATTACTTGATGAACTCATTAACCCTGCTGAACTCTACCAACCCATACAACTTAACGAGTATAAGGATCAGCTAAGACAGCTATTATTAAGAGTTGAACCAGAAGATTTAGAATTACAACTTGAGACACTTAGGCAATTTAAACTTAGCCAACAGTTAAAAATTGCGGCAGCTGACATTACAGGGGTATTACCTATCACAGAGGTGAGTAACCATCTCTCTCAGTTAGCTGAGTCTATTTTGCATCAGGCTGTAGACTTAGCTTGGGGGCAAATGGAAGCTAAATTTGGTGTACCCGTTTGTGAAACTCAAGGCCCAATGAGTATTCAGAATAAAGGGTTTGCAGTCATAGGTTTTGGAAAATTAGGCGGTTGGGAACTTGGCTATGGCTCAGATTTGGATTTAGTGTTTGTACACAATTGTGTAGGTAACCAAGAAACTCTGGGGGCAAAAGCGACTGAATCTATCAAATTCTATATAAAATTAGCTCAACGAGTCATGCATATACTCACTATCAAAACTGGGCTCGGTTTGCTTTATGAAGTGGATATGCGCTTAAGACCTTCGGGCAATGCCGGGCTTTTAGTGTGCCATATTGATGGTTTCGCTAGTTATCAAATGGACAATGCCTGGACGTGGGAACATCAAGCTTTGTGCCGAGCTCGCTTCATATCAGGGGATACCCCCTTAAAAATACAATTTGATAAAATTCGCTTTAATACGCTTTCAAAACCTAGAGTGCTTAAAGACCTTGCCATTGAAGTGGTAGAAATGCGTGAAAAAATGCGTACACACTTAGCTACAGGTGACTCAACTCAATTAGATCTAAAACAACGTAAAGGAGGTATTGCTGATATAGAGTTTATTACCCAATTTATGGTACTGGCCTACACAGAACAGCACCCCGCATTAGCGAAGAGAACAGACAACATCAGGATACTTGAAGACCTAGCCAAATTTGCTTTGCTAACTAATCAGGAAGCAAGACGACTGACAGAAGCTTATTTAACATTTCGCAATAAAATGCATAGGTTAGCGTTACAAAACGAAAAATGGGCTAAGGCAACTGAAGAGCTAACTAAACACCAAGCGAATGTAGAAACTATTTGGGATAAATATCTACAAAACCTTATTGCATAGGTTTTATGAGGCTATCTAGCCTGCGTACATTCGCGAGTCAGGTAGTCATTAGCTTTAGCTGTGATAACGAGTGACCTCTGTTTGGGACACATATAGGCTTTTACCTCACCATCGAACTCAGCATCAATTGCAGTAGCAATCATATTCAAACTGCCCAAAATCGAATCATCTAACTGAAAATGGTGCTTAACAATAAAGTCCCGTTCTAGCTCCCAAATTACCTGCATTCCTTCAGACTCAGCAAAATTCGTGATTGCACTTCTAAGTGTACTTCCTACCTTGAAAGTACGGTGCTTGTGCTCACCAACCCAGCGTCCAGAAATAGGTTTTTGGAGGCTTTCCATTTTTTGTAAACGTTCACTTAGTGGCGTTTCAGACGTATTAACCTCAATAACGAAGTCCCCTAAATCTTCTTCTCTGGGGTGACGTGATGACAAACGATAATCCGCATAAAAATTACTCATGTTAGTTTCAATGGACTTATGACCTGTATGCCCTTCTGGCCTAACCGTATTCAAGTTAGTCTGTTGCAAATACAGCACTATGCCTGCAATGACTAAAATACTTACAGCAAGCATTAAGTGCTTAAGCCAAAATAAAGAACTTGAACTTTTTGTAGTTTTACTCATAACTCTTACAAACTCTTTTATTTTCTTAATCGTATAACGATGGATCTTCTTTATTGGGACGTGTTTTAAAACGTTTGTGCATCCATAAGTACTGCTCTGGCGCTAACAAAATCATTTTTTCAACCATCTCATTGATACGGGTAACATCATACTTATCGTCACCTGAAGGGAAATTCTCCAGTCCTGGTAACACTTTTACTTTATAACCAGCCTTGGTCTTTAAGGATACAAAGAATACAGTCTCACAATCGGCTTGCTTTGCAAACAATAGAGACCCTGTAGTGGTAGCAGTTTCAGGAACGGCAAAAAATGGCGTGAACTCACACTTTTTTCGTCCATAATCTTGATCAGGTAAATACAAACACAGCTCTTTTTCGTCTAATGCCTGTATCAACCCTTTGACATTACGCTTGTGGATCATGTACTTATTCGCACGGTTTCTACCATGATATTGCATGTATTCCATTAAAGGATTGTTATGCTTACGATAAAACACCACTGATGGCTTTTTTATGCCTAACAATCGGCACCCAAACTCAATATTCATATTATGAATAGCGTAACCAAGAACACCTTTACCTTGGGCCTGGATGTCATCGATTAATTCCAAACCTTCATACTCAACCATATTCTTAACACGCCAATCTGGCCACCACCAGCCCATACCCGTTTCAAGAAGCGCCATCCCTGCATTGTCTAAGTTTTCTTTAAGCATTTGTGCACGCTGTTCTGAACTTATATGAGGGAAACACAAATCTATATTACGCTTTGCAACTAGATAACGTTTTTTAGCAACCACTTTTAAAATTCTGCCAATCAACTTCCCAATGGGGCTTTGCACAGAATAAGGTAACCAAGAAATACTATACAAAAAAATGACACTAACCCAAGTAGGCCAATATTTAGGCCCTAAAAAAGACAACTCAAATTTGGGGGCGACGACTTTTTTTTGCTGCAAACCTAACCTCTTCATATAGTTTTCAATAGCGTATCGGGGTATTTTAACCTACTTCTAAAGCCCTAGTGAAAACAAATAACAGATAATTTACCTAACCTAAAATAATTATTCACAATACAAATATAGGCAACATTAATTTAGCTAGACTATGCCAACAAGCCGACAGTGTATTAGTTATGCTGATTAATACTCACCTGCTTTAAAACACATTTAAATTCATATTAATTAGACTAAAGTCGTATACTAAGATCACAACGAAAAATTAAGCTATCGGGTTAACCTTAATGAATAAAAGAGTTTCGATAGTCATATCAGTTTCTAAAAGGGCTTTGGCATTAACATAGACACATCACTTCAACAAAGACTGCAACTGGATGCCGCAAATAGTTTGTACAGTAATGGCGTACTTGGTGTTTTAACCAACATAGCCGCCAGCGTTATGCTTGTATTACTGTTTGCAGAGGGTGCTCATCTCGACGAAAAGGCTTATTGGTTGGGTGCAATCAACCTTATCTTAGTGGGCCGCATAATAGATGTAGCTTTATGGAAATCAAAAAAAAATGTAAGTGCTGACTCGGGTCCTTTAGGTATACAGCGTTACGCAATAGGTACTATTTTGACTTCAATTATGTGGTCTATGTACGCACTGTTATTTTTTGATGCTATGCAGGTCCCCGAATTTACCTGCTTTATTGTCATACTGGCATCACTAGCGGGTGCTTCTGCGTCTATGTTCTCTGCGAGCAGTTTTATCGCTATTAGCTATTCAATTATCATACTAACACCGACAGCTATATTGGGAATATTTACCGATCAAAGTGAAAGAGTTCACCTTGGTATATTGAGCCTCTCTTACTGCGCACTTATGATAATTTATAGTTTAAAGAACTCGCGATTTACTGAACAAGCTATATACAACAAAAATGTTAATCAAAAATTGGTTACCAAAGCGATAAAAGAGAAAAACCGCTTTGCGACTATTAATAACGAATTAACTACAACAACGGAGGCCCTTAATCACGTAAACCAAAACTTAGAGCAACAGATTAAGGCGCGAACAGAAGAAATATATAACCTTAGTAACTTAGATTCATTGACAAAATTAGATAACCGTAAAGCATTTACTGCAAATCTAGAAACATTAATTAAACAAGCAGTAGAAAAGGACAGGCCATTAGCGTTACTTTTTATCGATTTAATTGGTTTCAAAAATATTAATGACACTTTGGGCCATAAAGTAGGTGATAGTGTTTTAGTACAGGTAACCCAAAGGATCTCAGCATTTTCAGAAAACCATAGAGCCGGAAGGTGGAGCGGCGATGAATTTTTAGTAGCTTTACCCTACAGTGACTCAACCACAGCTTTAGCTATCGCCCAAGCCATCACCCATAGCATCTCACAACCTATTTATGTACATGGAAACGAAATACATCTGACCGCATCCATAGGCATAGCTATGACTCCCACTGACAGTCTATCTGCAACTGAGCTAATACAACTTGCTGACTTAACCATGTGTGAGCAAAAGCAATCAAGCACCAACAAACCACAACTATTTTCACATGATGTGAAAGACAGGATCTTGGCTTCACAACACATTTTAGAAGGCCTTCAACATGCGATAGAGAACAAACAATTATATTTATGTTACCAACCTATACAAAATGCCAAAAACTATAACTGTTGGGCTAACGAGGCGTTATTGAGATGGGACTTTGACAGTGAACTTATAGGACCCGATGTATTTATTCCTCTAGCAGAAAAATCTGGCTTGATAAAAGAAATTGGCGCATGGGTATTAAATCGCGCTTGCATGGATGCGGTCCATTGGCATGACGCGCCAAAGGTAGCAGTGTCGGTCAATGTATCGGTTATCCAACTTATGGATAAAGGATTTATACGCCTTCTAGATAAATGCTTACAAAGCAGTGGACTGCCGCCAGAACGATTACATCTAGAAGTAACCGAATCAACCTTTGTCGAGAATCAAGCATTCATTTTGCAACAGCTTGAACAAATTCGAGCTCGAAATATAGCCGTATCAATCGATGATTTTGGAACCGGTTACTCATCATTATCGCAACTACAAGCTTTACCCGTTAATTTTGTAAAGATTGATAAAACCTTCGTAGATAATATTGAAGGTAAAGGTGAAGCCATTATAAGAGCCACCTTATTCATTGCTAGAGAGCTAGGATGTAAAACCATAGCCGAAGGCGTGGAAACTAAAGAGCAAGCTATGGCCCTGTCGGCAATGGGTGTAGATTATTTGCAAGGTTACTACTTTGCTAAACCTATGAAAAGTAACGCTTTAGCTGAATGGCAAAAAGCTACAATAAAAACTCTAAACGTTAAATAACATCTAAGCCTTACAATTAAAGTAACAATATCAAATGCATACAGGTAATATTGAGCTTTTACTGTTATTAGCCTGCAAACATCCCACTTTATTTCAGTCGTAAATAACACAACAATTTCTTGCGAAGAGAACACCTTATGGCACAACTTTATTTTTATTATTCAGCAATGAATGCTGGTAAATCAACGTCCCTATTACAATCAGCTTACAACTACACTGAAAGAGGTATGCGCCCAGAAATATTCACCGCAGCCCTAGATGATAGATTTGGTAAAGGTAAAGTTGCCTCAAGAATAGGCTTGGAATCTAGTGCTAACCTTTTTACACCACAAACTAATCTTCAAGATACCATTCAAACGCTTAATAAAGAAAAAGCGATTGATTGTCTTTTTATCGATGAAGCACAATTTTTAACTAAACAACAAGTCCAGCAACTTATATATGTAGTAGACAACATGAATATCCCGGTTTTAGCCTATGGTCTTCGAACAGACTTTTTAGCAGAAACCTTTGAAGGTAGCCGATATTTACTGGCTTGGGCTGACAAACTAATTGAATTGAAAACCATCTGCCACTGTGGGCGTAAGGCTGCCTTTGTCGTCAGGATTGATGAGCATGGCAATGCTGTAAAAGAAGGAGAACAAGTAGAAGTCGGTGGTAATGACAGGTATGAATCTATGTGTAGAAAACACTTTGCAGAGCTAGTTTGGTAATCAATCGTATTTAATTTTACTACAAAAAAAAGCAAACAGCTTACGCTGTTTGCTTTTTAAAAATTTAATCCTCTATTATCAAGACTGATTTCTCAGTGATAACTAAGGTCGAAGTGCTTTTTCACCTCTAGCCAAGCCACAGACACCTGACCTTGATACTTCGATAATTTCAGTACTTTGCCCTAGTGTATAGGCAAATGCGTCTAACTTATCACTCGTACCTGTAATTTGAATCGTATAGTTATGAGCGTCTACATCAACCACTTGAGCTCTAAAAATATCCACATTACGTTTTATCTCAGCGCGTACCGACTCACTGCGAGTGGCGACTTTGATCAACATAAGCTCTCGCTCAATATGCACACCGTCAGATAGATCAGACACTTTTAATACATCAATTAGCTTGTTGACTTGTTTAGTAATTTGTTCAATGACTTTGTCATCAGCCTCAGTCACTATGGTCAACCTTGATAAACTTTTATCGTCTGTTGGCGCAACACTTAATGAATCAACGTTATAGCCACGTTGCGAAAACACACCAACTAATCGAGACAAAGCACCAGGTTCGTTTTCCATCAATACAGATAAAATTCTTCTCATTAGGTACGCTCCGTCTTACTTAAACGCATATCATCCATAGCACCGTATTTAATTTGCATTGGGTATACGTGTTCATTTTGATCTACTCTGATGTCCATAAACACTAATCTGTCTTTTTCTGCAAAGCAGCGCTTCATTGCATCGTCTAATTCTTCTGGCTTATCAACTCTAATGCCAATATGGCCATACGCTTCAGCCAATTTTACAAAATCAGGCAATGAATCCATGTAAGAGTGAGAATGACGACCTTTATAAATCATGTCTTGCCATTGGCGAACCATACCTAGAGCACGGTTATTAATCGATATAATTTTCACTGGAATATTGTATTGCAAACAAGTCGCTAGCTCTTGAATATTCATTTGAATACTGCCGTCACCTGTCACACAAGCAACAACTGCCTCAGGGTGAGCCATTTGCACGCCCATCGCTGCAGGGAAACCAAACCCCATGGTTCCAGCGCCACCTGAATTGATCCAGCGGCGAGGTTTAGCGAATGGGTAATAAAGTGCAGCAAACATCTGATGTTGACCTACATCAGAGGTAATGTAGGCATCGCCACCTGTATGCTTATAAAGTGATTGCACTACTTCTTGAGGTTTTATCTGAGTGTCACTGGTTTTATATTCAAGGCATTTTTTAGCACGCCATTGATTAATTTCTTGCCACCAGTCAGCTAAACGTTCGGCTTGAGCTTGGGTATCGAAGTCTTCTAACTTTTCAAAGAACTGCTCTAATACTCTATCGATAGAGCCAACTACTGGAATATGCGCTGCAACCGTTTTAGAAATAGAAGTAGGGTCAATATCTACGTGTACTATGGTTGCATTCGGACAAAACTTAGCAACATTATTCGTTACCCTATCATCAAAGCGAGCGCCTAATGCGATAATACAATCAGCATTATGCATAGTCTTATTTGCTTCAAAGGTACCGTGCATACCCAGCATACCAACAGATTGCTGATGTACACCAGAGAAGGCACCTAAGCCCATCAAAGTAGATGTAACTGGGCAGCCTAACGTTTCCGCCAATTTAGTAACCGAATCAGTAGCTTCACACGCTACCGCTCCACCACCAACATACATAACAGGACGTTTAGCCGCTTTGATAACTTCAATGGCTTTCTTAACCTGCTTATTATGCCCTTTCAAAGTAGGGTTATATGAACGCAGCTCTACTGAACTCGGAAATTCATAAGGGTGCGATTCTTGTGGATTCACAATATCTTTTGGCAAATCCACAACCACAGGTCCGGGACGCCCTGTGTTAGCAATATGGTAGGCCTTAGCTATTGCTCCAGGAATATCCACTGCGCGTTTAACTAAAAAGCTATGTTTCACTATAGGTCGTGAACAACCAATCATATCCGTTTCTTGGAATGCGTCTTCGCCAATGTGCATAGTAGGGACTTGGCCTGAAAGCACTACTAGTGGAATTGAGTCCATATATGCAGTTGCAATACCTGTAATGGTATTGGTTGCACCTGGACCAGAAGTTACTAAAACAGTTCCAGTTTCACCCGTAGCTCTGGCATATCCGTCTGCCATGTGGGCAGCAGCTTGCTCATGTCTGACTAGTATATGTTCAACATCATCTTGAACGTATAAAGCATCGTAAATATCTAGTACAGAACCACCAGGGTAACCAAATACATGTTTAACTCCAGCGTCTTTAAGCGCTCGCACAACCATTGCAGCGCCTGACATCATTTCCATAACGAATTCTCCCAAAAGAAGGTTATTAAATAAGGACGGGCACTATACGTGAGCAGTTAGAAAGAATAAACAGCTAGAGCCATAAAAGTGAGATACATATTCCTATATACGGCAATATTAGGATAAAAATACCAATAAAAAATAAAACAACCTAAATTTTAGTATAAAAAACCAAAAAAATTAGAATAAATAGTTAAAGCATCCTATTCATCATCTAATTCTATGGGAATATCGTCATCTTCATCGGTACTTTCACTGTCAATATCAACGGAAGCCTTGTGTGAACCATAGATACTGCCCATTTTAGGACGGTTAATTCGTTTTTGATATTTTAGCCAGGCTTTTTCAGCAATACTTTTTGGGTCTTGTTTACCAAAAGCCGAAGCCAAAAAACTTTCGTCTTCGGGTGTTGAAGGTGAAATTTCACCATCAACTAATGCAGCGATGAGTGCCCCATATTGGGATAATGCTTTGCTTTCATTTATTGAAAAATCACCTGAACGGGAAAAGCCATATGGATAGTTTTTAGGATCGTTGAATAATCGATTGACTAAAGATTCTCTGGTAAGTTTTGTCATCGCAGTACCTATCAAAATCATTTAAATTATTGGTTTAAAAGAAACAAGGTTAAGCCAAGGTAAAACACTGAACCTTGTATCTTGCTTTATAATTTAAATCAAAAATCTGTCAACTATTTTTCTAGGTTTTGCGATTAATTTTTTATGACATGTACATCATCTGACAACATATTCTAGCTAGCGCTTAGGAACCCATGCCCAAATCATCTCACATAACAATGGCTCAATCCCTGTTGCGTCTTGGACCACCACTTTCACATTAACTTCGCCTTTCTCCGTGGTCTGCATCAAATTAATTTGCTCATCGGTGAGGCTTGCCACCGCCGTCATGTCGCCCGTGGCTCGCTTTACATAATTCAGGTTCATTGTTTTTATGAGTGGCAATTTATCGGCGGGTAGATTGATACCCACTATAAAACCAGTACAAGACTCTGCTAGCAAGGCCATGGCGGCGGCATGGACACTGCCAATATGGTTTTGTGCTTTACTCTTGTTTTTTTGCCTGTAGGTAGCTGACTTACCATCGGTGTGCAGCACTTCAATCCCAGTAGTTCCTGCTAGTTTAACTTTATACCTGAATACCCAAGTCATGAGTTTTGAACTGACCCAAATTGGGTATTGATTTACTTTATCAACAAATTTTCTTAGTGGATTAATGCTAGTCATGACGCTCACCTCTGGTTTGACCAGTTGAATTATGAGAGTGTAACAACTTTATTGCAATTATTTAATGTTCTTTAAATATATTAAATAGCTTCCATAGGAACATAATCAAGGTCAAAACCAAAACACCTGGGCGACACAGCTTTCAACGCTTCGGGTGTTCTATAAAACTCAGGGCAACCGATAGCAAAAACAGCCACTCTCTGCCCATACCTTAATCTTTCGGCATTTATAGGGCTGGAGGTTTCATATTCAACTATTACTATTAAATCTGGGACGCTAGCCACAACCTTGCCATCTAATTTAGCAATTAAGTATTCATTTTTAATACTGATACTCATAGGTGGGCCTTGTTCTTCAAATGAGGCAATAGTCACTTCACCAACATCAAAGCCGCCTAGTACTGAATTCTGCTTATCAGTGACTTTACCTGTATGTAAAAGTCGGCACTCTCCATATACCGAATCTTTAAACAAAGATTGTAAAGGCGATAATAATTGTTCTGCACTACCTCTACTTTGGCGCAACAAAGCACCTAGCTTAACCGAGAAGCTAACGGTACCAGAAATAAGGGCTTTTTTCAGAAAAGCGCCTGTCATTGGATGTTCAACAGTTAGCATCATGCCACCGGAAGCTTGAGTTAAGCCTCTAATATGACGCTCGTAAGTATGAGTATCTTTGGTAGAAAATAACGTGGCATTACCTTGATAATCTAAGGCGACAGCGGGAGTTGGGCATGCACCACATATTGCGTATGTCATCATCTGGGCTTCTGGCAAGGCTCGGCCCATTCCATCACCGTCTACCACAGGTATACCTTTAGCTAGGGCCGCCATAATAGGGATCAACGAATTTCCACCGCCTATTTCAAATGAAACAAGGGCGTCGACTTTTTTTCCTGTATGCTTTTCGTAAGCCAACAAAGCTTCAAAACTTTCATTTTGTGATGGCAGTAACTCTAACCCTACAGTGGGTGCGCCTACGCCACCAATTGTAACCACATGGGCGTCATCTGATAATTCACTCACATCTATCAAGTTCACTGGGCCATATTTTTTAAATGCTAATGCTGTGAGTAATTTAGATACATAAGGGTCACCCCCTCCACCAGTAGCCAAAAAGACGGCACCAAGTGCTAAATCTTCTAAATGGGATTCGTCTAAATTCATGATGATGCTTCCTCTACCTTATTATGAGTCGTTGAAGCCAATGCTTGCACATCACCCATAACTTTTATTCTTAATTTGGTGCTGGCACCATCCATATAGGGAATTGCGGTTTCTTCAATATCAACCATTTCTAGTGATGCCTTAGATGCCCCCGCCGCGATGGCATGACTAAACGCTTCTTGCTTTACCTGTTCTATTGCTTCCTCACGGGAAATATTCTGATAGGACACCATTTTTTCACTTTCGCCACTGATCTTGGCGATAGATGCTCCAATGGCATTAGCGACTTCTGCATGTTTAGGACGTAACACCTGTGATGCCGATTTCAGATCGCCACTCACTAACACAGCCCCCCCGCCAACTAAAATTACTGGTACAGGTTCACTATTAAGCTTCATCATATCAATGCCACGATCGAGCATTTGATTAATAGTCTTTATACCGTTTTCAATCACTTCCTTAGATAAGTGATTTAACTTGGTTTTATCCCCAATGTCAGGACCACCAGCGGCGACTATAAGGTCGGTTGCCGTTAAAGTATCCCCACCAAACACTAAGCCGTCAGTGACTAGCCTATGGCCAACGGATTGTGGGCCAATGTGCAGGCCGTCGGTTGCAACGATACTACCTCCGCCTAGACCAATCGCATTTATATCTGGCATTCTGAAATTTGTACGTATACCGCCTATATCGACAATAGCGCTAGATTCTCGGGGAAACCCATTCTGTAATACGCCAATATCTGATGTTGTGCCACCAATATCTACCACTATGGCATTAGCTACACCAGATAATTTAAAGGCTCCTCTTAAAGAGTTAGTGGGTCCGGATGCAAAGGTTAATGCAGGGAATTTTTTAACATAACTGGCATTCATTAAGGTGCCATCATTCTGGCTAATAAATACTGGGCAATGAATGCCAAGTTTTTTTATAGCCAGACCAAAAGCATCAACTACTCTGTCTGCAAAATCCAAAAGAGCGGTATTCAAAATGGAAGCGTTCTCTCGCTCCAATAAACCTAAACGTCCAATATTATGGGATAAGGTAATCCTAGCTTTTGGGATCACCTCTTTTACTTTTTCAGCAAGAAATAGTTCAGGCTCAGGGTTCATTGGTGAGAAGGCAGACGCTATAGATATATTAGTCAGGCCTTTTCTTTTTATATCATGCAATACATCATTTATTTCTGCTTCATCGAACTGGGCTAATGGCCAATTGTCGTAGAGGTATCCGCCTTTCATCATGTAGGCATGGTTCCCTACAGCCGCTTTGATATCAGCAGGCCAATCCACCATAGGGGGTAACCCCTCGCCACTGGGTAAGCCGATGCGAATGGCTGCAACTTCAGACAATTCCCTGCGTTCTACCACTGCATTGGTAAACTGAGTTGTACCAATCATAATTGCATCTACTTGAGTGCCAGATACCGCACCATCAGTGAGAATAGTGCTCAATGCTTTGGCTACTCCAGTAACAATATCTGCAGAGGTGAGTGCTTTGGTACTTGCCACAATATCATCATCGCTAATCAATACCGCATCTGTGTGTGTGCCGCCAACATCAATACCAATATGCATTAGATTTCTCCTTCGACATTTTTAACGGGTGTAGACCAAACATTACAAAGAAGCGCATAAACAATGCCAGAGATTAGAACAGCATCTAACACGGTAATGCCGGTAAAAGATGGTATGAATGCCACATCACTAAACACTGCAAGGGCTGCACCGAGTAACCACGCAATAAAAGCAGCAGGTGAAAACTTTACATTATTATTAAGGGAATCCAGATTATAAAACTCTCGCCTTACAAATAAGAAATCAACCATAATAACGCCCGATACGGGCACAAATATCGCGGCTAAAAAAGACAAGAAAGCGATAAACATATCTAGGATGTTAAAGAAGGCTGCTATGATCCCTGCTAATCCAAACAAACAGGTATATAACTTACCCGTAATTTTTGGCCAAGTAGCTTCTACGCTCAGCATAGTGCTGTAAAGATTTAAGGAATTAAGTAGCCAACTACCTGCAATCACAATCACAAAGGCCGCTAACCCCAAACCCAAACCTAACATTAAACTTAAGATTTCTGATTGCCCAATAGCAGCAGCGGCAAATGCAGCTACAAATAACACGATCAATTCAACCACCATATAAGCCCAAAAAGCGGTGTAGACACCGCCTGTCCAGTGTTTGCTGAAACGCGTGATATCCGGAAGTATAATCGCGCCTACAATAATCGCTCCTACTATGGCACTGACGGCATCACTTAATGTTAGTGTGGCGCTTTTTTCAAAATACCAAAACTGCTCTAAACTTAATTGATTGTAAGCAGCCCAAAACATCATCGCGGTTACCACAACCAACACAGGGACCATAATCGAAGCCAGTATATTGATTGCTTTAAATCCAAAAATAGTGGTAATGATCATGCAAATACCAGCCGCCATTTCTATTGGCCAGTCAGGAATATGTATTTCAAAAACATCTAATAATAAGTGGCTCACTGCGCCAGAAAAAAGATCTATATTGACGCCGAACCAGCCTATAAGTGACAAGGCAAAGGCTAAGTTAACAACCCCTGCTCCTCTGTCACCAAATGCTATTCTCACCAATAAATAAGAGCTTAAGCGTGTTTTAGCACCAATAGCGCCCATTGTGCCACCAATGATAGTTAGCAGCACTGAGCCAATAATCAAAGCCCACACCGTATCAGGAACAGTTAACCCTTGATAAACCTCAATCCCAGTTATGAAAGTCGGTAATGAAAATGCAATCATTACAGAAACCGCTGCGACCCTAGGCCAAGACACTATTTGTTCAGCTGTAACAGCCACACTTGAGTATTCGTTTTGATTATCCAAAATATCACCTTTGTTATAATTTTTAGTATGTGGTTTTGCAGCAATTTAAAAAATGAGACAGGCTTATATTAAAGGACTATTGAAAAAATAATCTATTGAAGATTACCGTTTTATTTAAAGAATGTATTTATTAGTCGACTTGTATCAAAATGATATTTTGCATTAATCAGTTGCCAGTATGAAAAAACATAAAACCGTAAAATTAGACGCAATCAATAAAAAGATACTTGCAACCCTGCACAAAAATGCTGACCTATCAAATCAAGAGCTTTCTGATGCAGTGGCCTTATCACCGAGCGCATGCTTTCAGAGAACTAAAGCTTTAAAAGAAGCAGGATATTTCGTCAATTTTCAAACCGAAATGGATTTAGATAGAATTTGCGAACACGTATTAGCTTATGTTGAATTCAAGCTAGCAAATAACACAATTGCAGGAAGAGCTGCATTTGAAGAAGCGATTCAACTTATTCCGGAATTTATGGATTGTGTGCGAGTAAGTGATGATATCGACTATATTTCTTTTACCTGTTTTCCCGATATCAAAGCCTTGAATCAATCGTGTAATGAACTCAGTGCTAATCCAAAACTAGGAATTGAGCGCCTTAAAACACGAGTTATTCTAGAACGGGCCAAGTGGTGTTTAGGTTACCCATTGGAAAAACTGAAATGGATTGAATGACTTTTGGCAAGTACCCATTTCCTCATTAGTAAAGTAACGACTAAAAGACAGTACCAATAAACGTCAACAAAAGAACATTGAATAGAAAAAGATACGAATTAATTGAACCCAAGAACTGAAAACTAATAAAATAATATCAACTAACTCAAGGTATTATGTAATTAATTATTATTTTATACACAGAATTAGTGATGGCCTTTCTAGTTAAAGCCCTAGCACAAAAATAGAAATAGAAACTTAACGAGAATTAATTTGTCTAAAAACGATATTAAACAATTGCATATTCAAGCCCAACAACTGGTTAATAAAGGACGGTTTAAAGAAGCACATCATTGCTGTATCCAAATATTGTCAAAACTCCCTAACCACCCAGACGCTCATTTTTTATTAGGCATGATTGCATTAAATATGCGACAAATGAGTAAAGCTATAGGGTTAATAGAAGTAGCAATTAACAATGATTTACACAACCCAGAATATTATGCTTTTTACGCACGAGTTTTATCTTTAGTTAACAGACATAAAGACGCGTTAATTGCAGTTGATAAAGCCTTAGCACTCCACTCTCCTTTGGCAGTTGTAAACGATACACTCGCTGTAGTCTTAAGCCGGCTTGGAGATCATGAAAGAGCCGTTACTTTGTTTAAGAAAGCGATCAATAAGCAACCAAACAATCCTAGCTTTCATTACAACCTTGCAGCATCACTAAAGTTTATGGGTGAGTTTACACTCGCTAAAAACGCTTATGAAAAAGTAATTAGTCTTAAATCAAATTATTATCAAGCCCACTCTGCCTTAGCCGAATTGCAACTAGCGACAAGAGAAAGTAATAATATTCAGCGTTTGCAGATCGAGCTCACCAAAGTGGGTAACGATAATATAGATGGCAAATTACATGTATGCCACGCGCTTGCGAAAGAACTTGAGTGTTTGGGAGAATATCAGAAAGCGTTGAACATTCTTCAACGTGGTAACAGTGCCAAAAAGAAACAATTAAATTATACAATTGACCAAGATAAAAGCTTATTCAAAGGGATCGAGTCCATATTTAAGGATAAAAGCCTATCTAATAAAGAGAGCGACTGCACAACTGATAGGCCAATTTTTGTACTCGGCATGCCAAGATCAGGCACTACGTTAGTTGACCGTATCCTATCTAGTCACTCACAAGTCATGTCGGTTGGAGAGTCACAAAATTTTGCTGTTGAGCTAAAAAAACTGACGAGAACACAATCTAGCAAAGTATTAGATCTAGACACAATTGCAGCTATAAAAAATATAAACTTCACAGAACTAGGCAATAAATACACCCAAGCTACACAACCCGTCCAAGATCAAGCTAAATACTTTGTAGACAAGATGCCCTTAAATTTTTTATATATAGGATTAATTAAAAAAGCCCTACCTAATGCCAAAATTATTATTTTGGATCGCCAAGTAATGGATGTGTGTTTAAGCAATTTTAGAACATTATTTGCAGTTAACTTCTCTTACTACAATTACGCTTATGACTTAAATGACTGCGCTGAATACTTATCTCTATTTAAAAATTTAATGGAGTTTTGGCAATCAATTTATTCTGATGAATTACTGCAGATATCTTACGAAAAATTAGTTGCTGAACCTGAAGAACAAATCAGACGTCTGTTGGATTATTGTGAGCTGGATTGGCAAGATAACTGTCTAAATTTTCACGAGAATCCCTCTCCTGTATCAACAGCAAGTAGTGTCCAAGTGAGACAGCCAATGAATGCAAACTCTATCGGTCGTTGGCAAAGATATGGAACTGAGTTAGACGAAATTCAGAGTTTTTTATCTTCTAAAGGACTTATGTGAGAAACATAAAAAAGGGGCTAAAAGCCCCTTAGTTCAAAATTGTAAATATTAATCACCAAAATTGTAGGTGAACTCAACACCAACTGTTCTTGGTTGATTAATATAGCGACCGTAAGATCTAACATCAAATCCTGCAACTTCTCGAATATCCTCTCTACCAGAACGAGTAGATGTTATAGCATATTTATCAAATAAGTTTTTGGCATACAACGTCACGTCCCATACATCCCCAGAAAGTGTCATAGATAAATTATGTAGCGTATAGCTTGGTAATACTTCGCCAAAATCTCTCAAACCAACCCTAGTATAAACATCACCAGTATATGTCAGACCATAGTTTACAAGTAAAGGCATACCGTCAAACACTTCTGTTTCGTAAGTTGCGCCGAGAGACAATGAATGTTCCGGTGAACCAGGTAATCTATCACCACTAAATGCGTCATCACCATCAACGAAGTCTAATTCATCTGTAGCCAATTCTGCATTTGTATAAGCATATGTTCCTTGCGTTGACCATCCGCTGCCTAACAAAGCTCTCCAAGACAGTTCTATACCTTGCGACTTAGCTTTCCCACCGTTTTTGGTGATGGGCAAACCACCGTTTTCGGTCACACCCGAAATTTGAATATCAGTCCAATCAATATAAAACAATGATCCATTTACAATTAACTTATTATTTAACCAAGTACTATGTAAGCCAATCTCATAATTCTTAGTTTCGTCAGGCTTAATTAATATTTCATCGGGTTCTGCACATAGTGCTTGACCAGGATTATCAAGATCTTCTTCTGTACACGGAGGTACAGAGTTAACACCACCAATCCGATAGCCTTCGCTAGCAGTGAAATACACTAATGCATCATTAGTAACTTCGTAACCAACATTTACTTTGAAAAGACTCCCATCATCAGACGCGCCATTTGACTGAAGGTTTGGTTCTAAGCTATCCGAAGGAGCTCCGTAAAGCGTATCCAATAGCGGTAAGTCAAATCCTTGAGTAACATCAGTTTCATATTCATAGAAGCGAGCTCCAAGAGTAATTGTTAATTGGTCAGTTACTTCATATCCGACTTCACCGAATAGGGCACTTTCTTCCTGAACTGAGTCCAAAACAGAGTAATATTCAAGATTATCTGGTCGGACTATCCCATAAAATTCAGGGATACCTGGCGTAAATTCTTCACTAGTAGCATAAGTTTCAAACTTGTTATAGAAACCTCCCACAATCCAAGAAAGTGGGCCATCAGAACTTGATACAAGCCTAATTTCTTGAGTAAATGTTTCTTCTTCTTGAATTTCACGTGTAAAAGCAGTAAATGAAGGGAATGACTCGTAACCATATTCAAAATCGAGTAGTAAATCAGTTTGATCTCGCTGCCCAATTTCATCATATTGAGAAAAACCTGTGGCTGAAACTAACTCTGCAAACCCTAAGTCGTAACTCATTTCTAGGCTATATAGCTGATTCTTCAAATTATTAGGTTCGAGAACTCTCAAACCAGACTCATAAGGACCTGTATTAAATGACTCTTGATGAACAAGGCTCCTCCCTTCGACTTCTTGGTCTTGATAGTAATAATTTAAATTTGCCTCAAAATCATCTGTTGGGGTCCAACGTAATGATACTTTTGCGGTATCAGCGGTTTCACCATTAGCGTCCTTTACTGTTTTTAAATTCGCATCGTAATCTTCATCTTCTGGTTGAGGGTTAGACACACCTATTTCTTGTACTACATAGGCATAATCAATAAATCCTGGATTTTCATAATGTTGAAAGCTCGCACGCAATGCTAACGTATCGTCTATAAGTGGAAAATTAACAATAGCGCCAAAAGTATTACCGGTGCCATCACTATGAGAGACCGTATTTACCCCTCCGTAAACTTTCGCACTTGTAAGGTCTAGTTCGGCTTTTTTAGGGATATATCTAATTGCTCCTCCCAAAGCACCTGCGCCGTATAGTGTTCCCTGTGGACCAATTAAAACCTCTACCCTTTCCATATCTGTTAGTTTTAAATCCAAATATAAAGGTATCTCACCAAGGTAAGTAGCAACAGTCCCACCACCGGAATTTGAGCCGCTTGGGCCAAGAGAGTCAGTATTCAAACCTCGTACAACGATAGTATTACTAGTACGTCCACCCTGATCAACCACGGTTAACCCTGGCACCCATTTAGAAACATCAACAAGGTCATAAACACGATCTCGCTCAAGTTGAGATGCACTTAATGCCATTATATTCACTGGAATATCTTGTACGTCGTTGACTCTTCTAGTACCTGTAACCAATACTTTTTCAATGCCTACTTCTGCAGAATTCTCTTGTGCAACCGCGACGTTTGGTAAAAGGTTAACAGAAACAGCTAATGCAATTGCCGAGTAGCTAAAAGCTCTTTTATGTATTTTATGTATTTTATGTGTCATGTAAGTCTCATTGTTCGTAACTATTTTGGAATGGGCTAAAAAGGTAATTAGGTTGTTGCGCGATCCGATGCGGCTCTATTCCAGCATCAGCAAATACTGTGCCGAGATTAATTCAGCTGATGAGTTAAAGTGGCTATTTTAATGCTAATAGCTGAATATTTATTCACTTCTTCTTAAGGTTTTTTTTAAAAAAATTTTAGTAAAACGAATAACTTCACAAATATAGTGCAGAATACTTGAAAATCTCTATTTGCGCACCAAAAACAAACACCAAAACACCATTAAAGAGCAATTAAAATTTAATATTTATGCATTTATTGAAAGTTAATAGACATTTGATCCGGTTTAATTGAAGTCAGGTAAATATATTTAACCAAAATAAACGAGGTTAAACATTTAGTATGTTTTACAACGTGTATAAATCATAAAGAAGAGAGTAATAATCAAGATAAAAAAGCCAAGTTAGCTTTTCAAAAATTGGAGCGGGAAACGAGATTCGAACTCGCGACCCCAACCTTGGCAAGGTTGTGCTCTACCACTGAGCTATTCCCGCGTAAATTTTTGTTGCTCGTTTTAAGTTGTGGTTACCTAAAACGGAGGCGCATTTTACAAAAATTAAATTGTGATGCAAGTCAAAAAAGGAGTTTTTTTGATTTTTCTCATCATTTGCATAAATACTCAGCAAATAATTCAAGAATTGTACAACTAAAATAAAGTAATACTTAAATATTAAAAACGTGCTGGCGGTAATAAGCCATTTCGGCGATAGACTCACGAATATCATCTAGTGCTAAATGCACTCCTTTTTTATGAAAACCATCTAGCAATTCTGGTTTCCAGCGCCGCACTAATTCTTTGATTGTACTCACATCAACATTTCTATAGTGAAAGTATGCTTCTAACTCTGCCATGTACTTAACTAGGAAGCGGCGATCTTGCCCAATAGTATTTCCACACAAAGGAGAGATACCTTTCGGTACGTAAAGCTCTAAAAATTTAATCGTTTGCGAAACTGCATCTTCAACAGTGATACTACTCTGCTGACATCTAGCAGTTAATCCTGATTTTCCGTGGGTATTAGTACACCACTCATCCATACCATTTAATACGCTGTCTGGTTGATGGATCGCCAGCACTGGACCTTCAGCTAGAATGTTTAAATTTTTGTCTGTGACTATTGTGGCAATTTCTAATACAACATCTGTTTCGGGCTCAAGTCCTGTCATTTCCATATCGATCCAAACCAAATTTTCATTATTTACTGACATTGTCGCTCCTGAGTTTAAGAAGAATGCTTGATAGTGTTTGGTTTAAAGCCAACCAAACGGTAACATGATACTAGAAATAGTATTAAATACAGCAAAGATTAACGTGGCAAAAAAACCAAAACTTACTCATCGTCAAAAACGTCAAGTTTCAGTAAACCGTTCTAAACGTCTATCTGAGCCCTCCAAAAAGTCAGAACTTGAAGATAGCCAGTTGGGTGAACAACAAACTGGACGTGTTATTGGCCGTTTTGGAAAACACGCTGATGTTGAAGATACTGCAGGCATAACGCATAGATGCCATATGAGACGGACCATAGGCAGTGTTGTTTGCGGAGATGAAGTGTTATTTCGTCCAGGAAAAGATCAGACACTCACCATTAGCGGTATTATTGAAGCAGTTCAGGACAGAAAGTCGGTACTTACACGACCGGACTTTTACGACGGTGTTAAACCTATTGCTGCAAATATCGATCAAATTATAATTGTCAGCTCGGTATTGCCAACCTTGTCTTTGAATATAATCGATAGGTACTTGGTGGCTTCTGAGGATGTTGAAATTACCCCTGTTATCTTGCTGAATAAAGTTGAGTTACTTAACGAACAGCAAAGAAGTGAAGTCGAAGAACAACTCAACACCTATCGAGATATAGGTTATCAAATCGTCTATACCAGCTGTAAAACACAAACAGGAATTGAGCAATTAGCAGCTTGTTTAAAAGATAAAGTGAGTGTTTTTGTGGGTCAATCAGGTGTTGGGAAGTCTAGTTTGATTAATGCCCTATTACCCGATGCGGACGAAGTAATTGGTGATATTTCGGACAACTCAGGTTTAGGCCAGCACACAACCACCACGGCAAAACTTCTGCACTTCCCCGCGGGTGGTGACTTAATCGATTCTCCTGGTGTTCGAGAGTTCGCCCTTTGGCATCTACCATCTGAGCGTTTAACTTATGGTTTTAAAGAATTTAGAGACTATTTAGGAGGCTGTAAATTCAGAGACTGTAAACATGGTGACGACCCTGGCTGCCTAATAAAAAAAGCAGTAAATGATGGCAATATAAGTCAACAGCGGTATCTCAGTTACCACAAGATACTGGCAAATATGGACGAACTTCGCCCATCTCACGCCAAATAACCCAGAGCACTAGAACTTTAAATTCTACTAGCATATAGCCTATTGAACTTAGTGAAAAATACACCTACTAAAATATTCAGGTACAATTTTAGGTGGATTATAAGCTAGGATTTTCATTTTGTTGGATTCATTAAAAATTGCACTGCAGTTCATTACCCCAAAGCACCTATTATCAAGATTGATTGGGAAACTCGCAGCTGCAGAGGCCGGCGCTCTTACTACGGCTATCATTAAGCTTTTTATCAAGCAATACAAGGTTGATATGGCTGAGGCATTAGAGTCAGATCCAAAGTCTTATCCATCTTTTAATGCTTTTTTTACGCGATTATTAAAAGCCGATGCTAGAACTATTTGTGCCGATGAAAATCAATTGGCCCTTCCGGTAGATGGAGCAGTGAGCCAATTAGGTGATATTAACTTTGACTCTATTTTTCAAGCAAAAGGCCACGATTATAGTTTAACCACCTTATTGGGAGGGAAACCTGAAATAGCCCAACCTTATTTAGGGGGGAAGTTTGCCACTATATACCTATCACCAAAAGACTATCACCGCATTCACATGCCTATTGATGGCCAACTAACCGATATGATTTATGTTCCTGGTGAGTTATTTTCAGTTAGTCCGCTAACTGCAGAACGAGTACCAGGCTTGTTCGCTAGAAACGAACGTGTAGTCGCTATTTTTGATACTGAAATTGGAAAAATGGCCATGGCCTTAGTCGGTGCAACGATTGTTGCTAGCATAGAAACTAAATGGGCCGGTACAATCTCACCACCAACAGGAAAAACCGTACAACATTGGAAATATCCAGACCAAGGCGAAAACTCTGTAACCATCAAAAAAGGTGAAGAAATGGGCCTCTTTAAGTTGGGCTCAACTATTGTTGCTTGCTTTGAAGCTAACAAGATTGAATTCGCAGAATTAGAAGCGGGAGACGTTACGCGCCTCGGCGACGTTTTTGCAACAATTAAGAAATAACTCAGTGGATCCCGTTAAAAAAAGCTTAATCTCCCTACACTTCACTGTAGTTTTATTAGGGGCCACAGCGCTTTTCTCGAAAATAATACCCTTGTCGGCCATTGATATTACCTTTGGACGTTCAATTGTTGCATGCCTGATGTTAGTGGTTATTCTAAAACTCACGAAACATAAAATAAGGTTACATAGTAAGAAGGATTATGGAATAGCTTTAATTCTTGGCCTTCTAATGGCTGCTCATTGGGTTACGTATTTCGCAGCAATGCAATACTCTTCTGTATCAGTGGGAATGATAGCTTTGTTTACTTTCCCCGTTATTACAGTATTACTTGAACCTTTTTTTGAAAAAATACGCTTAGTTTGGCAAGACCTATTTAGTGCTTTGATTGTATTGTTTGGAATTTGTCTAATTGTTCCGGAGATTTCTTTAGACAATGACGTCACCTTAGGTATTGTAATCGGGGTGGTTTCAGCTCTGTTATACGCACTTAGAAATTTAATCCATAGGAAACACTTTTCCCATTATTCTGGTGCTCACGCTATGGCTTACCAAACACTTGTTATCTTTGTATGCCTGAGCTTTTTTTCTTCAGAGCAATTGTTCACTGCTGATAAGCATACTTATATTTGGCTTGTAGTTTTAGGTACTTTTTTAACTGCATTACCCCATGCCCTTATAGCGGCTAGTTTACGGCATTTACGCGCAAAAACCTTTTCTCTAGTCGCCTGCATGCAGCCATTTTGGGGGACGATCATGGCCATAGTCATTTTGAATGAGCAACCCAATTGGCAAACATTTTTAGGAGGTGTATTAGTTATTTCAGCTGCCATATATGAAACAATTAGTGCTCAAAAACTCCACGGAAAACAATCCAGAACAAGTCAAGGTCGGTAAGTAACAGGAAAATGCTCTCAAGATATTCATGACGAAGAAAAAAGGTTAGAAATAGCAGTGATTTAATTCGCTATAAACTCGAGTGCATTTCTTACAGTACATTCGTTAGGTATAACAATATTGACTTCCAATCCACTCTCAAGAGCTATTTTTGAAGTTTTTAAACGAACAAACTGATCTAATGCATCCTAGCTGAACTTTACATAATAATGATGTTTTTTCTTATTAAGTAGCTATTTAGCTCTACAAATAATAGGGGAAGTGCAACATCAAATGCAGCCATAAAGAATAATTTAGGAACTCGCACAACCTGATTTACAATCATGACAACTTTGGCATAGTTTCAGATTAACAATGTGTGATCCAACAATCAATATTGCACCAGTTGCGACGATGAAAGGTTCGTAAAGCTCACCAAACATATCTTTATTCCAGTAAATTACGCCACCTAAAGCTAAACTGTACAAAGGGTAAAGCTGTCTATGATAACGGTAAAAACCTGAAAACAATGCCCAAAAACCAACTACCATTGAGATAGATAAAATAGTTCTCTCAAACCAACCTTGGGCAAAGAATGACGCACCTATAAAAGGAATAATAGGAATAAGGACAGGTAACAACAAGCAATGTAGTGCACACAAACTTGAGGCCCATATACCTAGTCTGTCTAGTAAGCTTCTATCATTATTTACTTGCATTAAGATACCACTCCAATTTTCGGGGCGTTATAGTATAACATTTCAAAAAATATACAAGAGGCCATATCCAGTTAAGATGAACAAATTTCAATCGTTAACTAAAGTTAGCGCTTTATTTTTTTTGTAAGGGTAAAAACAATTAATACGATAGCACCGGCTATTACACCAACTAAACCTTCAAGTAAAATTGGGGCTAATATAGAAATAAATTTTATGCCTTCGAAGGTTTGGATCATAGGCTCTAACAAATGATGAATAATTGAAATACTGTGAACCAAAATTCCCCCGCCGACTAAAAACATAGCAGCGGTTCCCACCACAGAAAGTGTCTTCATCAACAGCGGAGCCACTATTAATAAAGCACGACCGCAGGCTCTCTGAAAAGTATTAAAGCCACCAGTAACTGACTTTCTTAGCAAATATAAACCTGCATCGTCTAGTTTAACAATACCTGCTACCAAGCCGTACACTCCAACGGTTATCGCAATGGCCAGTAATGAAACCACTGCAACTTGAGTCATAAAGGGTTCGGCTTGTACCGTACCTAATACAATTACTACAATTTCTGCTGATAAAATAAAATCGGTACGAATCGCCCCTTTTATTTTATTTCTTTCTAATGCCACCAAGTCCGCTTGAGGATCAGCAACGGCCTGTAACTTTTGTTTATGTTCTTCATCTCGCACTTCTTTTGAATGCAAAAATTTGTGGGCAAGCTTTTCGACTCCTTCAAAACATAAATATAACCCACCGAGTATTAAGAGTACGGTAATTAGCCAAGGTAAAAATGCGCTAATTAAAAGAGCTGAAGGCACTAAAATCAGTTTATTTAAAAATGAGCCCTTTGCTACAGCCCACACGACCGGTAATTCCCTCTCAGCTTTGACACCGGAAACCTGCTCCGCATTCAACGCTAAATCATCGCCTAGTACTCCAGCCGTTTTTTTAGCTGCAACTTTTGAAAGCACAGCAACATCATCTAAAATAGTCGCGATATCATCAATTAAAGCCAGTAAGTTTGCCGCAGCCATAGATTAATCCTTAAATGAAAGTGGTAATGAAACAGTGTACTTTGGCAAAACATCACTCAGCTTTGACAATGTTATCTGTTGTTTCTTAAGTTCAGGTAAATGCCCTTTCAGAAAATTTAAAGTTTCTGGGTGAGGATGTGCGATGCCTACTGCATACCCATTCTTTTTTGATAGTTCAATTAACCGATTAAATTGGATTTCAATTTGTTTTAACTCAACTACATGATCGAGAAATACATGCCTCATAATATTCGGTACACCAACTTGCTCAGCTATGCGTTGAGCTTTACTGTATCGAGTAGTTCGACTATCAACAAAAAACAAGCCTTTATCTAATAAAAACTCCATTGTCACAGATAAGGGAAATGATAGTTGCGTAAACTTACTTCCCATATGATTATTTAATCCAATAGCATTAGGAACACTGTCTAATGCATGTTGTAGGCTACTCACAATATCTGAGGCAGACATATTAGACAATAAAACACCTTGCTCTTGTTTCACTCCCCCTAAAGATTCCATGGGCATATGCAGAATCACTTCTCTGTGCTGTATCGCAGCTTTTTCAGAAAAACGTTTAGTTAGCGCTTTATTCGGAAGGATAGCAAAGGCAATATTTTCAGGTAATGAAAACGCTTCTGCATCTTGTGATTTGTTTCCCATATCATCAATAATCAAAACAATTTGTGATGATTGCGCTGAAACGGTGAGGGTCAATAATAAAAAGCTTATAAGGAAACGCATTGAATAATGATTAATCTCTTCTTTAGTTAGGGAGTAATTTTAAATCACAAAAAACGAAGTAACTCCTAGCCTTCTTAAATGTGAGTGATGAAAGCCTTTAAAGTTTCAACCAAGAAACTGGATTGACAGGTTTGCCTTTATGGCGAATTTCAAAATATAAATTCGGTCGACTCTGACCACCACTTTGCCCTAAAAGAGCAACGGATTCACCAGCAATCACCGAATCACCAACTTGCTTTAGTAACGCTTGGTTATGTCCATACAAGCTCATAAAGCCATCTCCGTGATCTAAGACAGTGACTAATCCAAAGCCTCTTAACCAATCTGCGTATAATACTTTTCCATCATGTATAGCAATTACATCATCGCCAGAGTTACCGTAAATAACGATACCCTTCCACTTTATTTGCCCCTGCCTAAATCGACCAAACATTTTACGTAAGGTGCCCTTTGCGGGTATCAACAAGCTGCCTTTTTGTTTACTTAAACCATTTAAGCTGACATTTTGCTGGGTAACCCTTTGCTGTGCTCTGGCTAATGCTTCGGTTAGATTTTTTTCATTGATTTGTAACTGAGCTATTTTAGCTTCATCAGACTCTATAGAAGCTTGCAGCTTAGTCATTGTGACTTGCCTACTTGCTAATTGTTTTTTCAAAACAGACTGCTCTGATACTTGCTGAGATTTAAGGCGCTGTAGTTCTGACTGCCCTTCAATTAATTTTTCTCTAACGAGTTCTAATTCTTTGACTAAGGCATTAAAACCGTCAATTTGCTCTTTTCTGGCTTTATTTAAATATTGGTAGTAGGTAATACTTCGCTCAAAATTAGCTGCATCTTCTTGGTTTAACAGCATTTTTGCAAAATCATAATTACCTGTCATATAAGCGCTTCGTATCTGCTTAGCTAATTCAGACTTTTGCTGATTTAATGCATCTTGATAGTCTTCTTGCTGCTTCAGTAACTTTGCTTGCTGTTTTTGATTATTAGCTATTTGGTTATCTGTGTGGTTTAAACTTTTAGCGGTTTGAGCAACATTTAGTTCTATTTTCTTTAAATTCTCTTGGAGCTTTTTGGCTTCGTTTAGCTGTTTTGCTATTTGTTTCTTTTTATCTTCGATCTGTTTTTGAATTGACTCTAAATCACTTTTTTCTTGAGCCAAAAGTTGCGGAGTCGTTGCTAGCAATAAAAACGCTATCGAAACTAAGCTGCGAAATAAGCGACTTAGTTTCGATGGCTGTTTAATGACAAACTGTTCCAAAGCCTAAGCCAAGGTCACAATAGGTGTTCCTGTCATTTCGCTAGGTTGTGGCATCCCCATCAAATGCAACATAGTCGGGGCTACATCACTCAATGTTCCGCCTTCTCTAGCAATTGATTTTTTTCCAACATGAATAAAAGGAACCAATTCACTAGTGTGTGCGGTATGTGCTTGTCCTGTTTGTTCATCTTGCATTTTTTCTGCATTACCGTGATCAGCAGTAATTAAACAGTCCCCACCATTTTCTTTAATCGCTTCTACAATTCTTGCAATACAAGAATCAACAGCTTCACAAGCTTTTACTGCGGCGTCAAAGTTACCAGTATGACCGACCATGTCACCATTAGGATAATTGCATATGATGGCATCAAACTTTCCAGATTTTATTGCCTCGACCAATTTATCGGTGAGTTCTTCAGAGTTCATTTCTGGTTGCAAGTCGTAAGTTGCGACTTTAGGTGAAGGGATCAAAATACGTTCTTCACCTTCATAAAGCTCCTCACGTCCACCACTATAGAAAAATGTTACATGAGCGTATTTTTCTGTTTCTGAAATGCGCAACTGAGTTTTATGATTTTGTGCAAGCCAATCCCCCATAACATTAACTAGTGGTACAGGTGGATATGCTGAAGGAGCATCGATGCTCTCAGCGTATTGTGTCAATGTAACAAAAGCACTTACATTAATATGTTTAGCTTTAGGAAACTCATTGAAGTCTGCTTCAACAAACGGACGACTAATTTCACGAGCTCTATCTGCCCTGAAGTTCATAAAAAAGACTGCGTCGCCTTCTTCAACAGGGCAAGCGTCACCAATAACGGAGGCTTGCATAAACTCGTCATTCTCATCTCTTGCGTAAGATGCATCTAAGGCTTCAATTGCATTCTCAGCGGTACAACTACCTGTCCCATTTGCTATGAGGTTGTAAGCTTTCTCTACACGGTCCCAACGAGCGTCACGGTCCATAGCATAATAACGGCCAATCAATGTTGCTGTTTTGCCCACACCTAAATCTTTAAACAAGGCATCTGCTGCTTCAAGGGGCTTTTTAGCGCTTCTAGGCGGAGTATCTCGTCCATCTAAGAAAGCGTGAAGATATAACTTCTTAGCACCACGTTTCGCCGCCATTGTTAACAAAGCAAAAATATGGTCTTGATGGCTATGGACACCACCTGCAGACAATAACCCCATTACGTGAATTGCTTTATCTTGGGTAATCGCTTTATCAAGATTGCTAGTTAAGATTGGATTTTCATAAAAATCACCATCATCTATTGCTTTGGTCACACGCGTAAAGTCTTGATAAACCACTCTTCCAGCACCTAAATTTACGTGGCCTACTTCAGAGTTTCCCATTTGGCCTGGCGGTAAACCAACATCCATACCAGAACCTGAAATCAAGGTATTAGTGTAAGAATCACATAAACCATCTAATACAGGGGTGTTAGCATGTGCAATTGCATTGCTAGTTAGGTCTTCACGATGGCCCCAGCCGTCTAATATAATTAACGCTGTGGTTTTTTTCTTCTCGGTCATTATCTAATCCTCTTGAATGAACTATGCATTTAAAGTTGATTGGTGCTTAAACCCTAATTTCAACGTTTACTTGAATAATACTAATGGTATCTTTACTGGCGGTGCTCGTCACGACCATTTCGCCTAAAAAACTAAATGGATAACAATAAGTTATTCATCGCTTATAATATCTAAGTATTTGGGGGCTAGTTTCTATCAACAAATTCTATATACTTTGGCCTCATTTTTTTAAGTAATTACGTAAAGAGACTCAATCCATATGGATCAATTAATAGAATTTGTTACTAACCACTACATATTGTCTGGTTTGTTTGCTGCCATTTCAGTGGCATTAGTTTATTCAATCGTCGCAGGGCAACTCTCTTCAGTAAAAGATTTAGGTACTCACGAAGCGACTTTACTTATGAATAAAGAGGACGCATATATTTTAGATATTCGCCCTGTAGCTGAATTTAAGAAAGGCCATGTATTGGGCTCTAAACAAATCAAAGCTGATTTGGTCAATAAGGCAGACTTTAGCCCCCTTGAAAAACTAAAAGACAAACCCATTATTGTTATCTGTGCCATGGGCATGACATCAAAACGGACGGCTGCACAAATGTTGAAAGCTGGATTTGAGAATGTTGTAACATTAAAAGGTGGATTTAACGCCTGGCAAAGTGCCAACTTACCAATTACTAAGTAGTGTCGAGAACAACAATGAGTAACGTAATTATATATACAAAAGGGTACTGTCCCTATTGTCATAAGGCAAAAGCTTTATTGACTGACAAACAAGTGAATTTCAAAGAAATTGATATTGAAGTACAACCAGAGTTACGTGGTGAGATGATAAGTCTTGCGGAAGGTCGCTCTACTGTTCCTCAAATATTTATTAACAATAAGCATGTAGGCGGTTGTGATGACTTGTTTGCATTAGAAGCGAAAAACAAACTAGATAGCCTATTAGCTAACTAATCAACTAAAGTGGAAGGACATTACAATGGCTGACGAAAATCAACCTAACGAAGCTGCAGAGCAGCCAGCGGCTCAAGGCCCTCAATTCGCAATTCAAAGAATTTATACTAAAGATATTTCATTTGAAGCACCTAATTCACCAGCCATGTTCCAAAAAGAATGGAAACCAGAAGTAAAATTAGACCTAGATACAAAAAGTAATCCAATCAGTGAAGGTCTCTATGAAGTTGTTTTATCTGTTACCGTAACAGCATCTATCGGTGAAGAAACTGCTTTCCTATGTGAAGTACAGCAAGCAGGTATATTCAGCATAGGTCAAATGCCAGAGCAAAATATTGCACAAATGATTGGTGCATTTTGTCCAAATACATTGTTTCCATATGCCCGTGAAGCAATCTCAAATTTAGTTAATAGAGGTACTTTTCCTCCACTAAATTTAGCTCCTGTAGATTTCAACCAGGTATTTGCAGCATATATGCAAAAGCGTGCTCAACAAGACCAAGCTCCTCAGAAGCTCGATGCGTAAACGGATATCGACGCATTGAACTCTGTATGTGTTTTAGGAGCGGGATCTTACGGTACCGCTCTAGCGTTTTGCCTTTCTAGGAATAAAGTAACTACCACTTTATGGGGGCGAAATAAACACCACGTCGATTCTATGTCGAGATCTAGAACAAATGAAAAGTACCTACCTGGTTTTACTTTCCCTGACTCATTATCATTAGAGCCTAACTTACAAAAAGCAGTAGCATCCAGTCATGATATTTTAGTTGTAGTACCAAGCAGTGCATTTGCAGAAACCTTAAAAACCATACAACCTTATCTAACCCCAAAGCATCGAATTATTTGGGCAACGAAAGGATTAGAGCCTGAAACCGGACGGTTACTACATGAAGTAGCAGTTGAAATATTAGGTAAGGATTTACCTTTTGCAGCTCTTTCTGGTCCAACATTCGCCAAAGAAATGGCCGCAGGCCTCCCTACAGCGATTTCTTTAAGCTCTACTGATGAAACCCTTGCGACTGAGTTTTCAAACAAACTACATTGCTCTAGTACATTTAGAGTTTATAAAAATAATGACTTCATTGGCATTCAGTTAGGTGGAGCCGTTAAAAATGTCATTGCTATTGGCGCAGGTTTAGCTGATGGTTTAGGGTTTGGTTCTAATGCTAGAACAGCACTGATTACCAGAGGCTTAGCTGAACTTACCAGACTGGGTATCAAAATGGGTGCAAAACCTGAAACCTTTACAGGTATGGCAGGCCTGGGGGATTTAGTATTAACTTGCACCGACAATCAGTCACGAAATCGAAGATTTGGCTTAGCTTTAGGGAAAGGCGCATCCATTGACGAGGCTATATCTGAAATCGGCCAAGTAGTTGAAGGATACAAAAACACTAAAGAAGTACATGTTTTAAGTGGCCGTATTGGCGTTGAAATGCCTATATGTGAACAAATATATTTAGTTTTGTATCACAATAAATCAGTCAAGGAAGCAGCCATTACACTTCTAGCAAGAGATAAAACAACAGAGTAGCTTACCTTCATTTAAGGCATATTAAACCCTAATACTTCACCCGTAGCATATCATTAAGATACTTTTTAGTAGTTAATCATTTGTTCTAGCTTGAACATAATCAAAAGACTCATTACATATTTCACTAGTGCACGACTAGTATTTACATTAACGGAGCTCCCATAATCAGTTATAGAGCGCTGAAGAAAATTCCCCTAACACACCAGAACAACTCTTTTTAAACTAACCTTTCGTCGGCTCAAATATTACTGCAGTTGTTTTAGCAGGGATTTAAGCGCTTCTATAGCCATAGTCAAGCAAAGATGGTGGCACCGGCTGAGCTTCATATGTGATGTGTATATGAGTACTCTAGGTTTATTGGAACGAGCTAAGCTTCGCTTAGGTCCGGGGATCCACTTTGTGCGGGGCTGGCCTACCAGAGGATGACCGCGGGATAGCATGCCGCACTTTTTCAGATGAAGGGCCACCTTCTCCCAATCTAATTGAGATTTTACTGTCACTGATTTTCACGCAAAAAAAAAGGCCACCTATTAAGGTGGCCTTTCTTCTGAATAGAAGTCTGGCAGTGTGCTACTCTCGCATGGGGAAACCCCAAACTACCATCGCCGCTAATGCGTTTCACTTCTGAGTTCGGAATGGGATCAGGTGGGACCGCATCGCTATGGCCGCCAGACAAAAACTTGTCGTGTTAATTCAC
>NZ_JBDVBQ010000050.1:0-17293 GCF_039942875.1 Paraglaciecola sp.
CTTCTTCAAAATAACAATTTCATTCATGGTATTGGTCTTTAGTGATGTTTGGCGATTGATCTGATCACCAAGTACCATGAATGTTCCAAATTATTTTATAACAATGACTTACCAACTTATTTCGTGGGGATACCTCAGGGTTAAACCTAATTGAGAAAAAATGAGCCCAAGCCAACCAATTAGAAGGAAATTACGATATTCGATTGATGAGCTATTTTCACAACACTTGAATATCGCAATTTATATTGCTCCGGCTCTACACTATTACGAATGTTGTGTTATCACTTCGCTAAATAAACTAGGATCGACATTTCCACCACTTATCACTAACCCAATAGTCTTACCTTTGGCGTCTATTTTGCCAGATAACAAAGCAGCTAATGCTACAACCCCGCCGGGTTCAACGACTATTTTTAGGGTTGAGAATGCATAGTTCATGGCTGCTCGCACTTCGTCATCAGATACTGAAAGTCCCGCTTTTAGAAGTGAACTGTTAATGGGAAACGTTAATGCACCCGGCTCAGGGGCTAACAATGCATCGCAGATAGACCTCGCGTCTTTGGGATTTGACTCTATATTTCCCGTTTCTAGCGAACGTTTGTGATCATCAAATGCATCGGGCTCTACACTGTATATACTAGTATTTGGACTTAACTGTGAAAACGCAGTCGCTATACCAGCAATTAGCCCTCCACCTCCAGAACAAACAAGTAAGTCATCTAATTGACAACCTAGGCTCTTACATTGTTGAAAAAACTCAAGGCCGGCGGTTCCCTGTCCTATGATAATGTTCAAGTCATCATAAGAAGGCACTAGTGTTGCTCCTCGTTCATTTGCGAGTGACAAACCTATTTCTTCTCGGCTCTCTGTATAGCGATCGTAACCGATGATTTCAGCACCATATTCTACGGTTTTCTTGACCTTTATTTCTGGGGCATCTTTAGGCATCACAATTGCTGCAGGTATTCCTAATATCTTTGCAGCTAACGCCACACCTTGAGCATGATTGCCCGATGACCAAGCTACAACGCCTGCTTTTTTCTCTTGGGCATTAAGTTGAGACAGCCGATTATAGGCACCACGAAACTTAAATGATCCACCTCGCTGTAAATTTTCAGCTTTAAATAATACGCGAGCTCCAACATCAGCATTTAGCTGTGCATTTTCGATCACAGGAGTGCGCACAGCCACACCATTTAACCGTTGGGCAGCTACTTCAATATCTGATAAGTTAATCATCTTAAACACCTTTGCTAATTAGTTCTCAATATTTACATAGATTCTAAAATGTATTATTATTTTAAGCAAGCTAACATTTCTACTTCCCGATACAACACTGAGACCTCAAATGAGTGCAAAACAAATTAAAATCAAAGACTTACAAACACCGTGCTTATTGCTTGATATTAATACACTTAAGAACAACATCAACTCTCTATCCATGCGTATTCAGTCCTTAGGAAGTAAGTTACGTCCACACGTGAAAACACATAAGTCCGCAGACGTGATGCACAAAGTACAAGAAGGAGGAAATGTCCAAGGAATTACTGTTTCAACATTAAAAGAAGCTGATTATTTCTTTGAACAAGGTGAGCGAGATATCTTGTATGCGGTGAGTATCTCCCCAGACAAACTATCCCATATTCAACACTTAATGTCAGCGGGTTGTGACGTCAAGATAGTATTAGATTGCATTGAAGCTGCGCAAGCTGTTAATGCCTTTGGCGAAGAACAAGGCATCACTTTCAATGTACTGATTGAGTTAGATACAGATGGACATAGGTCAGGCGTGTTGCCCGAAAGTGAAGAGTTGATTGACATTGCAAAAGCACTGAACGATGGCAAAGGCTCTCAGATGTTAGGTGTCATGACCCACGCAGGTGAGTCGTACACATGTAACACCCCAGAAGCCTTGCTTGCAATTGCAAGACAAGAGCGTGATCTTACTCTGCTTGCAACCAACCGTATAAAGCAAGCTAAATTACCTTGTCCTATTGTGTCAGTTGGTTCTACTCCAACCGCATTTTCTATTGATGATCTAACGGGTATTACTGAAGTAAGAGCGGGAGTTTACACCTTTTTTGATTTAGTGATGAAAGGTGTAGGAGTGTGTACTCAGCAAGATATCGCATTGAGTGTGTTGTCCTCAGTGATTGGTTTTCAAAAAGCCAAAGGGTGGATAATTACTGATGCTGGCTGGATGGCCTTATCGCGAGATAGAGGAACAAGTAACCAAGACATCGATTATGGATATGGTTTAGTTTCAGATATTGATGGCCATGCTGTCGAAGGTTTTATTGTGAGTAGCGCTAATCAAGAGCATGGTATCGTTTCATGTACAACTGACAACAACCAAAGTTCCCCTCTTAACATCACACTTGGCAGCAAGGTACGTGTTCTGCCCAACCATGCTTGTTCGACTGCAAGTCAATACACCAAATATTATGTGGTCGATGGTGAAAACGTGGTGGGAGAATGGGAACGTATCAATGGTTGGTAAACATGTATAAAATCAACCTTAACGTAATGACCCGTTCAATAAATAAGACCCGTCGATTACTGCCTTGTGCTTTGTTGTTCTGTTCCTGTTTATTAGCTGCACAGGAAAAAAAACTTGTTCTCAATACCGTTGAGAATTGGTTAGATACCCGTGTTGATGAAGCCATAAATACACATCATACCCCCGGCTTCAATATAGGCATCATTGTTGACGGGCGCCTCGCTTTGCAAAAAAACTACGGTGTCATGAATGTCGAGACTGGTGTGAAAACAAACACACAAACCCGTTATCAAGTCGCGTCAATTACTAAAACATTTGTTGCCGCATTAGCTGCAAAACTAGCTACTAGCAATAAAGTAGATTTGGATGTGCCAATAAACCAATATATTCCAGGTGTGAAATTTCATCCCAGTATCATTCTTTCAAAAATGACATTACGTAAGCTTCTGACTCATCATTCAGGTCTTCCGAGTAATCCTATAAATAGAGTTAATATCGAAGTGCTACAACTTGCTGCGCTTTTTGACCCTACAATCGCAGCACCCTATAGTGTAGAACAACTTAAACAAGCTATTGCTACTACGCCTAGCAAATATACTACCGGAGAGCGTTACTATTATTCCAACTATGGTATGCATCTCGCTGCTTATATTTTGGCAAAGGTCAGTGGATATGACACGTTTAATGAAGCACTCACAGCTCACATATTAAGCCCTTTAAAATTACACAATACTTTCGTTCGAGTTTCTAATACAAAAGATAGTGATATGGCGACCCCTTATGTCTCGCAAAACGACAGTAGTCTAATTCTCACCGCAGACAATCAGATGCAATATATAGAGCTTCCTGCTTGGACATTCGGTGAAGTAACTGGGGCATTAGGTTTGACGTCAAATATCCCCGACTTGTCTACATACGTTATGCACCTGATGGAAGAGGCAAAAGACAGTGCACCAATAAATAAAAATGCTAGAGAGCTATTGTTTCGACCTAATGCTGAGTTTATTAAAGACAATGCCCACTTGTTTGAAATAGGGTTAGGCTGGAGAATAAGAACCTTTGGTCGTTTTGGTACTATCTACACTCACGGTGGACACAATGATGGCCATCACGCATACATCCTCTTCTCTCGAGAGAAACACCTTGCTGTTATCATGCTTACCAATGGGCCCCATAACATCAATAAAACTATCGCTACTGAAACATTGTTAAAGCTAATGCAAAACATTAAATGATCTATCGGAACTAGGCCCCTAAGCCTAGTAATGGATAAATTAAAGTTTACACGCCTAAATGCTAACGCTATTAGATAGTTTTAGTAGCCGATTGTGCGACAGATATAATAATCCAGCAGACAATAAACAAACCACAGAGATACCGAAAAAAACACTCAAATGGCTGTAGTTTGTAGATAATGCCCCCACATACCCGGTAAACCAACTACCAATACCAATGGTTAAATACCAAGCACCGACTACAAAACTGGTTAAGTGTTTAGGTGATAATGCGGCAGCGGCTGAGATTTGTGAAGGCCAGACCAAAACATCGCCCAATCCAAATAAAATGTAAGTGAGCAATATCCACATAGCGGATATATGTGAATCATTCTCACGTGTCATGTCACCTAATGCTAGCAATGAATAACTCAAACCGATCAGCATCAAACCCAAAGCTAATTTTTTAATTGCATTTACTTTTGGAAATTGAGTCGCAAATAATTTGACTAAAAATGGAGCAAAAAGAATAAAAATGCCAGTGCTGATACTCAAGAACCAAGTGGCGGGGATCTCAAAACCAAATATAACGCGGTCAACATGCTCTTTGGTATAAAGGTTAAGCATGCCGCCTTTTTGATAAAAAGCCACTGCGTACACAATAGTGAAAAGTCCCATACAAATTACCAGGGCTAGCCGGTTAATATCTTCTGGGGTAAGCTTAGTTTGTTGGGTCTTGTCTTTTGTTTTAGGATTTAATGGTTTACTCCCAATCTCACCAAAACAACTTTGTTGCCAATGAATATAGGTAACTACCCCAATTACCATACCAATAGCAGCGGCTGTAAATCCCACATGCCAACCCACTTTTTCACCTAATGTGCCGGCAATAAAGTTGGCAGAAAAAGAACCAAGGTATATGCTCGCCATAAAAATAGCATAGCCTGTTTGTCGCGATTTTGACTGAGGTGAATATAGGTGATTAATAATCGAAGAAACCGCAGGTTTAATCAAACCTGTTCCCATCACTATTAAGCACAAGCCAATTAAGAAACTCCAAAGTTTCAAATGGTAACCTAGCAGTAATAATGAAGTATCTGAGCCAATGTGGTCGTCTGAAAATCCTGCTAGTAGCAAGGTCGAACCGGATAAGAAAAACCTATCATAAGATATTCCATCTGACAGCAGAGCCTGCGAAACTGAACTACCAGCGAGCCAGTCAATAATGGCAGGAAAATAGGCTGGGCCTCCCAACAGCAGATGGCCTAACACAACTAATATCCCTCCATTTAAAATACACTTACGCTCCCCCCAAAAGCGATTTGCAATCCATCCACCTAACGCAGGTGCAGCAAAAACAAAACCGCTATAAATCCCCATTAGTTTAAGTGCAGTGGGTGTAGACCAATGGAAGCCTCCAGTGCTTGCATTGGCGGTTAAAAACAGCACTAACAACCCCAGCATTCCGTAGTAACTGAAACGCTCCCACAGCTCTACACCCGAGACCAAGAATAATCCTTTAGGATGCCCTAGAAATTGAGTATTCATAGCTTTCCTTTATCGAATTGACTGCATTGGTAAGGTTAATGACGAAGCATGCTCCCCCCCTGTGAATACAGAAACCTCTGGAGATGGGCTATAAACAGGCGTTAAATAGTTATGCATATCTGCACCTGTTAGTACTAAACGAATTTTGTGGCCCTTTTCAAATAAATTAGCCGTTGGTTGCATTGAAAAATGTAACTCCACAATTTGTTGGTTAAACGTTGAAGTTTCACTCACCGACTGTCTAGAGGAGTCACTAATAGGTAAACCAAATGTGTCATATGCTGGTTTCGCTATTTTTCGGTGTGAAGCACGCAGTAACCCTTCAGTTAAATAAACAACATTTCCATCCTTGTCTACTTCTTCTAGGTAGGCAAAGATTTCACCATCAGAAGCAGTAGATTTCGCGTATAGCTTCACAATGGGGTGACCCACTACAAGTTTATCCTCTTTAAGTGCTGGCGTACTAAATGACAGAGCCCCACCTCCATTAGTACGAACTTTCATGTCTGGATATACCATAGCCGGGACACTACTCATAGAATCGTGAGTACGGGACTGTGGGCCCATTGTTTTGGTATAATCAACTGTAAACGTTAAAGCTCCTTTATTTACCGCTGCACTAGCAAGTGAGCCATCATTGAAGCTGTCATCTTGAGCACCTTGAGCTGACAGGAAATACGTCTGTTTGTGGGTGTTTTCCAATGGCCAGCTAGATGCTTCATGCCAAACTAATTGATTATCGATGTCTGCAAACGCGTAATTAATGCTTGGTTCATCCATGATGCCGGTATCACGGCCTTTTAACCAATAGTCAAACCAACGCAATGACTCAGAATTTAATAACTCTCTTGCTTGCGCTTCAAAATCATCTAATGGATTGTCAATTCGCCCGTTGTCTTCGTTTGGCCCATGACTCCATAAACCAGCGGTTATCTTCTTAGGGCCATTAAAATTGTGAAACAGCTGAAATGCACCTACAGTGTCTTCATCATACCAACCTGTCCATATGTACATAGGTATTGCAGCATTTTGCATGCCCTTAAGAACAGAGCTAGGCGCAACCAACCCAAACTCTCTGCTTTGAGAAAAGGCAGGGGTATCTCTGTAAAGATGTAAACCACTGGCTATTTTTTGCTGTAATTCCGGTTTACCAACTAAGGATTTTTGTAAATCGAGTGGTGAAGACAAGATTTGCAAAGCTTGTAATGGCGATTGAAACTCAAATGCCTTTGTCACTGCTAGCAGGGTACCAACTAAATCAGGGGCCACATCTGTTAATGTTGAAAATAGCGCATTAGGAGGGGAGTTTGCTTTGCGGTAAGCCAGTACTTTCTCTAGTTGCTTACCGTCTTTGTCATTATCTACCGGAGCTGGGCTGGGTAAACTACCTGCAAGGTCACCAACATCTGCCAAGCCATCTTTTTGTGCTTGACCTTGACCAAATGACAGCACACCTTTATGGAGTAAACCCGTGTTGCCTGTAACCAATTGGTAAAGATCAAATGCAGGGACTGCAGGAAAAATTGCTTTCAATGGCTTAGGTGCCAGAGCTGCAATTTTTAATTGTGTCATACCATGATAGGAGCCCCCAATCATCCCTACGCTACCATTACTCCATGGTTGAGATGCGACCCAATTTATCAAATCTACTCCATCCTGAGCCTCAAGTAGAGCATGGTCACCTTGGCTAATCCCCCCTGATGCGCCAGTCCCTCGAGATTCAGCTCTCACAAAGATGTAACCGTTGCTCATCAGTTCGACTATTGACTCTCGTCCTGTATCCCAATAAATCAAGCGGCCACTATCATCTCTACTTATCAAACTGCCAATTTTTTGGCCTGGCTGCCAAGGCCCCAGATTTGTCATAATTGTACCGTCAGGAGACATTTTTGCCCGCCAATAACGACCGTAATAAAAAATTACCGGTAAAGGTTCAGACTCTACCTCGCCTCCAGTCGCTGGGCGATATACATCCACAGCCAATTTGGTCCCGTCTGTAACGGAAATATATTGCGAAGAGCGTGTATATTGGGCATATGTTTTTTTACCAGAATATTTCCCAAAACTTGACTCTGTTGAAGAAGCTATCGAGGCGCTTCCTAATAAAACAGTAAAGCATAGGTATTTAGTTATCGTTTTTATCATCATTTACTCACTAAATTGTTTGTAGTTTTCCACGTATTTTGAGGCTCAATTAATCTTGTAAAAATAGCTTGTTGGGTAGTGGTAAACCCCACTAGCTCTCCGTTTATATTTATCATTCCATTTGCGCTAAACTGGGGGCCAACGCAATAAGGCCATATCTTGTAAGCTTCAAAGCATAATTCACCTATAGGATGAAGATAAAATTGTAGTGCTCCGACTGTCATAATCACTGACAGATCATGTTGTCGAATTGTTGCCATTCCAAAACCAGTGCTATCGCAATAATTACCATAAAAAGGTCGCAGCAGATCTAACTCGTGGATATCAAGCTCCGATTTAGGAAAAGGTTGTAACACTTTATTGTTCCCCATATCAGTCTGATGCTTTGCAAATAAACTAGACCAATTGGCGACATTTACCCCTTTTACTTTATCTACCAAGGTTTGAAACAGCATCCTAGGTAAAAATGGATTGTCGCCATTAACCATGATAGACACAGCAAAATTACAGTCTTTGACATAGCCAACAAGGGAGCGAAAGCCATCAATTGACCCGGTATGATAGTAAACACGACTCCCTTTATATATATGGGTATACCAGCCTAGTGCATAAGCTTCTTCTTGCACTAAATGAGCATAAATTCCCATGGCCTGTGACAGTTCATGCTCTGCAAATTGGCCCTCATCCTTCATATGAGGCACACTGCTAAGGGCTAGAAATTCCTCAGGTAATACGACCTTCCCAGACATAGATTGACCGCTTAGAATAAAATACAGCCATTTTTGCATATCTTCAGCGTTACTATTTACACCACCAGCAGGTGCCGCCACGTGATCCTCATAGTTCCAGTCAATAGGCGCTAATGAACCATCGAGCCACAAATGGGGAGATGCGAAATTACCATCACTTTTAGCCTGTACATGTGACACATTAGTGTGGTTCATTCCTAATGGAGTAAAAAGTAATTGCTCTAAGCACTCACCGAGTTCAGCATCTAATACTCGAGTGACGATTTCACCTAAAAGCGTAAACCCATCAGTACAATAAGCATAACTACCCTTAAACTCATGTTGAAAGGGCTGAAATGCCATTCGCGTGATCAAATCTTTACGACTGAACGCGACTTGTCGATGACGGCCTTCCGAGGAAATAAGTCCTAATCGATTACACATTAAATCACGAATGGTAGCGCGGCTCGCGACCACTTCATTGGAAAAAGTTAGACCATGAATATAGTCTTTTACCAAATCATCTAAGTCTAGCTTGCCTTTAGATTGCAAGATCAAAATGGCATTAACGATAAAAGCTTTTGAACATGATGCCAGAGCAAAATGTGTTTGCTCATTAATAGTTGCGTCTTGATCTTTCCTACGCACGCCAGAACAAGCACTATAAGTATCGTTGTTCCAAAGTAATGACATTGATATAGCTGGCTGTTGCCACTGTTTTAACGTATCGGCAACCAGTCTATCAACAAATCTCCTCATAAAACCATCATCTACATAGATTTCATAATGTATATAATCTACATCAACTTTTTCTTTGTGACAACCAATAGTGAATAATTAGTATTGTACTTATAACAAAGTTGCATATACTTCTCTTTCAAAGCGATGTATTTAGAATGTGTAGCTAAATCCCCTTCGTTAAAACAAAATAAAGAGCAATACATATGACAAAAACGGGCAAATCAACTGCTCCGCAGAAAAGACGTTCACAAGAAGAACGACGTCAATATACGCGTCAGAACCTCATCAATACTACAATTAGTGTCATTAGTGAAAAAGGTTATGCGGCGATGCGTACCGGTGACATAACGAAAAAAGCGCAAGTTACTTGGGGGGCCGCTCAGCATTTATTTGGGAGCAAGGCTGAACTTATGATTCAAGTCGCTTCACAAGTATCTGATAGCCTTATCCGCTACCTTGAAGCAGATATTCAGGTCACGCTGCCTGCGAATGAAAAGCTTGTACAAGTCATAGATCAGACGTGGGCTCTATATAGCAGTGAAGATTATTTTGCGATGACCGAAATTGTAAGAGGTACCCGTAAAGATCCTAAGATACATGGCTACATAGTAGACGCGCAGATAAAAATCACACATAAAATTGAGACATTATGGGTCAAGCTATTTGCAAACAATTCAATATCTGAACAACAGTCATTACGCTTATGCCATCTAGTCACACTTTATCTATCAGGTTTGGCCGCAAGGAAAATGTATACTATGCCAGGGACTAATACTGAGCAATTGCTTGAAGAAATAAAGAGTCTCACATTAGAGCAGATCAGCAAGTACTAAATTTTATTCGTTAGTGTCCGTTAGTTACAATAACAAAACATAGAGTTTGACTTTTATGCAAATAATAGTAAGGCTCATTTGATTATATTAACAAATATATAAAAAGCCGCTCACTTCACAATGAACGGCTTTTTAACTGGATTATAGAGCCTTAATTTTTATTAAAACTTAACTTTCAAGTTAACGTTATAACTCGCGGCATCACCGACTAAAGCAGTGATAGTGCCTCGCTCTTGAACGTATTCTTCATCGAGAATATTTTTACCTATGAAGTACACACCATAATTATCCCATTCATATCCAACTTTTGCGTTAACTAGAACTCGACTTTCAAGCTCATCAACGATAGCTCGGTTAAGTGCATTGTCGTATGAAGATGAAGTGTAAGATACGTCAAGGTTAACTAACCATCCATTCTCTTTATAATTTCCACCTACAATTAACTGAGAGCTAGGTGCAAATCTAAATTCGTTGCCAGCATAATTAACACCACCGGATACAAACTCAATAAACTCTGTTTTGGAAATACTGGCAGAAGCAAACATATCCAAGCTATCGCTAACCTCAACCGCTACTTCTAACTCAGCGCCCGTTAATTCAGACTGACCCGCGTTTACTGTTTGAGAATCAAACCGGTTAATTGGCTCTTCTGGTTGCACTGAAACTTGTTGATTCTTCCAATCAGTAAAATAAATATTTCCGTTCGCAGTGACTTTCCCATCAGCCCAAACTGAACGGTATGCTAATTCGTACGTCCATGCATATTCCGAATCATAAGCCGCTGAAATTGCTCGCGCTAAGTTAAAGTCAGAACCACCTGAACGATAAGCGCGTTTTGCACTTAAACTTACAGAAACGTCGTCATTGAAAGAGTGTGTTACGGCAACACTAGGCAACCAAGCGTCAAATGTTTCAGTATTTATTGGTGAATCAGCGATTGCAGCTTCAACTACAGGTTCTAAAATTGGATATAGAAAATCAGGAAGATCCGGATCATCAATAACCGGGTTATTTAAACCATCAAGAGATTGCTCTTCATTGTCATAACGAATTCCAGCCGTCATTCTCCATGAATCGTTAAATACATACTCACCTTCAAAAAATACAGCGTAATTTTCAACTTCGGTTTTTTCGTCAAGCAAAACACTTAAATTAAATGATGATGGCACCAAAGGACGAACGGACTCTGGAAAAGGACTTGCATCTATCGGAAATGCTAAATTATTGATCAGCTGATACTCCTCATCTGAAGTAAAATAGTACATACCTAATAATGCAGTGAAATCACCATCACGGTCATAGGTGAATCTAAGTTCTTGAGATAAGTTATCACTTATTGTTTCAACACTTGAGCCATCGGTTGCTCCAGCGGCAGAGAAATCTTGATCAAATAATTGAAGTTGTTCGATATCTGAATATGATGTGATACTTACTAAATCTACACCATCAATTAAATCACTATAATTGACCTCAAATATGGTGCTTTTTGTTGTAGTAGTTGTCATATCTCTAAGATTACTAAAAGCTAGCCTTTCAAAGGGAGCAACCTCAACAGTTTGTTCTATGTCAGAATATAAATTTGCACTTTCAGTACCAAACTGTGACTTTGCATAACTGCCAGTAAGCTTAAAAGTTAGATCTGATATTGCATCAGGTTCCCATAACAATTTAACCCGAGCAAGCTCGCTATCTTCTAACGCCCAATCATCTAGACCTAGGGTAACATTTTCGACAGCGCCATCTGTATGATTTTTATCTAACGCAACTCTAAAAGCAAACTCATCTTCAACAATTACTCCGCCTAAGGCGGTTGATAAGCGATAAGCGCCGTTGTTACCCACACCAGCTTGGGCCGCTCCACCCCATTCAAAGTCGGGGTCAACGGTATTCACGACTATGGCTCCGGCTAAGGCATTTCGACCTTGAGTTGTTGCCTGAGGGCCTCTAAAGACTTCAACTTGCTGGACGTCCCACATACTAAGCGGGCCACCTTTTCCTGCTGACTCTGATTCTAGCGGTGCTCCGTCTACATAAATAGTCGCTAGTGGATTACCACGAGATACTTGACCTTCACTATTTACACCACGGATTGAGAATGTGAGATCTCCGCCACCAGAGCTCACGCCTGCAGTACGCTTTAATACATCAAAAATATTATCAATAGGGCTGTTTTCTATATCTTGCCTATCAATAATAGCCACAGACGATACGGTATCTTGAATGGTACGACCGCGTTTCTCACCGAGGACAACTATTTTTTCATAGTTGTCCTCAGTGCTATCGCCACTGTCGATATTTTCTTGAGCCCCTAAAGACACACTTACTGTTAATGCTATGAGACTAACGGCAAAATTATTATGTTTTATTTTCACTCTTCTTCTCCCAATAATTGCAACTTAAAGTAAGTTACATAAATTTTAAAATGTAAGTGTTGCCAACCATAGTTTATTTAAATATAATTTGCAATCTATGTTAACAACAAAGATAACATCTCTAATGACATCTAACAGTAATATTCAAAAAATCAGGAAAGTTCTTCACTTCTCTCGAGATGAATATGAATCAAGGCTCAAAAATATACGACTCAAAATGCAAGAGGAAAATCTAGACTTGTTACTATTGTCAGATCCTTGCAATATTTATTATGCAACAGGATATGATGCTTGGTCCTTTTATGTGCCACAATGTGCACTTATATCGGCATCTAATGATGAACCTGTTTGGATCGGCCGTGAAATGGACAGGCACGGAGCATGCCTCACTAGTATTTTAAGCGATAATAATATCGTTGCTTATGATGATAAATACGTACAGTCTCAAATTTATCATCCAATGAGCGTAATGGCATCGGAAATACGAGAGCGATATGGCAACAATATCCACATTGGAATTGAAATGGATAGTTACTACATTGACATCCAAGCTTACCTAAAACTTCAAACTGAGTTACCGAATTGCAAAGTTTCCGATGCAAGCTTATTGGTAAATTGGGTGCGTGCAGTGAAATCTCCAACCGAGATAGGTTATATGCACGAAGCGGCGACGTTAGTTCAAAATGCGATGCAATCTGCTATCGATTTAATTCAGCCTAATGTTCGAGAATGTGATGTGGCTGCAACAGCATACAGTGACCTTGTCTCAAGTAATCCCGATTTTGCTGGCAGCTACACAAGTACACCTCCATTAATTCCTGCTGGAGAGCGTCTTAATACACCACATTTGTCTTGGAATTCTAGCCGCTACCAAAATGAGACCCAGATCAACCTTGAATTGATGGCCTGCAGAAACCGTTATCATATGCCTTTAGGCCGTTCAGTTTATTTGGGCACTCCGCCTGCGAACCTTCAAACTATTGAGAGTGCAATTGTCGATGGGCTCGATGCTGCTTTGGACTTCATAAAACCAGGCGTTATGGCCTGTGAAGTCGAAGCCACTTGGCAAAAAGCGGCAGCCAAATACAACGTACAAAAATCAGCTCGATGTGGTTATGCACTGGGAATCGCTTATCCACCAACCTGTGGCGAAAAAACAATTAGTCTACGGCCAGATGATAAAACCATCTTAGAAGAGGGAATGACTTTTCACCTAATGCCTGCCATTTGGCATGAAGGCAACAGCTTAGTTATCACCGAACCTTTTGCAGTAACAAAAAGTGGTGCAGAGACGTTTTGCAACTTTCCAAGAAAGCTCTTTGTTAAGTAACAGCTAAGGCAAATAATTCATGACAATATTCGCATATTCGGATCCCATCATTGCTTGTTTAAAAAACAAGACGCTTCTTCCTACTAGTTCTATTAATGATGTTTTCCCTAAATTAAATGTATACAACCCAGCTACCGATGCACTTATTGGTCAAGTACGAAACTTTACTAAAAAAGAAACACAGCAAAAAATCGAAGCGTGCCAACAGTCACTAAGCGAATGGCAAGCGTTAGGGCCCTACTCTCGTGGCGATATCTTACACCTTTGGGCAACGCTTATTTATCAAAACCGAGAAGACCTAGCCACTATCATCACTCTGGAACAAGGTAAGCCAATACAAGAAGCACGAGCAGAAATTGATTATGCGAAGTCTTTCATAACTTGGTTTGCTGAAGAAGGAAAACGTCATTATGGTGAAGTGATCCCTTCCTCTAAACAGGGGGCTAGAATGTTAACGATCCGTCAACCAATAGGTGTTACCACAGCCGTTACCCCTTGGAATTTCCCTTGTGCAATGATCACACGTAAGGCCAGTGCTGCACTAGCTGCGGGTTGTAGCATGTTAGTGCGTCCCGCAGACGAAACGCCTTTCTCAGCACTCGCATTACAAGTTCTAGCGGAACAAGCAGGGATCCCCGCCACAATACTAACAACAGTAACAGGGCAAGCTGAACCCATTGTCAATGAATTCACTGAGAACCCAACTGTTAGAGCAATGAGCTTCACTGGCTCTACAAGAGTAGGCAAATTGATAACACAGCAATGTGCTAGTACATTAAAAAAAGTCTCAATGGAGCTAGGAGGACACGCCCCTTTCATTGTGCTTGAAGACGCAGATTTAGAGCATGCAGTACAAGGCGTGATAGACGCGAAATTCGCAACATCAGGACAAGATTGCCTCGCTGTTAATAAATGCTTTGTGCACAAGAGTTTATACCAGGAATTCCTACGCAAAGTAACAAAACGAGTTGAGGCCTTAGTGGTTGGGAATGGCTTAAATGAAGGTGTAGATATTGGGCCGTTAATTTCACAAAATGCTGTAGATAAGTGTCAAAAACACGTAGATGATGCCCTCCAAAAAGGAGCAACACTTCATTGTGGTGGCAGCAGCACCGAGCACGGTAAGCAATATTTTTCACCAACTTTACTATCTAACACAACTCCTGAAATGATGATTTTCCAAGAAGAAACTTTCGGACCCGTGTTAGCAGTTAGTTCTTTCAACGATACCCCGCAATTAATCGAGCAATCAAATAATACACCTTATGGCTTAGCAGCCTATATCTATGGCAGTGACCAAAGCAAATTATGGCATCTGGCTGAACAACTTGAATATGGAATGATTGCAGTTAATACACCTTCAATGACAGGTCCCCCCATTCCATTTGGTGGCATAAAGCAATCAGGGCTTGGACGAGAGGGAAGTAAATACGGATTAGACGAATACTCCGAAATAAAATATGTGTGCCTTGGGAACATATAACACCTAACTATTATATCACGTAAGGAGATATAAAAATGAACGATATCAATGCATTAGATAGAAAAACGCTAGTCCACCCTTTTACTCACTTAGGCGATCATGACGCAGGCCTTACTCCATCAAGGGTAATTAAAAAAGGTAAAGGTATACGTATCTATGACACTCAAGGAAAAGAGTTAATAGACGCATTCTCAGGCCTTTATTGTGTGAATATAGGGTATGGTAATGAAGCAGTAGCTGATGCCATAGCGAAACAAGCAAAGGAGCTAGCTTATTATCATAGCTATGCTGGTCACGGTAATGAACCTGCCATCGAACTATCAAAGGAAATACTTGATTGGTATGGTGAGGGTATGGCTCGTGTTTTTTATGGTATGTCTGGATCCGATGCCAATGAAACACAAGCTAAAATAGTGTGGTACTACAACAATGTTCTTGGTCGCCCTAAAAAGAAAAAAATCATAGCACGCTTACGTGGTTATCATGGAGCAACCGTTATTTCAGGCAGCATGACTGGATTACCTTTTTATCATACTGCATTCGACATGCCTGCGGGCCCAATCCTACACACAACTAACCCTCATCATTATTTTGAAGCTGAAGCGGGAATGACTGAAGCGGAATTTTCAAAGAAATGCGCAAATGATTTGGAAGAGATGATCCTCCGAGAAGGCCCAGAAACCATAGGTGCTTTCATCGGAGAGCCAATGTTAGGTACGGGCGGTATTATCCCTCCACCTGAAAATTACTGGCAAGAAATTCAAGCTGTGCTTAAAAAGCATGACATATTGTTAATAGCTGATGAGGTTGTGTGTGGCTTCGGAAGATTAGGCGCTAATTTTGGTTCACATCTTTATGGTATGAAACCTGACTTGATTACAGTCGCAAAGGGCTTAACGAGTGCTTATTTGCCTTTATCAGGAGTTATAGTGGGCGATAAAGTGTGGGATGTCTTGAAGCAAGGTTCTGATAAATTTGGACCGTTCAGTCATGGTTATACCTATACTGCTCATCCATTATGTGCAGCTGCAGGGGTGGCTAATCTCAAAGTACTTAAAGAGTTGAATCTTGTTAATAATGCTAAAGTAACCGGCCAATACTTTAACGCCAAATTAAACGAAACATTTAGTCATCTAGACTTTGTTGGCGAGGTACGTGGGCAAGGCATGCTGGCCGCAATCGAGTTTGTTGCCGATAAAGAAAGTAAAACACGCTTTGACCCTAGTCTAAAAATCGGCGCTCAAATATCAGCTGCTTGTTTAGAGCAAGGCATAATCGCAAGGGCTATGCCGCACGGAGACATTCTCGGATTTGCTCCGCCATTAGTCACTACCACTAATGACATTGATCTTATTATTGAAAAAGTGCAATTCGCCATAAACAGTGTTCACACTAAACTTAGATAATAAGGAAAAACCCATGGCAAACAAACATATACAACTTGTATCTACCCCTAAAGCTACGCCTGCAGGGGGGCATTACTCCCAAGCCACAATAAGCAATGGCTTGATCTTCGTATCAGGTCAATTAGGCTTTAAACCCGGTACTAATGAAAAACAAGATGGCGACATTAAACAAGAAAGTTTTAACTGTCTTGAGAATTTGAGGCTAATTTTAGAGGAATGCGGTGCAACAACAGATGATTTAGTCAAAGTGACAATCTATATATCAGATGTTGAATACTGGCCTGTTGTAAATTCAGTCTATGCTGACTATCTTGGCGAACATAAACCGGCTAGAGCCATAGTCCCTTGTAATGTTTTACACTATGGTTTTAATGTTGAAATTGAAGCGATAGCGAAGGCGAATACTATAATTATCAATAACTAGAAAACACTCAACCTAATGGGTGAAAACAAATTTTAGGGTACAACTGTTGTACCAATTAGCGTGATAACAGTTGGCAGACTGCCGTATGGAATTTTAGGTGAATAACATACTAGCGGTAGCAGAATGTTTAAAATGCTATTCATGCCGAATAGATAGGTAATGCGGTGACATCAAGGAGCGTCCGTATATGTCTCTGTTATTAAACTTGAAAATACCAAAGTCAAATTTATTACTATTTATGGTCATGTATATCAGCGCGCAGATAACACTTGCTTTAAAAGCATGTGTTATAAAAGAAGGTCTAAAGCGTGTCGATATGAAGGGGGGCACAATGATCTATATATTGGGACTTGCCAATATATGGGTGAAAATTTAATGTGCGTTAGAAATCAGCCCATTCATCCACTCGATACATCTATCAAAAGTATAAAACCAGACCATAGTCATGAGGACACTCAGCGGTAGCCTTTGACCCTAGGTAAAATAAAAAGCCCCCATGTTTAACAACGTGGGGGCTTTTTGTCTTATTGAGTGAGTAGGCTTACATCTAGAAGTTGTAAGTTGCCGAT
>NZ_JBDVBQ010000051.1:0-134963 GCF_039942875.1 Paraglaciecola sp.
TGCGCCTGCTAATTGGCCATGGCGCGCCGCAAGAGACCGCTGCACAGGCTTAAAACTCATTCGATATTCGGGTAATGGACCTAATTCTAACAGTTTAGCTAGATGAAAAGCGGTTGGATATCCCTTATGTTTTGCAAAACCGTACTCTGGATATCGCGTATCTAAATCAAGCATTTCTTGATCACGGGTAACCTTAGCGATAATTGAAGCGGCTGATATTTCCGCTATCAGTCCGTCTCCTTTGACAATGGCTTCACTAGAATATGACCAAGGGGGGCAGCGATTGCCATCAACCATGACATGCTCTGGCTGTATAACTAAACCTTCTACTGCTCTGGTCATGGCTAACATAGTGGCGTGTAAAATATTTAACTCATCAATTTCTTTGGGGCTAGCTCGGCCAATTGACCAAACCAATGCTTTTTGTTTGATTTCAGCAGCCAATACGACGCGCTTTTTTTCAGACAATTTTTTAGAATCTGCCAAGCCTGCAATAGGCTGATTTGGGTCAAGAATAACCGCTGCGGTAACGACATCTCCCACCAGAGGGCCACGCCCTACTTCATCGACTCCGGCTAATAAACGGCTCATACCTCTGCCTCAATCAAGTTAGAAATGGCAATGGCAGCTTGTTTGTCAGCCCCTTTTTTAAGGGACTGATGCAATATTGTAAATTTTTCAATAAGCGCTTGCTGTGCTTCAGAGTTTTTATCTTTCAACATGGGTAGTAGTAGGTCCGCTATAGTCTGAGGATTAACGTCATCTTGCAATAACTCTGGAATAAGCGGTTCATCAGCTAATACATTAGGCAAGGTAAAATACTTAGCTTTATAAAGCCACTTCATCATTTGATACGTTACCCCACTCAGCTTATAAGCTGCCACCATATTCTTCTTACAAAACATAGCCTCTAATGTTGCCGTCCCTGAGGCTAACAATACGGCATCTGCCGCTATCATTACTTCTCTGGCATGGCCTATTACAATTTGAATATCTAATTCAGGTAAGTGCTGGCGAATATAGTCATCAACTTGTGCTTTACGCTGCCGATTAACAACGGGTATCACCACTTTAAAGTCTTCAAGGTGAGGTTTTAATAAAAGAGATGCTTTGATAAATATATCTAGTAGGGTCTCTACCTCTCGCTTACGACTACCAGGTAAAACCGCTAAGACCAAGTGTTTATCTAAAATTTGCAGCGATTGCCTAGCCTTTGGTTGATCGGGCTTTAAATCAATATCATCAGCCATGGTATGCCCAACAAATTCACAGGGGATATTGTGTTTGTCGTACACTTGTTTTTCAAAGGGGAAAATACTTAACACTAAGTTAGTAGCTTTCGCTATTTTAAAAATTCGCTTTTCCCGCCATGCCCAAACGGTAGGGCTAACGTAATGAACAGTTTTAATGTTCTGGGCTTTTAATTTGGCTTCAAGGCCTAAATTAAAATCAGGTGCATCGACACCAATAAATACATCAGGTGGGTTTTCTAAGAAGTAGTGCAACAATGATTTGCGTATAAACATCAATCGACGGAGTTTAGGAAGTACTTCGATAAGTCCCATTACCGATAACTCTTCCATTTCGAATAATGACTGGCAGCCTTGAGCCAACATTTTTGGCCCAGCGATACCTTCAAAGGTAGCATTAGGGTATTGACGCTTTAATTGTTTAATCAAGCCTGCGGCAAGTATATCCCCGGAGGTTTCACCCGCGACTATGCCTATCCTTAGTATTTTGTCGCTCATGGCTTAGCGCGCAATACCTCTAGAAGAGCTGGCAACAAAATCAGCTATAAGCTTTATTTCTGATAAATCACCCGGCATTTCTAATAACAGTTTAACTGCATCTTCAGCTCTATGCCCTTGGCGATATAACACCTTATAAGCACGTTTAATTTGCATAATAGTTTGACTATCAAAGCCGCGACGTTTTAAGCCTTCTGCGTTGATAGTGCGGGGTTTGCTGTCGTTACCTAACATAACAAAAGGAGGTACATCAGCAAGAATGATAGCACCGCCACCTACAAAACTATGATCACCAATACGACAAAACTGATGGGCAGCAGTAGCCCCTCCCATAATGACCCAATCGCCTATGTGCACATGCCCTGCCAAAATAGCACTAGTCGCCAATATGCTATTGCTACCAATAGAGCAATCGTGGGCAACATGGACGTAACACATCAGTAGATTATTTGACCCAATAGTCGTCACACTATTATCTTGAACCGTTCCCCGGTGAATTGTCACCGACTCACGTATAATGTTGTTATCACCTATGATTAGTTCAGTCAGCTCACCTGCATACTTCTTATCTTGGCAATCTTCACCTATAGATGAAAACTGATAAAAGTGATTGCCTTTACCTATAGTGGTTTTACCTTTAACCACTACATGGGATTCAAGTACTGTATTGTCACCTATGCTGACATTTTCATCGATAAAACAATAAGGTCCGATACTGACATTATTGCCTAGTTTTACGGAAGGATGAATAATAGCCGTTGAATGGATCACTTTTTACAGTTTCCTCATAGCACACATAAACTCTGCTTCACACGCAGCAACTCCGTCTACACTGGCAATACCACGGAATTTCCAAATACCACGACGTTCTTTAATTAGCTCTACACGCATGTCTAAACGATCACCGGGAACAACGGGGGTTTTAAAGCGTGCCTTATCAACACCTGCGTACAAGTATAGATCATCACTATTACCTTGAGTTTTAAACCCTAGTACGCCAGCTACTTGCGCTAAGGCTTCAAGTATCATCACGCCAGGGAAAATAGGTTTACCTGGAAAATGTCCAGTAAAACAAGGCTCATTAAAGGTAATATTTTTATAGGCATCAATGGATTCATTGATAGTATAATCTGTCACTCTATCTACTAATAGAAAAGGGTAGCGGTGGGGTAACAACTCCATGATCTCTTCTACTGCAAGAGTGTTTAAACTATTAGCCAAAGGGGGTTCTCCTAAACTCACTATTGGGTAGCTTTCTAACTACCTTGTTGGGATTTCTCTAACGTTTTCACACGCTGATTGAGGGTAGTAATGTTTCTCAGAGCTACCATATTTTTACGCCATTCTTTATTTGCAGCGGCAGGTATACCTGACGAATACACACCAGGTTCTGAAATACTTTTAGTCACCATACTCATGCCAGTGAAAACAACGCCATCACATATATTGATGTGACCGTTAATTCCTACTAACCCAGCCATGCTGCAATTTTTTCCAACCACCGTACTTCCTGCAATAACAGAACAAGCAGCCATGGCGGTGTTTTCACCTATTTCAACGTTATGAGCAATCTGACATTGATTATCAATAATCACACCGTCTGCCAAAATAGTATTATCAATGGCCCCACGGTCAATGGTAGTACTTGCGCCAATTTCAACTCTATCGCCAATTATCACACTGCCTAATTGGGGAATTTTGATCCACTTGCCACTTTCATTAGCGTAACCGAAACCGTCACTACCTATTACAGTATTAGCTTGAATCAAACAATCTGAACCTAACACTACATCATGATAAATGCTGACATTAGCCCATAATTTTGTATTTGCACCCAAGACTGCATTTTTGCCAATAAAACACCCAGGGCCAACTTGGACGTTATCGCCTAATTTAACCCCAGTCTCTATGACAGCATTCGCTGCAACTTTCACATTTTCACCAACCACAACATCATCGGCAATAACTGCGTGAGGTGATATCTCATGGGCTGCAGCCGGAGTGGTATCTAGCAGTTGTGCGGCCTTTGCAAACCCTATATATGGGTTATTCATTACAAGTGCTGAACGTGAACAGTGAGACAGTTCGTCGGGATGTAAAATAATAGCTTGTGCCATCGAATCCTGAAGTTGACTACGATACTTGCTATTCGATAAAAATGAAATCTGACCATTACCCGCACTGACTAATGTAGACAGACCGGTAATTGGAGTATTTTGAGTATCGTTATTCGCTAGATGCAGTTCTGCACCAATGTGATTGGCTAACTCTATTAAACTAACTGAATGGCTCAAAACACCTCCCATTTCAATAAATACAATAGTTAACTAATAATTTTAGTTAACTTTACTAACCTGCTCTAAAACTAACTTAGAAATATCGTGGTCAGGATTAATAAAAGCAACTGAGTTAGCATTCAAGATAACGTCATACTTTTCTTTTGCAGCAACGGCATCAACACCTTGCTTAATAAGACCAAGTAACTTGTTTTGTTCTTCTTGCAGGCGTTGCTGAATTTCTTGCTGAAGAGGTTGAGCTTTAGCCGTATATTCACCACGAAGTGCAATAATTTTTTCTTCAAGTTCTTTTTTCTCAGCTGCACTCATAGTAGCTGCATCACGCTGATTCTTCTCAAGATAGTACTTAATATCTTTTTCTAAACGACTAACTTCTTCAGTTTTATCTTTAAATTCAACAGCAATAGCTTCTTGAATATTTGCAGCTTGAGGCATGTTCTGGAAGATACCTTGAACATTAACCGCCCCAATTTTTTGCTCTGCAAAAACAGCCGAACTTGTCATGGCTGTAGTTAATAATGCACCCGCTATTAAACTCTTAGTAAATTTTTTCAAAAGAAACTCCTGTCTTATAGTGATTGACTAAGCAATCGACAAATTAAAATGTTTGACCAATATTAAAGGTAAAGAATTTGGAATCATCACCTTCACGTTCTTTAATGGCTCTAGAAAAACTAAACACCATAGGCCCCATAGGTGATAACCATTGTACAGAGATCCCGCCAGAAGCTCTATAAAGGAATGGATCACTATAATCTAATAATGGGTCATCGTTAAAACTAGTGCTCAGCGTTAGATCTTTATAAGCATCGTAGTCAAATTCAGTGTCCCATACGTTACCCACATCAACAAATAAACTGGTGCGTACTGAGTTATCAAAATCAACCTCAACAAATGGTGTAGGTACGATTAACTCAACCCCTCCCAACACCATGGCATTACCACCTAAAGAACGGGTAGAAATAGCAACCACATCACTTGAACTATCCCCTAAAATATCATTACCATTTGGATCAGTAACCGCTACTGATGGTGTAACTTGTAACCCACGAGGACCAACTGTGTTATTTTCAAACCCTCTTAAAGAATCTGAACCACCCGCTGTAAAATGTTGTGTAAAGGGTAAGATTTGATCTACACCACCGGCGTCACCATAACCATTACCATACCCTGCTTTTAATCTTGCTAATACAGACCAACGTTGATTACGTGAAAGTGGGAAATACCACTTACCATCAATTTCAGTTTTAAAGTAGTTTACGTCTGAATTGGGTGTAGTAATACCAAATGAGGCACGTTGTGATGAACCTGCAGTTGGGAATACACCACGATTTAAGGTTGAGCGAGACCAAGCAACAGAAGCTAGAAAGCTATCATAATTAATTGCCGAGTCTGGATTCTCTTCATCAACAAACTGGTCATTAAAACGTGTAGTCTGAACATAGGCTTGGCGTTGGAATAACTCAACATTACTGTAGGTCAGTCCAAAATTGATACGGTTAAACTGATTAATTGGGTAACCAACATTGGCCCCTAGAGAGTATTGTTTACTGTTGTATTGAATTAGGTTGGCTGAACTACCATCAAATTCACTATAAGACACGTTTCCTCCTAAACTAATACCATCGATAGTAAAGAAAGGGTCTGTGTATGAGAGCTGAATGCTTTTCTGATAAGACACTGTGCTTATGTTAAATGCTATGCGCTTACCTGTACCCAAGAAATTATCTTGTTGAATACCCGCATTTAAACTTAATTTAGTTCGGTCACCGTAACCTATGCCTGCATTGAAAGCGCCTGAAGGTTGTTCTTTTACAGCAAAATTCACGTCAACTTTGTCTTCTTCACCTGGCAAACGCACGGTTTCAAAATCTACGGTTTCCATATACGTTAAACGTGACAAACTGTTCTTAGATGACTCTAAGGTGGCGTTAGACAACCATGCACCTTCCATTTGAGATACAGATTGACGTAACACTTCATCTGCAGTGCTGGTATTACCGGCAAAGTTAATGCGGCGCACGTAAATACGTTTACCTGGGTCTACGGATAACACTAATTTTACAGTTTTGTCTTCATCATTGATGTCGGGAATAGTAGTGACTGTTGGGTAGGCATAGCCATATCGCCCAAGATACTTACTGATAAACTCTTCGGTATAGGTGACTTCTGCTTGATTATACATTTCACCTTTTTTCAATGGTAAAACAGCATTGATATAGTCTTCGTGCCCAAGTAAGTCACCGATTAGCTCTATATCAGAAATGGTATATTGCTCACCTTCATCGACATTCAAGGTAACATAAATTCCGGTTTTATCAGGAGTCATAGTGACTTGAGTAGAGTCAATATTAAAACGTATATACCCCCTATCCTTGTAGTAACTAGTAATGGTTTCCATATCACCTGTTAGGGTTTGTTTTTGGTAACGAGTCTCAGATAAGAAATCCCACCAAGCGGTATTAAATTTTAGCTCGATTGGGTCAAGTAGCTCACTATCAGTAAAAGTTTCGTTACCCACAACATTGATTTGTTGAATTTTTGCTGAGTCACCTTCTTCAAACAATAGTTTTAAGTCAACTCGGTTTCTAGGTAAAGGAGTAATAATAGCCGTTACATCAGCATTATATTTACCGATACTATAGAAGAAGTCCTTAAGACCGTTCTCAATAGAGGTTAATACTGTTCTGTCTAATGGCTCACCAATTAAGATATTGGCATCATTTAAGCTTTCTTGAAGTTGCTCATCTTTTATATCGTCATTATCTTCAAACACTATGTTACTGATAGTCGGGCGTTCTTTAACTCGCACGATCAATGTATTGCCATCCCGTAAAATTTCGATGTTTTCGAAATGGGTTGAAGAATACATAGACCGAATAAGCTGTGAAACCCTAAAGCTATTCATCTCATCACCCACATTAATGGGTAAGTAAGTGAGTGCAGCACCTAAAGCAACACGCTGTAAACCTTCTATTTTAATGTCTTCGACTACAAATTCACTACCAGGGGCAGCTTTTGCAACGCTAGTAATGGATAATAATAATCCGGCAACAACTAACTGTATAAACTTCATTTATTAGTATTCTTCCTAAAAGCACAAAAACAAAACATGCTTGGCCTAACTGACCGATAAAAATTATAAACGCGCAATATCATTAAAGATTGCGATGCTCATTAATAGCAGCAACAATACGCCACCCACTTTAAATCCTATTTCTTGTACTGACTCCGGGACAGGACGACCACTAAAAAGTTCGATAACGAAATACAGTAGATGTCCACCGTCTAGAACGGGTAAAGGCAAAAGGTTAATTATGCCTAAGTTCACACTAATTAGCGCTAAAAATCCTAAAAAGTATACCAACCCAGAGCTTGCGCTCATCCCGGCACCCTGCGCAATTGCGATAGGGCCACTTAAGTTCTTTACTGAAACATCACCCGTAAGCAATTTACCTAACATTTCGACACTGAGTGTCATCATACGCCAAGTCTTATCCATTGCTTTGGTTACAGCGTCAACAACGCCATATTGATGTGTAAACAACATACCTGCAGGCCAAGCTTCAAAGGTGGGGGTGAACCCCATATATCCTTTGACTATTCCTTCAACTTCTTTTTGACCTATTGAGCCTTCTAGCCTTACGGTTTCGCCGCCTCTCAATACATCCACCTTCACAAACTGGTTCGCTCTAGATGAAACATATCCCACTATTTGTTCCCAATTTTCCATAGTAGTTCCATCTAAACGCAGAATTTTATCATTTGGTCTCAACCCAATGGCATCAGCGGCAGAGTCTGGCTGCACATAACCTATGATTTTTGAGACTGCCGGTCGAAAAGGAACTAAGCCTAAACTCGCAATCGGAGAGCCTTTATCTGGATCAAACTGCCACGCTTCAATATTAACAACAGTTGAGCGCTCTATTACATGATTAGCTTCTGTCCACTTAATATTCATCACATCTTTGCCGATATGAGAAATCAGCTCATAATTCACATCTTCCCAATCTGCTACTTTACGATCGCCCACTTGGGTAATAATGGCGTTTTTAGAAATGTTACTTTGACTAAAAACACTCTCGGGCTTAATGTCTGCAACCACAGGCTTAACTGTTTCTAAGCCAATCAGATACATAATAAACAAGGCGAAGATAGCGAACAAAAAATTCACTATTGGGCCTGCTGCCACAATCGCAATACGTTTTAATACATGTTGGCGATTGAATGCATAAGGCAAGTCCTCTTCCGCTACTTCATCGACCCGCTCATCCAACATTTTTACGTAACCACCTAAAGGGATAGCAGCAACGACATATTCAGTACCTAACTTATCAGTCCTTTTCCAAAGCGCTTTACCAAACCCAATAGAGAACTTTTCTACTTTCACTCCACAACGACGAGCAACCCAAAAATGCCCCCACTCGTGAACAGCGACTAAAATACCTAAAGCAATAACAAAACTTGCCACTGTCCATAAAAATTCTAACATTTATTTAGCTCTCAACATGGCAGGAGGGTTTATTCTTTTTATGATATCTAGGGCGACTCGTCTTGCATTTTGGTCACTCGCAATCACCTCATCAATAGTATCTAGCTTATGACTAGTAATTTGCTGCAAACATTCATTATTAACTTCTGCTATCTGTGTGAAGCTAATCTGTCCCTGCAAAAAGCTATCTACGGCGATCTCATTAGCAGCATTAAGGCTAGTGGTGGCATATTGCCCTGCATTGCTGGCCTCAATTGCTAAGGTTAAATTAGGGTAGCGTTCTTTACTAGGTTGGCTAAAAGTAAAATCGGTAAGCTGATTAAAATCTAAAGCAGCTACCCCTGATTCGACTCTTTGGGGGTAAGCCAATGCATGAGCAATAGGCGTACGCATATCTGGATTACCCATTTGGGCTATTACTGACCCATCTAAGTATTGCACCATAGAATGAATAATACTTTGAGGGTGCAACACCACTTGAATATCATCAGACTGTAAGCCGAATAACCAGCGAGCTTCAATGAACTCCAAGCCTTTATTCATCATAGTGGCTGAGTCTACTGATATTTTTCGGCCCATGCTCCAATTTGGGTGAGCGCAAGCTTGCTCTGGACCAACATGAGATAAATCTTTCAATGGTAGATTTAAAAAAGGTCCACCTGACCCCGTCAATAAAATCTTACTTATACCTGATGCAGGTAAGTCGCCATAAATGAAGTCTGCAGGTAAACATTGGAAAATAGCGTTATGTTCACTATCAATGGGTAACAACTGGGCTTTATATTTATTTGCAGTTTGAATAAACAAATCGCCAGACATTACCAAAGACTCTTTATTGGCTAGTAGCACCTTTTTACCTGCTCTTGCAGCTGCCAAAGTGGGCAATAAACCAGCGGCTCCCACAATAGCAGCCATGACCACATCGACATTGGCATCACTTGCAACCTGCTCAAGGGCATCATTACCTGCGAGTACTTCACAACTTAACGTACTTTGAGCAAATAATTCTTTAGCCTGTGGGTAATATTTAATATCGCTTATAACTACATACTCAGGAGAGCATATTAGAGCTTGCTGTAACAAAAGATCGATATTGCTATTTGCAGTTAATGCAAATACTTTGAACATTTCAGGGTGTCTTAGCAGGACATCAATAGTACTTTTTCCTATCGACCCCGTTGCCCCTAATACCGTGACCTTTTGAATAGCTTGAGACATTAAGCCATCCACATTACATAGCAAAACGCAAAAATAGGAAAGGCAGCTGTTAGGCTATCTATTCTGTCCATTATTCCGCCATGGCCTGGTAATAGAGTGCCACTATCTTTAATGCCAGCACACCGCTTGAACATGCTTTCATTCAAATCACCTAAAGCTGACACACCAACAGTTAAGGCACCAATTACCACATGTAACCATATACGAGAGGGATCTACTTGGTAGTGTAATGCAGCAAAAGCAATAATCGCAGAAGACGCAAAAATACCTCCCATTAACCCCTCATAGGTTTTACCAGGAGAGACTCTGGGGCGTAATTTATGTTTACCAAATTTAACACCCACGAAAAATGCACCAATGTCTGCCGCCCAGACAATACCTAACACATAAAAAATTAAAGACGCGCCGTAATAAGGATCAACGTCATACAAACTCGTGCGTAATGATACCACCGCGACCCAAGTGGGGATCAGTGTAAAAAATCCGAAGATACCCCTTAACACTTTACTGCAATACCAAATCGAGCTGAACTTTGGATAGCCAAGTATCATGAAAAATGAAATAGCCCACCAAATTGTAGCGGCACTTAATATATAAATGTATAGGCTATTAAGTTGTCCTTGATACCAAATAAGATCCGTTGGCAAAAGAATAGACAGGCAAACACATACAGCCGCGACTAATATTGCATAGGCATACTTAGTAGTGGTTCTGGTAATACCTGACATACTCGACCATTCCCAAGCACCAAGACCTATAATTGCGGCAATGACCAATTGGAAACTAAACAGAGGTAAAAATAAAATGGCAAACAGAGCCAAAGGCGCCAAAATAAGCGCGGTGATAATTCGTTGTTTTAACATTTTTCCGCCTTAAGCCTTACTCTTGAAAGACTAGTCATTCACTAATCTGCTCGCCAGTTTTACCAAAGCGTCTTTGACGTTCATTGAACGTATCCACAGCAGATTGAAAAACTTCTTCATTAAAATCAGGCCAAAACTCTTCGGAAAAATATAATTCAGCATAAGCAATTTGCCACAATAAAAAATTGCTTATGCGTTGCTCACCGCCGGTACGGATCAATAAATCAACTTCAGGTACGCCACTGGTACTAGTAAACTGATTAAAAACCGTTTCATTAATATTATCCAAGCTTAGCTCACCAGCCTGGACACTCTGAACAAGACTTTTGGCAGCATTAACAACATCCCATCGGCCGCCATAATTTGCAGCTATATTGAGTGTTAATGCGTCATTTTCTGCGGTAAGTACTTCTGCCGCACGAATTTTCTCAACTAATTTTGTATCAAAGCGACTGGTATCGCCAATCACTCTTAATCTCACGTTATTCTTATGCAGTTTTTTAACTTCACTTCCTAGAACCATTTTAAATAGTTCCATAAGCACCCCAACCTCTTCTTCAGGTCGGTTCCAGTTTTCACTACTAAACGCAAACAAAGTAAGAAATTTAACGCCATTTTTAAGGGAATAAGAAACTGACGCTCTTACCGCTTTAACACCAGCTTTATGGCCAAAAGTGCGGATTTTACCTTTATTTTTAGCCCAACGACCGTTGCCATCCATAATAATGGCAACATGTTCAGGTGTTATATTTGAGTTTGATAAATTAGATGTATTCATGAAATAGAAAAAAGCCCAGTTATACTTCCATTAGGTCTTTTTCTTTAGCTAATAATATTTCATCAACTTGTTTAACGAACATATCTGTCAATTTTTGAATCGACTCTTCACCACGACGACTATCATCTTCACCGATTTCTTTTTCTTTAAGTAACTCTTTAATATCACCATTAGCGTCACGACGGATATTACGAATCGCTACTTTTCCTTGCTCAGCTTCACCACGAACGACTCGAATTAGATCTTTACGACGCTCTTCGGTTAATGCTGGCATAGGTATACGCATAACCGCTCCGGCACTCATAGGGTTAAGCCCCAAATCTGACTGCATAATCGCTTTTTCTACAGCTTGAGCTGCACTTTGATCAAACACGGTTAATGCTAAGGTACGCGCATCTTCTGCAACGATATTAGCTAACTGTTTTAGCGGAGTCGGCGCGCCATAATAAGGCACCATAATGCTATCAAGTAAACTAGGATGCGCACGACCCGTTCTAATTTTAGAAAGTTGCCCTTTTAAAGAGACAATACTTTTTTCCATACGCTGACGCGCATCATCATTAATTTCATCAATCACGGTAGTATTCCTATTATTGCTATTGTTTTACGAATGACAGATCACTGTACCTACATCTTCGCCCATCACTACGGCTTTCAAACAGCCTGGAGTATTCATATTAAATACGCGAATAGGGACATTGTGGTCTCTGGCAAGGGTAAATGCAGCCAAATCCATTACTTTCAATTCTTTGTCTAAAACCTCATCGTAAGAAAGGGTTTTATATAATTTTGCATCTGGGTTAGTTGCAGGGTCAGAATCATAGACACCATCTACTTTCGTTCCTTTAAGAACTGCGTCGGCTTCTATTTCGATACCACGAAGACAAGCTGCTGAGTCAGTTGTAAAGAATGGGTTACCTGTTCCAGCCGAAAAAATTACAACACGTCCAGACTTTAACAAACTAATAGCTTCAGCCCAGTTGTATGAGTCACATACACCATTTAAAGGAAATGCTGACATTAAACGAGCATTTACGAATGCTCTGTGTAAGGCATCACGCATAGCTAAACCATTCATCACTGTGGCTAGCATTCCCATATGGTCGCCAACGACTCGATTCATTCCTGCTTTAGCAAGCCCTTCACCACGGAATAGGTTACCGCCACCGATAACTAAACCAACTTCAATACCCAACTCTACGATTTCTTTAATTTCTAGCGCCATGCGCTGTAGTACTTTGGGATCAATACCAAAGCCTTCATCACCCATCAGGGCTTCGCCACTCAATTTTAATAATATTCTGCGATAAGTAGATTTAGGTGCGACACTCATAGGTGGTATTTCCTTAATATGAAAAAGACGAAGATCTCTTAGGGTTGCGAACCCTTTTTAGTACATATAAAAAAGCACCTCAAAGTGAGGTGCCAGTATTATACCCAAACAACTTTAAAATGCATGTTTCAGCATAAATAAAAATTGGTTTGAAGCTTATCTGCTTACTTTTTAGCTGCTGCCATTTGAGCGGCAACTTCAGCTGCGAAGTCTTCTTCTTTCTTCTCGATACCTTCACCCACTTCAAAACGTACGAAGTTGATAACATCTGCACCCTTTGATTTAAGTAAGTCACCAACAGATGTTGAAGGATCTTTTACGAAAGGTTGACCAGTCAAGCTGATTTCGCCAGTGAATTTCTTCATACGGCCAAGAACCATTTTTTCTGCGATTTCAGCAGGCTTTCCTGATTTCATAGCAATATCTAGTTGAATTTCTTTTTCTTTTTCAACAACTTCAGCTGCAACATCTTCAGGCTTAACGAATTGAGGGTTAGATGCAGCAACATGCATTGCAATATCTTTAGCCAATTCTTCATCACCACCTTGTAAGATAGCAATAACACCAATACGTGCACCGTGAACATATGCACCTAGGTTATCACCTTCAACAGTAATAACACGACGAGGGCTGATATTCTCACCAATTTTAGCCACTAAAGTATCGCGAGCTTCGCTTACTTTAACGCCATCAATCTCAGCATTATTCAATGAATCCATGTCACTAATTTTGTTTGCAGAAGCAACGTCGATTAGTTTTTGACCGAAAGCAACAAAACCGTCATCACGAGCAACAAAATCAGTTTCACTGTTTAATTCGATCATAGTCGCTACACCTGGAGCAACTTTAGTCAAAATAACACCTTCAGCAGCAATACGACCTGCTTTTTTAGCGGCTTTAGCTTGACCATTTTTACGCATATTTTCAATTGCTAGCTCGATATCACCATCAGTTTCAACCAATGCTTTTTTACAATCAAGCATGCCAGCGGCTGTACGCTCACGCAATTCTTTAACTAGGGCTGCAGTAACTGCCATTTTTGTTTCCTCAGCAATATAATTTAACTTTAAACATCTATGAAAACAGGGGCGTTGGCCCCCGTTTGTTTTTATTCAATTTGGCAATCAGTTAAGATTGCCATTGTGCATTCATTGATTTAGCTAATTACTCAGCTGCTTCTACGAATTCACCTTTTTCAGCTTGTGCTTCAACAGTTTGCTCACGACCTTCGATTACTGCGTCAGCAGCTGCGTTCAAGTAAAGTTGAACAGCACGGATCGCATCATCGTTACCAGGAACGATATAGTCAACACCATCTGGGTTTGAGTTAGTATCAACAATAGATACAACTGGAATGCCTAGGTTGCCTGCTTCAGTGATAGCAATATGCTCATGGTCAGCGTCAACTACGAATAAAACATCAGGCAAACCGCCCATGTTTTTAATTCCACCAAGACTTGTTTCAAGCTTAGTCATTTCACGCTGAAGCATTAATACTTCTTTCTTAGTCAATTTTTCAAACGTTCCGTCTTGGCTTTGTTGCTCAAGATCTTTTAAACGTTTGATTGACTGACGAACTGTTTTCCAGTTAGTTAACATACCGCCTAACCAGCGTTTGTTAACATAAAATTGGTCACATTTGTCTGCAGCTTCTTTAACTGCATCACTTGCAGCACGCTTAGTACCAACAAAAAGAATTTTACCTTTTTTAGCAGCAACGCCACCAACAAAGCCAAGGGCTTCATTGAATAAAGGAACAGTTTTTTCTAAGTTGATGATATGAACTTTGTTACGTGCACCAAAGATGAAAGGTTTCATTTTTGGGTTCCAGTAACGAGTCTGGTGTCCGAAGTGTACGCCTGCCTGAAGCATGTCGCGCATAGATACATTTGCCATTATATAGATTCCTCAATATGGGGTTAGGCCTCCATACATCCCAGATTTCGATCCCCTAGGTTTCCCCTAGAAAGACACCCCGAAAAATGTGTCGATGTATGTGTGTTATTTACGCTAGAAAATCTAGCTGCTTCGCGATAATTTGAAGACATATTTGTCTCCATTAATTTCAGCGGTGCGCTTTATACCACGGCTTATTTTAGGATTCAAGCTTTACAATAGAAATCCACTATTTATCAAGCAAACGCGACTAAATTCCCCTCTAGCGAGAACCTCTCCAAAAAGTTACAATAGCGCCCATTAAAAATTGAATGAATTAGGATCTTCGTTTTGTCAGGTACCATTAAAACCGCTGAAGAAATTAAAAAAATGCGTGTAGCTGGTCGTCTTGCTGCTGACGTGCTGCAAATGATTGGGCCATTTGTTAAGAAGGGAGTGACTACAAACGAGTTAAATCAGATTTGTCATGACTATATTGTCAATGAACAAAAGTGCATCCCCGCGCCCTTGAATTATGGCCAGCCACCTTTTCCTAAATCCATATGTACTTCTGTGAACCATGTCATTTGCCATGGAATTCCAGCAGACAAAAAACTCAAAGACGGGGATTCAGTTAATATTGACGTCACTGTTATAAAAGATGGTTACCACGGTGACACATCAAAAATGTTTGTTGTAGGTAAACCCTCAATATTAACAGAGCGTTTAATTCGAGTAACCCAAGAGTCATTGTACATAGGCATTAAAATGGTTAAACCAGGGGCACGCTTAGGTGATATTGGCCACGCCATTCAACAACATGCCGAAAGCCATAATTATTCGATTGTGCGGGAGTATTGCGGCCATGGGATTGGGGCTAACTTTCATGAAGACCCTCAAGTAGTTCATTATGGTAAACCTAATACCGGAGAAACCCTTGAAGCAGGAATGTGCTTTACCATTGAACCTATGGTGAACGCAGGCAAACGTTACTCAAAGATATTACCTGACCAATGGACAGTGGTAACGAAGGACCGAAGCCTAAGCGCCCAGTGGGAACATACTTTGTTAGTGACTGAAAATGGCGTAGAAATACTGACTCTTCGTGACGACGAAGAAATAGACCGTATTATTAGCCATTAGTGAATCAAAAAACAAAAATAATCAAATAATAACAGTCCTTTGCAAGGGGTCGACATTGTCACTACAAAATTTGTTAGACGAAGTAAAATCAATCAGCGACATTGATAATTTTGCAGCCTGCAAAGGGTTAATTAGTAAGAGTTATGAATGGCTTACCAGCCAAGAGATACACACAGGTAAAGTTAATGACCTAGTGTTGGGTAGAGCAACATTTATTGATGCCTTACTACGACATACTTGGCAGTTAATGGATCTATCATCACAAAAACACATAAGCCTTGTGGCTGTAGGGGGATATGGTCGAGGCCAATTACAACCCTATTCTGATATTGACCTACTTGTATTAAGTAAAAAAACACTTTCAGTAAGCCAAAAAGAAAAAATTGGCACGTTTATCACTTTTCTTTGGGATATTGGCTTAGATATCGGTCAATCAGTTCGCACGATTAAAGAAACGGTTCAACAAGCCAAACAAGATGTCACCATTGCCACTAATTTAGTTGAAGCCCGGTTACTAACAGGCAGTGAAGAGACCTTCGAAGCCTTACTCCAAAAACTTCAGAGTAGAAGTTATTGGAGTAGCAAAGATTTTTTCTTGGCTAAGTATCAAGAACAAAAGCAAAGACACGCTAAGTTTAAGGACTCGTCTTATAACCTTGAGCCCAATGTCAAAGAAAGCCCAGGCTGCTTGCGAGATATTCAATCTATTGGCTGGGTTGCCAAAAAGCATTTTAACGCAATTGATGGCAAAGAATTAGTCAAACATGGCTATTTTACCCCAGAAGAATTTTCTGAATTATTGGAATGTCGTGAAAATTTGTGGCGCATAAGATTCGCGCTACACCTGGTAGCTGGGCGCAGCGAAAATAGACTATTGTTTGATTATCAAACTGACGTAGCGACACGTTTAGGCTATGGAGAAGACGGTAAAGCTTCGGTAGAACGAATGATGAAATCCTTTTTTAGGACCGTTAGACGCATCAGAGAACTAAACGAAATGTTACTGCAACGATTTGGGCAAGATGTACTTGCCCTTAAAGTAAAACAAGGCATAGACGTTAATGAAGACTTTGAATTACTTGATGGCCTAATTGCACCTAAACATGACAATGTGTTTGCATCACCAGAAGACACCCTACGATTTTTATTGTTAGTCGCGAACACACCAGAAGTAAAAGGGTTACATTCAAGCTGTTTACAACAACTAAGACGGGCCAGACGAGCCTTTAACAAACAGTACTTTGTTGAGCTTGAACCTTGTCGCGCTTTATTTTTAGAGTTAGTTAGGCATCCTAATTTCTTTGGGCTTGGATGGGATATCATGCATAAGCACGGTATTCTACAGGCCTATATTCCTGAATGGGATCATATTGTTGGTATGATGCAATTTGACTTATTCCATGCTTACACGGTTGATGAACACACTCACAGGCTAGTAAAAAACATTCATTTTTATGGTTCACCTGATAACAAAGATTTTCCTCGGTGTGGCAATATAATGAAAAACCTCAGTAAACCAGATTTGCTTTTCATCGCTGCTATTTTCCATGATATTGGTAAAGGCCGTAATGGTGACCACTCAAAACTAGGGGCGGTTGATGTCAAAAAGTTCTGTGACACCCATGGTTTAAATGAGAAAGATTCAGAATTAATTCGTTGGTTAGTAGAAAGCCACTTACTTATGTCAGTGGTTGCCCAAAGAAGAGATATATATGACCCCCAAGTCATTAACGAGTTTGCACAAGCAGTACGGACTCATAATAACCTCAACCACTTATATGTATTAACCCTAGCAGATATTAGAGCCACCAATGATAATCTCTGGAATGACTGGAAAGCATCACTCTTAAGAGAGCTATTCTTACTTACTCAAAAAGCCCTAGATAATGGCCTTGAATGTAAAGTTGCACTGCAAGATAGGATTAGTGAGCACCAAACCATTGCGCGCAAGTCACTGCTTAGTAGTGGTATGAATAACACCCAAATATCTCAGTTCTGGCAAAGATTAAGCGATGATTATTTTGCTCGCTTCAAACCCGAGCAAATTGCTTGGCACGCCTGCGTTATTTTAGCATCTCACCCTATGACAGACGACTTTCTATTAGTTGGAACAAGTGCAGATACCTCAAAAGCTGGCGCCGAACTCATAGTATATGGTAAAGACAAAGAAAAAATGTTTGCACAAATTGCCTCAGTACTAGATAGCCGGAATTGCTCTATACGAGATGCGCAAATCATGCGTACCCATGATGGTTACATATTCGATAGTTTTATTATTCAGGAACAAAATGGTGATCGAATAATCTCGCCTTCAAGATTAAAAAGCTTAAAAGAAGCAGTTGAAACACAGCTCAACAAACCTGGAGTACAGCATACCAATAGGCGAAAAATGTCTCGTCAAATGAAGCAATTAGACGTGCCCACTAAAGTTCGTTTCTATTCAGGTAAAACCAACACTACCATAGTTGAACTTGAAGCTTTAGATGCCCCAGGACTGTTGGCTACTATTACAGAACAGTTCATAGAACTAGGTTGCAAGTTACATCAAGCTAAAATAACGACAATTGGCGAAAGAGCCGAAGATTTGTTTATTGTCAGTAACCAAGATAACCACACACTCTCTCACTCTGAACAAGTTGAACTTAAAAGTTTATTAAGGGAGGCTTTAGACTAAAAAGCCATGACTCAACCTGCGCTTAGTATTATAAGCTGAGCGCACCTAATACCTGTCATAAAACCGCCATTGTTTTAGCACTAAACTGTCATATTTAGCCACTACCCTTTACCTAAGCTAAAACTGAATTGACACCTGTAACATGTTTTCTGTTTCTGATGTGCTTGAAAAGCACTACCCACAAGTAGCCAATAAACCTATCCTGTCAAAAACCCTAACGTTTGTGCTTAGACGCTTACTTCATGAACGTGAAATGCAGGAGTTTGGGCAAGCCTACCCCCACTATCAAGGTTTAGATTTCGTTGAACAGGTGTTGGAGTATTTTAATATTAGTTACTCCACGCGGGACGTAGAAAAAGAGCGCATTCCTAACCAAGGTAAACTTGTTATTATTGCCAATCACCCCATAGGCTCATTAGATGCGTTAGCTCTAATTAAATTAGTGAGTGAAATTAGACAAGATATAAAAGTTGTTGCCAACCAAATGTTAATGGCACTTGAGCCTCTGCACCCCATGCTATTACCTGTAAATAATATGAGTGGCGGCACAGCGAGAGAGCACATTCAAAACATTCAAGCTCACTTACAAACCGAAGGCGTCGTAATAGTGTTTCCCGCCGGCGAAGTATCACGATTAAGGCCCCAAGGAATTCGCGATACCCGCTGGCAAAGTGGCTTTTTACGCATGGCTAAACAAGCTAAATCTCCTATACTCCCTGTGTTTATAGACGCTAAAAATTCACGTCTTTTTTACGGTTTATCCATGATTTACAAACCGTTAGCTAGCATATTGCTAGTCAAAGAAATGTTTAAACATAAACGCCATCATTTACCCATGCGTATTGGTGAGTTAATACCCTTTGAATCTTATAACAATAGTAAGATAAGCCGTAACCAACATATATCTCTATTTAAAAAACACTTATACAAAATTGGGCAGGGTAAAACAGGGGTATTTAAAACACAGAGGGCGATCGCTCCCGCTGAAAACCGAGCCGAGTTGTACCTTAGCTTAAAGCAAGATTGCCAGCGCTTGGGAGTCACCAAAGATGGCAAAATAATATTTTTGTATCAGCACAAAGGTAGCTCTCCTATTATGCGAGAAATTGGCCGGTTACGGGAAGTATCCTTTAGGGCAGTAGGTGAAGGCACAGACAAGCGTCGAGACATAGACATGTTCGACTCACACTATTACCACCTAATACTCTGGGACCAAGAAGATTTAGAAATTGCAGGAGCTTATCGTTTTGGGCCAGCCAAAAAAATTATAGTTAACCAAGGTATTAAAGGTTTGTACTCAGCTAGTTTATTTAATTATACCCCAGAAATGGGACAATACTTCGAGCAAGGATTGGAGCTAGGTAGAAGTTTTGTACAACCCAAATATTGGGGAAAACGTAGCTTAGACTATTTATGGTTTGGCTTAGGGGCCTTCATACAACATCACCCAGAGTTTCGGTATTTATTTGGAGCCGTGAGTTTAAGCGATAATTATCCTAAAGCAGCAAAGGACTTATTGGTAAAGTTTTACAGCTTATATTTTGGCTCAGAAACAAAAGTAGCCCACGCCCAAATTCCCTACCTACTGCCACAAGACTTGCAACATAGCTTTAGCGGTGAAGACTACAAAGCAGACTTTACTCGACTTAAACATTTACTGGCTAACATGGGCATGGCCGTCCCTACCCTGTACAAACAATATACTGAAACCTATCAAAACGGTGGCGTACATTTTATCGACTTCAATATAGACCCAGACTTTAACCACTGTGTAGATGGTTTGGTCATTGCCGATCTAGATACTTTGAAACCTAAAAAACGGGCCAGATATATGCCCGAGCAATCACATCATTAAATTACTTCAAACCAAACAAAGGCTTTAATACTTTGCTGCGATTTATCAACTCATAACCTAAATAACAACATAAGGCAGTTGATACAATAAGTAATGGTGCTTCAACCCACGCAGGTATAGCCCAATACGCTAGGTTTGCAGCAAAAACGATGATCACACTTTGATGCAGAATGTAACAAGGTAGAATGGCTCGGTTTATTTTTTTCAGAAAGCGGTTAGAAAATTGTAAGTACCGCCCTGCATAGCCCACAATGGCTAAAATCCATAACCAATGGTTTGTCACGAATATACTTCCATAAAATAATCTCACCCCGTTCGAACTGGTGTATAAATCAGCCAAAGGTTGAAACATTTGATGCCTATCCATGATGATGAATACGTAACACATAAAGGCAACAATTAGTAATCCACTGCGACACTCAATAAGCCTCTGCCACAATACAGGGAACTTATCTAAAGCAAACCCCACTACAAACACCCAAAAGTACTTACCATGGCTATACCAGTCGTTAAATAAATCATGGGTTACCGGATAATTAGGTCGTAAATAAAACCAAATCCCTAACATCACCAATATCAAAACTGCCAACGCACACTTACCATTTATAGATTGTAACAAGCGATGACTTAACACCTGAGTTATCCAGGGAGATATGGCTAATAAAATCAGGCTGTAACACCATAGGTAGGGTAGAAACCACAAATGATTCCAGGTTAATAAACCTATAGGGCCATGGTGGTCAGACAGAAACTCACTATTTGGGTTAATATAATGCAACCAAAAATCCCAGTAACCTAGCTCAAACAAATCTTGGGTTAACCCTTCGTAGTAAACTTGAGGCGCAACAATCACAAACATGCCAAAAATTAACGGGGGCAGCAGTCGAGAACTGCGCTCTTTAAGTATCGCCCAGTGATTTAGTTTATGGTCCGCCAAAGAGGTGACTAGCCCAGATATAAAAAACAACAGTGACATTCGCCACTGGTTACTCCACACCATCACATCTTGTAGCCAAACACTTTGTTCAGCACTTTTAATATGCCAGCCCCAATCAAACACGTAGTACATGCCCACGTGATAAAAAATAAGAAGCAAAAAGGCTAAGCACCGAAGCCAGTCAATGTCATATCGTCTTACATGTATTTCTTGAGTCATACTCTTCTCTGGGTTTAAATGAGTCACCTTATGATCAAGTAATCAGTGCAATATAAAAACGACAGAAGGCCGATATGACCTATATCAGGGACAAGTGGTGGATAACTGGGATAAACATTAGTGACAATATTTGAACGTTTTGATAAACATAAAAATAAGTATTTATTTTTACTCGTTGCCACTTATCAGTTAATCAACAACACCATAAATGCTAGCTCAGACTGGATGGAAACTACCCGAGACGGCAGTCCAGAATTCAGCATTATTGAACCCTTTATTTGGGAGTACACTAGCGCCATTAGTACCCTGATGTTACTGCCTTTAGTGGTGATATTTTGGCAACGAACCCCCTTGTTGTTCATCCATCTAAAAACGCAACTTGTTAAACATATATTGGTAGCGTCAAGCTTTTCGGTACTCCACGTATGCATTATGGTTTGGCTACGTGAATTCTCATATTGGCTAATGAATAGCAACTATGACTTTGGCCCCATATTTAGAGAGTTTTTATATGAATACCGTAAAGACGTGTGGGGGTATGTGTTTTTCTTTGGTTTGTATCAAGTTTATAGATTTGTTTATAGCCGTCTAAAAGGTGAAGCCAACTTGATCGGTGCTGAATCTGCACAAACTGTTGAGACCCCAGCGCACCTGCTAGTTAAAAAATTAGACAGAGAATTTCTTGTGAAAGTAGCAGACATAGAGTGGTTAGAGGCGGCAGGAAACTACGTGAACTTACATAGCACCGGACGTATTTACCCAATTCGCACAACCTTTGCAGACCTAACAAAACGCCTTAAAGATAAAGGCTTTTACCGAACCCACCGCAGCTATGCCGTTAACATAAATGCTATAGACAACATAAGTTACCAACCAAGTGGCGATGGAAAAATTCAATTAAAAAATGGCCATACCATCACATTATCAAGGCGCTACAAAGACGAGTTCAAACAACAATTTGAATAACCCTCAATATTACTACTCATATTCAAACTTAATTAAACAACTAGGCTTTCTTTTTATCAATCTCTACCACTTCAGCTTTTTCTTCAGTCAACAATGTATCTGCAGCAGTGCCTTTTAACAGCTTGCCTAGAGAGTCTTTATTTTTTGATAACATAATAGATAATTCTTCTAATACCTTGGCCTCAATTTTGAAGCCTTTGCCTTCAATGTACTCACTTAAGTTATCGGCAACGTCTAACATCTTGTCGTATTGATCAGCTGCTTTTTTATCTGTGCTCACAAACTTCTCCACCCCTTTGTGTTCTACTACATAACGTGTAATAACGGCCATAACTTTTATCTCCTGTGCAATCAATGAAGTAAGCTTAACATAACAACTGTATATAAAAACAGTTTAATTTGAATTACTCATAAAAAAACCAGCAAAATGCTGGTTGTATTTAATACAAGTTTTTAAAAGATTAAAAGCCTTAGTGACCTTCACTCACCTGATTCACTGTATATTTAGGGATTTCAACGACTAAATCTTCGTCTTTAATTATAGCTTGGCACCCTAATCTAGATTCAGGCTCTAACCCCCAGGCTTTATCAAGCATGTCTTCTTCTAGCTCATCACCTTCTTCTAAAGAATCAAAGCCTTCACGGATCACCACGTGACAAGTAGTACAAGCACATACTTTTTCGCACGCATGCTCTATACCAATACCGTTTTTTAGGGCCAAATCTAAAACAGAAGTGCCTTTCTCGCCTTCTAATACTGCGCCATCTGGGCACAACTCATCGTGTGGTAAAAAGATTACTTGTGGCATAACTTGCTTCCTAACATTCTGTAAATTAAATTATATTTGGTCGACTGACTGACCGGAAAATGCATTTTTAATCGATTGGTCCATTCTGCGTTCAGCAAAAACTTGACTCAATTTATCAACATGTTCAATACCGGCCTTAATAGCGTCTTTATCGGAACCTTCGGCCAATGCTTGTAACTCTGCTAGGCCTTGCTCTATGACTTGTTTTTCACTGGTATTGAGTAACGCTGCACCGTCAGCATGTAATGCTGCCCTTAAGGTTTCGTATACTCTTGCAGCTTCAACTTGCTGCTCTTTTAACATTCTAGCTTGCATGTCATCTTGGGCATGCTCCATTGATGCCTTAAGCATATTTGCTATTTCAGTATCATCTAATCCATAAGATGGCTTAACTTGAATATCAGCCTTAACACCACTAGATTTTTCCATGGCTGTCACGTTCAACAATCCATCAGCATCAACTTGAAAAGTCACGCGGATATGCGCTGCGCCTGCAGCCATGGGAGGAATACCTTTTAACGTAAATTTAGCCAGCGATCTACAATCACTAACAAGTTCTCGCTCACCCTGTACTACATGGATCATCATTGCCGTTTGACCATCTTTAAACGTGGTAAACTCTTGAGCTTTTGCTACGGGAATGGTGGTGTTTCTACTAATCACTTTCTCAGTTAAGCCACCCATAGTTTCTATCCCTAGAGATAATGGCAACACATCCAAAAGTAACATGTCACTATCAGGCTTATTGCCAACCAAAATGTCTGCTTGTATGGCTGCACCCACAGCTACAACTTTATCAGGATTAATAGATGTTAATGGAGTCCGCTCAAAAAACTCCCCTACTTTTTGGCAAACGGCTGGTACACGAGTTGACCCACCCACCATAACGACTTCAAGCACTTGCTCTTTCTCAAGCTCGGCATCTTTTAAAGCTCGGCGACAGGCTCGTAACGTATTTTTAATTAAAGGAGCGATAAGGTTTTCAAAGCTATCTAGGGTAATGATTATCTCATGACCTTTATCAGTATCATCGGTAAACTCAATAGTGACTTGGGCTTCTTTAGATAGTAACTCTTTTGCTTGCTTTGCTTTATCAAGCAACCTTCTATGTAGCTCTTTTGATAACCCGCCTTGCAAACCTGTTTGCTCTCGAATGAACTCAACCAAAACAGCATCAAAGTCGTCACCACCTAGGGCAGAATCTCCACCTGTGGCTAATACTTCAAATACACCTTTACTTAATCGCAATATAGAAATATCAAAGGTTCCACCACCTAAATCATAAACGGCTATAACACCTTCTTGCCCTGAGTCTAAACCGTAGGCGATTGCAGCAGCTGTAGGCTCATTTAACAGCCTTAAGACATTTAATCCTGCAAGTGTGGCAGCATCTTTGGTGCCTTGACGCTGAGCGTCATCGAAATAGGCTGGAACAGTAACAACTGCGCCTTGCAACTCATCACCTAAAGTTTTTTCAGCTCTACTTTTAAGTACCGACAATATTTCTGCAGACACTTGAACAGGGTTAACATCACCAGATGCCACTGTCATTACAGGGGAGTCGGAATCAGTAAATTGATAAGGTAGGTGTGGATAAGACTTATTAATATCAGCCACTGAACGGCCTAAAAAACGCTTCACAGACACAATAGTATTACTTGGATCAATGCTAGCCTGTGATTTAGCTGCATTACCCACTTCAACACTTTGCTGTAAATACCGCACTACTGACGGCAACAAGTGGTTGCCCTGCTCATCTGGCAGCGTTAGTGCTTCACCACTTCTAACAGAAGCCACTAATGAATTAGTTGTGCCTAAATCAATTCCAACCGCTAATTTACGTTGATGAGGAGCGGCGCTTTGACCGGGTTCAGCTATTTGCAGTAATGCCATGATTCGATTCTTTTGATTTAAATAAATGAATTTAGAAGTCGTTTAAGGCTTCTTCTTTGATCTCAATTTCCGCTAACATTTTATATAAAAATTTTAGCTTACGGATAACATCAGCGGCCTGTAGCGCTGCTTCTTCTTGCTCACTTGCTAACAAACTTTGTAGTTTGCCTAAATCGCTTTTTACGTTTTGTGTAATTTCATCTTCAAGAGACTCTAACACGTCCAAAGGGTCGCTATTATCGTCTAACTCAGCTAACGCTTCTCGCCATTCCATTTGCTGCATCAAAAAAGCGGTATCTTTAATGGTTTGCTGCTCATGCTGCAAATCAATACCTCTTAATGAAAGTATGTGCTCAGCTCTAGGTAAAGGTGATTTTAAAGTGCTATACGCATCGTTAACTTGTGCATTTTTTTGAATAGCGACGAGTTTATCTTGCTCACTTCCACTAGCAAACCTATCTGGATGAGTCAGACGCTGGAGTTGCTGATAGGTTTGAGATAATGCAGAAAAATCTACATCAAAAGAAACAGAGATATTAAAAAGCTCGAAGTAGTTCATCTGATTTTATTAGGCTTACTGTTTTTGAATTGCAGAAAAATAACAAGACTAAGGGCTAAACGTTAAAGCTTTCGCCACAACCACACTCGCCGTTAGCGTTAGGATTAGTAAACTCAAAGCCCTCGTTCAAACCATCTTTAGCGAAATCTAAATGGGTACCATCTAAGTACACTAAGCTTTTGCCGTCGACGATAATTTTTACACCATTGTCTTCAAAGAGTTGATCATCTGAATTTAAATCATCAACAAACTCAAGAACATAAGCTAAACCAGAACAGCCAGTTGTCTTTACACCAAGACGCAACCCTAAACCTTTCCCTCTATTTTCGAGAAATGTTTTAGCACGTTGTGCTGCGCTATCGGATACGGTAATTGCCACTGGCTACTCCTATTACTTAAAAATTTTTATCTTAGTTTTGGCGACTTTTATAATCTTCAACTGCTGCTTTAATAGCATCTTCGGCTAAAATTGAGCAGTGAATTTTTACAGGTGGTAAAGCAAGTTCTTCTGCGATATCAGTATTTTTAATTTCTACTGCTTCATCGATAGACTTACCCTTAACCCACTCAGTTACCAAAGAGCTAGATGCGATAGCTGATCCACAACCATAAGTTTTGAATTTTGCGTCTTCTATAATGCCGTTATCATCAATTTTTAATTGTAACTTCATTACGTCACCGCAAGCCGGTGCACCCACCATGCCCGTTGCAATTTTAGGATCGTTCTTATCAAACCCACCTACGTTACGAGGGTTTTCGTAGTGATCAATTACTTTTTCGCTGTAAGCCATTATCTTTACCTTTGTTTATGTGCTGCTAAATTTCAGCCCAACAACACATTAATTTTAAAACACGTTAACTTAGTGGTGAGCCCACTCAACAGAATCTAAATCAATACCTTCTTTATACATATCCCACAACGGCGACATTTCGCGAAGCTTATCTATAGCATTACGAATAACACCAATAACGTAATCAATTTCAGCTTCTGTTGTAAAACGTCCCATAGTAAAACGGATCGAGCTATGCGCTAACTCATCGTTTAACCCAAGAGCACGTAGTACATAAGATGGCTCAAGACTAGCAGAGGTACAAGCTGAACCAGATGATACAGCCATGTCTTTAAGAGCCATAATTAATGACTCACCTTCAACGTAAGCAAAGCTTACATTTAGATTACCCGCAATACGGTGTTCCATATCACCGTTTAGGTAAACGGCTTCCATATCTTTAATGCCGTTCCATAATTTATTACGTAGCATGAGTAAGCGTTCGTTTTCAGCGCCCATTTCTTCTTTTGCAATTCTGAATGCTTCACCCATACCAACAATTTGGTGAGTTGCCATCGTTCCAGAACGCATACCACGCTCATGACCGCCGCCATGCATTTGCGCTTCTAAACGAATACGAGGTTTACGACGTACGTACAAAGCACCTATCCCTTTAGGACCATAAGTTTTGTGGGCAGAAAATGACATCAAATCAACTTTCATTGTCTGTAAATCGATTGGGACTTTACCTGTGCTTTGTGCGGCGTCAACGTGGAACAAAACCTTACGCTCGCGGCATATTTCGCCAATTGCAGTAATGTCTTGAATCACACCAATCTCGTTATTTACATGCATCACACTGACTAAAATAGTGTCTGGACGAATAGCAGCAACTAGTTTATCCAAATCAAGTAAACCATTTGGCTCTGGATCTAAATAGGTGACTTCAAACCCTTCACGCTCTAACTGACGCATAGTATCTAGTACCGCCTTATGCTCAGTTTTTACAGTAATTAGATGCTTACCTTTTTTACCATAAAAATTAGCAGCGCCTTTGATACCGAGGTTATTTGACTCAGTAGCACCCGAGGTAAATACAATCTCTCTAGGGTCTGCATTCACTAAATCTGCGATTTGATTACGGCCAATATCTACCGCTTCTTCTGCTACCCAACCAAATTTATGAGAACGAGAAGCAGGGTTACCAAACACACCTTCTGTAGTCAAACACTCAGCCATTTTAGCGGCAACACGAGGGTCTACCGGTGTAGTTGAAGAATAATCCAAGTAGATTGGAAGCTTTAATTCGCTCATTTTTTACTCCGCTTAAAGCTGCAAACTGATAGTAATGTCGTTTGACGCTATATTATTAAGATGTTTATTTTTGTCTTGGCGCTGCGCAACTTGTTTCACTTCATGTTGCTCCATTAATTCGCCTAGAGTAATACCGTTTAAAAATACACTGATACGGTCGCTTAATCCTTCCCACAAATTGTGAGTTAAACAACGTTCACCGCCTTGGCATCCTCCCTGACCTTGGCACTTAGTAGCATCTACGGATTCATTTACCGCACTGATCACTTCGCCAATAGATATATCGCTAGCATTACGACCTAACTTATAACCACCGCCAGGGCCACGTACACTTTCAACTAGTTCTTCTCTACGAAGACGAGAAAAAAGCTGCTCTAGGTATGACAATGAAATTTCTTGGCGCTCTGAGATTTCTGCTAAAGACACAGGACCACGTTGAGAATGCAATGATACATCCAACATCGCGGTTACCGCGTAACGCCCTTTTGAAGTCAATTTCATACTTATAAACCTAATATCTATGATGTATCAGATCTTCACATACCCTACTATTTTAGTCAAGTATTTAACCTAGTGTTTTACTCAAGTATTAAGGTTCACATCGCTAGGTTAAATTTGCGGGTCGAAAGCATCACATGCTTTTTTAATATCTTTTGCCATTTCGTCGTCAGAAAAATTATCTAATTCTAGACTTGGTAGTGATTTTCCGCACACATCTCCACCCATTTTGTTAATGGCTTTACACATTTCTTCTACCTTAGTGTCTATTAGATGCACATGATCGACCATCACGCCAATGGCGTGAGCAACAGGATCAGGGTTATCGGTGGCAACAGCATAAGCATCAAATCCGTATTTTTGCGCAATTTTTTCTCTTTCACCTTGATTAGGTGGAGTAGGTTTTTTCTGAGAAACGACGACTCTGCCAGGTATGCCTATCACTGTCGCGTTTTCAGGCACGTCACGCACCACTACAGAATTAGAACCCACTTTTGCCCCTTTGTGCATAGTAATTGGCCCTAACACTTTTGCACCGGCACCTACCACTACATTATCTTCTAACGTTGGGTGACGTTTCCCCGCATTCCAGCTGGTTCCGCCCAAAGTGACACCATGATATAGGGTAACATCATTTCCAATTTCAGCTGTTTCACCTATCACTACCCCCATACCATGGTCTATAAAAAATCGGCGTCCCAAGGTGGCACCTGGATGAATTTCAATCCCGGTCAACCAACGAGAAAAAGTAGAAACAGAGCGCGCCAACCACTTCCAATTTGCTTTCCAAAGCCTATGGCCCAAACGATGCAGCCAGATAGCATGTAATCCTGGGTAATTAGTCAACACTTCAAAGGTTGTGCGGGCAGCAGGGTCGCGATGAAAAACGCTCTGCACGTCTTCTTTCATTCTGTTAAACATAGTTATTCTTTGTTTGAAGTGGTTTTACCAATTGACGCTAATATGCCTCGTAAAATGTTGAGTTCTTGTGACTCGGGACGGGCACGATTGAACATCCTGCGTAATTTGGTCATCACCATACCGGGATGTTTAGCAATGATGAAATTCGTTTTAATAAGGGTTTGTTCCAAATGACTATAAAAACCCTCTAGATCTTCAGATAATGGATACTCAGTGTTCTCTGGGTGGTTTTCGGGATGCTGGCTTCTAGTAAGATTCAAGTACGCCATACGTACTTCGTAACATAATGTCTGTACCGCAGCCGCTAGATTCAAAGAGCTATAATCAGGGTTTGCAGGGATACAAACATGAAAATGACATAGCTGTAGTTCTTCGTTACTCAATCCATTATTTTCACGTCCAAACACCAAAGCAACAGGATACTTGGGTACTTCAGAGATTAACTTTTCACCACAACCTCTAGGCTCAAGCATGGGCCAAGACAATGTTCGTGAGCGGGCACTTGTTCCAACAACTAACCCGCAGTCAGTAACAGCTTCTTCCAATGTATCGACTATCCGAGCATTTGCCAATACATCACCCGCCCCTGCGGCTAATGCACTCGACTTCCCATCAGGAGGAGATACTGGGTCAACCAAAACTAACTGACTTAACCCCATAGTTTTCATAGCTCTAGCAGCAGAGCCTATGTTACCGGTATGAGAAGTATTAACTAGAACAACGCGAATATTTTCTAACATGACGGAGACACACTTCCTGAGCTGGCAATTTTCTGGGCGCGGATAATAGCATAAGCAACCCTTAGCTCAAAGCATGAGAAAAATTAAAATAAGCTAACTGAAATGCCAAGTTCAATGAATAAAAATAATTGTCAAACACCTAAGTTAAGATTTAACTATTAACAGGCAAAGCTTCATCAATCACAGAGGAGATTTAAGGTTGTTCAAAGAGGTTACTATGTTCTAGAAAATCAAATGACTCTTCAGCAGAAATGGGAGGTCCATATAAATAGCCTTGGACATAATGACAGCCCATTTTATCTAATATAGACAATTGTTCTTCAGTCTCTACGCCTTCAGCGACTATCTCTAAATCTAATGCATGTGCGATAGCCACTATGGCCTGGGTTATAGCCATGCCTGTCTTGTCTGAACTCAATTGATTTACGAAACTTTTATCAATTTTTAGAACGTCTAGAGGAAATTTATTTAGATAACTCAGAGAAGAATAACCTGTACCAAAGTCATCAATTGATAAACTAACACCTAATTGTTTTAACTTCTTCAAAGTATTAATCACAGTTTCAGCTTCATCGACAAAAAGGCTCTCAGTAAGCTCTAACTCAACATAACGAGCATTGAGGTCTACTTGATTTAGAATGTTAGAAAGATCATAAGTAACATCCGATAACATAAATTGTTTAATGGAGACGTTAATGGCAATTTTAATGGTACTAAAACCGTGCTGATGCCACTGCTTTACCTGTTGGCAGGCTTTTTTCAGTACTTGTTTCCCTAAGTCAACAATTAGACCAGCATCTTCAGCTATAGGAATAAATTCATCAGGAGATATTGTTCCCAATGTTGGATGAAACCACCTTGAAAGTGCTTCAAAAGACACGACTGCCCCTGTTGTGATATTAATTTGAGGTTGAAAATAAAGAGACAATTTGTCTTCTTTTAAGGCTTCTCTTAATTCTTTTTCAACTAAATTCCGTCGATTAACATGGTCGCTCATACTTGGTTCAAAGAAATGAAACAAATTACTCCCAGTCGTCTTTGAGAAATACATAGCAGTGTCTGCGTAGTGCACTAATTCATCAGCAGTTTTGGCATTTTCAGGATAGAGGCTTATACCTATACTTACCCCTACTCCTGAGTCTTTGTCATTTACTATTAACCCTTTGTCAAATTGCTTAACTAAATCCATTGCAATTCTTTCTACGTTCACTTTATTTGCTACGTTTTCAATAATAATAGCGAATTCATCGCCTCCAAGGCGAGCTGCGTAATCTGTCTTTCGTGCTAACTTCACAAGTGTTGCACCGACTTTCCTCAATAATTGATCACCTGATTCATGCCCTAAGGTGTCATTCACTTGCTTAAATCTATCCAAATCGATAAAAAACAACGCTAAAGATTCGCCTTCATTTTTTGCTTTAACAATTGCAGAGTCTAGACTTTTTCGGAAATAACCACGATTCGGTAGCCCCGTTAAAATGTCGTGGTTAGCCATAGTCCAGAGATCTTTTTCTGATTTTTTCTTATGGGTAATATCGTTAAATGCGCACACATAGTGAGTGGGAGCACCATTAGTATCTAGGATAGCGTTAATGCTTATATCTTTAATAAAGCGCTCTCCATTTTTCTTCATTCCGATTAATTCATTTTGCCATTTCCCATTGTTTTGTATTTCATGGGTAAACTCTTTAATATCAAAAGAAGAATGTGAGTGATTAATGATAAAATCTGGAATACGCCCTACCACATCACTCAGACTAGAACCGGTTGTTTCTTTAAAAGCTTCATTAACAGCAAGCACCACTAATGTTTTGTCTAATATCACGATTGCACTCGCACTGCTGTCAAATGCTTTTGCATAAAGTCTAATTTCTTTCTCAGCTTCTCTTTGATCGCTGATATCCATTAAAGTGCCAACAATCAAATTATCATTGCTTAACTGGTCATCCTGCTTGGTGACTCTACCTTTCATTTTTAACCATTTTAGATTGTCATTTACAAAGACTCTAAACTCGACTTCAAATAAGTCAGAGGCCTCCATCTTAAAATCCTTAAAATAGGTATTTACATTGGCTCTATCATCTTCATGAATTTTAGAAATAAACTCGGCTAAAGAAAACTTAATTGGACTCGTTTCTATAGATAAAATTTCACAGCTCTCTTCCACTAAAAGTATCGTTGAGTCGCTAACAGAAAACTCCCACATCCCTTCTCCGCTGCCCCACATAGCTAAAGTCAGCCTCTCTTCGCTTGCAGACAGAGCAGTTTGCCTAGTGTGTATTTGCTCAAGCATATTATTTAGACCTTGAGCAAAAAGTCCAATCTCATCAGTACGCCTAGTTTGATATCGAATCGAAGCTGGCACTTTGCCAAGTGCTTGCTTATCCATAAAGTCAATTAGGTTCTTGAGAGGTTTAGCTATGACCTGTGTAATAGTGAAGAATTGAGAGATGCCTAATACTAAAATAAGAGATATCGCTAAAACGATAATACTTCGTTGCATTTCATGAACAAACAACAACGCGTTTTCTTCGCTAATACCTACTGATATGGTCAAATTCGAATCTGGGTCATGAAGGTCTCTACTTAACCAGTTTCTATCTATAGGTTCCCCTGCAATTAACACAGCACCCGCCATTACCGTAAGTTGCATATTCAAGCCTTGCAATTCTTCAACTAATTCTTGCAATACTGAGCTAGCATCTCGCACAATATAAATAGCTCCTACCACTTCCTCTTCTGCAAAAGTGCCAGACATTGAAAATTTATATTTGAGGGTATAAAGAACTTTTTGATTTACGCTTGTTGTGTAGTAGGAATCAAATTTTGCTTTATCAATGAAAATAAACCTTGGGGTAACACTATAGGTAGACTCAGCTACCTCACCGTTGTTAATTCTTATTATTGAGCGGCGCTTAGTAAAAATTTCAATATTGAGGTAATGGCTTTTAGATGCATTTAAAGAAATTAAAAATTGTTCTAAGGTCACTAGCTCCTCATTCATTCCCTTGGTGTCATCAAGTAGTTCGTAATCTATGTAATTACTCAGTGCATTATGAGAAGTAATAACTTGAGCATCTTCGATAATTTGTTCTGACAAACTCTCAAACACCATTTGGCTACGAGCTAAAGCGTTATCCAAATCACGGACAATTAGTGGAGTAACTAACTGTTCAAATCTATTAATATTTATGTATGCCTGAAGTAACAACACTATGGTTATTGCACTTCCAACATATAAAATTAATTTAGTGGCTATAGATTTTTTTAATAATCCCAAGGACATAATATTTAATTTATTGTCATTACGATTCTAACACCTTGCATATTATCAATTTCTGACTCCGGAATGTATCCAATCGCAGATTCTTTAGCACTCACAAACCTTGTTACTAAACGATGAGGTTTAATTTTCACTTCATTTTGAATGGTATTGTTCACAAAACGATTAGACCAATATCTTTGACTCGATATAGGTGACATATTCAACACTTCTTGGCAAAATTTTTCTCTAGCTTCAGATTTCACTGGCAACTCGAACACTAAAATTTCAGTACCGTCAGACCAAACAGAGTTTTTATCTAAGTAGATCAACTTAACCATTTCAGGACTTATTATGTCGGTATTTTTTTCGTTAACGACTACGTATACAGTCTCTGAAAAAGCCTTTTCAGAAAAAAAGCAAAAAAACATGATAAATGTAAGTGATTTAAGCTTTCTCATAGTCTAGTTCCCCAAATACGTGGAGATTGAAAAGGTATAAAAACCTACGTCATCAACTGAAGAGTTTTGATATTGGTTTCTGTGATATTCCCCTTTAAGCGTAATTGCTTCATTAAGATGAAAGTTTACAAAAATTGAGTTTCTTTTTACTGTATTTGTACCAAGGTTGTTCGCATCATAGTAATCGTAGCGATAACCGAGATCCCAGTCGTTCAAGTGATACTTAAACTGAGCGTAAAACCCCTCTCTATCATAATCAAGAGCGTCATCGGAGAACTCAAGATTAGCAAGGGCATATTCACCTTGAACAGAAATATTATGATAGCGAGCTTCCAAGTGGTATCCATATGCAAACTTGTCAGCATTCCCATTAGCGCTGTCTTCATTGTCATTATAAAGGGTGAATCCAAGATTAAACTCATCCCATAAAGGCAATTGTATTCGCCCCCTGAAACCAGTGGCCTTGTTACTATTAAGGTCTTTCTTACCTGAAATAGATGATTCACCGTTTCCTATAAATACATTGTAATCGACACTAATTAAATCAGTTAAATACTGGCGCCCAAAACCTGAAACTCCATCAACAAACTGCGGAAAAATACGAAATATATGCATGGGTCGCTCTTGGGTAGCAACAAAGGGGGGGTAGTGATCTTCTGACCAAATTCCAGCAGGAGAAAAAAATCGCCCTGCTCTTAAGTTTATCAGTTGACTGTAATTCCAATCAAAATTTACAGCTTCAACAAAAATCGTACCTGACGCTTCTTCCAACTCTCCCGAGCCATCATTTATGCCATCAAACTTAGGAGCATCTTCATATTCAATTTCAGAAAAGAACTTAAATTTATTATCAAATTTCTTTGTAAAGAACAGCGACAAATGATGCATTCTAAACTCTTCACTGACTCCAGGACTATCTGACCCTTTATACTCAACATCAGCATAGCCTGAGACCTGCATTCGGTTTTCGTCTTTTTTAATTAACTCCTCGATCAAATAATGCTGCTCTTCTAGCTCTAAGGTCAAGTCACTAATTGAGCGAGTAATAACCTCATCGTCAGGCTCATCATTTTCTTGCATACCATCGGAGTCTGATACTGCTGCACTCTCAGACGAGAGTTTATCAACTAAGATTTCAAGTTGTTGTATACGTTTCTCGAGCTCAACCACGGTATCTGCTGTGGTAATAAAGGAGCTGAAAGTTAACACTGTAAACACACATGCATTCACAACAGATTTGGGTCTGATCATATAGTTACTTGGATTAAAAATTTCCCTAATGCGAACCATAACTCCAAAACTTTTTAAATTCTAATAATACTTATCATAATATTAAGCGATAAAATAAACCATTCCATTAGACTTTAGGTTTATAACCAACAAATTAAACCAGTAAGTAAGCCATATTTAACCGCCATAATCATCTGAATCTAACAAGTCCAATCTCAAGGTTTTACAATCAATATACCCGAATATCAGTTACAATCTGGCTAGTAAAACGCTTATCACTCTGGTAAACTGCGCGGCGATTTTTTGTGCAACTGTTTATATTTTTATACAACAGCTGTCTACTTACTGTTCTTTTAAAATTGGTGGTTAACTATGCATCCTATGCTGAATATAGCGATCCGTGCTGCGCGGACGGCGGGCAACATTATTGTTAAAGGGTTTGAAAATCAAACTGATTTGATGACAGAAGCAAAAGGCGATAACGATTATGTTACTCGTATTGATAAAGAAGCCGAACAAGCAATTATTCATAAAATTAAGCAATCTTACCCTGAGCACAGCTTTGTGGGTGAAGAAGGAGGGGTAGTTGAAGGTGACAACGACTTTAAATGGATTATTGATCCATTAGATGGCACTACCAATTTTATTAAAGGTATCCCTCATTTTGCAGTATCTATTGCTCTTATGCATAAAGGTAGACTTGATCAAGCGGTAGTTTTTGATCCTCTTCGTGGTGAACTGTTTACTGCCAGCAAAGGTGCGGGTGCACAATTAAACGGTTTTCGTATTAGAGCAAGTAAAGCTAAAGAGTTAAGTCAAACAATTCTAGCCACTGCCTTCCCATTCAAAGCAAAAGACACACTACCAGAGTACCAACAAAGCTTTAATAAGATATTTATGCAAGCAGGTGACATTCGCCGTTCAGGCTCTGCCGCGCTAGACTTAGCCTATGTTGCTGCAGGTCGTTATGACGGGTACTGGGAGCGTGGCATTAAACCTTGGGATATCGCTGCTGGGGAGTTATTGGTTCGTGAATCAGGTGGATTAGTAACCGATTTTGCAGGGGGGAATGACCCAATGCACAAAGGTGAAATAGTGGCAGGTAGCCCTAAAATCGTCCAAACTTTAGTAAAACACTTGAAATAAAAAAACAACAAGGCGAGTGATACTCGCCTTTTTCTTTATATCTTCAATAAGCGACTGAATACTAATCACTGTTAAGGTAATTAAACAAATTAGTGAAAGAGGTTTAATTGCTTAATGCTTGATGAAAGACATCCACATTCGTTACTGTTTCTGAGCCTTCCAATTCAATAAAGTTTTTATGTGCAAAATTATGGCCACGCATTTGCACTAGCACTCGTCCAAATTCGGTACCTTCCTGCAAGCGTTTATAAATTGCAATGACATCGTCTAATGTAACTTCTTCCAACTCTTTAATTAGTCTCTGCTTACTATCAAATGTCCACTCTTGATCACGCCAATCTTCGATAAACTCTCCCATTTCCTGTGATAGGTTTTTAGGGGGTTGATTAAGGGTAACTAAAATACCGTTCACTGTGGTGGTTAAGGTTTCTGGTGTCACTGCCGCAAGTTTAGATACAAACTCCTTACGGAATAATTCAATACGTTCATGTACTTCAACTAATCCTTTTGCGGGTGATTGAATATAAAAACCGAATAGCATTTGATCTCGCCAAGTCTCTCCAAAAAAATTAACAGCATAAGCTAACTGTTCTTCTGTTCTGATTTGTTTAAATAATGCTGGTCGTATCAACTGCGACAACACACGTGCTGCAGCTAAATCAGTGGAGTTTAAAGGCGTTAAATAAGCATCGATTAACCCTACATCGGGTATATCTAAGTCTTCTTTCCAGCTATAAATACTTCCTGGTAAAGGATGTAAAGTGGGAGTTTGGTAAACCTCAGAAGTATCCCGCTTATCTGGCAACACGGCTAACACTAATTCAGCCAATGCTTTAACTTGCTCATCGGTATAGTTGCCATAAGCAAAGACTCGCAAGTTAGCTTTTTTTAATAATTGATCTCGAAACCATTTAAGATCGGCTGGTGAAATGCCATTTACCTCGGCCAATAATGCATTGTCGCTATACCCATCTAAATTCACTATTTCGCTAAATTTAGGAAAGAGTTGGTTGAGTAGTATTTGCTTCTTACCGCTTTCAATATCAGATATAAAACTCGCTTTAATATTGTCTAAATCTGCAGCACTAATGTTAAAGGAATGTATTTGTTGCAATGTTTGAGTTACTAGATCACCTTGTTTATCAGTAAAACCACTCACAGTAAGTGACAAACCATTATGTAAGCTGGTATTCAGCCCCATACCTGCGGCCCCTGCTTCAGACTGCAACTCAATTAACTGTTGGCTTAATGCTCTGCTTAATAGGCTTGCTAAAACATGATTTTTTGCACTTATTTTAGTAAAGCCGCTATTTAACTCGAATGAGATCCGACCTTTAGGTTGCTTAAACAGTGCCGAGTGTCCTAAATGAACCGTATAACCCTTTTCGCTAACTAACAATTGAGGTTTTTCTACATAGGCTGTTTTAACAAGATCAAAGTTTTCAGGCATTAAGGTGTTTGCCCTAGGTAAACTTAAGTTGAATTGTGTCCCATATTTTCGCCATGTATTAATATTTTCGTCAGTAATATCTTGCACACTATACTTACCTGCAAAATACTTCATTTCAATGTCTGCAGGTTGCGCTTTATCTATATAAAAAACACGAGCATTATCTAAAGTTAATTGGTTTAAAACTTTTTGAATCGCCTCAGCATTGAAACCTTGATATTCATACTCACTACTTAATACATATTCAGTTGGTATGTGCTGTAAGTTTGCTGCTATCTGCATTGCGTAGTTGTAGTCATTAGTTTTCTCTTTGAAACGAAAGTCATTATTTAACGATTGCTTAATTTCATTGAAATATAGTGGGTTGACTCCTTGTTCTCGCAATAAGCGTAAATATCTCACTACCGCACCCATTACCTTGTCTCTGTTTTTAACGCCTGTTTCCGTGAGATCAATGTACAAAATAAAGCTACCTGAACTACCATATTCATCGGCCTCGTAAGTAGAATATACAGCTTCACTATATCCAGCATCACGCAACTCTGACGCTAACGTACCAGGCATTTCATTTGCCATTAAGTAATTGACATAGCCGTTTGGTTTTACTGCAAATTCATGTGCGTTATTTTCAATAACAAAATGCAGACTTAACTGTTTCATATCTGCTTGTGGCACATAATGAACTATCTTTTTTAGTTGCTGCGCTGTTGCCACCGGTACATTAATAGTTGGTTTAGGGGTATGTTTATTTGGAATGTTAGAAAAATGACGTTTTGCGAGTAACTTCATCTCAGCAATTGACAAATTACTAATCATGGCGGCTTTCATTAAGTTTGCAGAATAATAATGGTTATAAAAGTCTAATAGAGCGTCTTGAAGTTTTTGGTTACCGCTATCTTTAAGAGACTCTAAATTACCCCAATTAAATTGTGATATAGGGTGTTCAGGGTTTAGTGTTTTCCCTTCTAACTGTGCAAGTATGACCCAATCGTTTGGGCTTTTCATAGTCCATTCTGAGTGCACCGCATTACGCTCTTTATCAGCATATTCTTCATTTAATAATGCCTCATAAAAAAATCCACTAAATCTAGATAAGGCTTGGTCGTATGCTTCATTATTTACCGCTACCATAAAATTAGTATGATCGAGCTCTGTATAGGCATTTTGGGTTCCGCCATTTAAGGTAACAAATTCGCCATACCCCCCCACCTCTGGGTAGGATTTGGTACCCATAAACAACATATGTTCTAAGTAGTGAGCCAAACCACCAAACTCTTTGGGTTCTTGAAATGAACCAACAGCCACACTTAATGCCACCGCTGACTTTTCAATATCTGGATCGGATACCAATAAAATTTGTAAGTCGTTATCTAAAACAATAGAGGCATATTCACGATCATCATTAGGACTTTTGACTATATGGTGCTGCACCTCAGGCTCACTTGAAACCTGTTCATTTTCATTTTTATGTGTAGCGCCACAAGCTGAAATTAACAAGCTAATGCTCAGAACTATTGCTGAGCCAAACTTGTATTTTTCGGTTGATATCATGTTTTTCCTAACTAAGACATTGGTAATTTCAGCATTAAAATATACCTGATTAACAGAGAATAAGTGCTACTTATACAGTTAAAAACTGGGTGTTCTCACTTACTGAAATAAAAAACCAGCAATCAGTGCTGGTTTTTAGTTTTGTATTTTTCTATTAGGGGATTAAACCACAGCGTCTTGATCGGCGCCTTCCTTCTCTACTTCTGTAGGCATTAAGTCTTCTTTACTAATACCTAGCGTTAACGCTACTAAACTAGCTACATAGATAGATGAATAGGTACCAATTAACACACCAAACAACAAGGCTGTTGCGAAACCATGAATAGTCGCACCACCTAAAAAGAATAGAGCTAGCAATACTAATATAGTGGTTAGCGAGGTTATTATGGTTCGATTCAAGGTTTGAGTAAGAGATGTATTAATTATATCTTCTGATTCACCCTTACGGATCTTACGAAAGTTCTCACGGATCCTGTCGCACACTACAATCGTATCATTAAGTGAATAGCCAATAACCGCCAATACAGCCGCTAATACGGTTAGGTCAAACTCTAATTGAAACACAGAGAATAGACCCAGAGTAATGATAACATCGTGAGTTAAGGCAGCGACTGAACCCAGCGCAAAACGCCATTCAAATCGCATCGCAACATAGATAAGTATGCAAACTAAAGCCACTAACATAGCTAAACCGCCCTGCTCTGTTAACTCTTCGCCTACACTTGAACTAACATAAGAACTACCACGCATTTCAGCCGTATCATCGGCTTCTTTCAATACCTTAAGGGCTTCATCACCTAACTCAGCGGGTTTAACCCCGTCACGCGACGCTAGACGAATCAATACATCAGTACTACTGCCAAAGTTCTGAACCACCGCATCTTTAAAATCAGATTGTTCTAATACTTTACGGATTTCTTCTAAGTTTGCGGTATTTTCATAACCCACTTCGATTTGCGTTCCGCCAGTAAAGTCTAGCCCCCAGTTAAGTTGATTAACTGCAAGTGACACTAGTGAACCAATAACCAACAAAATTGACAATGCCGCCGCTGGTTTTTTTAATGCCATAAAGGCAACGGTTTCTTTCATATTTAATAATTGCATGGTTTTGCTCCTAAATTGACAACTTGGTTAGACGTTTTCCGCCCCACCATGCATTAACAATGACTCGAGTCACCACAATGGCAGTGAACATCGAAGTAGCGATACCGATCATTAAGGTGATAGAGAAACCTTTTATAGGACCCGTACCAACGGCAAAAAGTATCAAACCAACTAGGAAGGTTGTAATGTTCGCATCAAAGATAGTTGAAAATGCACTATCGTAACCATGATGTATAGCCTGCTGGGGACTTCTGCCTTCTTTTATTTCTTCACGTATTCGCTCGAAAATTAGTACATTGGCATCTACCGCCATTCCCACTGTCAGCACAATACCAGCCATTCCCGGTAAACTCAGTGCAGCACCTGGGATCATAGACATAATGCCCACTATCATGACTAAATTAAGGGTTAATGCGATATTTGCAACCACGCCAAATTTTTTATAATAAGCCAACATGAAAACAAGTACTGCCACAAAGCCCCAAATAATGGCCTGCATACCTAAATTAATATTTTCTTGGCCTAAACTTGGCCCTACAGTACGTTCTTCAATAATTTGAATAGGCGCAATCAATGCGCCAGCTCTAAGTAATAATGCTAAGTCATGGGCTTCTCTAGGGGAGTCTAATCCTGTGGTTTCAAACTTATTACTGAATACCCCATTAATAGTCGCCACACTAATAACACGACGTTTTTCTTCAAAAATAAGTTTGTCATTCTCGTCACGCTCATCTGTGGCTTTATATTCAATAAATACCACAGCCATAGGTTTACCTACCGCTCGTTTAGTGAAATTAAGCATTTGAGCTCCTCCCTTAGAATCAAGAGAGATCGACACTTTAGGCATGCCGTTTTGGTCAACACCACTGTTGGCATCAATAATAGAGCTACCTTTTACTATGACCTTTTTCTTCAATAACTGAGGACCACCTTTTTCATAAGGTAATAACTCTGAACCTGCAGGAACCCGTCCATTGATGGCGTCACGGACATCATGTTCAAGATCAACTTCTCTATATTCTAAAGTTGCTGTCGCGTTTAATATCTCTTTTGCTTTTGCTGTGTCTTGAATACCCGGTAACTGAACCACAATACGATCAGGGCCTTGTTTTTGAACCGTAGGCTCTGCAACACCTAATTGGTTTACCCTATTACGGATTATCGTTATATTTTGCTTTACTGCGTAATCACGTGTTTCTAGTAACTTTTGCTCTGACATTTTCACCAAAAGAACTAAGTCACTTTTATTGCTAAACACAAAGTCACGATTACGATTTTTTAGGAAAAATTCAGCCTTGTCTAACTTTTCTTCATCACGAAAATAAATTTCAACACCATCTTCAACCTGCTTCACAGTGCGGTAACGAATGCCTTCTTCTCTCAAAGCTGATTTAAAATCACCCACCATATCTTCATATGATTTTGACAAAGCAGATTTCATATCTACTTCCATCAAAAAATGTACGCCACCACGTAGGTCTAACCCTAGTTTCATCGGAGTCCCCCCTAAGGACTCTAACCATTTTGGCGTATCTGGAGCCAAGTTCATGGCAACTGAATAATCATCACCTAGTGCTTTTTCAATGGTCTCACGGGCGATTAGTTGGGTATCTGAATCGGGAACACGAACTAAAATTTGTTCGTTTTGTAACACAACGCTTTTACTTGGAATATTCGCTGACTTTAATTCAGCTGAGACTTTGTCTAAAGTAGCCCCGTCAATTACCGCGTTACTACTAGCAGAAATTTGTACCGCATGATCTTCGCCATATAAATTAGGGGATGCATACAAGGCACATATACCAACAACTATGACGACCGCAAAGTATTTCCACAGCGGAGTTTGATTTAACACAAGACATTCCTTCCGTTTTTCAATAAAAAGGGGCCAAAGCCCCTACAACTAAAGCTTTATATAGCTTTCATAGTACCTTTAGGCAATACAGCCGATATGGCAGACTTTTGTATAACGATATTAGTACTATCGTTTAAACCAATCTCAATAAAATCTTTGTCTTCTGATACCTTGGTAATCTTACCAACCATGCCACCTTGGGTTAACACTTCGTCACCTTTACTTAGCGAGCTTACTAAGTTTTTATGCTCTTTCACCCGTTTCGCTTGTGGGCGATACAACATAAAGTAAAAAATTAAGCCAAACACACCAAGCATGATCAACATTTCAAAACCGCCACCGGCAGCTCCGCCAGCATCTTGCGCGTAAGCATTCGATATAAATAAACTCATAAATTCCCCTAATCTTTGTTAATTGTTAAAATAATAGCTACCCGTTACTCTTTTAATTCGGGTACTGGTAATCCTTTTTGTGCGTAAAACTCACTAACAAAACTATCTAAGTCGTTAGCTGCAATTGCATCACGCAACCCCTGCATTACACGTTGGTAATAACGTAAATTGTGTATGGTATTAAGACGAGAGCCCAATATCTCATTGCACTTATCCAAGTGATGTAGATATGACCGAGAATAATTTTTACAAGTGTAACAATCACATTTATCGTCTAAAGGTCCTGTATCCGTCTTGTGAACAGCGTTACGAATTTTTACAATTCCATCAGTCACGAACAAATGTCCATTGCGAGCATTTCGGGTCGGCATCACACAATCGAACATGTCAATACCGCGACGCACTGCTTCAACTATGTCTTCTGGCTTACCCACTCCCATTAAATAGCGAGGTTTGTCTGCAGGAATTTGTTCAGTGGTATGATCAAGAATTTTAATCATTTCGTCTTTTGGCTCACCAACCGATAAGCCTCCGATAGCATAACCATCAAAGCCGATATCTTCTAATCCTTGCAGAGAAACATCTCGCAAATCTTCGTACATTCCACCCTGAATTATTCCGAATAAAGCCGAAGGACTATCGCCATGCTCCGCTTTGCTGCGCTTAGCCCAGCGCAGCGACATTTCCATAGATACTCTTGCTTCACTTTCTGTGGCAGGATATGGCGTACACTCGTCAAAAATCATGACTATGTCCGACCCAAGATCCCGTTGAACTTGCATAGACTTTTCTGGCGTTAGAAGTATTTTTTCACCATTAATTGGAGAACGAAAAGTCACCCCTTCTTCAGTGATCTTACGCAAGTCACCCAAACTGAAAACTTGGAAACCACCTGAGTCAGTCAAAATTGGCTTATCCCAATGCATGAAGTCATGTAAATCACCATGCTGTTTGATGATTTCAGTACCTGGCCGTAACATCAAATGAAAGGTGTTACCTAAACAAATATGAGCGCCGGTTTCATCTAGTTCCTCAGGAGTCATCCCCTTAACAGTACCGTAAGTACCTACAGGCATAAAAGCAGGAGTTTCTACTACCCCACGCTCAAATACCAATCGACCGCGACGAGCTTTGCCGTCTGTATTGTCTAATTCAAATTTCATTTATCTCTCTCTGCTTACCGGAAAACAGTCCGATGGCGAACAAGCCCTTCAAAACAAACTCTATTTCATTTTGAACAGCTAAAAAATTTGCGAGATTATATACGAATCCCCACCTGGTTTGAAAACTATATGACTACTAAATTTTATTCGGTTTCTAAATTAACCAATAATATTGCGGTAGATACTTAACGATGACCATACTAAGCAAAATAACTAGCTAGCCATACTTACTTCAAATAATTAAGCTTGCTTTCGAATAGATTTGTATTATTACTAGATGTAAGATTTAAAATATCAAACAAAGGCCATCTTACCTTATGCTTCTAAATAAACTTTCGATCCGCAATAGACTTTTAACGACATCAATTCTGCCACTTGTCATTACATGTATCGCACTCTTATCTATCATTTATGTTCAACTAGGCAACCTGATAGAAACGGAGAAGGCGTCGGCGACACAACTAATTACTAAGACTAAAAAGACAGAGCTTAAAAATATAATTGATTTAGCTTATCACTCTATAAAACCACTATATGAAGGAGGAGGAAGTAGAGAAGAAGCGGTTCAAATAATGAAACGTATGGAATTTGGAGAAGATGGTTATATCTTTGGTTATGATGGAGATTCAACACGTATTTTTAGTGGAACAAGTAGTGCAGGAATTGGCAACAGCTATCGCGACTTTAAAGACGTAAACGGTGTATTTCTTATTAATGACTTAGTGACAGCAGGTCGCAAGAACAAATTAGGAGACGGTAATGAGTTTGTCACCTATCACTTCGCAAAACCTAATGAGACAGTGGCCTCACCTAAACTATCGTATTCAATATTTTTAGAAAAATGGGACTTAATGATTGGGGTCGGTATCTATGTCGATAGTATTGAAAAAGACTCTGCTATTTTTGAAGTGCACGTGGAAGAAGTCAGTAACACACTACTAACCTCGGTTACTGTAATATCCATTATTCTGATTATTCTTATGGTAGCTGTAAGCTTATTTATTGTCAGTTCCATATTAACCCCACTCAATACAGTTTCGGAATCCATTCGTCAACTGAGTGCCGGTAATGGAGACCTCACACAGAGAATTCCCGTTCAAGACAAGTTTGAAACGGGTATTCTTGCAGAGAATCTAAATTCATTTTTAATATCCTTACAAGATGATATAAAGCACATTTACAATGTAGCGTTGGATGTTGATTCAGAGACTAATTTATTAGTAGAGCAAACAGACAATATTAAACTTCTTAGCAGTCAACAACAAACATCTGTTGAGTCAGTAGCGTCTGCTACGACAGAAATGAATGCCTCCTCAAATGAAGTATTAATTAACGCTAAAACTGCATCTGATGCCGCCAACGCAGCAAACAGTCATGGTAAAGAAGCACTAGATCAGATAGAAAAAAGCAGTAGCGAGATGGGAGAGCTGATTATTGAAATCAAAAAAGCCCATGGTATTGTGGAAGATGTAGGTGGTGATGTTGAAAATATCGGCACCATTTTACAAGTGATTGAAAGCATTGCAGAACAGACTAACTTATTAGCATTAAATGCTGCGATAGAGGCAGCTCGAGCAGGAGAACAAGGACGAGGCTTTGCTGTAGTAGCTGATGAAGTTAGAAATTTAGCAAGTAAAACGCAAGGTAGCACAGAACAAATTCAACAAATGATTGCCAAACTCCAAAGCAACTCTAAGTTAGCTGTTGAGGGGATGCAGCGCAGCATGACTTGCAGTTCAGCCGCCGAGCAAAGTGTATCTCAAACCTCAACAACTCTAAGCGATATCGTAGGTTCAATAAGAAAAATTACCAATATGAATTCAGAAATTGCGAATGCCGCAGAAGAACAAAATCAAGTTGGTAATGATATTGGAAAACAGATAGTGGAAATATTTACTCAAACATCAAGTTTAAACGATATAATTGAGCAAAATAATAAAACATCTGACAATTTACGTGAGAAAGCAAATGAACTAGACAACATTGTTAATCAATTTAAATTGTAATTAGTTCTAGCAAGTTGAGAGTGAAAAGCTTATTTATCTAGGCCTTTTGCTCTCTCTAAAAACATAGCATCCCCATAACTAAAAAATCGATACTTGTGCTCGATTGCCTGTTGATATGCAAAATCAATTTTTGCCTTACCACAGAAAGCACTTACCAACATCAGCAACGTTGATTCAGATAAATGAAAGTTAGTTAACATAGCGTCAACTAGCTGAAATTCGTAACCTGGATAAATAAAGATATCGGTGTCACTGAAGAATGGTTGTAGGGGCTTACCTAATTTTAATGAGGCTTGCGCTGCAGACTCTAGAGAACGTACCGAGGTGGTCCCCACAGCTATAACCCTTTTACCCTCGGCTTTAGTGGCAACGATAGCATCAACAACCTGTTGCGAAACCTCGGCGTATTCTGAGTGCATTTGATGCTCAAGAATATTATCTACTCTGACAGGCTGAAAAGTGCCTGCCCCAACGTGTAAAGTGACAAACTCAGAATTAACCCCTTTGTCTTTAAGCTGCTGTAAAATCGCTTCATCAAAATGCAAACCTGCAGTAGGAGCTGCAACTGCACCGGGGACCTGGTTATATACAGTTTGGTAGCGCTCTTTATCAGACTCTTCATCTGGCCTGTCGATGTATGGTGGAAGCGGCATATGCCCATATTGCTCAAGCAATGCTAACACTGGTTCCTCATTAAGAAATTTCAACTCAAATAATGCATCATGACGCTGCACCATTTCGGCTTTTAAGTGATTTTCAAGAATGAGTATTGTCCCAACTTTAGGTGATTTACTGGCTCTGACATGTGCCAATACCCTGTGTTGGTCTAGCACCCTTTCCACTAATACTTCTACTTTACCGCCAGATTCCTTTTGCCCAAGTAAACGAGCCGGTATCACTCTAGTATTATTAAAGATTAAAAGGTCGCCCTCATTAACTAAACTGACTATGTCGTTAAATTTTTGATGGGAGACAACTCCACTGTCACCATCTAGGTGCATCAAACGACTCGCTGTGCGTTGCTTTGTAGGGTATCGAGCTATAAGTGCTTCAGGTAAATCAAATTGAAAATCAGATAATTTCATAAGGTTCTCGCCATTAAATCGCCGTGCATTTTACGGTGATGTGTCGTTTAGCTCAAGATGTCTCTAGTCAAGGTGTAAAAAAGCTGAGTATTTTGAGCTCTATTACATTTAGGGTACGAAACACTCGTTTTCCTGAGTCAAAACTGGAATAGCCAGCTTATGCACTTTATTGTTTAGAGATCAGACCATAGTCGTATAGTTAACAAAACCTCACTAAAGGTATGGTAAAGTTCCCTAAGCCTTTGGTTAACAATCGCTTTCATAGAGAAAATAAATGGCATTTGGTTGGATTATATTAGCGTTAACCTACTTAGTTGGGTTGTTTTTTGTGGCGAAATGGGGAGAAAAGGGATCACCCTTAGCGACAAAGCTTACTTCCCATCCGGTTATATACTCTCTTGCATTAGCAATTTATTGTACTGCTTGGACATTCTTCGGTGCAGTGGGCGAAGCCGCCCGTAATACATGGCAATACCTTCCTATATTACTCGGACCAATAATAGTGTATCTATTTGGTTATCGGTTTATATTTAAGCTTACTCTCGTTAGCAAAAAACAACATATCACTACCATTGCCGACTTTATTTCCTCACGATATGGCAAAAGACAGTTAGTAGCTTTATTAGTCACTATAATCGCTTTATTGGCCACAATCCCGTATGTGGCATTGCAACTAAAAGCCATTGGTGCAGCTTTCCAAATAGTCACCAAACAAGAGAATAGTGAGCTTATAGTAATGTTAGCCACTGGTTTTATTGCGTTATTCTCTATTTATTTTGGTACCCAACGAACAGATGTCACAGAACACCGGCATGGTTTAATCCTGGCAATTGCACTGGAATCGTCTTTGAAGTTGGCAGCATTAGTTGGCGTTTGCTTTATTGGCTATCGCTGGTCGATATCTGTGGATCAAGAGACGTTTAAAAATACATTAAAAAACTTTAACGATATTAGCGACTTTGGCTCATTTTCATTTATTGCTCAAACTATAATGGCGGCCGCAGCTGTGGTTTGCTTGCCACGTCAATATCATATTGCCGTCATAGATAATCTTAAATTAAAGCACCTTAGAACGGCTCGATGGCTATTCCCACTGTACTTGGCTATTACTGCCGCGGTAATTCCCATCATTGCCGCTTCAGGGCAAACCATTTTAGGACATCAAGATCCTGACACTTACGTCCTTAGTTTAGCAATGGCATCTGACACTATACTTATTCAAGTACTGGTATTTTTAGGAGGTTTATCTGCAGCCACGGCAATGATTATTATCGCTACCCTTACCTTGAGTACTATGATCACCAATGATGTCATCATGCCAAAAATTTTATCCAAACCACATAATGAAGACACTTCAACTAACACCAGTAAGAATTATGCGAGTGTAATTTTAATTGTAAGGCGTTTGGTTATTGGGTGTTTATTACTACTGGCATATATTTATCAACAACAGATGACCGGAAGTCGCTCATTAGCTTCCATAGGATTAATCGCTTTCTCTTTAGTCATACAGCTTCTTCCTGCCATTGTGGGTGGATTATATTGGAAAAAAGGCCATGCTCATGGTGTCTATGCCGGTTTATCAAGTGGCTTGTTTACTTGGATATTGTGGATTATCTTACCTTTAAGTAACGAGTTGGCTAATGACACTTTACATTCTGACGCCATCAGTATGGTAGCTCTCCTAAGTCTAAGCATTAATACACTTACCTATATTGTCTTCTCGTATTTTGCCCCAGACAGACTGATTGACCGCTTACAGTCTCAAGCATTTGTGTCTCCTCGAGAGGGACAAGTAGACGAATCCAAAAAAAGGCAAACCTTAGCAACAGTAAGTGATTTATCAACTCTACTTTCAACCTTTCTAGGTGAACCACGAACTCAAAGTTTGTTAGTAGATTTTGAACGCCGCAGTGACATACAACTAGATTGGCAGAAGCCACCTCAACCCGACTTTTTAATGTTTTGTGAAAAAGCCCTTGGAGGAGTTTTGGGGAGCTCAAGTGCTAAACGGTTGATAGATAGTGTACTAATTGGTAAAAAACTCAACTTTGAAGAAGTGGTAACATTTTTCGACGATACCACCCAAGCCATCCAATTTAATGCTTCAGCACTTTTCACTTCTATCGAGAATTTAGAGCAAGGGATAAGCGTAATAGATAAAAACCTTAATCTAGTAGCGTGGAATAAACGTTATTTGCAGTTGTTCGACTACCCAGACGATTTAATAAGTGTCGGTACTCCTATAGAGAAAATGGTCTATTTTAATGCCGTAAGAGGTGAATGTGGTATTGGTGAGGTAGATACTTTAGTTAAAAAACGAATCGATCATTTAAAAGCAGGCCACCCTCATAAATTTGTGCGCCAGCGTAGCGATGGAAAGATGATTGAGATGGTCGGCAACCCTCTGCCTGGCGGTGGCTTTGTAACTAGTTTCGCAGACATTACTTCACATATCGAGATTCAAAAAGCACTAAAAGAAGCCAATATAAACTTGGAAAGAAGAATTGAGCGACGAGGCCAAGAAGTACAAGCGATTAATGCCGAGCTTAGGTTAGAGATAGACCGCCGCGCGCAATTGGAACACGACCTAGTCAAGGCCAAACAAGCAGCTGAAGAAGCCAATGCTAGTAAAACGCGTTTCTTAGCCTTTGCTAGCCACGATGTGTTGCAACCTTTAAATGCTGCAAAACTTTATTTATCAGTTTTAGATGAAGCAGATGTGACCAATGATGTAAGAGAAGTATTAAATAAACTAAATGACAGCGTAATTTCGAGCGAAACCTTAATCGCGACTCTATTAGATATAGCCAGACTAGACCAGAATGAGTTAAGTATTAACAAAGAGCCCCTATCTTTGAGGATGTTGCTTAGCCCATTAATCGATGAATTTTCAATGAAAGCAAAAGAGCAAGGATTAGATTTTCGGACTCGACTTACTGATTGTTGGGTCACATCGGATAAAACATCATTATATCGAATTGTACAGAACCTTTTGTCTAACGCTATTAAGTATACTAATACAGGAAAGATACTAATCACGGCAAGAATTCGCACCTCAATTGATGATGGCCCATCAGTGTTATTGCAGGTCTGGGATACTGGAATAGGTATGGCAAAATCTGAACAAAATAAAGTATTTGACGATTTTTACCGCGTTACAGAACATCTAGTACAAGGTGTAGGACTAGGTCTAGGCGTGGTATCTAGATTAAAAGAAAAACTTGATATACCCATGACACTTCGCTCTAAATTAGGAAAAGGAAGTTGTTTTTCAATAATCTTACCCATAGCAACACCTCAACCTTTTTCACCCATCACATTACCAGCCGTTAAAACCGACTTAGCGAAATTAAAAGTATTGTGTGTTGATGACATAGCAGAAAATTTAGATGCAATTTCAACCCTATTTGAAAAGTGGAATATTTTAAATGGCTGCGTACAAACTACGTATCAAGCCATAACAGTCGCAGCCAAATTTGAGCCCAATGCGCTTGTGGTAGATTACCAATTATCAGATCCAGAAAATGGCTTACAGTTAATCACGAAACTAAGAGAACAAATGGGTAAAGCTTTGCCTGCTATTTTAGTGACAGCTAATCGAGAACAAAGTTTACTGGAGCAATGTAAACAACAAGGAGTGGAATATCTCAGCAAACCCATTAAACCCGCTAAATTGCGTGCTTTATTGAATAGCTTTAAAACTAAAATATAATACTCAAATTATTTTACAGTTCTTTACTCACTAAACTCAGTGATGACAGTTAGCTGGGCTAGGCGGCTCTAATTGTAATTGTGAGGCAATTAACACGCCTTGGGTCCGATTATTTATAGACAATTTTTTAAACACTTCTGTAACGTGCGCTTTAACAGTTGCCACTGCTATTCCTAACTCATAGGCAATTTGTTTGTTTAACAACCCATCACGCATCAAACATAAAACCTTGTACTGAGCTGGCGTTAATGTGGCTATTTTAGCCGCTAACTCGGTAAATGCATCATCTTGAGAATCAAGTTCATTGACCAATGTATCAGGCACCCAAATATCACCCTGTAGAACCGTTTCTACAGCCTTGGCAATATCTTCGGAACTTGTAGTTTTAGGTATGAAACCCATAGCACCTGTGTTTAGTACTTTGGAGACAATATCTTTATTTTCTAAACCTGAAATAATCATCACCGGCAAATCTGGAAACAACTTTCTCACATGAATTAATCCAAATAAGTCCTGACTTCCTGGCATGTGTAAATCTAGGAGCAATAGGTCAATCTCTGTACTTTCAATGATTTTTAATGTGTCAGCGAGAGTGCCAGCCTCTAATAGTGACAGTGATTGTAAAGAACCATTTAAAGCTCCTTTAAGAGCATCTCTATAGAGAGGGTGATCATCGGCAACGAGCAGTGTATACATGATATCGCGATTATTTTTGTTAATAATTAGTTATTGAAACAGTATAACCGATACAAATCAATAACATCACTTGATATTGATCTATATCGGACTAACTAATAGAAATAAAAACAAAAGTGGTGACTAACGTACTAAGCGATTCTCGATTAAGTTATCAACCACACTAGGATCAGCCAATGTCGAAGTATCGCCTAACTGAGAATGTTCATTGGCAGCAATCTTACGCAAAATACGGCGCATAATTTTACCTGAACGAGTTTTAGGTAACCCTGAAGTCCACTGCACTAAATCCGGAGACGCTATTGGGCTAAGTTCTTTTCTAACCCACTTGATCAGTTCTTTGGTTAACTCTTCGGTAGGCTCGATACCTTCAACAGGACTTACATAAACATATATGCCCTGCCCTTTAATATCATGTGGATATCCAACAACTGCCGCTTCAGCAATTGCTGAGTGCGAAACCAAAGCACTTTCAATTTCAGCGGTACCTAAACGGTGTCCAGAGACATTCAACACATCATCAACTCGGCCTGTTATCCAGTATGTGCCATCTGCATCTCTACGAGAACCATCACCAGTAAAGTAAGCATTATCGAAGGTGCTAAAATAAGTTTGAATGAAGCGTTCGTGGTCTCCATAAACAGTACGTGCTTGTGCTGGCCAACTATCCTTAATGATTAAATTTCCTTCAGCTTCCCCCAATAATTCATTGCCATCACTATCCACAAGCGCTGGCTGAATACCAAAAAATGGTGTACTTGCAGCCCCTGGTTTTAAGTCAGTGACGCTTGGTAATGGTGTCATCATTACCCCACCAGTTTCTGTTTGCCACCAAGTATCTACTATTGGGCATCGACCTTTACCGATAGTTTCATAATACCAATGCCACGCTTCTGGGTTAATAGGCTCTCCAACAGAACCCAACAATCTCAATGAATCACAACTGCTGCCTTCAGCTGGAAAATCTCCATGAGCCATTAAAGCACGAATTGCTGTAGGTGCTGTATATAGTATGTTTACTTTATGTTTATCAACGACTTGGCATATACGTCTGACATCGGGGTAAGTCGGAATACCTTCAAATAATAATGTAGTTGCGCCATTTGCCAATGGACCATAAACCATATATGTGTGACCCGTAATCCAACCTACATCTGCTGCACACCAATATATTTCTCCTTCTCGATAGTCAAATACATACTTATGAGTCATAGAAGCATACACTAAGTACCCCCCAGTGGTATGTACCACTCCTTTTGGGGTACCTGTTGAACCAGATGTATAAAGAATGAATAAAGGGTCTTCAGCATTCATTACGGTAGGCTCACAGTTGAAACTGCAACTATCGGTTAAAGTTTTCCAATCAATGTCCCTACTTTGTTTTTCAACATCACCACCTGTATTTTGAAAAACAACAACATGTTGAATGCTTGGACATTTGTCATCCTGTAGAGCTTCATCTACGTTCACTTTAAGTGGCACAACGCCACCACCTCGGCGTCCTTCATCAGAAGTGATCACAACTTTTGCATCACAATCATTAATTCGGTCTGCTATAGCGTTTGGTGAAAATCCACCAAAAATGATTGAGTGGATGGCTCCTATACGTGCGCAAGCTAACATTGCATAACTGGCTTCAGGGATCATCGGCATATAAATCGCCACTCTGTCGCCTTTAGTCACTCCTAATTTTTTTAAACCATTAGCTAATTTACACACTTCATTATGTAGTGTTTGGTAGCTGATATGCTTATCTTGATCAGGGGTATCTCCCTCCCAAATGATGGCTGTTGTGTTAGCCTTTGTTGGTAAATGCCTATCTATACAGTTGTAACTAAGGTTTAATTCCCCATCTTCAAACCACCTTATGCTCAGGTTGTTTTTGTCAAAAGAAGTATTCTTAATTTTAGTTGGGGCTTTAAACCAATCAATTGTTGCTGCTTGCCTACCCCAAAAAACATCAGGTGAGTCGACTGATTCTTGATACATCTCTTGATATTTTTCTGGCGTGAGATGAGAGCCTATTTTTGCCTGTTCTGGCACTGGGAAACGAGATTCAGTCATAATTTTTATTCCAAACTTGAATTTATTTGCTAATACTTTAACCGCACTACTTAATTTCTACATGAGACTTTGGTCTTATAGACCAACAGCCTATATGCAAACCTCAATAAATCGTCCAATGTTAAAACAATGTTAAAGTAAATATCGTAAGGAAAAAACAATGAAACTAAAAACAGTGTTACCAGTAGCAGTTGTCATATCAAGTTTAGCCGGCGCTGCCCACGCTAATGTATTAGAAAAAACCAATGTCAAATTTAGCGGCTATATAAAAGCCGACGCCATGTTTAGCTCATATAGCGATGGAACCTTGTCTTCTGGCTCTATTGGCAGAGACTTTTACATACCTAGCCTTACGCCGACAGGTGGCACTGAAGAATCAACACAATTTGACGCACACGTAAAACAAAGTCGTTTTCGCTTTACTACAGATACCGCACTTGCAAACGGTCAAAAGCTTTCAGGCGTATTGGAATTTGATTTTCACGCCACTGCAGGCGGAGATGAGCGCATAAGTAACTCATATACGCCACGGATTCGACATGCATTTATTAAATATGACAATTGGTTGATTGGACAAACATGGTCAACCTTTCAAGACGTAAGAGCCTTACCTGAAAGTGTTGACTTTATTGGTGTTACCGACGGTACCATTTTTGTTCGTCAAATGATGGTTAGATATACATCAGGAAATTTTGAAATTGCAGCAGAAAACCCTGAAAGTACCATATCAAACTACCAAGCCAGCGGACGAATAGTATCAGACGATAATGCATTTCCTGATATCACTGCAAGATATACATTTAAAGGGGATTGGGGGCATTTTGCGGTAGCTGGTTTAGCCCGTCAATTATCTTACGTTAACAAGCAAGATGGCACAGATATAGACACTTCTGAAACATCGATGGGCTTGAGCCTGACTGCTAAATTCAAACTAGGACAAGATGACATTAGGCTTATGGCGAACACCGGCAAAGGTTTAGGAAGGTATTTAGGCCTTAACGTTGTCAATGGCGCTATTCTTAACGCAGACAATGAATTAGAAGCTATAGACTCAACAGGTTTTACTGTTGCTTATCGTCATGTTTGGAATGAAAAATTTCGAAGTAATCTTATGTACTCAGCGTTTAGTGCTGATAACGACATGAGCTTGAATGGCTCTATTGATCCAATAAAATCCACCTTTAGTGCCCGAGTTAACTTAATGTACTCTCCAACAAAGGAGCTCACTTTAGGCGGCGAATATGCATACGCTAAGAAAGAACTTGAATCAGGAAGTGATGGAACAATGGGACGAATTCAACTAACAGCAAAATACGCCTTTTAAAACTTAACCAGCAAGCTTAATTAGCATCTAAATTAGGACAGTATGTTTGGGTGCTTTTTTATACCTATAGTTTACTCTACATACCCTTTTTCGATTGAAGTTTGATTTGTGTGGATTACTATTAACGCACAGTTTTATTGATGTTTCTCCCAAAACTGCTCTTTGCCTGAATGATAATTTTATCTGTTCAGGCTTTTTTTTTACATTTCAAAAAAAATCTGAAATACCCTCCAATTAAACTCTAAAAATTACCACCGATTTCGATAGTTAAACTCATTACCTTTAATACAAATATTATAGCTTTGTTTAATTTTATATACCTAGGGTTGGAGGAGTATACCCAAACGAGATTGCAGTTTGGGTGTGCTGAATTACTATACCTTTACAGTTTTTATTGACGTTTCTTCCAAAACTGCTTTTGCCCGAGTGATGTTATCATCATGTCGGGCTTTTTTTACCAAAACACAAAATTCCTACAAACTCTTGCATATTCGCTCCCAATCAATATTAAGAAGACTAGGAGAATCCAAATTGTCTAATTTAGAATTCAAAGGTTTACCGTATGGTATTTTTTATTATACCTATAGTTAACTCAAGATACCCAATTTCAATTGCGGTTTTGGCAAGCTGATTTATTATTAAGTTACAGTTTTTATTGACGTTTCTCCCAGAACTGTTCTTGTCCGAGCCCTGCTCGGACTTTTTTTTAGGGGATAACCTTTCAAAAATTCAACATTTACTAAAAACAAAATTTTAAACATGCTTCAAAGCTTTCACTTATTCAAGTGGGCTTCCTAAATCGGCAAATATATCTAAAATATCATCTCGCTCGATTCTTCTCATATTAAGCACGTACATGATTTGTAACAACAAATCTGCTCCCATAATCCCTTTATTGACTTTATTTCTAAGGTTGTCTGCGCTTTGATGTATCCCTATAGTAGATAATCTATCGCTGAGGTCTTGATACTTAGTCCCACGTTTCGACATTTCAGCTTTTAGAATACGCTGTACCAGCTGTCGCCAATCTCCAGAGTGAGATGCAGTGACATGAGAATTTTTTGCGTCATTTTGACTAGACATATTAAACACCAAACAGAACAAACGTGAATCATAATTTACATTTAAAACAAATAAATATCAAATGTTGATAAAAACAATTTGACTAATTAACTTTATAATGGCTACACTATGCCTGTGTTTGAAGAAAGATGCACCGGTATATAAACATCAACACATTATAGTCATTAGCCTGATAGGAGAATATCCATGACTTGGGATCTTAACCAACTTGAGACCCTTTTAGCTGACAACCAAGATTTGGTTGTGACTAGAGAAGAAAACTGTTTATTAATTGCCAATAGTGATGGCATTGATGCTTGGCTCGCCATTAGCGGGGAACAAATATTGGTAGAATCGTTATTGTTTGCAAAATCTGAAGTCAAAGATACTGCAGTATTAAACGAAGAAATATTGAAAACTCACATGATATTTCCATTAACAACAGTCGGTATTTCACAGGTAGCAGGTGATGAATATTACACTGCATTTGGCTCTCTAAGCTCTCAGTCAAAAGCAGAAAGCGTCATTATTGAGTTAACAACATTATTTCAAAATGTCGAAGCATTTATAGATGCTTATGAAGGCCATTTGCAATAAGTTTTGTAAAAATTAGGAGAAATAATATGTCAGTTTGGAGAAAATTAGTCACTGCAGTAAAAGGCGGTGCAACTGAAGCTGCTCAATCAGTAGTTGATAGCCAGGCAATTCGTATTCTTGAACAAGAAATCCGTGATGCTAAAGATGAGTTACGCAAATCAGATCATGCTAGAACTCAGATTTTAGCAAAATGTAAACTTGCGCAGCAAAAAGTAGATAACTTACAAGGTTCAATTGAGCAATATGAAGCTCACGCTCGCAAAGCGGTAGATAGCGACCGTCAATTGGCATTAGATTGTGCACAAAAAGTCAGTGATTTGCGTGCAGAGCAAGATGGCGAGCAAAAATATCTAGATCAATTTAAACTGTCTGAAAAACAGTTAGCCACAAATATTAGCCAAGCAAAGTCTAACCTTAAAAGGTTGGAACAACAGGTTGATATGGTAAAAGCTACTGAGTCAGTTCAAAAAGCACAGGTAGCCGTGTCATCTAGACATTTAGGGGCTAACAGTAAAATGAAAACTGCTACTGAGTCCTTATCAAGAATTCAGGAAAAGCAGAACTTACGTAATGCTGAATTACAAGCAGCTGAAGAGTTGGCAAGTGAAGAGTCTAGTGATGACCTATCTAAGCGATTAGCAGAGGCAGGTATAGCAGGCGGCACAACATCTGCAGATGATGAACTTAGTCGCATATTAGGTAAGTAATAGCTAGATATATCAATAAGGCGAATATGTTTCCAAAGTTTCGTAAGTTGTTGGTCAGAGTCTTCGCCGAGATGCGCTGGTACACTATTGTACTAGCGCTTCTTTTTTATGGGGTAACTAGCTGGTTATTGCTATTTATTGCTGGAGAGCAAGCCTTAACCCAACCCGTTGATTTTATATATTGGTTGGTGGTGACAGGCTCTACTGTCGGCTATGGTGATTTATCTCCAACGACTACCGCTGGCAAATATATTGTCTCTATTTACATCATACCTTTAGGGTTAAGCATATTTGGTTTGGTATTAGGGCGGATTGCCGCTTGGGTATCTGAACAATGGCAAAAAGGAGCAAGAGGATTGAAAAGTCTTGACGTTGAGAATCACATTCTAGTTTTAGGTTGGAATGGCCCCCGTACTATTCGCTTATTAGAACTTTTAATTCGAGAACGCTCTTCCATAGAAGAAAATCCAGACATTGTGTTATGTGTTCGAGCCGACATAACCAACCCACTACCTGATCAAGTTGAGTTTGTAAAAGTTACCACCTTTAGTAACGATATAGATATGGACAAAGCCTGTATCGCTAAAGCTAGCGTGATTATAATGGATAACCCAGAAGACGATTTAACCATGACAACAGCTTTGTATTGCAGCCAACGTAATCCAGAATCCCAGATGATCGCCTATTTTAATGATGAAAGCTTGGTTGGCCTGTTACAAAAACATTGTCCTAACGTTGAATGTACACCTAGTGTCGCGGTTGAGATGCTAGCTAAATCAGCGTTTGATCCTGGCTCCAGTGTATTGCATCATGACCTACTAGATGTCAATCTAGGGCAAGCTCAATATTCATTACGTATTCCTGACGATGTCCCTCCCCTAAAAGTTGAAAGTATTTTTCAAGCCTTAAAAAGCAATTATCAGGCAACCTTAATTGGTATGGCTAGGGGTAATGATAAATTGAAAATTCAAGTCAACCCTGACTTAGATACCACCCTTTATTCGGGTGATAAAATATATTACATAGCGAATCAACGCATTAACAAAGTGCGATGGCAACAATTTGTTGAGGCAAATAATGTTTAGTAAATTATTTGGTAAAAAAAATAAAACGACTAAGCCTAAGGCACCTGAAATAATGGGCTTATATTTGGGCGGTTCTTTTGAGCTAGATCCCCTAAAGTTAAGATTGTTAGAGCCAAGCCTAACCATTGAAAAAGCAGCAACACACCACTTTATTCAAGCCGTGGGTGAGGTAAACCTAGATACCGGAGGTAAAATCCTCAGGTTTTACACTGATGATGATGCATACCTGCAAGTCATACTTGATGGTGGCGATACGGAAAACCACATTACAGATGTAAAACTTTGGTACTTTTACGAAACAAAAACCATTGGCTCCGAAGCACAGTGGAAGGAAACCTTAGCATCAGGTTTATCTAAACCATATTATAAGTTAGCAGGTGAAAGCTTTAATAGAGTTTGGGATGCGGTCGGCGAAGAATCTCCACCAGTCGCTATGACTGAAAAAACCTATGAAGAAGATGGCGACACTAGCGAAACAGATCAATTTGTGATGCTTTATGAAAGAGTCGCCTCAGACGACGAAGTGGAAACATTACTAGTGGGCGCTGAAGAAAAAGTAGTAAACAATAATTTAGACCGCTGTTTAGTAGTAAGTACAGGCTTTAATATCGGACAAGCAGACATTACTATTAACGGTTAATAAGCTCTGTTTAAATTTTAAATACCCCCACATATGTTGGGAGTGCACAATATTAAGAAGGATAAAAAATGGACGCAGTTTTAAACTCACTAGCAGGGTTAAGCAACTTTGCTTTGTATTTTGCAGTTTCAATTTTGTTGTTATTTGTATTTAAAATAATCTATGCATTTGTGACTCCCCATGATGAATGGGCGTTAGTTAAAGTACATAAAAATCAAGCAGCTGCCATTGGTTTTGGTGGGGCTATGATAGGCTTCAGTATTGCTTTGGCGAGCGCAGTGGCAAACTCAGAGTTTTTGATAGACTTTGTGATTTGGGGCATAGTCGCGATTATTGCACAGTCTTTAGCCTTTGCACTATTGCGCTTTACATTTATGCCTAAAATTGCCGACAGAATTGATAAGAATGAAATATCAGCAGGTACAATTTTAGCTGCAGTTTCTATTTCTGTTGGGCTGTTAAACGCCGCTTGTATGAGTTACTAGGAGAGCCCTATGCAATCCAATAAAAGTAAACGCTCACACAATATAAATCTAAAGGGAATGCGCAAAGGGTTTAGCGTTAAACCTTTGGCACTAGGTATTGCCGCTATTTGCTTAACAGCATGTGGCGATCAACAAAAAGCAACTGTATATACTGATGTTACTGATTGCACTAATGACAATCCTGATGCTGCCGCACAATGTGAAGCAGCCTATCAGCAAGCTTTGCAAGAAGCTGAGCGTACAAGCCCTAAATATAATTCCCAGAGTGACTGTGAAGCAGAATTTGGATACAACCAATGTAACCAAGTACAAAACAGCTCAGGTTCATTTTTTATGCCATTTATGGCGGGTTACATGCTTAGTAACTTGTTATCACCAAGAGGTTACTATTCTCAACCAATGTTCACGTCTTATTCTCGATATTCTCCATATAGAAATCGATGGATAGGTGCTGACGGTTACGATTTTGGTGATTACCGTCGTCGAACCATGAATGTCAGCGAAAGTGCCTTAAAGCCCAAACCAACAGTTAGCAGAACAATCAAGCGGGGCGGTTTTGGTAGCAGCGTTAGAGCAAAATCTAGCTGGGGCAGCAGCTCTAAAAAAGGTGGCTGGGGTGGTTAATCCCAATCCATGCTTTTTAACCGTTTTATCATCAAGTATGTTTTGAAATGTTAAGAGTCAATATTAATGAACGTAGCAATTGGCGGCGCAAAGCAGAAGAGTATGGGTTTCAATTTCATACCATGCATGGTGAGCCGTATTGGGATGAATCCGCTTATTATCAATTTACCCTGAAACAAATCGAACAAGACTTAGAAACTCCCACTGAAGACATTCACCATATGTGTTTGCATGTGGTTGATAAGGTTGTAAACGATCAAGCTCTGCTGGAAAAATTTCAGATACCCGATACATTTTGGGAGCAAATACGTGATTCTTGGAAACAACAAGCTCCCTCTTTATATTCTCGCTTAGATTTTACTTATCACGGTACTGGACCAGCTAAGTTATACGAAAATAATGCTGATACCCCCACCTCACTTTATGAATCTGGATTTTGGCAATGGTTGTGGTTACAAGAACAAGTTGATGCGGGCAATATAGCTAAACAGGCAGATCAATTTAATTCTTTACAAGAAAAATTAGTCCATAGATTAGCGGCTATCGCTAAACATTATGATGTGACCCATATGCATTTTGCATGCTGCCAAGATACCGACGAAGACAGAGGCACTGTCCAGTACTTACAAGATTGTGCTAGAGAATCAGGACTACTTAATGACTTTGTTTTTATCGAAGATATTGGATTAAGTGAATGTGGAAGTTTTAGCGACTTAGCCGACAATAAGATTCAAACACTTTTTAAACTTTACCCTTGGGAGTTTATTCAAAGAGAAGAGTTTGGAAGTGCCATTGAAACAGCGAATGTAAATTGGCTTGAGCCCATATGGAAAACAGTATTATCTAATAAAGCACTTATGCCAATGTTATGGAAAATGTTCCCCAACCACCCTAACCTACTGCCTTCTTACTTTGAGGATGAGTTGTCTTTAGCTACAGAAAGTAAACTCGTTAAAAAACCTATCTACTCAAGAGAAGGGGCCAATGTTAGTATCATTGAAAATGGTGAAACTGTGTTACAAGCGACAGGCCCATATGGTGAGGAGGGCTTTATTTATCAGGCATACTCTGCCTTGCCACAGTTTTCAGATAATCACACCTTAATTGGTTCTTGGTTAGTCGATGATAAAGCTGCTGGAATTTCAGTACGTGAGGACAAGTCCTCCATTACACAGGATATGTCCCGTTATTTACCTCATATTATTTTGTGACAATTTGACATGAATTTAATCAACATTTTCAGTGATAATAGCTCAACAACTTCTTGTAATTGCTAGGCAAATGAGACTTACTAACAAACCTATGAACACCTCACAACAAGTTAAAATTATATTTTGGCTATTTGTGATAATCACAATTGTAGAACTTATAAATCTCTTCACTGGCCGTATGTTAAATCAGCTAGGGAATATCCCAAGATATATTCCTGGCTTGAAAGGGATCGTACTTGGGCCCTTTATCCATGGCAGCTTACAGCATTACTTTTCAAACATTATTCCCATATGTATCTTCAGTTATTTGTTACTGCAATACGGTTTAAAACGTTATGTAATGGTGAGCCTATGGGTAGTATTAGGAACTGGGATTTTAGTTTGGTTGTTTGGGCGTGCTTCGAGCCATATTGGTGTTAGTGGTGTAATTTATGGGTATTTTGGCTATTTAGTTTTAGCTGGATTTTTAAGTGGTAAAGTCAAACTCATGTTGATATCTGTTCTGGTGGCATTTTTCTATGGGGGATTGATATGGGGAGTTTTGCCATCAAGTCCATACGTATCTTGGGAATCACACTTATTTGGCTTTTTAACTGGACTTGCTGCAGCAAAATTATGGGCAACAAAAACTAATTGATAACGATAAAAGGGGTAAGGATTACAGTTCAAATTTCTAGCCCCTAGTTATTAACTTTAATATACTCTACGGAAGCAATTTTTTGCATAATTTAGGTAACATATGACCGAATCTACAGCCAAAAAGCAACCAGGAATGCTGGGTAATTTAGCCTTCAATATTGTTATTCCTGTTCTTATTTTAACTAAACTTAGTGGAGATGACTATCTAGGACCTGCATGGAGTATTGTCGCAGCACTGATATTTCCCATTGCTTTTGGGATCTGGGATTTAAAACAATCAGGAAAAATAAACCCCTTCTCTATTTTAGGAATTGTAAGTGTGTTCCTAACTGGCGGTATCAGCCTATTAGAGTTACCTGCAGAATATATCGCAATTAAAGAAGCAAGCATACCAGCCCTTATTGGACTTGCAGTATTAATCACTCAGAAAACGAGTAAACCTTTATTAAAAGTATTTGTTCTAAATGAACAAATTGTAAACTGGAAGAATCTTTCCGAATCTCTAGAGAGAACCGGGACGACAGCAGCCTTCGAGAAAAAAATGGCCACTAGCTCTTTTATCGTTGCAGGTTCTTTCTTCTTATCATCAGCTTTAAACTATATATTGGCCAAAGTAATTTTAGTCAGCCCACCCGGAACAACTGCATATACCGAAGAGCTAGGGAGAATGACGGCTTTAAGTTATCCTGTGATCGTCATACCCAGCATGATCATGTTAATCGCTGCCTTGTGGTATATATTTGCTCAAATTAAAAAACTAACCGGTGAAGACTTAGAGCATTTTTTGGTTGAGCAATAATATTTAAGATAGAAAAAAGCCAGCTTAGTGCTGGCTTACATATTCTTCTTTTATAAAAATACGATAACTATGTTTTAATGCTCATCATTTAGCTTTTAATAGATCGAAAATATTTTCAGCAATTTGAGTGTTATCCAAGTAGCCTCTGAAACGTTCACTTCCAGGACCAATTGCCATTACCGGCACATCCACGCCAGTATGACCACCCGTGGTCCAGCCAGTTATTGAACGGTTATCAAGTATTTTAGTAATGGCCTTGTGGAACACTCTGGCATTATCGGACTCAAGATCGATAAGTTGCTTCTCTTCCTCGCTGCTAAGGTCTACTCCTAATAGATCTGAAGCTAACGTAGCTCTGTCTTTAGCAGTAACTAACTTCTTTGATATCTGCTCTGGAGAGGCTTTTAAGTTTTTAAGGACTGATGGTGCCCAGTTGTAGATTCGGTTAGCACCAATAGTAAGGCCACCTGTACTATGGTCTGCTGTTATCACCATAAGTGTATCGTCATGGCTATTTACATATGCTTCCAACCATTCAAGCGTTAAGGCTAAGTCATGCATCTCAGCCATGGCTGCAGCTACGTCATTTGCGTGACCAGCCCAGTCAACTTGGCTGCCCTCTACTAATAAAAAGAAGCCTTGTTTATTCTCTAACTGTTTAACCGCTGCTTTTGCTAAAGTGGGTAGTCGCTGCTTACCTTCACTATCTAGCGCCCAAGGCAAACCAACGTCAGCAAAAAGCCCTAGCAATGGGGTATTAGCCTTAACACTAGTAAGTTGTTCATAATTATCAATATATTGATAACCAGCCTTTTTAAATTGTTCTACTAGGTTGCGGTCTTCACGAATAAAGTATTTCCAGCCGCCCCCCAACATAACGTCTAATACATAATGGTTATCAATTTTTTCATCAAAGTAACTGTCAGCTATGGCATCATAATTTTGGCGGCTTTCGTTATGAGAACTAAAACCAGCTGGTGTTGCATGATTAATTTGTGAAGTAACAGCGACTCCTGTTTTACGCCCCTGCTTTTTAGCTAACTCCAGTACAGTTTGAACCGACTTTTTATCTACATCGACTCCAATTGCACCATTATATGTTTTAACACCAGATGATAATGCTGTAGCGCCTGCAGCTGAATCGGTTACATATCCCGTATTACTATCGGGATGGGTACTTGCCATACCGACTAGTAATCGGTCAAATACCGTTTCTTCTACTTTCGGTGTAGCAGGATCATCTGCATACATGCGATAGGCAGTAGTATATGCAGGTCCCATACCATCGCCTATTACCATGATGATATTTTTAGGTGCTTCAGTTGCTGCTAACGAACTGCAGAAGCCTGCGACTAAAAGGCTTAAAATACGCTTCATCTTATCTCCACTGATGAATTTAAAGCGTAGGATTATACGTGAGCTATCTAGATTAGTAATGTAAAATTATATGAAACTATAGTGACACAACATAAACTTAAGAATTGTAATCAAGCATTTAGCGCTTCTCTCATTCTTTGTTGTACTACATCGACTAACAAATCAGGTTGAAACTTGGAAATAAATCGATTACAACCCACTTTTTTAACCATAGCTTCATTAAAGCTGCCACTTAAAGAGGTATTCAGGGCGATAAATAACTCACTCATCCGTGGATCTTTTCGAACTTCAGAGGTTAATCGATATCCATCCATTTCTGGCATTTCAGCATCTGTAAACATCATTAAAATCTCATCTGTTACTATTTTTCCGTCATCAGCCCACTTTCTGAGTCGATTTAAAGCTCTTAAACCATCTTTTTCTTCAATAATTTCGAGACCAAGTTGACCAAGTGTTTCTCTGATTTGCCAACGAGCTGTAGCCGAGTCATCCACAACTAATATCTTTTTACCTTTAAGATGAATTGAAACGTTTGTATCTAGCACATCCTCAGAAATAGACGTGTCATATTCTACAATTTCCGCAAGTACTTTCTCCACATCTATAATTTCAACTAATTCACTATCGTTACCCATTTCAACATGCGTAATCGCTGTTAAATAGTTGTTTTTGCCAGCAGTACTTGGAGGGGGTTGAATAGTACTCCAAGAAGTATTGATAATATGCATCACCTTACCTATTAAGAAGCCTTGAACACTTCTATTATATTCAGTAATAATGACATTCTCGGGCGCATATTTTTCTTCGTTTAAATTAATTCCAATGGCCGCACGCAAGTCAATTACAGGGATAGATGCTCCTCTATAATTTGTGACCCCTTTTAAGTTTTTATGAGCCCCGGGCATTTGATTCATTGGAGGGATTGTAATCACCTCTCTGACTTTAAACACGTTTAATGCAAACGTATGCCTAGTGCCTAATTTAAACATGAGTAACTCTAACCTATTCTCGCCCACTAGTTGTGTGCGCTGGTCAATTGATGACATTAGCTCTGACATAGATACTCTCTAATTAACATTCTAAAACAAACTATAACCAAGTCTTTTAATTAAAACAAAGTCTTAAACTTTGCATTAACACCTTTAAATTGTTCATAAAACGCCCACCAAACATTCACAAAATAAATAATGAGAATCCTTTATATAGATTTCAAATATAACCAAAGCCTATATAGGATTATCTCAACAACAAGTTTAGAGCAATTTCTTTAACGCATTCTAGCTTGTTACAAAATATCATCAACTAAGGAATATTCATATGTCACAATATCAACAAGATATCGCTAAATTCAACACTCTAAAGTCAGCCCAAAATGGCACTTGGAGTGCAATTACGCCAGAATATGCTGCTCGCATGAAAACTCAAAACCGATTCCAAACAGGACTCGATATTGCCAAGTATACCGCCTCTATTATGCGTAAGGATATGCTAGATTATGATGAAGACTCTAGTCAATATACTCAGTCTCTAGGTTGCTGGCACGGATTTGTGGGTCAGCAAAAAATGTTATCAGTTAAAAAACACCAGGGTACAACTGATAAAAGCTATTTATATCTATCAGGCTGGATGGTAGCAGCTCTTAGGTCTGAGTTTGGTCCATTACCTGATCAATCTATGCATGAAAAAACAACCGTTCCTGCATTAATTGAAGAACTATATACCTTTTTACGTCAAGCAGATGCCCGTGAGTTGGGCGACCTTTTCACTGAGCTAGACAAGGCCACAGCAGCAGGGTCTGACACCACAGAAATTCAAACATCTATAGATAACTATCAAACCCATATAGTACCAATTATTGCGGATATTGATGCAGGCTTTGGCAACGAAGAAGCAACTTATCTGTTAGCAAAGAAAATGATAGAAGCGGGAGCTTGCTGTATTCAAATTGAAAACCAAGTTTCAGATGCCAAACAGTGTGGTCACCAAGACGGAAAGGTAACGGTTCCACATGAAGACTTTTTAGCGAAAATTAATGCTGTACGGTATGCTTTTCTTGAGCTGGGAGTAGATGATGGCGTCATCGTAGCGAGAACGGATTCTCTAGGAGCAAGCCTAACCCAAAAAATACCTGTATCAAAAAGTCCAGGAGACTTAGCCGCCCAATACAATGCATTTCTGGATACCTCTGATGTTAATTCAATAGAAGATTTAAATGAAGGTGACTCAGTTCTCAAACAAAACGGTAAGCTAGTTAAACCCAGACGTTTACCTAACGGTTTATATAAGTTTAAAGATAATACGAGTATTGATCGCGTTGTTTTAGATTGCATTACCTCACTGCAAAATGGTGCAGACCTTTTATGGATTGAAACGGAAAAACCTCACGTTGGGCAAATTGGTGATATGGTAAGAGCGATTCGGAAAACTGTACCTAATGCCAAGCTGGTATATAACAACTCGCCATCTTTCAACTGGACTCTTAACTTCCGCCAGCAAGTATTCGATGCTTGGTTAGAAAGTGGCAAAGATATAAAAGGTTACGATAGAGCCGCTTTAATGTCAGAGCAATATGACGACTCTGAATTAGCTCAATTAGCTGATGAAAAAATTAAAACCTTCCAGGCCGATGCTGCTCGTGAAGCGGGCATTTTCCACCACTTAATAACCTTGCCAACATATCATACTGCAGCATTATCAACAGATGAGTTAGCGAAAGGCTATTTTGGTGATGAGGGCATGTTAGCTTACGTAAAAGGTGTGCAACGCAAAGAAATAAGACAAAGCTTAGCATGTGTTAAACACCAAGCTATGGCCGGTTCAAACATTGGTGATGACCACAAAGAATACTTCTCAGGCGAACAAGCACTAAAGGCCTCTGGAGAAGACAATACGATGAACCAATTCGATGCATGATAATTCACGATATAATTAGTCATATCAGAAAAACATCATTCAATATATGTTCAGAATCAAAGCTATTAGTGCTTTGATTTTGGACGTCTTCAAGTAGTTCACCCCTTTCCCCAATTTTGCAGTTTTAATCAACGTTAATTTAATATTTCCCTCTTATTTGCATTTAATCCATGAAAATAGAAATTAAAATGAGTAAAATTCAGATACTAAATAACTCTTAGCCTTGAGATAATAATAATGAATATATCAAAAGTAGATTTAAACTTACTGGTTTATCTAGACGTACTACTTAGAGAGGGCAGCGTTACAAAAGCAGCAAACCAACTAAGCATTACTCAACCAGCTATGAGTAATGGCCTTCGAAGACTTCGAGATTTATTTAAAGATCCTTTACTGATTAGAACTAGTGGCGGCATGACCCCCACAAAACGAGCCATTGAATTACAACCCATAATTAGGGACGTACTTTCAAAGCTAGAAACAACCATAAAGCCAGAAGTAGAATTTAGCCCACTTCAAAGTAATAGAACCTTTAGGATCATGGCAAGTGACTATGCCGAATCGACTTTACTAATGGAAGTCATTAGACGGTTAACTAAATTAGCCCCAAATGTAACGTTAGACCTAATAACCCCTAGTGATGTCACCTTTCATGATGTAGAACATGGAAAAGTAGACATGGCAATTAATCGTTTTGATGAACTTCCTTTATCATTTCATCAAAAAGTAGTTTGGTACGATTCTTTTTGCTGTGTATTAAACAGTCAAAATCCAATTGTGAGCAATTTTAATCTAGATAACTATTTAACCAGTAAGCATATATGGGTTAGTAAAACAGGGTTTGGTGTCGGTGTTGGAATAGATCCAACAGAAGTACAAAAATTAGGCTGGGTAGATGCAGAGCTGACAAAAATTGGTAAACAAAGAAGCATACGGGTATTTACAAGACATTATCATGTAGCGCTTCAACTGGCTAAAGCTCAAAACTTGGTGGCCACTTTACCCAGTAAAGCGGCAAAACTATATATTCAAGACCCGGATATAATTATGTTAGAGCCGCCATTTGATATTCCACCTATTGCATTAAAAATGGCCTGGAGCCCATTATTACAGCATGATGCTGGTCATATCTGGCTAAGAAGGTTAATAACAGAAGCAGGTAATGACTTAACAGAAAAGTAACACTTAGTGGTTAGTCATATTTTGGGAAGGTTTTCTGGAAGCTTTTTATCCGTATTTTTTTTAAAAGCTCCTTTTCCAGCTATCATCTCACCAATTGCCTTATATGCTTTAGTTGAAACGTGTTGAATCAGAATAGGCAAAGGCATTTTTATCCAATGCCCTCTTATCAAAGCGATTAAATTAGCTAACCCAATATATGAAACCTTACACAGAGGATGTTGAGGTTGTAGCACTCTATAAAATGTCCAATCAAATAACAGCATAGTTAATCTTGAAGGCAAAAAATCATCGCTTTTTAACATCCATTTATCCGGTATGGAGGAATTAAAAAACAAGTTTGTATAGCGACATGCTAAACCTAACTCAACAGTAAAATTAGTTCGCTGTGCTAATAGAAAAAGATCCTCCCAAAATCCTTCACTCTCTCCAAACTCACTAAACATCAAATGTAAATCACTTAAGTCACGAAAACCGTGATGATACTCTTCTTGATAAAACAGGTGGACTGCACTGTGCAATACCATTGCATATGGTGCTAATGTTTTTGCTTGCCCATCACAAATACTCACCAGATCATTCTTAAAAAGCTCAATATCAGGAGCTTTTCCACTGATTATAGGTACTAAATTATGATGTATATCAAGTTGAGTTCCTCTTGTACAATGCATCAGTGGAGGGATTTCATGTGCCCATTTGCGATAGTACATTTGTTCATAATCATCAATTTCATCATGGATCCAACCGTATACAAGAAGCTTGTTTTCAACCGAGTCTACTAACTCTCTTGACACTAAAATATCAATATCCGAAAAAACACGGCCCTCTCCTACTTTATATTTAGCTAATAAGTAGGCTGCTCCTTTTAAAAATATGGGCGGCTTATCAGAAATTTTATTAATTAATTTAACTAAACCTTCTGCCTCAAAATAGACATGTTGCTTTAATAGTTCGGATGAGCATCTAGCTGCTTGAAAATGATTTAATGCATAACTGGGTAAAGTTTCTAAGTTAGAAAAGTCAACCGACATAGTAGCTAACCTCGGTAACATGGATACTTCCCTAGCAACTCGAATGATATATTCCCATTCTACCAACCTATTAGTCTTAGGTACTTGACCTTTTACTAAAGAAATCAGTTGCTGTGTAATAGGAGACATCATAGGGTAAATACTCCCTCAGTTAAAAACTCCATAACTGAATTTAAGTCGTTATAAAAGATTTCAACTGTATCTGTTTGCTCTATTAATCGAGTCATTGCTTTAAACCCTTGCACCCCTAACATCCCTTCATTAAATGCATTACTAGACAAGGATTCATAAGCTTGAATTTTATTAAGGGTATAAATATCCAGTTTTTTATCGGGAGTAAAATGAGGTAATACAATTGCCCTAACTTTTGCAGTTTTATAGAGATCCAAAACACTTCTTTCTGGAGGTTTAACATGGGCAACTGTGCCTTTTGATGTATCTTTAGCAATATTTGAAACAACAACATCAGGAAACCACTCTTTAACCAAATCAATAGAGTTGTTTTTTAAACAAATAGGCCTGACAAACGGATGAGCTAACCCTGTTTCAAGATTAATAACTGTCATTTCATCTGACAGTAAACGCCACCCGGAATTAGCTAAATATGCACATAACGTGCTTTTACCTGAGCCTGGAGGAGCTGGAAAAATAAGCGCTTCATCATTTTTTTCAAGGATAGCCCCATGGATGAGTAAAAAATTATGTTGATGCGCTGCCATACACCAATTCATCCCCCATTCAAGTAATGGGTATGCTTGTGATCGTGGTAAGGGCAAAAACGGAGTATATTGGTCAAGTGAGAAGCTTATTTGAGGTTTAAACCATCGCCTCAAAGAAAAAGAATGCTGAATTGATACTTGGAAGTCGGTTGGATCATCCTGACCTACAATTGAATAGTCAGAATATAATTCATAAAATACTTTTTGAACGTCTGGTAATTTTGATTTAACTCGGAATGAGGCTACGCCTAAATCAATACCGATATTACCTTTGCGCATTTTTTCAGAAAGGTCTCCATATTCCAACTCTTTTAATTGCAACTAAATTTCCTCTATCAAAATACCTTCTGATATTAGAGTATGCCAAACTTCTTTCACTTGAGCAGACTCAATTTCCACAATTCTAGAATTAAATGTTGTGAAATCAAAACTTTCTTCACTCTTTAAGGCCAATAAAACAAATCCAACCTTAGAGGTCAAAGTTACAACCTTACCTAACGCAGGAACAAATACTAAAACGCCAGACTGGTCGCTGGCGTTATAAATAAAAACGGATGGAGAAACATGAAACATATCGAATTAGATCTTAACGTCTAGAACCACCGCTATAAGTATAGGTTTGCTGCAATGCTTGAATTAATGCAGCTTCGTCATTCTCTGCCTCGGCTTCTAACATTGAAGCATACATCTCAGCTGTCACGCCAGGCTTTAGAGGGTAACGGTTATCTAAAGCATTTAAGTATCCTGCAACCAAGTTTTGCTCCAAGTCTCCGCCTCTTTCTAAAATTTCATATAAAGAGCTAGAAGAGCTAACACTCGACCTATTATATTTATTCTTATAACCGCCACGGCTATAACCAGAAGTAGGTGTAAAACTAAAAATTGTTCCCCAAGGCGTGGTAGATGCGGTTCGAGCGGTTGCACTTACATATTTACTAGAACGGCAATCATCGTACCAATCTTCCGGTGACTTACCTGAAACAACAACAGCTTCACAGACAGCAGACTGGTTACCAGACAAGTTGCCAGAAACCATACACCCACCACCATGACCGCCACTTCTAGCCCAACTTGTTTTAATGGGTAAAGTCGCGACTAAAGCAGTAGCTGTGCTTTTAACTAAAAACTTCCTTCTTGAGTCCGTAGATTCTGTTTCTTTTACAATACTTTGCTTATTATGTTTCACAACTATTCACCATCCGTATTATGAATTCTTAAACTTTACCACTTAATGCAAAAAGCAAACCAATTTACAAGGCATTGATTTTAATAAATAAAAAATCAAAATATATCATTAGTGTAAATATAATAGACACTTAATGGAATTTTTCCAATTATATAGAATAGCCGCTGCTTTTGGCGAGAGCTTTCAAATATTTTATGGGTATGGCGTAACTGATTCCTGATGGTTTTTCCAGTACAGACTCTTTTGATTCTTTAACAAATACTTTGTTTAGCACACCTATGACTTCCCCTGTTTCAGAATCATATATTGGACTACCACTATTACCTGGGTAAGCTGTTATATCAAGTTGATATATTAAGAACTGCTCATCCAACCTTTTGAGAATGTTTGTGGATAACCCTCGAGAATTGGCTGATGGAATGACATCTGGTGAAGTAGCAGCAATTATGCCTCTATGCGTAGCTGGAAATAACCCCAATACTGCACCTATAGGGAACCCAGTAAGTAAAATTTCTGTCCCATCTGGCGCATATTCATCAGTTGCCAATGTTATAGGTTTTAAGGCTTTCTCTAATTTAAGAATTGCTAAATCATGCAGAGGGTCTGTGGCAACCACTTTCACCTTTTGGATTTTTGGTTTACGGCCTTGACCTGAGAAAATAATGAGGTGTTGCACTTTCGAAGGGTCTAATTCAATAGAAACAACATGATAATTGGTAGCAACTAATGAACCATCTCCAAACACAAAGCCACTCCCCATTAATTGATGAGTTTGCGTACCTAATGGGTCATATAACCCCACCCCTACAATTGATGGCTTAATGTTCGAAACGAGATCGCTTAGTTTAGTAGCGAAAGTCGGATTTGATAACAGCCATGCAGATAAGAAAACCTTTAAACTAAATAAAAATATTTTATTTACCATCATAATCGGTACAGTTACGAGCAAATATCTGGTTATAATCACAAATATTGGCTTTGCATTCCATTTATATTTTTACGTTTAAGGTATTTAAGATCTTAAACAAGTTCTAAGGGTATTTTTTATGAAAGTTCTAGTTACCGGAGTTGCTGGATTTATTGGGTTTCACGTTACTAAATATCTGCTAAGCCGCGGAGATACTATTGTAGGTATCGATAACATGAACGATTATTATGATGTAACTCTTAAGGAAGGGCGCTTAAAACAGTTATGAAAGAAATGTTGCCACTACAAGCTGGTGATGTACCTGATACATATGCCGATATTTCTGCGCTAACAAATGACACAGGCTATCAACCCAAGACCAATTTAGATAAAGGAATTGGAGAGTTTGTTACTTGGTATAAAACATTTTATGAAATACAGTAACATCAAAAAATCAAAAAAATTTCAAACCGTATGTTAGCAGATATAGCAACGTCACTTAGCTCCCCCTTGGTCCATTCGACACTGATGTTTGTATTACTCAGGTTTGCTTGTTTAATCTTTAACAGTAAATTATTGTCGTTCGTCTCATTTCTGCCTGTAGGATGGTTATTAATTTGTTCAATGACCTACCCAAGTGTCATGTTGATTAAACATTTAGAAGACCCCTACCCCACAATAAAAATTGAATCTAAAGCTTGGCAACAAACAGATGCGATTGTTATTTTAGCGTGTAACTACGTTGAAGATGATGACTTACCTTTTGTTTCTAGGTGGCCAAACTGCTCTATGCAGAGAAATCATTATGCTGCATTAATGTATCAATCAGTCAATAAACCAATCTACCTAGCCGGTGGAATTTTAGGTAGAAGAGATGTCTATTCACAAGCTGCACATAATCGGGAGTTCCTAACGACTATGGGGGTAAATGCCAATGACATTTTCATAAACGCCAAAGGAAATAATACAGAAACTGAAGTCGCTGCTCTTGCAGAAATGCTCGATGGCAAGTACATATCGTTAGTTACCTCAGCAAGCCACTTAACCCGCGCTATCACTTATTTCGAAGACTATAATATTAAGGTACTACCAATACCCGTTGAACACTTGAGTCGTAAAAATGTTGAACCAGTACTAGGCTTACCTAATGCATCTAGCTTATATAGAAGTGAAAGAGCCCTGCATGAATACCTTGGGCTAATTTACCAAAACTACCTACGCTAAACACGTGGCTAACAAAAGTTTTATGATAAATAACTAGAACTGAGTTAACATTCATCTTTGGCTCAATTCAAATTTCAATCTTAACTTATAATGGAGCTGGAGCCTTAGTTAGGGATTCAAAAAATAGTGAAAAAATTAAGAAAGTACGCTGGGAAGCCAATAATTGGTCCGCTTGTTAAGCTATTCATTAACTTCGCGATTAGCAGGCAAGCAAACCAAATATCCAAGCATTTTTCAGAATACCTATCTGCTGTCGTTGCTATTAATAAAGGTCATAAGTCTGAGTCATATAAAATTAGACATAAGGTATATTGTGAAGAACTAAAGTTTGAGAAGCTTCAATCTACGAATGAAGAGAGTGACGAATTTGATACAAGAGCAGTTCCTTGCCTAATTAAGCATAAACCTACAGGAACCTTTGCTGGTACCGTCAGAATTGTAACCAGTAAAGATCCAAAGCAAATGCTTCCCATTGAGAAGTTTTGCCTAAGCGCAATTAACGAAAAAAGTGTACATCCTTCGGACTTTCCAAGAGAGGAAGTATGTGAAATATCTCGACTTGCCATCCCTAAACAGTTTAGAAAAAGAGCAACTGATAAATTTAAAGGCTCTGCTACGGGTTCAATTAATGAATATAATTATTCCGAAAAAGAACTAAGGTGCTTCCCTTTTATAGCAGTAGGCTTATACCTTTCTGCAGCTTCCGTTTGTTTAAATATGGGGATAAAGCATTGCTTCGTAATGATGGAACCTAGACTTGCTAGAAGTTTAAAGTTTGTAGGTATAGTATTTACAAAAGTTGGGCCAGTAGTTGAATATCACGGTAAAAGGGCTCCGTATTATATCAATCGAGAATTACTTCTTTCAGGCTTGACTCCTGGTTTCAAAAGCATACTAAGTGTAATAGAAAAAGATATTAGTGATCAATTTAACGCTAAGTAAGCCAGTTCTACTAAAATAGCTTGAATTGATTATTTGTAGCCTTCAAGGAACTTAAAAATGTTTGACTATACCCGTGCCTTCTCTCGAAATATTGGATGGATAACGCCAGATGAACAGCAAATATTACGTTCTAAACGGATTGCAATTGCGGGAGCTGGAGGAGTAGGAGGAGAACACCTCATTACTATGACTCGACTAGGCGTTGAAAAGTTTAACATTTCAGATTTTGACAAGTTTGAAGTTCATAACTTCAACCGCCAAGCCGGAGCATTTTTATCTACAATCAATCAACCCAAATCTGCGGTAATGGAAAACATTGCCAAAGACATAAATCCCGATTCGCAAATTAAATCATTTAATGATGGGATCAACAAGCATAATGTAGATGACTTTCTATTTGGCGTAGATCTATATATTGATAGCCTAGATTTTTTTGCATTAGATGCTAGAAAGCTAGTATTCAAAAAATGTGAAGAATTTAAAATTCCTTACGTCACCGCGGCCCCAATAGGTATGGGAGTCGCTTTTCTGTGCTTCATGCCCGGTAAAATGTCCTATGAAGAATACTTCAGATTTGAGCAGCACAGCAGAAATGAGCAACTTATACGTTTTTTAGTGGGCCTCTCACCATCATTATTACAAAGAGATTATTTAGTCATTCCCGAAAGTGCGAATTTTCAAAAAGAAACAGGCCCTTCAATGCCGATGGCTGTAAAGATGTGCTCAGGTGTCGCAGGAACTTATGCCTTAAAAATATTATTAAAACGGGGAAAGGTTTTATGTGCACCGACAGGGCTCCATTTTGATGCCTACAAAAACAAACTAAAGAAGACTTATCTGCCCTTTGGTAATAACGGCTTATTACAAAGGTTAAAAATAAAACTGGCCACAAACCTAATTAATAATTAGGCGTATTTATGTCCATTTTTTTTACATAACACTATATTAAACAGCCACAAAAAAACCTAACCCCTTGTTTAACATGCATTATTTTTTTATGGCACACTACATGCTTTAGCTAGTTGGCATTACTTCAGCTAACTAGCTACTAAAAGGAAATAACAATGAAAAAGTTAAATACGGTATTCGCAGCAATGACGTTAGCTGTAGTAGGTACCGCTAACGCAGCACAAATTACATCTTGGAATTATATTAACGAAGCAGGCTTCACTGACTTCACTCAAACTACCGGCGGAAGTGTAACCGCATCTGGTGACGCTACGCCAAACGGCTTACTTGGAGTTCCGGCTTCTACCGATCTTACTTGGGGTGAAGGCCTCACAAGCGGAGACGTAGTCATAAACGGTGGTGTTGATGACATCCAAAGCTCTTTCCAATCTGCTAGCCCTGTACTAGGTACAGTTGTTACAAATGGAGGCCTAGAGCAAGGTACTGATTTATTCCACAATAACTGGGTAGTAGGAACAGGTGACGGCCTTTTAATTGGCGCGAGCTTTTTAGACGCATTACAACTAACTGCTACCGAGTTAGATGGCGTTCCTTACGTTGGGCCTGCGCTAGTAATAGATGCCCCTACTTTAGGGTTTGAAATTAGTTTCTTAGAGACTATTAATGGTGTGGATTATGATTTAAGTGGAGGCTTCACCGTAGATGAAGCGGTGTTAGATGATACTTTAATCTGCCCTGATGGAACTTTAAACGGCACCGGTGTAAACCTAAATGGTTGTGCGGATATTTTTGCAATTACATCTGATACCACAGACTTTGACATTGTCGGTGGTAATGTAGAGTTTTCAGGTAGCTTCATTTTAGATGATTACGAATACACTATAACCACGGTATTATCTGGTCTTCAATTAATTACTGACACTGCTTGTGTAACTATTGGTTTAGAAGCAGGCTGTATTGGTTTCTTAACAACTGAAGAAATGTCCAACCAATTAGTTGCCGAGTTTAGAATAGATTCTGAATTGGTACCGGTTGAAGTATCAGCCCCTGCATCAATTGCTCTATTAGGTCTTGGTTTGATAGGTCTAGGTGGATTGGCGAGAAGAAAAAAATAATATTCACTGTTCTAATAAAGGCTCTTAATGAGCCTTTTTTTATGCACAAAAATCATTTTAGTAACTTCACTTTACCTTGCTAAAAACACATGTACCTAATTGTAGGGCTGAGAATATTCAGCAACTAACTCATCTATAATATACGATGCATCCCTTCAAATTGATTTCAATCTAATACTTCAAACACTAGTTTGGAAAACTTAAGTTTTAACCCTTTGTGATATTAGATGTAAATTCAAACAATCCCTGCCTCTACAAGCTCACATTTAAAACACTAAAAAATATGAAAACACAAGAAAATTCAATTATTTGCTATAATGTTAGGCGTATAACAATCTTATTTTTGTAGTCTTTATGATTACGAGTCGATACACTCTTAGTACAGGTAAATTGTGATATACACCTAAAGTGAACCGCCTACTAAAGGGAAAAGGGATGATAAAAAGCGCTGTTAAAATTGCATTTATTCTATTGATACTTTCGAGCTGTGAACAAAAAAATTCACATGAGTTTATAGAGCAAGCAAACGTTTATATTGCGGAAGAAAAACTTAATGATGCAGAGATAACATTGAAATCGGCCATAAAAAAATATCCTCAAGATAAAAATTTACGAGCCAAATTAGGCACATTGTATCTTAGTCAAGGTTTAGCTACTTTATCCGAAAAGGAGCTAAGACGTGCGTTAGAGCTTGGTTTACAAGATGACAAAACAATCCTAAAGTACTTAAAATCATTAGCGATGCAACATAAAGTAGAGGATACGTTACATTATTTAGAATCGCTTAGCACAACTAGTCCTTCTCTTAAAATCGCTAGTAATACTTATAAAGGTATTTCTTACATAGAACAAAATTACACTAACAAAGCTAGAGCATGGTTTACATCAGCAATCGAAGAAGATGTAAAATATAATAAATATCAAAGTCTCGCTAAAGCCTATCTTGCGTATCTTGACCAAGATCTAAATAGCAGTATAAAGCTACTCGACAACATACTCTCAATAGAACCAGATTTCGCAGAAGCTTTAGTTTTAAAAAGTCGCATTCATTATTTACAACAAAGGTTTACCGAATCAGCTGTTACTTTAGAAATTTATCTAAACTATTACGCAAATGCCCACTGGTCTAGAATTTACTATGCCCAAGCGTTAGTTCGAGCTGAAAACTATGATAAAGCAAATATTGAATTGAAAAAGCTGCTAGCGTTGTTTCCTAATCAACCTTTAATAAACCAGTTAAAAGCAGTTGTTGAATTCGAAAACAAACACTTCTTACTTGCAAAAGAATACTCAGAGAAGGCATTACAATTTGGTGATAAGCAAGACACTACCAAGTTTATTGCTGGAGTTAGCGCTATGCAATTAGGGAACTATGAGCAAGCATACAGTTATCTAGAGTATCTAGTAAAAAAAGCCCCAATCAACCATCCAATTCATAAAATTTTCTCAATAGCTCAATTGAAAGTTGGAAATTTTGAAGATGCAGCCACAACTTTGGAGCAAGTTAGCACATCGGCTGAAGAGGATTTCGAGCTTTATACTTCAATTAGTTATGGACTAATGAAAAGTGGTCAACTTGATAAAGCTAAAGACTTAATAGCAAAAACAGAATCAACACTAGATGGCTCCTATGAAATGCTTACTCGTCTAGGACAATTAAAATTATCAGTTAATGACCTTACAGGTATTAATGACTTAAAAGAATCTTTAGAAAAAAACTCTAATCAACTACAAGCTAAACTTATGCTAGCAACGGCTTATATACAAATTAATGAGTTCGATAAGGCCATTAATTTAGCCTTAAATTGGCAAGCTGACGAGCCTCACAATGTTGAAACCAAGAACTTAGAAGCTTACATCTATTATAAACAAGGCAAATTAGAACTTGCAGCAAAAGCATACTTAGACTCTTTGTTAATCAATAAGAGTAATTTTCGAGCTTACCTTTTTTTAAAAAACAAATTGTTATCCGAGGGTGAGCCTCAGCTAGCAGCTAAAAAAATGGAACAATACATTGAGATTCAACCGAATGATGTTAGAGCTTATCTGCACTTATATCTAATTAGAAAAGAGCAAGGGAAAGGAGCTGAGTTCGTAAACTACTTTAAAAAGCAGTATGAAACCTACTCTACAAGGGAATTCAAAATTGGCCTAGCAAGAGTCTATAATTCAGAACGTATGTATATACAGGCTGTAAATTTATTAAAAACGAGTGAAAAAAACGAGCAACTTCCAGAGTTTTATTGGCGCACATTAGCCCTTGCAGAAATGAACCTACCTGACTTTGAGTCAACTATAAAAACACTAAATTCTTGGTTAAAAAGCTTTCCAAATAGTGTTTCAGCTATATATTTTAAAACCATTGCTTTAGAAAAATCTGGGCATATTACTCAAGCAATTGAAGAGTTAAGCTTGTGGAATAGTAAAAATCAGAATAACCAAATGTATATTGCTGAAGCTTTATTACAATTAAAAGTAAGCAATATATTATTAGCTGAACGCTCAATACAAAAAGTCACTGACCAAAATCTACTTAAAACGGCAACAGGTCTTTATGCTCAGGGGCGTATTGCAGCGGCAAATAATGCTAATAGTAATGCGAAAGAACTACTTTTAACGAGTTATCAATTATTGCCAGAATCTAACACAGCAATTTGGTTATCAGAGCAAATTAAACTTACCAATGGAACAACAGCTGCAATTGAGTTTTTGCAAGTTCATTTAGCTTCATCCGTAAATGATGTCATTGCTCGAACCCAATTAGCTAATATTATGGTTGAAACCAATGATGATCGTGCATACGAACAGTATTCTAAAATACTCGAATTGGCGCCAGAAAACGTAATAGCTTTAAATAATTTAGCTTGGCACGCATTACAAAAAAATCAGCTATTTAAAGCAGAAGTCTACGCTGAGAAAGCGCTAACTATTGCTTCCACTATGCCAGATATCTTAGATACTGCCGCAGCGGTTAAAATAGCGCTAGATGATACTGAAAGTGCTCTAAGACTATTAGAAAAAGCATATAAAATTGATAACGCCCATTTAGATGTTGCCATTCACTATGCTCAATTACTCACTAAAATAGGCGATACTGAAACAGTCTTAGAAATACTAAAAAACATTTCGCCTAAAAATGCCGAACAAAGAACGCAAATTGATGAACTGCGCAAGCAAAATAAAGTTTAAAAAGTGTTGACGTCTTTGTTAATTAGCAAGCGTAAGTTGCCCATTAAATCACTTAGCATTTGGGTACCGTAGTGTTTTCAGATATTAAAATTAAATATTACCAACCAGATAACCTTGTGGAAATTCAAGAAAAGTGGTCAGCATTAATTAAGATCTCTTCTGCATCACCTTTTCACAATATCTATTGGATCAACTCATGGTTAAGCTCTTTACCAAAAATTCCTCATCTAATCGAAGCTCGCGAAGCTGGTAATATTGTAGGACTAGCCTTGTTTTGTGAAAGGCAAGAGAGGACTGTAATTGGTACAAAGCTCAAACAACTTTGGTTACATCGGTTTGGACAGCAGGATTACGACCAAGTCTGGATAGAGCACAATGACTTTTTATTAGCAGATAAAAATAAAGATATCATACGGAAAGCCATACTGATGTTTTTAAAAGAAAACAAAGGTTTATGGGATGAACTTTATTTAGGCATGGCTACCGAAAATACTGTAAACAAATTTAGTGAAGTACTCGAATTTAAAAGAGTGGATATATGCTCCCCAGATTTTGTAGTTAACTTAATAAATATAAAAGACTCAGATGACTATCTAAAAGATCTTTCAAAAAACACTCGCTCACAAATAAATAGATCTCTCAAATTATTAACTCAGCAAGGAAGTATCGAGCTAAAACAAGCAATTACTCGAACAGAAAAGAATTTGTATTTAAAAGAAATTTCAAAAATTCATATTAAGAAATGGGGAAATACCCAATTTGGTAGTGGCTTTAGCAATCCTATATTTACAAAATTTCATTCCGATAATTTGCATGCTGACATAGAAGGTGAACATTGCAGGCTCTATAGTTTAAATTTAGACAATAAACCTCTTGCATATGTATACATCATAAAAAACACCGAAAAATGGTATTTTTATTTATCTGCTATCAAAAATAACCGAGATAATAAAGTCAAAATAGGATTAGTAATCCATACCTTATTAATTAATGAGGCCATTAATAATGGCGCTAACTGTTATAGTTTCCTCGCTGGAGAAGCTAGGTATAAACGCTCAATGAGTAATACACCTGTATCCTTACAAGAATTGGTATGCTTTTATCGTCCAACAGCCTTCCCCCTGTGTAGGGAAAAATTAAGAGCTATAAAACGGCAAATATTGAGCCTTTATTCTGACTTTATAAAAAGTAGCAAGTAATATGAATTTCGAACATTCTGATAAACACGTTATTCCACTTAAAATAACTTCTACGGAAATTAAAGAGAATGGTATATATGAGCTTGCAGTTCCTTTCCCTCTAGCTTTAGTCGGTAATATAAAGCAGGTTCGCCTGTTTTCTGATGACCATGCTATTGACTGCTCAGTAAAAGTATGTGGAAGCTGGCCCGATGGCAGCGTTAAATGGATGTTTGCCAGCTTTTTTATAAAATCCCAAGAGCAAAATAATTACTCAGTTGTTGTATACCTTCAAGAACAGTCACTTTTAAAAGCATCAGATGATTTCAAAGTCATTGAAAATGGTAATAGCTTGGAGTTAGATAACTGTATACATAGCTATGTAATCAATACCGAAAGAGTGTCACTATCCATAAAAGCAATTGATGGAACAGCAACTCACCCATTACTTGAATTATCCAATATAAGCCTTAAGGAAGATGTAAACACACCATTAACAGGTAAAGTGACTAGCACTGCTATAGAGACATACAAAAACTTAAATGATGGTTTGGCAAGTACTATAAAAGTTAAGTTATGTGGTTATCATCATTCACCTGGATCTGAAAGACAGACAGAATTCGAACTTGAGCTCACTTTCTATAAATTCAGCTCTTATGTAAAAATAGAACATACAATTCATAATCCTAAAGCTGCAGCCCATCCAAATGGTCATTGGGATTTAGGCGATCCTAATTCATTTTATTTTGAATCATTAATATTTAATTTTAGAAAATTTGACAAGTCAGCCCTAAGCTATCAAACAGAGTTAATGGCAAATTGGCAAAGCATAGATAACAAAGCCATAAAAATAGAACAGTTTTCTAGTGGTGGAGAAAATTGGAATAGCCCCGTGCACTTAGATCGTTTCAACAAGGTCCCACATTCAATTTGTGGGTACCAAAGCGTTGAGAGTGACCACGTTATACATCAAGGTCAAAGAGCCACGCCTACAATAAAAGCTGATAAACAATTCGCCATTACCCTAGAGAAATTTTGGCAAAATTTCCCTAACGGAATCGAGTTGTCTTCTGAAAATATTAATGTAAGTGTCTTTCCTCAGAAAGAAGGCTTACAACATGAACTACAGGCAGGAGAGAAAAAGTCCCACGTATTGTGGTTAGGTTTTGGAGACGACTCCGACACCTTAGAATGGGTACACCATACGCACCAGGTCAATGTTCCATTTCAATGGCTTCAATTAACAAAAGTGTTATATCCATTAGCGTCATTTCATGAAAATGAATTACTTAGTAACCTGATAGAAACAGGAATTAACGGAGACAATAGCTTCTTCGTAAAACGAGAAAAACTAGACGAGTATGGGTGGCGAAATTTTGGCGATATCTATGCAGACCATGAAACTGCAGGTCATGAAGGTAAAGATATATTTGTTTCCCATTATAACAACCAATATGACCCTCTAATGGGTTGTATAAAACAATTTTTAGCCTCCGGAAAACCTCAATGGTTTGAGTTAGCAGATGACCTAGCCCGGCATATTAAAGACATAGATATTTACCAAACCCAAGAAGACAAAAACGAATATAATGGGGGCTTATTTTGGCACACAGATCATTACCTAGCGGCCCATACATCGAGTCACCGATCTTACTCAAAACATCAAGATAGTGACGCCTACCAAGATCATGCCGGTGGTGGAGGCCCGGGCGGGCAACATTGCTATACAACAGGATTAATGCTGCATTACTTTTTAACCGCAAATGAAAGTTCAAAAAGCGCTGTACTCACATTAACTAATTGGATAACCAATGTATATGAGGGATCAGGAACTTGTTTAGAGCTACTATTAGCCTTTAAAAACAGACACATCTCGGGTATTAAAAATCATTTTACAGGACAATATCCATTGGATAGAGGCACTGCAAATTACCTAGTTGCATTGTTAGATAGTTACGAATTAACAAAAGATAAAACATTTTTAAATAAAGTCGAGCACATCATTACTCATACAGTGCACCCCACCGAGCAAGTGGCACAAAGGTCACTACAGGATGTTGAGAACACTTGGTTCTATACTGTGCTACTACAGGCAATGAGTCGTTACTTACATTTAAAACTGAATCAAGGCCAATTAGATGATTGCTTTTATTATTGTAGAGACAGCCTTTTAAATTATGCTCAATGGATGTTAGCTCATGAATACCCTTACTTAGAAAAGCCTGACATATTGGAATACCCCAATGACACATGGACAGCTCAAGATTTAAGAAAAGCGCATGTATTAGCGAGTGCTTATTACTTTTCCCCTGAGAAAAATAAAGAGTATTTAACAAAAGCTAAATACTTTGAAGACTATGTAGCCAAAAGACTTAACGATTCAGAAACCAAAACCTATACTCGAATTTTAGTGTTAACTATGCAAAATTACGGTGCTGTAGCATTTTATCAAAATGCCCCAAAAGTAGAGTTTGATAACCTAAAAGAGGAGTGGCCGAAAGCTAGTTATCAAAAGCTTTCATTGGCAACAGCCGTGATAACAACAGTTTTTAGGCGATTACTCAAGCTCTCATTAAAGCGAGAGTTCGAATGGCTAAAAAAACGGCTATCTTAAGCCAGCACTTACAGGAAAAATAATTTCATATGCAAGTATCATTTATTATTCCCCATAAAGGGCGATTTGAAATGCTGATCCAGACCTTAGAATCTATCAGTCTACAAACTTGCAATCAAAATGACATTGAAGTCATTGTGGTTAGTCAAACACCAGAAATTCAGCAACAAGTGTTATCAACAAACACTACCTTATCACTGAGTGTACATATTCGGCCCGCATCAGACACAATATCAGCATTAAGAAATTACGGAGTAACAGAGGCTAGTGGAGAATATTTGGCATTTCTAGATGCGGATGTCTACCTATCTCATAATTGGGTTGAGCAAATGCTAACGGCACTCGACCATGATAGTAATCGAATAATCTGCAGTGCCATGCAAATTTGTGAAGAAAGTGCCCCACCATTAGAGAAAATCCGCACGGCTCTAAGTAATGCAGAACTTGATACTGACGTAGCTTTTCTTCCAGGACGGAATTTGTGCTTAAAAAAAACCTCATTTGAAAACATAGGTGGTTTTCCGGAACATCTCATTACATGTGAGGATTATTATTTCACAGATCAAGCCGCCAAATTGGGAACTTTATTTTACACCTCAAATGCCAACTATATTCATCTAGGCGAAGATAAAGAATATAAAGCTATGTTTGATAAGGAAATCTGGAGAGGACAGTCTAACCTCCAATCAATCTCTGGCCGTCGTATCCCAATCCGAGAATGGCCGAGTTTCGCGGTCCCTCCAGCTATAGTTTTGATGCTAATTACTTCAGTAATACTCATTCTTTGTCGCCAGCCCCTAATTGCTATATCAGCTTTTATTTTTGGTGTACTTCCGATTTTTATCTACAGTATTCGACTTTACTCCTTAGCTAACAAAAATATTCATCTTTGGTATATTGTGCTCTTTTATGTATTTTATTTCCCAGCTAGGGCAATAGGAACATTTGTAGGCTTGTTTAAATCTATTGGCGTAAAAACACTTTAAGGATTAACACAAATGACAAAAACTATAAATGTGTTGCAGTTTATATGCCCAACAGGTTTTTATGGTGCAGAACGATGGGTATTGGCATTATCAAAACATTTAGATACCAAAGTTGTTCGAAGTGACTTAGCTGTGACCATGGAGCCAGGTCAAAAACCTCTAGAGTTGGTAAAAGAATACAAGAAACTAAACTTACCTTGTCACACCATAAATATGAAAAGTAAGTTTGACCTATCTGCAGTCGACAAAATGGTAGAACTGATAAAAAGAGAAGATATTCATATTGTGCATACTCACGGTTATAAGTCAGACATTATTGGCGTTTGGGCAGCAAAGAAAGCGGGTATTCCCTGTGTGGTTACGCCACATGGCTTTGAAAATGCAAAAGACTTTAAGCTAAGACTCTTTATTTGGTTAGGCTGCCAAGCAATGAAGTACGCAACCAAGGTTGTACCATTATCCCAACAGTTATTAGACGATGTGTTGTCAATGGGAGTAGCCAGAAGTAAAAGTTTATATATCCAAAATGGCGTTGATTTGTCTGAAGTTGAAGCCACCATAGCGCCGGAGCGAGAGAATTCGGAAGAAAAACGTATCGGTTTTGTGGGCCAAATGATAAGCCGTAAAAACATTTTCGATATCTTAGATATATTCGAGCAGCTGCATAAAAAGCACCCGAACACCAAATTAGTGTTACTAGGAGACGGAGACGCACGTGACGAATTAGAAAGCTACTCAAAAACACTATCTTGCCATAGCAAAGTTGAGTTTTTAGGCTTCAGAGACGACCGTCTATTGCTCTTAAAATCTTTTGATTTATTTGTTATGACCTCAACACTAGAAGGCATACCTAGGTGCCTAATGGAAGCGACAGCAGCGGGCATACCTGTTGCAGCATACAATATTCCGGGCATTGACCAATTAATAGAACACAAAAAGACTGGTCTATTAGCGCCACTTTTAGACAAACAAACCCTACAAAATTATTGGGAAGAGTTATTATTTAATCAGGAATATGCTGATGAACTATCCACAAATGCCAAAAAGTATGTATATGAACATTATTCCGCAAATCGTATGGCAAAAGAATATACAGGATTGTTTAAAGATCTGGTTAAGGAAAACTCATGACCCCAAAAATGGACACCACTGAACCGATTCTATTTGTATTGTCTATTGATACAGAAGAAGAGTGGGAATGGGGTGAGGCTTTTCCGCAGCAGGATGCTAATGTTTCCAATATTGACAATATTCCGGCCTTCCAAAAAGTATGTGAAGGGTTGGGCCTGCGCCCCACTTATTTTGTCGATTACGCGGTAGCTGACAACCCACAAGCCGTTGAACATATACTGCCGTTAGTACCTGAAGGCAACTGTGAAATAGGAGCACATCTTCACCCATGGTGTAACCCTCCTTTCTTCGGTCCGGTTGGAGAGTTCGAGTCTCATGTTGTTAACTTACCTAAAGAGCAAGTTTCCCAAAAACTAGAAAACTTAGTAAAAAAACTTGAGCAAAGTTTTTCGATAAAACCAAAGTCATTTAGAACGGGCCGATGGGGAATTGACAAAAAAGTTATGAGTTTGCTTATAGAGCAAGGTTTTAATGTGGACTCTAGCGTTTACCCTTTCTATGAAAATGAATATTTTCATTGTAATGGCTCACCCTCTTTACCGTATTGGCCTGACTTGGACTATCCACTTAAAGTCTCCTCACAACAAATGATTTATGAGCTTCCTGTAACTGTGGGGTTTAATCGAAGCAATTTTGAATTGGCTAATAAAATCCACACAGCATTTACTAAGCCACCATTAAGCTGGACTAGGTTTAATGGTATTGCATGGCATACCAATGTTTTAAGAAAAAACTATTTGTGTCCAGAATTATCCGCACCTAATGATATGATTTCATTATGTAAATCTGTCATTGATAAAGGTTATCCCATTCTACATATGTATATGCATAGCTCCAGTTTAGTAGACAACAAAAATAGCTTACTTGGTAATAAAGACGCATTTACCTTTATTACCAACGCCATAAAAGCAGTTATTAAAGAGTTGTCACGTCACTACAACATTGAGTTTTGTACCATATCTGAAGCAGCAAAAAAAATGCAGGAACGTACCTCCCCAAATGGTAGTTCCACAAAATGAATATCAGACTAAGTGTAATAGCTGATGAACAGATTTGGGATCAGTATGTAAGTACTCATCCAGACGCAACGCCTTACCATCGCTTCGCTTGGGTTCAAAGTATTGAACAAGCCTACCATCATAAAAATATTAGTTTTATTGCCTTAGAAGGTGACTCTGTCGTTGGCGTTCTGCCTTGCATCAGCATGAAGAAACCTTTTGCTAAAACGGTGTTTTGTTCTCTGCCCTATTGCGACTTAGGATTTTGTTTAGCCAATAACGAAACGATTCAAAAAGCCTTAACCACGAAAGCGCTTGAGCATTTAAAGTTTCTTAAGGGAACCGCATTTGAATACCGAGACACCAGCACAGAGGCAACAAAAGAAGCAGAGCTAGAAGGGAAAAAGGTACGTATGTTACTTTCTTTACCAGAGAATTCTGAAACTTTAATGTCAGGTTTCAAGTCAAAATTACGTAGCCAAATTCGTAAATCAGAAAAAAATGGTTTGACCCACCAACTTGCTTCTAATCAGAAAAGTATCGATGACTTTTATCGAATATTTTCAGTTAACATGCGAAAACTAGGCTCTCCAGTACATAGTAAAAAGTGGTTTGAAACCTTATTTATAAATTATGGTGATAATATCGTTTTATCTGTTGTATACGCTGAGAATACTCCAGTTGGTGCAGGCATAGTGTTAACCAATGGCAATAAAGCTTGTATACCATGGGCCTCAACTGTTTCAGAATATAACAAACTAGCGCCAAATATGATGTTGTATTGGTCCTTACTACAACGTGTATCTGATACAGGTATTACCGAATTCGATTTCGGTCGCTCAACCTATAACGAAGGGACTTATAAATTTAAGCGCCAATGGGGCGCAGCGCCTACGCCATTAAAATGGTCTAACCTTAGTTCTGACATTAGAAACTATAACGAAGCAGCTGGGACCAGTAAAACTAGAGCATTAGTAGAAAATATTTGGTCAAGATTGCCTTTAAAAGTGACAACAATTATTGGTCCCAAAATACGCAGACATATTAGTTTATAAAGATACCTATTATTGATTTGAAAACTAGAACACAGGAATTAGTTTAATGTGCGGAATTGCAGGCTTTACCCATTTTTTGGGAAACATGGGTAATACAGACACACTAAAGAAAATGGGTAATAGTATCTATCACCGCGGGCCTGACGCTGGCGGTGAATATATTAATGATCATGTAGGACTAGCACACCGACGTTTAGCAATCATTGATTTGTCTGAAGCTGGTGTACAACCCATGACCTCCCATGATGGTAAATACATTATTGTATTCAATGGTGAAATATATAATTACCTTGCCATCAGAGATGAACTAAGTGCTGCAGGATATCCTTTTAAAACCCACACAGATACAGAAGTGATACTCGCCCTTTATGCGCAAGAGGGTAAGGAAATGTTAAGTAAACTGAACGGCATGTTTGCCTTTGCACTTTGGGATACCACCAGTGAAGAGCTGTTGATAGCCAGAGATAGAGTCGGGAAAAAGCCCCTTTATTACCTTAAAACTGATACACAATTTGCCTTTGCATCAGAAATTAAAGCGATATTAACCTTACCTGAGGTCCCTAAAGAAATACGCTTAGATGCAGTCCACGACTTTTTTGCCTATCAATACATTCCAGATCCAAAAACCATCTTCAATGATATTCATAAGTTATCGCCTGGCCACTTAATGACAGTTTCCAATGAAGGGGTTAAAATCGAGCAATATTGGGATGTGAGCTTTAGCAACACCTCCACAAAAACCGAACAAGAGCTCACCAAAGAATTGTTTGAATTGGCCACAAACCGCACTAAAGACAGAATGGTAAGTGACGTGCCCCTAGGTGCATTTTTAAGTGGAGGCATTGATTCAAGTGGCGTGGTAGCTATGATGGCACAAAATTCAGATACCCCAGTTAAAACCTGCTCAATTGGCTTTGATGATAAAAAATATAACGAAACTGAATTTGCTAGAGCCGTCGCAGAGCAATATCACACCGAGCACCATGAGTTTATGGTGCATCAAAATGTGAATGATAGCTTAGAAGAAATTGTTGCCTACTTTGACGAGCCCTTTGCAGACCCATCTCTGGTTCCCACCTATTTTGTATCTGAATTGGCCCGCTCTCAAGTAACAGTGGCGATTGCTGGTGATGGTGGGGACGAAGTGTTTGCAGGCTACGAAAAATACACAACTGACGACATCGAAAACCGTCTTCGCAATAAATTTCCGAAAGCATTACGTAAAAAGGTATTCCCTAAACTTTCTAATTTATTTGCCAAAAGCGAAATGCCCATATTTCGCAAAGCCAAATCACTTTTTTATAGCTTAAGTTTAGAGCCTGCGATGGGATTTTACATCACAAATTCACAAATTGAAGATAGGTTATGGCAACAACTCGCCTCCAAAACAACATTGCAAACCCTGGGTGATTACCATCCTTCCAAAATCACTGTTGACGCCTACAATAAAGCTGACGGACCCGATCATGTCTCCAAAATATTGTATACCGATATGAAAACCTATTTACCCGGAGGCATATTAGTAAAAGTGGATAGAATGAGTATGGCTAACTCACTGGAAGTTAGAGCGCCGATTTTAGATAAAGATGTAATAGAGTTTGCGGCCACCCTCCCCTCTTCATTAAAGTTTAATAATGGAGAGAAGAAATACATTCTCAAAGAAGCTTTTAAACCAGTTTTGTCAGACGACATTTTATACCGCAAAAAGATGGGATTTTCGGTGCCACTTGCCACTTGGCTGCGAGGTGAAATCAAAGACCTCACCGAAGATTACTTATTTACTAAATCATCAGGTATTCAGCAGTTTTTCAATATGCATATTGTTGAAGAGTTATGGCAGCAACATCAGCAAAATAAAGCCGACCATAGCAATGTGTTGTGGAGTATGCTGATGTTTCAAATGTGGTGGTTCCAATATATGCAGGTTGAGCAACACTCAGATGCAGCTTAAGAATACCTTAAGGTCCAAACAAGTCATTAAACTAACTTGCCACCCATCGGTTGAGAGGCAAGTTTATGGATAAAATAAAAGTCTTACATGTCACGTATGACATGAGAATTGGTGGCACCGAACAAGTCATTAAGAACTTAATCCAAGGCTCTGACAAATGCATTTTTGAGATGTCGATTCTATGCATAGAATCTCCACTAGGTCCATTTGCAAATGAATTGCTAGAACAAGGTACAAAAATTGAAGCCTTATCTAGACAACCTGGATTCGACACAAAACTCATTGCCCAGATACGTCATCATATAAAAGAAAACAAAATTGATATTGTACACTGTCACCAATACACACCTTACGTATATGGTTTATTCGGAAGTTTCTTCACTAACGCTAAGGTCATTTTTACAGAGCATGGTCGCTTTTACCCCGACTCCAGTAGTTGGAAGCGTCAATTACTTAATCCAATACTCAATATTTTTACAGCAGCTACAACGGCGATATCAGCGGCTACGAAGCAAGCATTATCTGAGTTTGAAAATATCCCCAGCAGTAAAATACAAGTTGTCTATAACGGGATTTTTGGCCTAAGTGAAGATGCAAACAAAACCAAGGTATTATCCAAAGAATTAGCATTTTCAGAACACGTCCCTTGCATTGGAACTATAGCAAGATTAGACCCAATCAAAAATCATAGCATGATGTTAAAGGCTTTTAATAGAGCATTAGAGGCGGGCATAAAGTGTAAACTACTCTTAGTTGGTGACGGCGAGGAAATGCCAAACATAATGAGATTGATAACAGAATTAAAGCTTGATAAACACGTCATTCTAACGGGATACGAGCCGAAACCTCAAAATCATTTAGCCTTAATGGATATATATCTCTTACCTTCATTAAGTGAAGGTACATCTATGACTCTTTTAGAGGCTATGTCAATGGGTAAACCTTGCATAGTTACACATGCTGGGGGCAACCCAGAAATTGTGTTAGATGAGGTTACAGGCTTAGTAACTCCAAATGACGATGAAGATGCTTATGCAGCAGCAATTGTTCGCCTTTTAAATGATGTGCAATTACAGTATAAATTTGGCAAAGCTGGTAAAGAGCGATTTAATCAGGAGTTTAGTATCCCTAATATGGCTAATGCTTACAGAGCCGTCTACTTAAAATGTTTACCTACGAATAAGCAAGCTTCTATAAAGTCTAATGGGTAAACAGATGCTCTCTAACTTAAAACAAAAACTAACGTATATTTTCATGCAATTTCTTCGTCGCGAAGAGATACAGACAGAATTGCAGCAGCAAATAAATCATACATCGAATCCTCTACCTAAAATAAAGAACACTCAGTCACCTTACTGTCAGCATAGTAGCGACCAACTAAAATCTCCCTCGAATAGAGATGATATTGTATTTATAACCAGTCGATTTCGTAGTGGTTCAACTTTACTCTGGAATTTATTCAGGCAAACCCCCGGCTGTACCTCTTATTATGAGCCTTTCAACGAAAGACAATGGTTTAATCCTGCTTTAAGAGGTAACACAGTTGATAGTTCACACAGGGGCGTTGCAGATTATTCAGCTGAATATAATGGTCTGAACGAACTGACACAATTCTACAATGAAGATTGGATTAGAAAACAACTATTAATGACCGAAGATAGTTGGAACCCAGGTATGAAGTCTTACATTGAGTCGATAGTTAGCTCCGCCAAAGGCAGACCCATTTTACAATTTAATCGTATAGATTTCAGATTACCTTGGCTCAAAAAACACTTTCCAAATGCCAAAATCATTCACTTACATCGGCATCCAAGAGACCAATGGTGTTCATTTTTGACAGATAAAAACATCATGAATAAAGATGATGTGGAACATACCTATCAAGATGCATTTTATTTAGATGTTTGGTGTAAAGACTTATCACAGCATTACCCTATATTGTCTAAAGTTAACACACCCCATCCATATCAAAGATTTTACTATTTGTGGAAACTTTCATACTTACATGGCGTAGCTCATAGCGACCATAACCTAAGCTTTGAGCAACTAACTGAAGACCCCGAAAAGCAAATTAAACAACTCTATGATGTTTTAAATATCTCGCAAACCGGCATAAGTGAGCTGTGTGAGGTAATTCAAGCACCACCCAAAAATCAATGGCAAAAATATGCTAGCAATGAATGGTTTGAGCAGCATGAAAATATTTGTGAACACAATTTAACCTTACTTTTAAATGGCATGGCAACTTAAGAAATCAACAATGAAAAAGACATTATTATTAAGTGAAATATTCCCCCCCTTAAAAGGTGGGAGTGGCCGTTGGTTTTGGGAAGTCTACTCTAGGCTTGATACGAAAAGAGTAGTCATTGCAGCTGGAGATAATGATTCAGCCGCTGAATTTGATGATAATAACCGATTAAATTGCCACCGTTTACCTCTTAGCTCATGGAGTTGGGGCTTAAAAAGTTTAACTGGATTAGCCTTCTATTGGCGAGTATTCAAAGCTGTTCTAAAGCTAATTAAACAAGAGAACATAGAGTCTATTCATTGTGGTCGATGTTTGCCTGAGGGATTTATTGGATTTTTAATAAACAAATACAAAGGTATTCCGTACATTTGTTACATACACGGTGAAGATGTTGAAACTGCCGCCACTAGTCGAGAGCTGAGCTGGATAGTGCGTAAAGCCTTATCAAATGCTGACAAACTAATTTGTAATAGCCAAAATACTGCCAATATAGTTCTAAATCAATGGGGCACAGAGCCCGATAAAACTTTTATAGTTAACCCTGGGGTCGATACCCATGTATTTGTTCCAGCTCAAGTAAGCCTATCGACTAGAGAACAGCTTGGTTGGGGTAGCCGTAAGATCATTTTAACGGTGGGTAGATTACAAGAAAGAAAAGGCCATGACATGCTCATTCAGGCCTTACCTGAAATCATTAAAGTTCAACCTGATGTGCTGTATGCCATTATCGGTGATGGCGAAAAGAAAGGCGATTTACAACAACTAGTAGAAAACCTTCATCTCCAAGAGCATGTGATTTTTATGTCAGAGCTCACTGATCAACAAATGATCCAGTGTTATCAACAATGTGATGTATTCGTTTTACCAAACCGCTCAGTTGGCAGGGACATAGAAGGGTTTGGTATGGTTCTGGTGGAGGCCCAATCATGTGAAAAACCGGTGATAGCTGGCGATTCAGGAGGCACAGCTGAAACGATGTTACTGAACGAAACAGGATTCATAGTCGACTGTACCTCACCCACTCATCTCCCAGAGAAAATAAATCTGATATTAAAAGACCCAGAGCTAGCAAAAAAGATGGGGCAAAAAGGCAGAGAACATGTAATTGAAACTCTAGATTGGGAAAATCTGACTCAGCAAGCCGTTAGATTGTTTCCTTAGTCTAATTAGATTCAGGCCATCATTATGCACTCACTTCGTTCAAGATTGATAAGCAGCTCTGTATTTATGGTGGCGGCGAAGCTTTTTCAACGTAGTGTTGGTTTAATTAGCTTATTGATCCTAGCGAGGTTATTGACCCCAGAAGACTTTGCGGTAGTTGCAATTGTTTCAATGGTTATCTATTTTTTTGACGTATTATCGAGCGCTGGTAGCGAACAATACATTATACAAAAAGAAGAATTAACTAACGGAGACCTCAATACAGCTTGGACCCTAGATATTATTATTAAAGGAGCTTTATGTTTAACGCTAATTCTAAGCGCCCCTTTAATCGCTGCTTTTTACAGCGCTCCAGACTTACAAAATATACTCTATGTATCTTGTCTAATATTACCAATTAGTGCACTTCGCAACCCAGTATTACACTTGCTCAGACGTCAGCTTAATTACAAGTTAATATTTGGTTTGTCTGTGTGGCAAAAGCTTCTTTCATTTGCCACAGTAATGAGCATTGTATACATAGAGCCAACCTATTGGGCACTCATTATCGGAGACATAGTCGCAGCTGTTGTTTTTACCATAGGTTCATATTTATATAACCCTTATCGCCCAACCCTAAGCTTAGAGCGCACAACAGTACAATGGGGCTTCTCTAAGTGGATGTTATGCAAAAATATCCTAGGGTATTTGCGCTCCCAAATAGACACTTTTTTTGTATCTAAATTGTTTGATGCCAATACTTTAGGGCGATTCTATGTAGCCAGAGACATAGTGATGTTGCCTGGCCAAAATATTATTTTACCAGCGATTCAACCTATACTTGCGGCGTTTAGACACCAACAAAACAGCACGACTGGCATTGCAAACCAGCTAAATCAAACGCTTTTAGTGGTCACTAGCATTACCCTACCGGTGGTCGCATATATTGCTCAATTTCCACATTTTATAATCGACACTTTATTAGGGAAACAATGGACAGCAAGTTATAACTTAATGCCCTACTTAACATTGCTAGTCTTGTATATACCTTACGTATTGTTGCTCGAGCAAATATTGATCATTAGAGGCAAAATCAAATTCGCCTGCCTTTTTGATTTATTTAGTTTGCTTTTGATAATGATCGGACTTATTTATATTCCAGCTGAAAATATTGAAACATTTGCATTAATTAGAGGCGGTCTTGGGATCGGCTGTACCTTGTTATTGCTTTGCACCGTGCGCTTCAAAATACCTTTCTCATTAGGCTTATTTATATTTTGGTTTTTAGTCTGTATTGCTGATATTTACTTGGCGGTTCATTGTGCCCGTTTAATAACTGTGTATGTGCCTGAGTATGCATTTTTAAAGCTAATAATATCCGGCGCTTCATTTTTAGGGGTTTACATTGTAACCCTTTGGTTGATAATAATTTTGCTCTCTCCTTATTTACAAACTGTAAAAACTATTAAAAAAATGATTTATCTATGTTTGACACAGCTTATTCCTTCATTTGACAAAAAAACCGCAGGTAGCCAATAGTGCAAGATACTACACCTAAAATCAGTGTTATCGTTCCTCTGTATAACAGAGAGAAATTTCTACCTCAGTTATATGCCACTTTAGATGCACAAACATTTAAAGATTTTGAGGTTATTTTGATTGATGACGGCAGCACAGACAATACTCAACAATGGTTACAAGAACATGCTTTAGCCCATGGTCAAGATGTTATTTATCGACATCAAGAAAATGCTGGCCCCTATGTCGCCAGAAATTACGGACTATCCTTAGCTAAAGGTCAATATATTGCCTTTCAAGATAGCGACGATGAATGGCCAAACTACCATCTTGATGAGTTTGTAAAAGCACTCGACGAGCATTCAGACATTGATTGGCTTTTTGGCTCTTTACAAAGAATTGATCACGACACTAAAGAGATTAAGGAAGCAAGCAACTTTATTATGGCAGACGGCAGTCGCCACCCGTTTGTAAATTTACATACAGAGCAAAGAAACGGACTTTCAGTAATCAATGACCAATCCATTAAAACTGTGGCCATTAAACATTGTGTACCAGGGAGTACTCAATGTGCACTTATACGCAAAAGTGTATTTGAAAAAAACGTGTTTGACGGTACTTATCGAACCGCTTATGACAGATTTTATGCAATAAAATCTGTATTACGAGGACATAAATTCGCTTTTGTAGACACCACACATCAAATTTATCATATTCACGACGCTCATATCTCCTTAGTGACTGACGTCAACCCAGAGAAAGTCAAACGTAGTGCAAACACTATGCTTAGAGGCTACAGCGCACTATTACCATTAACCCATTCAAAACAAGAAGTGGTTGCAGTAAAGAACCAACTGGCAAGGGTTAATGCATGGGAGTTATCGATAGCTTTAAAAGACTTAGGGCAATTAAAAGAATCCTCATCCGCTATGCTACAAGCATGGCAATTGGCCCCTACTAACTGGCGATATGCTAAATCTTATCTAGTGAGCCTAGTCAGAATCTGCATAGCGCCTTTAGGCATTAAACTATGAGTAGTAATAAAGATTTAGTAGTGTTTGCCCCTAACTGGTCAAAAAATAACCCATACCAAAATTTGTTAGCTGCAAGCCTTGCAGATGACTACCAAGTGACCATGCAAAACTACCCAGAAGGCTTAGCACCATTTACTAAGTTATATCACCAGAACCCAAAGATGAAAGTTCTGCACTTACATTGGATTGCAGAGTTAATTCACCGTTTAAGCTGGTCAAAATCTTCTTTAGTTTTTTTCATTAAACTAGCGCGAATGTTATTCGATTTATGGTGCCTCAAAAAACGGGGCGTAAAAATAGTATGGACCATACATAACAAGCTCTCCCATCAAAGTTTAAACAAGAACAGAGAGTTGTTAATTAGACGTCAATTTTGCCGCCTAGCAGACCAAGTAATTATTCATAGCACTGAAGCAATGAAGCTTGTTACTAAGCTCTACGAATATCCGTTGCAGCAAAAAGCGAAGGTAATATTTCATGGTAATTACGACAACTGTTACCCAAAACCTTCAGCAACTAAAGATAGCTTAAGAAAAAGCTTAAATATCAAGCCTGATGTCATTAATATTCTGTACTTCGGTTCGATACGACCTTACAAAGGGGTGGATAATTTAATTGACTGTTTCAATAGTATTGAATCCACTCTAGAAAATTCATCCTTAACCCTTGCTGGCGGCGTGTCCGATGCAAACTATAAAAATGAATTATCAGAAAAAGTAAAACTAAACAGTAAGATCGTTGCCAATTTTGAGTTTCTGCCAGAACAGCAATTAGTGGATCAAATCACTGCGGCCGACATTGTGGTTATACCATTTGCAGACACTCTGACTTCAGGCTCAACCATACTAGCCATGACATTAGGTAAGCCCCTTATTCTGCCAGAAAAAGCAAAAGTATTTGGCTGTGTTCCCGAATTAGGTGTTAAGTATTTTACAAATACTGCAGAGCTCACATCAGTACTACAAAATGTACACAAATTACCACTAGAAACCATGGGTACGAATAATAAAGCAGCCGCTGACAAGTTAACTTGGGAACAGGTAGGCGTGTTAAGCAAACAATGTTATTCATAACATGATTAATTTATTTAAGGATTTCAGTGCCTAAATCACTCGGCTCACAAGTATTTAAAGCATCTGGCTGGCTTATGTTCACGCGAGTTGTCATTACTGTGTTAAGCATGACCAGCATTTTTATTTTAGCAAGATTATTAACGCCAGAAGACTTTGGGTTAGTAGCCATTGCGAGTGTGGTGGCCACCTTATTACAATCAATGGTGCAAATTCCAGTTAGCCAAGCTCTTATTGCCATAGAAAATCCTGAAAAGTCCCATTTTGATACCGCTTTCACGATCAACATTATACGTACGGCAATGATTTGTATAGTTTTGGTGGTATTAGCCATACCTATCGCTAATTTTTATAATGAACCTCAAGTCACTGCCATACTGATCATATTTTCTATCGCTGCATTGGCTAGTGGTTTTATCAATCCTAAATTTGTAATTTTTGAAAAATCTCTAAACTTTTCTTATCTATTTTTCACTAATACCTTGTCAAAGGTACTTGCAATAGGCGTATCTCTTGCCGTTGCTTACTACACCCAATCTTATTGGGCATTGGTTATTGGCAGTGTTATTACTCAAGTACTCAATGTTGTATTTACTTACTGGTTTTTACCTTATTTCCCAAAACTGTCTTTGCAAAAACATAAAGAAATTCTATCGTTTTCTGTGTGGGTTTCACTGAGCCACGTTATCAATAATATTAATTGGAAGCTCGACCAATTACTAATTGGGAAATTTTTTGGTACGGTCACCCTAGGGGTTTATAATATCGGCAATGAATTGGCGAGTATGCCAACAAGAGAAACAACCACACCTTTAAATAGGGCTTTGTTTCCAGCCTTTTCTCAACTTATCCATAAACCAGAACGTTTCACTCAAGCTTATCTCACCAGCATTTCCATTTTTTACTCTATTTTATTACCCATAGGTTTTGGGTTGGTGCTTGTAGCTGAGCCAATGGTACTTTTGGCTCTTGGTGAAAAATGGCAAGGGGCAATCCTTGTCATAGAAATATTGGCTGGTATTTATGCTGTGGCTTGTATTACTTCAGTCACCAAAGCCATTGCCATGGCCACTGGTAAGACTAAAATTATATTCAAACGGGACGTGCTCTTCTTTATTGTTAAAGTAGTGCTTAGTCTAGGCGGCCTATACATTTACGGCTTTTTTGGACTTTTATATTCTAAATTACTTAATTTGATATTTCTCCTTGTGTATAACTTTTTCTTAGTACGCTACTTACTTAATGTAGGCATAGTGCAGCAGTTAACAGTCTTGTGTCGCCCAGTTTTAAGTGTCTGTGTTATGTATTTCACTATGCTGTTATTAAAGAGTCAGTTAACCTTTGAAACCACTCCCTTGGACTTAATGATAGAACTAAGTCTGCTTTGTGCTGCTGGAGCACTCACCTATTGCAGTTGTCATTTTCTTATTTGGATAATGCAAGGAAAACCACAAGGTATAGAGCAAAAACTCAGCGGCATAGTCAATAAAAGATTGAAAAGAGATACAGTATGATTTTACAAGAAGTAATAAGGCAACAAGTTTTGTCTGCAATACCACCAAACGCAACTAAGATTGTTTTGGTAGACCCTCCTGATCACCCCAATGTGGGAGACAGTGCCATATTATATGGTGAAATGACGTTTCTATCAGTCCACTTTCCAAATGCAAAAGTAAACTTTGTTGACTACAAAAGCTATGCAAATGGCCAAAAATATTTATTAGAACGAGCAGATTGTATTTTATTTCATGGTGGTGGCAATTTTGGGGATTTGTGGAAGCGACATCAAAACACACGCCTTAGAATAATGCGCGAATTTCCTAATAAACCAATGCTGCAATTTCCACAAAGTATTCACTTCAAAGACCAGAACAATATAGCCGAAATGGCTGAAGTAATTAGCAAATGTGCAGATTACACATTAGTTGTAAGAGATAAAAATAGCCTAGCTTTCGCTGAAAAACATTTCTCATGTAAAACTAACTTAAGTCCAGATATGGCATTTTATATGCCTAAGTTGACACGTTTGAAACCACACCTAGATACCTTTTGCTTACTAAGAGAAGATAAGGAGTTATTAGTAGACAAAACTAAAGCGATTATATCCATTCTTGATGAGCTTACCCTTACTCATAAGCACGAAGACTGGGTCATTGAAGAAGCGCCACTAAAAGCCAAACTGAATGACTTATTATGTCGCTGGTTTAAATTACACCCTAGTATCACTCCAATACTCCAACCTATTTACGAATATATCCGTATTCTTTATATGCGAGACAATGTAAAAAGGGGTGTTAAATTATTAAGCTCAGGAAAAATAGTTGTAACCGACAGGTTGCATGCCATGATAATGAGTCATTTATTAGGCATCACTAACTACACTTTTGATTCGCTAGGAAGCAAGGTAGCGTCTTTTTATAAGGCTTGGTTAAGTGATGCATCAATTACCCATCTAATTGACGATGTGGATGACTTAAGAGAAACAATAAAATAGTACGAAGACAAGTGAACTAGAAACATTAATATAAGATAGATACAGAGAATGTTTAGCGTGGCTTGTACAACATTTTTTAAGGAAAAATAAAATGTTAATTAGAAATGCAATATGTTTTTAAAAAACATAATTAAACAGACGTTACTACCAAGCGTACCTGAAAACATTTTAAATATAGTCTTAGTCGATCCGCCAGATTATCCAAACATAGGTGATAGTGCGATTTTTCTGGGACAAATGAATTTTCTAAACATTCATTTTCCACAAGCTAAGGTACATTTTATTGACCATAGAAGTTACGCTAAAGGGCAAAAATACCTCTTAGAACAAGCTGATTGTATATTTTTTCAAGGTGGAGGGAATTTTGGTGATCTTTGGAAACGTCACCAAAAAATTCGCCTTGCGATAATGAATGAATTTTCACATAAAAGGTTAATACAATTTCCACAAAGTATTCACTTTGAAACCCAAGATTCAATCAAAGAAACGGCAGATGCTATAGCAAAATGTGCTCACTACTCACTGTTTGTAAGAGATAAAAAAAGTTTGGAGTTTGCGCGACATAATTTCAGTTGTACAACTGAGTTAATACCCGATATGGCTTTCTATTTACCAACGATAGTACGCCTGCCAGCAAAGTCTGATGTGTTCTGCTTACTTCGTGAAGACAAAGAACTTTTAGTGAATAAAACTGAGGCAATTAACCAATTACTAAAAGCCAAGGCGCTAACCTATTCTTATTCTGATTGGGTTGTCGAAAAAGCCCCATTACAGAGCAAACTAAACCTTTGGTTATGCTACTTAATCAAACGTTATCCTAGCCAAACCAAGTTAATACAACCATTTTATGAAAAACTACGACTACATTATGCTCACACCAATCTCACCCGAGGAATAGCATTGCTTAGTGAAGGTGAGCGAGTGGTAACCGACCGTCTGCATGCTTTTATAATGAGCACTCTGCTCGGTATAAAAAATTACACCTTTGACTCTTTAGGGGGAAAAATTTCAAACTTTCACCATACTTGGATGACAGAGTCCGATTTAACTTACCTACTCAACGAAGTCGATGACTTACAAGATCACCTATAATGGAACAGAGTATGTCTAACAACGTTAAGAGTTCTCAGCTCAATGTTTCATCAAGCTCACTGCCTGATGGAGCTGGTTTTGTTGTGAACATTCAGAACCAATCTGCCCCCAAAGAAATATATTTTAAAAGTAAACACCCTTTAGTGATGTCTGCAGAAGTGGAAGCTACGATTACATTACTACCAGCCATGCAACAAGGAATACCCAAAGTATTTTTAGAAGCAGAATTGGATACAAACTTTAAAGCAGGTCAGTACACGGTTCAAAATATTTACAAAAGCTGGCATGAAAACTTTACTCAAGTAGACTTTGAGCACAACCAGGCTACCTCTCTCCCTGTAATTCATTCCTCTGAAACTAAAGTTACCCCTCAAAACTTTAAAAGACACGGTATGTTTTTCTCTGGTGGAATGGACTCGTTTTACAGTTTTCTAAAGCATCAAAGCAAAATTACAGATCTGATATTTGTACATGGTTATGACATTAAACTCTCAGATCATGAATTAAGAACTAAAACGTCCGCTCAACTCCACAAGGTTGCGGAACAAAACAATGTCAACCTCATTGAAATCGAAACTAATCTACGAGATTACTTAGATAAATATGTGACTTGGGGAGAATTAGGACATGGTGCCGCATTAATAAGCATAGGTCACTTGTTAAGCCACGAGTTTGAATCTATTACCATTCCTTCATCTTATCATTATGGTAACCTATTTCCTTGGGGCACCCACCCTCTGTTAGATCCTCAATGGAGTTCATCGGGCTTAGCGTTTATTCATGATGGCTGTGAAGCAAAACGCATCGATAAGGCCAAGCTAATCGCTACAAACAATTTAGCCCTTGAAAGCCTCAGGGTATGTTGGCGAAATCCAGACAGTGCTTATAATTGTTGTAAATGTGAAAAATGTATTCGTACTATGATTAATTTAGAAATATATGATGCGCTAAATCGAAGCGCCGCTTTTCCCGACAAACTCACCTTTGAGAAAGTTAGAGCTATGCCTATAAATAGCCACAGTGCCAGAGAGTTTGTATTAGAAAATCTAAAAGCCTTAGCACAATTTCCAGAAAAAGCGGAATTAAGCGAAGCGCTAACTTACACCTTAAATAGAAAGCCTCCTAGCCCACCACTTCATCATAGAGTTAGACGGTATCTGAGGACCTTACTTGGCAGAGATTAAAATATTTACCTTGGATTAAGATCCCCGTTAAATATTCAGATAAACTAAGCAAATTAACGACATAGCATTAAAAAGAGTAAGTAAATAATGAATTTGGTTGGCATCATTCCCACGTTAAATAGACCTGATGATATTCGTCTTCTTTTCGACTCTATCGCAAAGCTTACTCAACCAACAGATGTGAATTTTACTATCGTAGTAATAGACAATAGCCCTGATGCGAATGTACAGGCCTTAGTTAATTCAATTGAATGTCCGTTTAAACTTACTTATATAAATCAAAAGAAAAAAGGTTTGAGTAATGCCAGAAACGCCGCCATAGAGGCTATCTCAGATAACACAGACTATGTCTGTACCATCGACGACGACCTTGTATTACCAGAGAGTTTTATAGTTGATTTACAAGGTAGTATTCAAAAATATCCCCATGCAGGAATGATAGGTGGCCGAGTTGAGTTGTACAACCAACAAGATTTACCTATCACAATAAAAACAAGTAAAAACCACGACAAATATGCAGGTGGTTTAAAACTATTTGGATTCGTACATGGTTGCTGCATGTTATTTTCAAAAGACGTCATGGATAAAACAGGTCAGTTTGATACCAATTTAGGCGCAGGTAGCCTATGTGGCTCAGCAGAAGATACTGATTATTATTATCGTATTTGGTTAAGTGGAAAAGAAATAGTTTATTGCCCCGATTGGTTTGTGTTTCATAATCATGGGCGCCGCACACCAGAAGAACACCAAAAACTCAAACATAACTACCAAACTGGGCAAGGCTCTTTTTACTACAAGCAGATTACCAATGGACATAAACACGCCCAAAAATTACTGTATTGGGAGCTCAGTGCAGACTTGAAAAGCTGGCTAAGCTCATGGTTTACGTCGCCAGCAACGAATCTAACGAGTGTCCAATTAAGAAATAATATAAAAGGTAAATGGTCTGATAGATACAAGGGGTATAAAAACTATAAGTCCGCAATTAAAGCGGGAGATGTCCAATGAATGATTTGAAAAAACCATTAGATGCAGCTCAACACCCTATTTTTATTATGGGCACACAGCGCTCTGGCACTACCCTTTTAACAAGAATGTTATCAGCTCATGCGCATATATTTGTGCAAAACGAACTACCTTTGATAAAGGTTTTTGTGGGAGATCGTAGTAAAAGCACGATAATTAAAAAAATAAGCGAAATCATAAAACGCAAACATGGCTCTTCGGTAGATGAACTTGTGTCTGATAAAGGGATAAAATGTTGGGGCTTAAAGGACCCTCAATTAACAGAGTATATCGAAGAGCTAAAAGCATTCCTACCAGGGTCAAAGTTCATAATTATTGTACGTGACGGCCGAGGAGTGGCTAACTCATATATAGAAAATAAATGGGGGTTAGGCACCAATGCGTATACTGGGGCCCTACGCTGGAAAGAAGAAGTACAACAACAAAAAGCCTTTATGAAATTAGCTCCAGAAAACTTTATGTTAATCCGCTTTGAAGACCTAGTGACGGATATGCCAAATAACCTAAAGAAGGTATGTGAATTTCTAAACATAGAATATTCCGACACTATGTTAAATTACCATAAGAGTGATGCCGCATATGTGGCCAATAAAGAAAACATAAACACTCAAAGAAAGCCCGACGTTCAGCTGGCTAATAAATGGCAACAACGATTAACTAAAAAGCAAATTGATATCATTGAGTATGCGGCTGGTGATGAGCTCAACGCCAATAATTATACTTTACAGGGACAAAATATAACCTTATCCCCTATCGCTATGTTCTACTATAAGCTCCATCAAAAAATAGTTGGCGAGTGGCAACTTCAGTTTCAGCTAAAACGAGCTAAGATAAAAGGCAAAGTAAAGCAATGGCGCAAGCAAAATTAATAGGCTCTGACGACTAATGATAAGTGTCTTACTGTTTTTTCTAACCTATGTTTCAGGTTTCATTTTGGCATTTCGAGTCTTTCCAATATTCGCCTTTGTGCTTTATGAAGCCGTCTATTTCTTCAATCCAGAATCCCGCTGGTGGGGGAAAATGGTCCCGGACATCAGTTATTCTTTCTTTATTTCAATCACCCTAATTTTATTTTTATTCACAAATTTCGAGAAAATCAAAGCAAATCGTCTATTTGCAGTCCCACAATTTAGATGGGCCTTTTTCATCCTATTTTTATATTGTATTGCCTATACTTACGCCGCTATCCCTGTGCTGCATTACAATGCCATGGTCAATATGATTAAGTTATTTATAGTTATTAGCATTGCTTACAAGTTATGCGATACCGACAAAAAGTTTGATTACGTTTTATGGGGTTATGTTTTAGGAGCTTGGTATATCAGTTTCTATGCTTGGCAAGTTGGCCGAAACTCTGGTGGACGGGTCGAAGGCATTGGCACAGTCGATGCGCCAGATGCCAACGGGCTTGCAGCCGCTATCGCGCCTTCCATAGTACTATGCTTGTATTATTTTTGGACATCTAAGAACAAATACGCCAAAGCAGCATTTGCTGTCGCAGGAATATTTATAGCCAATGCAATAGTACTCATAAACAGCCGTGGGGCGTTTTTAGGTGTGGCGATCAGCATCTTAATTTTCATGTATTACATGTACTTCTCTTCGTTCCAACGTAAATTTCAGAAGCTCTCAGCTGTTTTTATCACATTGGCAGGAGTATCCGGAGGCCTATATCTAGCGGATGATGCGTTTATAGAAAGAATTTACTCTATTTCAAGTGAAACAGAAGTAAATGAAGAACAAGAGTCTGGGGCAACACGAATGGTGTTTTGGGCGGCTTCGGTTGAGATGGCCAAAGATTACCCCTTTGGCAAAGGGTTTAGAGGATTTAACGTTTACGCTCATTTATATATTCCCGAAGGTGTGAATACTGGGAGGAAAGTAAACCGAACCGTACACTCCACTTGGTTTGAAGCTTTATCAGAGATTGGTTACTTGGGTTTATTTGCATTGATTATGATGTTGTATTACTGCGCTAAAACCACTCAAAAATGTAAATCTTACCTTAAAAAGAACAATCAAGTGGACCAGTACTTTAAGATTATTGCTATTCAAGCTTCGCTCATCGCATTTATGATAGCTATGACCTTTATGAACCGATTACGGGCAGAAATTTTATATTGGTGCGTATTGTATACCGCAATTGCCTATAATATTTATGTGCTAAAGAGACACACAGAAGATGAGCCTGTAGTGACAAAATTGGGCTCTGTGAGGTAGTAAAGTGACGACTTTATTTTCTGGTATTGAGCAGTATGAAAATACCATAGCCATAATTGACGAGAACCAGAATCCCATCAGTTATCAAAAGCTTTGTAATGATGCCCAAGCTTTAACACTAGAGTACCAGCACAGCAAACAGCTAGTCTTTATTAGAGCTCAAAATAACTACGCAGCCGTTCTCGCTTATGTAGCCTGCGTGCTAGCAGGCTTTCCTGTGTTATTAGTCGCCAATGAAAACCAAGTCCAATTAGACGAACTTATCAGCCGTTATCATCCAAATATAGTTGTAACTACCGATACCTCAAAGCCTATCTTCAAGTTACTAAACCAAACAGACATTAAGCTGCACCCAGAGTTATCTCACCTACTAAGTACCTCTGGTTCTACAGGCTCTCCGAAACTCGTCAAGCTATCCCATGGAAATATCAAAGCTAACTGTGATGGGATTATTAAATATTTAGACTTAACCGCCGAAGATAGAGGAATTACATCTTTACCTATCCATTATTCTTATGGATTGTCGTTACTCAATATTCATTTACGCATAGGAGCGTCAATCGTATTGACAGAGCTTTCAGTGGTTAATGAAAGCTTCTGGGAGCTTTATAAAAAGCATAAAGTCACTAGTTTTTCAGGGGTCCCCTATAGCTTTCAGTCCCTTGAATCCACCGGCTTTGATTTTAATGATTATCCATCAACTCGCTATGTTACCCAAGCGGGAGGGAAATTATCTACAACCTCAATATTACATTTTGCTAAACAACTAAAAGATAACAATAATCAGTTTTTTGTAATGTATGGACAAACTGAAGCTAGTCCTAGAATAAGCTACCTCCCCCCAAAATATGTATTTGAATATGCCGATTGTATTGGTGTTGCTCTGGAATATGGTGAGCTGGCAATTATCGATGAAGAAGACCAAGTTATCACTGATATAGATACCCCAGGTGAGCTAACATATAAAGGGCCTAATATCATGATGGGATATGCATTAGGGCCTAATGACTTCCACAATAAAGAAACGATTACAGAGTTAAAAACGGGAGACATCGCACTACGTAATGAAAAAGGGCTTTATAAAATAGTGGGACGCATGTCACGTTTTGTAAAACCTTTTGGAATACGAGTGAGTTTGGACGATATTCAGAATGCCTTATCTACTAAAGGTTATGTGGTAGCGGTAACTGGAGATGATGAAAAAATTATCGTCGCAGTAGAGAGTAAAAAACCTGAGGACCACCAAACAATCATGCAACTAATATCAATTTATAAGTTGCCTCCTGAAGTATTCCAAGTTGAAACTTTAATCCAACTACCCAGGTTAGCAAACGATAAGTTTGACTATAAGAAATTGCAATCTGACTATTTGCAACAAACTAATAAACAGTCTTTGATACAACTATTTACCCATGAATTTAAACAGCAAATACTCAATATCCTAGGCCTAAATGACCACTCTTGGGAAAGCGTGCTGCAAATTTATGAAACAACCTTGGCTTCAACTGATATTACAGTACTTTGTACCTTCAGAAGCTTAGCGGGCGACTCCTTATCTTATGTGAGCACCTCTTCAGCCCTTGAAGAATATTTGGGAACATTACCAGAAGATTGGCACAACACTTCCATCAAGGAGCTTGAAGCTAAAAAGGAAAGTCATGTCCTTTAGTTCGCTATTCGCCTTAAAAAAAGTCGATAACTTAGACTTACTAAAAGCCCTAGGCATATTACTGGTGTTGATCAACCACTCCTCTTGGCATAATTTGCAAGGAGGTGTAAACATACTGATTTTGATTTCAGGTTTAAACTTTGCACGTTTTTCCTTTAAAAAAGACAACAAGGAAATGGTTGCAGATATTTTAAGATTACTTAAAAAGCTCTTAGTCCCAAGTGTCTTACTCATTATCTTCTATAGCATGATTTATACTAAGTTCGACTGGAAAGAGCTTTTTCTTATCAGTAATTTTTACTACCCACAAAAAATTTCAACTTTTCCTGTGTGGTATGTACAAGCCATCACACAACTTTTTCTGATAATAATACCACTGGCTTTTCTATTTAATTTTTCAAGATGGACAAAAACACATCCAATTAAATTCAGTCTCTGCATGTTGGCTCTCGCCATGGCCATGCCATTGGCAATAGACCTATTCATTGACAGTGCAAGTTTATATTGGAAATTGCCCCACTATATTGCTTGGAATTTTATATTGGGCTGGGTTATTTGGGCCATGCTGTATGACTCCCCTAGAACGGTGAGAAACCAATTGCTTTGTTGGGTGATTGTTGTAACTAGTACTTTTATTGTGCTACAAGTTTATCAACCTATTCCCATTAACCGTTTTATTATTTTTTCGATATTGGTCACCTTATTGATATTATTCCGTACGGTTAAAATTCCAAACTTTAGCTATCGTCCTGTGATAATTTTAGCCAGCGCTGTTTTCTATATATTTCTATTGCATGGGGGCGTGATGAAATGGTTTGTGGACCATTTTGGCTCCCACCTTAGCTACGCCATGACATCTATATTAAAATTTATAGTCGCACTCCTTATTTGTTGCGTCAGCTATATAATCATCAGCGCTTTTACTAAAGCTTGGGTTGTGGTCAAAAATAAACGAAAGGCAATGAATTCATGATAAGAAAAATTTTATCTTTAATCTGTATTGTTATGGGAACTTCATTGTTAGCTGTTAACGTTTATGGACTTTTTCAAGACGTTCGACCAAGCATAATTGAGACTGAACCATTACGCTTTCCTAATGATCTTTCACTAAACTATGAACAAGCGATGAAACACATTGAAGCTCTTCCAGATGAAGACCACTCACAATATGCCATTAGAATGACAGATGTTATCTCTCAAAGTTTGGCACATATACATTGGAACGAAGAGTACGACGTGACTCGATACAACCAATTAATTCCCATTTGGGAAAACTACTTTTTGTATTTTATGGGCAAGTACTCAGGGATCCCTGAATACGAGAAATATCATTATGCAAATTACCAACGTAGCCTAAAAAGAGGAATTGGAATATGTGGGGATGCCTCAATGGTAATGTCGCAGCTATTTGACCAGCAAGGGATCCCAAATCAAATTTTATCTTTTCCAGGGCACGTCATCGTAACTGCTGAGATTGATGGTGAAGAGAAACTTTTTGATCCTGATTTTGGAGTAACCCTACCCTACAGCCCAGCAGAGATAAAAGATTCACCAACCCAGATTTACCAGCATTACATTGATAAGGGTTATAGCTTACGAGAAATAAAGGGCTTAATGCGTGCTTACGAGTTGGGTTACCAACGTTGGGATGGGGTAAAACACTTTATTACCAACAAGTATTATTTTGAAAAAGTCGCCTATGTTCTAAAATGGCCATTTCCAATAATCATAATGATTATTGGCTTCGCTTTATTATTATCAAAAAATAAAACAAAGAAACATAAATGAGACTTCTCAATTTAAAAAACATCTCACTGTCTATTATTCTAACAATCTTCACCGTACTGTTATTCAAATACTTACTACCAGCGGCTAATGGCACCACCGAAACTGAGCAGCCGTCAATAACAGCTAACGAAGATATGGCTTTGGTTAAACCAGAGGCAGACAGCCCTCCTCTTTTAAATAATCTGTATTTACCTAAACCAGAAACCTTTAAACCCTACCCTGAACGTAAATTATTAAAAGGTAAATATTTACAAGCCGTAGGTGGTTTCACTATTCCTCGAATAAAAATAGGTAAAACCTATCACAGAAGTATTCAGCTTGATTTTCTACCTGGCAGTAACAAATGGGTTACCGGCCATTCTGCAGGCTATGTGATTGAGCTTATCGAACCAGAACAAATAGGAATAGGAGCCCCTGAAACTTGGCCCACATTAAAAGTAGCCAGAAAACAGCCTGCATTACAAGATATTAGGAAAATCACAGCTTCTGGAGTGTTGTGGTTAAATGAAGACGAAGTACTCACATCAGGCAGAAAAAGTTACAGGTCTGGGTTTGAACCTAAATGGTTGGCGAAAGTGAACCTTGCAACTGGTACAGAAATTCAGTACACAATTACATCTGAAAGTAATACAAAAAATGATAACTTCCATATGCTGCAAGCTTTAGGCGGTGGTTTTATGCGTTTGACCGATAAAGAATGGTCGAAAAAGTATCTTAACGGCATAGGTTTTTTATTAGGTAAAGGCGGCTATGACGTTTTGGGCTCACCTTTAGGCCCTGCTCTTGGTTATTGGGAGATGGATAATAAGCCACCCCGAATATTACTTGATTACCCTCATAATAAACAACCTGCTACCCGCGACCCATATTACTTTTACCCCGAAAAAGACCCAAACACCTCACATCTTGCTCATATACCTATGTGGAAACATCCACAAGGTGATACAGGCTATTGGCAAGCTGGAAGTGTGGGTGGATTGACTTTTATCAATCACCCTGAGGTAAAAGGTGTTTTAGCTACACACAATTTTGGAAGGGGTTTACATGACTATCGAGCCCAAGGAGATCTTGGTTCAATTCGTTATTTTTTAGTACAAAGGCCAGAAATATTTTACACAGAGCGAGGCCTAGGTAGGCGCAATGACCGTGGTAACCATTCCAAAGAAATAGCAAATAGTACCTATCCAGAAGGCATACTCGCACATGCAGGAAGAGTATTTGACCCTGATGCCCTAGTCGAAGTGTACAACAATAAGAAAAAGCCATGGGAAACACAGCTCAGTCAATTTGAGTGGCCTGACTCAGGCTTGAAATGGGATGTTAGTTCAAAAAACCCGACGGTTGTGGGTTCAGTTACTTGGGATAACCAAAGACAGCTGCTTTGGGCGGCGATAGGTGATCGTAAACAGGCAAAGTTAGTCGCTTATAAAATAATTGTTGATGATGATAGACCTGACATCCCAATGAACTTACCAGACCAATGGCTTGAGTATCATAATGAACGAAATGCTCAAAATTTAAAATAGCCTTAAATTAGCAACAATTAATCTTGTCGCCAAGCCGTTAGGTCAACATCCAAAAGCTTTTCTATCAACTTAATATCTTCTTTGAAGGTCCCTTGCATTTGACTAACCATAGGATCACTTTGTTTTTTCTTTGGTGTCTTATGGAAAAATTCTTTGACCCACTCCGAAAATGGTGAGGCTTTTACTAGGTCAATTAACCAACCAAGTCCAAATTTCTGTAGCTTTTCCTGTAAATCAGGCAACACAACACGATTAATGCGCTTATCTAAATGCTCTGGAATAAAATCACTTTTAACATCTATAAACGAATACACCTTTTCTAGGGTACTTTTAGGATCACTAGACAAGTCATCATAAAACAACACTAAGACTTGTTCTTTGGCAAATAATGAATAGGTACGCTCTAGGTGTTTACCTTGCAGACTTAAATCGGTGACAAAAGGCTGTGTAGCGATAACTTCTTCAAAGCTTTGCTCAGAAAACTGACTAGGTTTATAAAGTTGATACTGAGAATAAGCTCTCGAAACCGGCTCACGAAGTATATAAATTAACTTCACATCAGGAATATGGGCTTTTATTCTCTCTAAGGCTTGATCTTCTTGATAATAGTTTGGTGTTAACTCACCCCACACTTTTGCATTACCCGTTTTTTCAGCCTTGAAAAAATCTTGATAACTACTTATACCTCTGTCATAAAAACGGTCAAAAAAATGTAACTCTTTTTCTGGAGGAACATATACATCTGGATGCTCACTCAGACACTCATGTAACCAAGTTGTACCAGCTCGTTGCGCACCAATACATATAAACTTAGGAAGTTGACTCATAAGATCCTTATGCCATTATTTGAATAGGATGATGAACACAAAGTGCCAATACATCAAAGATTTAGCATACTATAATAGCTATTTTTTGCTGTCTGGCATAGTGTCCTTGTACAATACTATCACCCAAAACATCAAATGATATGGTACAAAAATAAGCTTTTGAACCGCACAAGCTTTTTGCTTGTGTCACGATTAGAAAAATACACATAATCATTTGATAGGCACTTAACATTTATTTTCAGATAATAAGGAATAGGTTTGACTACACACGCGCCTTCGACTTTGCCAGCCAGCATGAAAATCAGCGTTATTATGCCAAGTCTATTACTGGCTACTTTGTGCTTATACGGTCTCTGGCATTTTCCCATTGCTCAAACGTCATTACTTATCGCAATTGTAATTTATGTGGCTTTATTACTTTATAAACCATTAAGCTGGCTGATTATTTTACCTCTAATAACAGTAGGTCTAAGTCTATCTCCTTGGAGCGGTAGATTTATTTTTAATGAACATGACATATTTGTTTTGATTACCATTGCCGTAGGACTTTTAAATACTCTAAAGAAGCCAAACAGTGGCCAAACACACACTATGTTACTTCCCAGTATTTTTACTGCTTTTTGTTTGTTATCTCTAGCCCATGTTCCACTGGCTGAGTTGTTTGGCCCCACAACACAAAACCTGTATTTCTCAGAGACCTACCCTTTTGCCATAACGAAAGGAATTGCATATGGATTAGGCCTTAGTTGGTTACTAGTAAAGCATAGCCAACAAGATAGAAAATTAGTGGTGTCTTATTTAATCTATGCCGCGGTATTAACCTCGATATTGCTTTTTTTCATCGCCCTATGGGAAAGAAAAATCTTTGGGGGCTTGCTCGATGACACCCCTTGGATGAAAGTGGCTCATTCTTTTCTGAACTTTTCCGGGGCCTATCGAATGACTGGGGTCATGGCGGATATGCACACAGGAGGCGAAAGTTTAGACGGCATATTTTTACTACTTGCCCCTATTAATTTGTTAGGGGTTTATTTGTTTAAATCCCATAAAGCCAAAGGGTTCGCATTAATTGGGCTACTTAGCCTCTTGTATTGTGTGTTAGTTGGATTTACTCGTGCAACCTATGTAGCCACAGCCGTTAGCCTATCATCTCTAGCAATTATGCACTTTTTATGGAAATTCAAAGAGAAGCGAAAACAAGGACAATCATTTCCTGTCGTTAAATTAAGTGTATATGGAATGTATATTATCAGTGTTTGGTTTGCTTATGGGCAAACAGGATATTACGCCATAGGGGCTGCTGCCCTTGGTTTAATTTTTACAATGTTTACCTATCAATATAAAGACAAACTAAAACATGCCTTTTGGCCTTTAATATTGATGATAAATATTTTAGTAATTTATATTTGTATCGATAGTTTTTACGATAGCCAATGGATAGATAAAACCAATAACAACCTAATTTTATTGCTTATATCCTTAGTCGGTATCATTGGAAGTGTCTTTTTTGCCAATACACCAAGGACACAAAAAGATGACAATACTTTTTACCCCCATTTAGCCGCAATAATTATTTCAGCTGTATTAGCAATTGCACTTGGCGGCACTCGTATTCAAATGAGAATGGACACCACCTCTAGAGATTTAGATACCAGACTTGATCATTGGAATACAGTTATTAACTCCTCGCAGTGGTCTTTTAAAGAGATAATGATGGGCAACGGTTTGGGTAGTTTTCCACTAAATTATGTCACCAACGAGCCTGACTTAGTTCGTCGTATCGGAAGTTACGTATTAACCACCAATGGTACAGAAAACACTTTGTTACTTGGTCCTGGGGAAGACTTAGCCTTTGGACAAAGACTTACAATAAAACCAAACACTGAATATAACCTCAACCTCGAGCTAAATTCACAATCCATCGCCAATAAAACCGTAATATTTGCTTCTCTATGCGAACGAAACCTAATCATTTTTGAACGTTGGGCAGTCAATTGTGAAACTCAAAAGATTAATGTCCAACCTAGCAAAGACACACAATTTATTTCAACCACAATTAACAGTAAAACAATTGGAGCGAATTGGGCGATTAAACGACTACCTACGGTTATGTTACTGAGGTACAAAAAAGGCGACGCTCCACTTGCAATAAAGAGTATTGAATTAATAGATGAAGGTATGGAGTCAGCCATTACAAATAGCCACTTCACACAAGGAACAGATCATTGGTTCTTTTATCATGACTTTGAACACTTGCCATGGCACATTAAAAACATATATTTATCCATTTTCTATCAAATAGGAGCTATAGGCAGCCTATTGTTTATAATCATGTTGGGAATTGCAGCCAAAAATGTAATGGCGAGCCCAGTAGAGCAGCGGCCTATAAATGGGGCGATAGCAAGTATAGTGTTAGGTTACCTTGCGTTTGGTCTATTTGGTGACCCCCTAGACTCTAGTCGAGTCAGCAGCTTATTTTTTATGTTATTGTTCTTTCTCATTAGCAGCCGAGTGAGCAACACTAAAAATTAACCACTCAAGTCGTCGTATCTAATCAATAAAAACAAGTGAATAATCGATGTTGAATATCTTATTTTTATCTCACAGGGTGCCTTTTCCGCCTAATAAAGGGGAGAAAATACGTACCTTTCACCAACTTAAATTTTTGGGTGATAAAGGGCACAGTATTAGTGTATTAGCCCCTTTTGAAGAAGACCTAGAACTAGACTTTTTTAAAGCTTTAGAAAAACAATATTGTGAAATGGCTGTTGGCATTAAGTTATCTAATAAATTATTACGTTTATGTAGTGGTTTAATCAAAGGAAAGGCCTTGAGCATTGCTAATTTTTACAGCAATGATCTGCAAAAATGTTTTGATGAATTACTCAAAAACAAAAAGTTCGATGCCATAATTTGTACCGCCTCAAGTATGGCTGAATACGTATTTAAGAGTCAGTGGCTTAAAGAAAATCCAGGCCCTGCATTGTTGATGGATTTTATGGATTTAGACTCAGATAAATGGCGTCAATATTCTGAGCGTTCAGGCTTACCAATGAAATGGGTTTATCAAAGAGAAACCAAATTAATAAACAAGTTCGAACTGAATATTGCTGCACATTTTGATGCCTGCTTTTTTATCACAGATGCTGAAAAGGCTTTGTTTTCTAAAGATGCGCCTAATAATGATAATATTTTCGCCATTGAAAACGGAATGGATACAGAAACGTTTAAACCAGCAACAACCCCGATAACGTCTGAGCAACCGATTTTACTTTTCACAGGTGTGATGGATTATGCGCCAAATGTAGACGCGGTAGTATGGTTTGTAGAAAATGTCTGGTCTGAGATATTGGCAAAGTGGCCCGAGGCTAAATTTTATATCGCTGGCATGTCGCCATCTGACAAGGTGAATAACTTAAGTAAACATAAAGGTATTGTAGTCACTGGTTTTGTGGAAGACATTTTACCGTATTTCCATCAGGCAACGATATTTGTAGGCCCTTTTAGGATTGCTCGAGGCGTACAAAATAAAGTTTTACAGGCCTTTGCTTGTGGTGTCCCTGTAGTATCCACCAATATGGGTGCAGAAGGTATTAGGTGTAAAAACCAAGAGAGTATTTTACTTGCAGCAACACCAGAAGAGTTTGTGGATAGAATTGAAACACTGACTTTAGATAAAGCGCTAAGCCAAAGTATTGCAGACAATGCTCTAGCAATAATCCATCAGCATTATGCTTGGGAAGGGGTATTAGCTCCTTTTGATAGAATACTAAACCAAGCAGTTACAGCTAAGGTTAAAACCCCCAAATGAAGTCTTTGTTAAAGTCCGCAGCGCACTTTTTATTTAGCCTATTGGCTCTGCCGCTATATTGTCTATTTCGGTTATTGTCTTTAATCGGTGCAGCAGATAGTGCATTTGCTAGTTTTGCTCAGTTCTTAAGCCTTTTTCCGGGAGTTTTTGGCGTTTATCTACGAGTAGCATTTCATAAGTTTGCCATGACCCATTGTGATAATGATGTGGTGATTGGATTTGGAACCTTGTTTTCTCAGCAAGATACTCATATACACTCAGGTACTTACATCGGCCCACAATGTAACATTGGAAAATGTACCATCAACAAAAACTGTTTAATTGGCAGTGGTGTACATATTCTGAGTGGTAAAGGCCAACATAATTTTGATGATATTAACACACCATTAAAAGACCAAGGAGGTCAGTTCGAAAAAGTCACGATTGGTGAAGATAGCTGGTTAGGAAATGGAGCTTTAATCATGGCTAACGTCGGAAAAAAATGCGTGGTAGCAGCCGGCTCTATAGTGGTAAAGGATATACCTGATTATGCCATCGTTGCTGGTAACCCGGCTAAAATCATCAAAATGCGTAAATAAGTCACTATGATTATTTACAATGGATTTTTACAGTGTTTCTAAATGCCCTGGTACTCCCCTGCATTGCCGTAGCTAAACTAATGACTTTAGTTTCAATAGTCATCATCAGCTTGTTTTCAATTAATGCCATCGCTGCAGATAAGGTGATACAAGTTCAAAACGTAGAGCAGTTATTTTCGGCGCTTAGACACGGAAATAAATACGGTAATACACATATAAAATTGCAAGACGGAACCTATATTATCGACCAAAGCCTTATTATTCTTGGTAATGGCATTACTCTATCTTCAGGTTCTGGGAACCGCAGAAAAGTCATAATAAGTGGTTTAGGTATGAAGAAAACCAAACAAGTGAATAATTTAATTCGAGTGTCAGGCAAACACTTTACATTAGACGGAATCACTCTGCAGTTTGCTGGTAACCACTTGATTCAAATTGCTGGAGAGCAAGATGCGGACTTCCCTACTCTACGAAACTGTGTCCTAAAAGACAGCTATGAACAATTATTCAAGGTGAGTTACAACCGCAAAACTAAAGTTGCCAGTGACAATGGGCTGATTGAAAACTGTGAGTTTAGTTACACCGCTGGAATAGGTCCTCAGTATTATATTGGTGGTATTGACGTACATGGTGGACACAACTGGATAGTCCGCAAAAATCAATTCAAAGGCATTGCCAGCCCAGGATCCAAAGTCGCAGAACATGCGATTCATTTTTGGAACAATACAAAAAACACTCTAATTGAAGATAATGTGATTATTAACTGTGACCGAGGAATTGGCTTCGGAATGGAAAACAGACCAACCATGGGGGGGATCATTCGCAACAACACTATATATCATAACGCACCCCACCACCCTAATGCCGATGTAGGTATTGTGTTAGAGGAGAGCCCAAATACACAAGTGTTGAATAATAAAATTTATCTGGGCCATAGCTACCCAAACTCAATTGAATATAGATTTCCTTCCACTATAAATGTATTAATTCAAGGCAATCTCACCAATAAACCTATACGTAAAAGAGATGGAGCTCATGCTAAATTGATTGGTAATCAGCGCAGTCGAAATTTAAAGGATTTTCTATCCCCCCAATTACAAGCTGAATTTTCATCACACCAAAATTGAAAGTAATACCAATCCGTATTAGGTTACACAATCGACACAAGTTAACTAACTTGTGACACCAATAATGTCGTATTGTCCTTCGGGAATTTGTTGAAACAAGGGTTTAGTCCTATCAATAATCAAACCATTGCATAGAGGCACTTGCCATATAAAATCTCGAGTCAATTCAGCGGCCTCAAATAACTCATCTGCTGTGTTGTTAGTTCTGCGGAGTACGTCAGGGTGCACTTCAATTAAAAGGATCACAGCCTTAGCAGCCTTTATTAACCGAGTCGCCCCTTTCAAAGTTTGTATCTCTTGCCCTTCAACATCTATTTTTAAGACAATTGTTTCAGCACCCATTTTGTTATCTTGAGTCTCACTCCAGTCATCTAAAGTAAAGACTTGTGTGTCACCTTCAATGCCTGACTCAATATAGCCTTCATGGTCATTCAAACGGTCACTATCGGCATGAAATGCCGTCGTACCGTTATAGTCAGAAACAGCTGCGTTCACGCTCACAGAAGTCACAGTTAACTGTGCAAGATTTATCAGTAATATATCAAAAGACTTAGGGTTGGGTTCAAAAGCAATAACATGAGATAAGGTTGGGCAATTCCTCGCAACTAACGAAGTGACAGTGCCAATATCGGCACCTAGGTCAAAAAATACAAAAGGATGATTTAGTTGATTAATGACTTGGCAAAAAGGTAAAAACTCATCGAGATAATAGTTCTCTGGCCCTTTCTCTAACCAAAAACACCATTCACCTACAGGAACAAAAAATGCTCTATCATCAATTTTATGCCCAATAACTTTATGGGGATATTTTCTGGTTAACCATAAATAGAATTTGTGTTTACCTCGCCAATCATGCTTCTGCAAAAAGGCTAAGAAAGCATTTACCCAAATTGGAAACTGTATATTAGAAACCACTTTAGACTCTTACTTAAAATTAAAATATTGATTGAATTGAGACATATTATCTCTAACGACTTTCTCAAGCTTAATTTGGTCTTTTTGTTCAGACACACTATCAGTTTCATAAGAGATTGCCACTAAGCCACTGCCCACATATGTTCCCATTAAAATACGATAAATCTCAAATAACTTAGCCCCACGCTTATTAGTGAATACCTGTCCATCTATAAGATACCAATGTACCAATAGGCGCTTCGAATCTGGATTAACTATAGTGTCGATGGCAATACTTTGTGCTACCTCAGTATCAAAATAATGACTCTGTTCAAGTGTCCACGACTTTTCAGAGTAGAGCCGATTTAAAGAGCTCACTAACTCTCCATGCCCCTTGGGATACCAAACCATGTAAGTGTCGATCTGCTGCCCGTCAATTACTAATTGAAATTGACTTTCTTGAAAAGGCTCTCGGAAATCAGGTTTCCAATTATGTCTTAAGGCTTGCGCGTGACTTTGCATCAATGTTTGCAACCTTAAACTATCAGGCTTTGTTACTTCATTGAGTTGCAATGAAATACTTTTAAACCATGTCCAAAATAACGACATAACAAGGATAATAATAATGGTTGCTTTATAGTCTATTTTTTTAGTTGCGATAAGGCTGGGCTCTACCAGCGTTTGCGGTGACTCTTTAGCAGGTAGCTTTTCTCTAATAAGCTCTCCGATTGCCAATAAACAGACAATAACCAAAGAAAAGAATATCCAACCGTAAATTAAGTGGTCGGCTCCTACTGCATGCTCCATATTAGACAAATACCCCGTAAGAATAATACCAAATACACGTATCGCATTTGCTATTACCGGGAAAACAATAGATATAAGCATAAAGCCGATACGCCGTGTATTGCTTCTCAAATTAAGATATGAATATAAGGAGCCTATGACGATTGAAGCAATAAAAAAGCTAATTCCAGAGCAAGCTTCCGCAACCAAAAACCTGCCTTGGGGAATTTCGATATACAAACCGCTTCTGTAAATAGGTATACCCGTCCAATTCAACATAACCATGGATAAGTCGGCCGTGATCTCTTGCAAAGTGGGGATTAACTCCTCACCAACAGGAATGCAGAACAAGATAAAAGTCAGAGGAAATAGTATTTGCAAGGCGAGTTGATTGCCAAGATAAGCCCACAACACTAGGGGTAAAAAGGTGAAGGTTGCAACATGCATAAATAACTGTACATCACCTGCAAGGCCTATTGCATACAATAACAAACTACCTAGACATAAAGGTAAAACAAAATAATTAGGTTTTAATTGATTAAGATCTAGTTGGTCTTTTTTCAAATATATGAGGTAGGCAGTACCGGGCAATACAAATAAACAATGATTGAAAATTTCAGAAATAAGCCAAATATCAATAGCAGTTGTCAAGCCTTGCCAAAACACAAAGACCCAACAGGCTAGAATGACAAATAAGCTAAGAATGACAGGTTTAAATTGAGGTTGCTCTCTGTTTACTAATAAGCCTCCTTTCAAAATACAGTCTCCTTATTTGGATGGTATATTATACACATCTTTCATGGTTCCCCATGAGAAGTCCTGCAACAACTTTTCCAATTTACCGTATGTTTTATCTAGATTTACATAATGTCTAAACTTAGATTTAAGGGGCGCACTAGCGAGGCGAGGCTGTTCGCTATCTATTTCCCAAGGGTGAAAATAAAACGAGTAGGGTTGTCTTTCTTTTTTAAGGTAAGTAGAAACTAAATATTTAGACAATGCATAAGGATAGAGCCTAAAATACCCACCACCACCGATAGGTGTTTGTTTGCCCATAAGCTTTAAAGTGGGTATGGGAATTTCAATAATTCCCTCTTTACGTTTATAGGTAAACCTCGGCCAGTCAGGTGTACCGTAAAGATCGTGTTTAACTGGGTAAGTACTAGAGCTGTAGCCAAAATCTAGTTCTGTTAATACCTCAAAGGCCCATTCATTGTCATATCCAATTGAAAAACTAGGAGCCCGGTAACCTGTCACCCTCTCTCCAATAAGCCCTTCAAGGTGCTCCTTGGAGCGCATAACATCCTCTTTGAATTCATTCCGGCTTTGCGAAGTTGCCCTTCTGTGGGCATAACCATGGCTAGCAATTTCATGACCTTGGCGATGAATCTCAGTAATAAGTTCGGGAAAACGCTCAGCCACCCAACCTAGAACAAAAAAAGTAGACTTTACATTATACTTGGCAAACAAATCTAACAATCTGCGAGTATTACCATCAACCCTAGGTTGATACTCTTTCCATTGAGAAGGATCAATTACGGACTCGAATGCAGATACATGAAAAAAATCTTCTACATCGACAGTCATTGCATTAAGAATGGGTATAGCCACAATTATCTTCCTTTGCCAAAGAGCACGACTTCCACAGTACGGATTAAAATCAAAATATCTAACATCACACTTTGATGTTTGACGTAATAAAGATCAAATTTCAATTTTTCCATGGAGTCTTCCACACTGGCTCCGTAGGGATAATTAAGTTGAGCCCAACCTGCTAACCCCGGCTTAACATTGTGCCTTTGATTATAATAAGGAATCTCTCTAATCAACTGCTCTACAAATTGAGGGCGCTCTGGTCTGGGGCCGATAAAAGACATTTCACCACGATACACATTTAACAACTGGGGCAACTCATCAATTCGATATTTGCGAATAAAGGCCCCAGTCTTAGTGACTCTTGAATCATTTGTTGTAGCCCACTTCGCACCGTCTTTCTCTGCATCAGGTCGCATACTTCTAAATTTAATAATTTTGAAAAGACGACCATTTAGCCCGACTCTTTCTTGTTTATAAAAAACAGAAGCGCCTTTAACTTTTATATCTTCAAAAAAGATAATCAAAGCGGTTATCAACATAAAAGGCCAAGTCATTAACAACACTATAGTAGCCAGAATACAATTAACTGTGTAATCCAGAGCGTCTCTTAAATAGTTTTGAGAGTTGAAGCCGTTTGAATAAATTACCCAGCTTGGATACATTAGATTCACGACAATTTGACCCGTTTCACGCTCCATAAAGTCTAAAAGATCGGTTACTTCAACGCCTCTCAGACGACAGTCAAATAGGATTTCAACCGGCAAGGTACCGCGCCTTTGATCACAGGCAATAATGACTTCATCGATATCGTTATCAGTAATAAAGTTTCTAAAATTTTCATCAATTCTGACATGAATAAGCTTTTCGTTTTGAATACCCTCTTCCCTGTTATCACCAGGAATAGGAATAAAACCAACAAGCTCAAAACCAAACCTATCCACTTCACGGCGCATTCTTTTTTCAATGATAGAGGCTCTTTCGCCCGCCCCAATAACAATAATTTTTGCCTGACCAAGACCAAGAATGCCAAGCCTATTGACAAAATAACGAAGAAAAACCATAGCAACAATCGTAAGACCCGCATAAATAGGCAGGTAATACTCACTAATTTCAGTGCTTTGAAACAAACTGCTGCTGATTACTGCGGTAACAAAGTAGCCTATTGCCACACTAACAAAAATTCGCCTTATAATTCCTCGGAACGTTTCACGAAGCTTAGACTCATATAAGCCCACTGAAAGTGCAGATACAACCACCAAAATTGTAAAGAAGCCAATTTGTACAAAAAAGTCAATTGTTGGAATAATGTTATAAGATTCGTTTAAATAATGTTTTATCAGTAAAGATGCCAAATAGCCGACATAGCCAATCATTAAAGCTTCCAACGCCATCAATATATTTGAGCGTCTAATTTCTTTTTTACTTCCAAAACTCATTTATCATTTCCAACTATGTATTAGTATACGAACTCTTGTATATCAATTGATAACCAATAACATTATATCAAATTCTTTTTTCAATATAATCATCATATTAAGGTTGTCTAGCAAGAGTAAAACTTGCTACATTGAGTGCAAGCGACTTCAAACTTACGGGATAGTAATCTACATGAAGACTAACAAAATAGCATTGTCAAAATTGATATTTTTTCTAACTTTATTAACATCTGGATGTGCTAGTAATTTAACTAAACTGCCAAGCGCAACCAAATATACTTCCATAACCACCTCGGTTGATGATTATCAATATCTCATCGGACCGGGAGACAATCTATCAATTTTTGTATGGCGAAACCCAGATATATCAGGCTCATTTATCGTCCGTCCTGATGGTAAAGTTACGACTTCTCTAGTTGAAGATATTGAAGTATCGGGCAAAACCGCGACTATGTTAGCCAGAGAAATTGAAGAGCAATTAGGCAAATATATTAACAACCCAAGAGTAACTGTGAGTGTTACTAATTTCACGGGCCCTTTAAGCGAGCAAGTAAGAGTGATTGGTGAAGCAACCAATCCTAGTGCAGTCAGCTATACCGAACGTATGACTTTATTAGATTTAATGATTGCTGTGGGCGGCTTAACTGAGTTTGCTGACGGTAACGATGCTAAACTTGTCCGAATGGTTGCTGGTGAACAAAAAAGTTTTAGCATACGTATCGACGACCTTATTAAAAATGGAGATATTGAAGAAAATATTGATATGCTCCCCGGTGATATCATCATTATTCCAGAAGCTTGGTTTTAGACCCTAACTACAGATGGATTTATAAATAGATGCAGGATATTCAAAAAACTCTCGAACTCTTAATTGGGTATATTAAGGGTGTGTGGGTAAAAAAGCGTTACATTATTATTTGTTCATGGTTAATCTGCCCAATTGGCTTTTTTTACGTAGCATCAATGCCTGATGTATATGAATCACAAGCTAGAGTATATGTAGATACACGTTCGGTTTTACAACCTTTATTGAGAGGACTAGCAATACAAACGAACCCTCAACAAGAAATTGCCATGATGGTTAAAACCTTATTAAGTAGACCTAATTTAGAAATCATTGCTAGGGAATCGGATCTAGACATCACCACCACTAACCCGACTCAATATGAAAATCTAATTAACTCCTTATCTAACAACATAAAACTGAAATCAACGGGCAGAGATAACCTTTATACCATTTCTTATAATCATAAAAGCCCAGAAATGGCACGAACTGTGGTTCAAGAAACCTTAGATTTATTTGTTGAAGGCACTAAAGGTAATAGCAGAAAAGATTCAGATTCTGCTAGTCAGTTCATCGATGAACAAATTGATGAATACGAAAGTCGATTAGCTTCAGCAGAGCAGAGACTTGCGAATTTCAAACGAAAATATACAGCACTATTACCGAACCAAGGGACCTTCTACCAAAACTATGCCCAGCTAGAGTCACAGTTAGAAGAAATCCAATTAAAAATTAAAGAAACAGAACAACAAATCGCTTCTTTATCTACTCAAATAAATGGTAACAACGCTAAGTCAGATGAATTCTCGGTTCGCCCATCAGATGAACAGTCTCAGCTAACCACTCGATATGATGACAGAATTAAAAACCTTGAAGAAAACCTAGACCAGCTATCACTTAGATATACAGATCTTCACCCCGATGTAATCGAAGCCAACAACTTGCTAGATTCTTTGAGGAAAGCCCGTGAAAAAGAAATTGCTGAGTATTTGTCAGGTAGCGACGGCGACAACTCTGATCAAATAGGCTCAATTGCTAGTGAATTAAAACTAGAAATGAGTCGATTAGAAAGTCAAATTGCCTCGATGAAAGTAAGAGAGTCAGATTACTCCAACAAGATAGAAACCCTTAAACAAAAAATTGATTTAGTGCCTCAAGTAGAAGCTGAAAGAACCGCTTTAAACAGGGACTATGAAATTACCAAAAGAAAATATGAAGAGCTATTGGGGAGAAAAGAATCTGCAGAGTTAGCGCAAAAGGCAGATGTCTCAAATGAAAATGTTCAATTTCGTGTTATTGACCCACCATTGGCACCTAAAAATGCTGCTGGCCCCAATAGATTACTAAACTACACTATAGTGCTGTTTTTAGGCTTTTCAGCCGGGTTAGGCGTGGCATTCTTAGTAAGTCAAATTACACCAGTAGTCATTCGAGCTAGTCAGTTAACGGCTCTGACTAATTACCCTGTGTTGGGAACAGTTAGCCACTTGAACAAGAAACATATTAATAAAGTCAATCGTTCAAGGTTGCTAGTGTTTTTACTTTCTTCACTGCTCATTTTTGGCTTATACAGCGCATTAATAGCAGCAGAAATCATGCAAATTGATATTTACGGGAGGGTTTTCTCTTGAACTCAATTGAAAAAGCGTTACAGAAGCAAAATCAAAAAGCATCTGAGCAACCCCAAAAAGAAGTCGCAGGTTCAACTGACGATGCAACTAGCTCTATAGAAAAAGCACTTAACACCCAAACAGCACCTAGTGTTAAACCAACTAAAGCTCAAGTAAGTAAAGTTGATATAGAAATTGATTTTGAGGCATTAGATAATAAAGGGTTTGTTTCAACCAATTCGCAACGTCAAATTATTAATGAAGAATATAGAGCCATAAAAAGAAAGCTTTTAGACAATGCCTTTGGTCCGTTATCTAAGTCATTAAACAATAGCAATATTATTATGGTGAGCAGTTCCAGACCGGGTGAAGGCAAGACGTTTACAGCTGTAAACTTAGCCTTAAGTATTGCCCTTGAGCAAGATAAAACCGTTCTCTTAGTTGATGCTGATGTGTTAAAACCTAATGTAATGAGAACATTAGAACAAAAGAATACCGTCGGTTTGATGGAGTTCCTTTTAGGTGAAAAAGATAATATATCCGAGGTTATGTGTACCACTAACTTAGAAAATTTACGTATTATCCCAGCAGGTAAATCACATCACCTATCAACGGAATTACTTGCGAGTGAAAAAATGCAAGAAGCAGTGCAAGAGTTTGCAAATAGATATCCAGATAGAGTCGTTATCGTGGATACTCCCCCTCTTTTAGGCATTAACGAAACGGCAATTTTAGCGAACTTAGCAGGCCAAGCTTTAGTGGTAGTTGAAGAAACAAAAACTAAACTAGCAGATGTATCTAATGCAGTTAAACAGCTCAATCCAGACATGGCAATTGGTTTTGTAGTCAATAAAGCTGAAAAAGCTAACTCTGATGGTTCTGGGTACGGATACTATTACGCAGGAGCTAATTAGAGTGTCGTTCAGACATTTCCACTCATTTAATAATAAGGCCTTTAAATTATCACTTATTACATTAGTGAGCGCTTCCGGTCAGCTAAAAGCAAACGACCTAGATGTTGAAGGCAAAGTAACAGCAACTGGGTACGTGTACCAAACTGAAATTAGTTCTGAAAAATCGGGGACCAATAAAGTTGCATCTATTACTCCATCGGTAACGGCTATATATTCAAACAGACTGATGAACATGTCAGTCAATGCTGAACATATTAAAGTTGAACAAATTTCTGGAAATGTTGATGCAGACAAAGAATATACTGAATTTTCATTTGATGGCTTAACTACCCTAATAGATAACACTTTAACATTCTCACTTAGCGGCAAAGAAAACTACCGAGTGATTAATCAAGAACAAGATTATGTAAGTGACAAAGTACTCGCTTCTGGGGATTTAACTAAGTACAGAAATACTGCTGCCGCTTTAAATTTTGTCACCCCTAATCCTGAGTATGTAGGATTAGCGATTCAAACTAGTTACTCTGAAACAACAACTGATGAATCTATTGAAAGTGAATTTGGTGTAGATGGTTCCAACACAGCATTATCAGCCAAAATATCAGAAGGGAGAAAAGTCGATAATTTTAGTTTTAATTTATCTGCAAATTATAATGACACCACACGAGCCAGTTTTCAGGACTTCTCTTCCACCGAAGTAAGTGGAGACATAGGGGTACCCATAAGTCAAAAAGTTAGCTTAATTGTTCAAGGTAGCTCTTCAGAATATGATGTAGACACCAGTGGTTTTGCAACAAGAACCAATTTGGATACCACAAGTTATGGTGCAGGTATTACTTGGCAGCCCATGAATGAACGTAGTGTGTCTGTTACCTATAATCAGCTGGAAGAAGGTGACAACACCACTAATTATCTTGGCTTAGATGTGGATTGGGCGTTTTCTAGTAGAACCGCTTTAAACTTCAACTACGGTAAAAAATTCTATGGTGACGCATACACTGTAGATTTTAGTCATAACTTAAAATTCTTTAGAAGTTCCTTAGCATACTCTGAACAAGTCACCTCATTTTCTCGCTTATCCTACGGTGAAGGCAGTACCACACTTTTTGTATGTCCCTTTGGAAGTGTTGACTTGGGCGAGTGTTTTCAACCGGACTCACTCAATTATGAATTACAAGCAGGTGAGGAGTATATAGCCTCTACGGATATCGAAACCGACATTAGCGAAGAAATTATTTTACGCAAGGCCGGAAGTTTTAACATTGGTTATGACAAACGTAGATTAAAAACAGCGTTAACCGTTTCCTATGGTGAAACTGAATACTTAGAGTCAGGACAACTTCAGACCACGCGAAGTGCAAAAATTACAGTTGCTTATGAGTTGGGTAAAAAGACAGATGTTAACTTTAGTTCTCGATACGCTAGAACAAGACCCAGAAGCTCAGATGATACGGATAACATCCTCACCTCTAGTATAGATGTGTCCCGTGAAGTAGCTAAGAGCTTAAAGGTTAACTTAGGAGCACGGTTGTTAGATAGGAGTTCTGACTCTGCAGACCGCGACATTACCGACAAGCGTATAACGCTGGGCCTGACTTACACCTTCTAAGTAGGCTATCAGCAGTGGTAAAAAAGTAAGGCAGTATTGTACATTCGTTGCTGCCTTAAGCCCGCCCGCTTTGTAAACATCAAACTCAATAATGCTTGCCAACCTTGAGTGCAATCACGCTCTAAACCCACTAAATATTTTTGCTGCTTATCAGGATAATGCTGAGAGATTACATTACTTCTTAAAAACTCATAGCTGGGCAATAACAGATGAGAACACTTCGCTGATACTGCTAACCTCAAACCCGACAAGTCAAAGTCACCAAAATATACTACTGGTTTATTAGGCCCATGAACTCGCCATAATGTTAAGAACGATGAGGCAGCTTCAGAGTAATCACTGTCACCTCGATAAATAACTAATACTTTGCCTAAGTTATGGGTGATTTGTGCCTGATACCTAAACCAATCATTAAAACTATCGCGATTTTCAACCATGATTAAAGCGTCATACCTAGATAACTTAATCTCGTTTATATTAAGTTCAACGTTAACTTGATGACATGGGTAAAACTCACGGTGAAAGCCATCATAACTGGCTCCTTTTGTCACTGCCGCAAGAATAAGGTGCCCGGTTGGCTTTAACTTACCTTGTTTTTCATTAGTACTTTTTGTTGATGCAGTTTGATGATCATCTTGGCTAAAATCGGTAAATATATCTTCAGACATAGCACTCTGGTAAGCCTGTTGTATTTTATCTATGCCCTGTCGATTAAAACGATATTTTTTCCCATCAACGAGCCATTTACCAGGTACAATATCTTCATTGTCACACCATCTAAGTATTTCTTTAATCGCTGCAACAGCAGTGGTGGAAGCCCTATCATCAACCATAAGTTTGGTATTTTGCTCACATAACAAGGCCTTAGCTTTAGAGGAGATCGAGGCTGACATACAGCTTAACCAACCGCCTGAAAATCACCAAAAAAGCGCATCCCCACTTTTACATCTTTAATAATATGCAGCTGATTAAAACGACTTTGAGGTGCCGCGTCTTTTTCAAGCATAAAACTCTGTTTATTCTGTTGCGGCAAGCCTTCGTATTCAGCCACAATTTGGAACAGCCAAATTTCAGGCTCCCAAGATAGCTCCTGCTCCGCTAGATAATCCACTCCACTCAGCGCTTCTGGACTTTCTATCACTCGAATAAAGAAATCTTCTACGTCTTTAGCGAGTTGCTTTTGCTCTGTTGCTACTAAGTTTTGCACAGCGACAGCAAACCCTTCGGTTTGGGTTTCTGATTGTGAGCCATGCTCAGGCTCTCTGGGTACTGCTCTGGCGAGCTCTGCTAAAGCATAGCCATCTTGAGCCCTGTCTAAAGCAACAAAGGCGTGAGCTTTTATACCGTGAGCTTGATTAACGACTGCGGGCACCTGACTACGGTTTGGATAATCCCCCACTTGAAAATTCGGGTGTTGCCGTAAAAAGGCACTCATACGATTAATTAACAAGGCCCTGTCTTGTTGATGACGAAAACGCGCCATTAGCAATACCAAGCGCTTTTGAACCTCTAGCAAAGAGCCAGAGTGTTCCGAAATACGGGCTTGCAGTTGACTCACCAGTAACTTTCGCAAGGCGCCGTCACTGCCCGCCAGCTGAATTAAATCATCAAAATTAATGATGCTAAACCCATCAAGTATGCGCCTTAACTGGCGCTGGGCGAGTTCAATTTCTAAAATTTTATCATCTAGACTACTGACAAAACCAAACTCAGTATTTAACCTGTGCCACAAACTCTCAATGGCATCACCAAATTGCCCTGTCATGTCATACACACGCTCAGTTAACAGTTGCATATGATGCTCAGTGGCAGCGTAATCACCTTTCTGACGGGCCGCTTGTAATGATTGTACTCGAGTGTGAATTTGATCTAGGTGCTCACCCACATCGGAGTTGATTTGTCGCTTACGCTCATCTTGGGTCAAACTAGCAATCAAATCATTTACATTTGGCCGCAATGCTAAAGGCTGCTGTTCATCAGGGCGCCATAAAATGCGACCATTAATCAACTTATCTAATGCCTGTACAGTAAAGGCAGTTTCGTCCACATGGCCTTGTAAATATCCTTGCATTAAAGCGTCAGCATGTTTGCCAATAAGCTCTAAGCGCTCTTTTCCTAAATCAAAAAGGGGATTACTTTGTAGGGCATTATTTGACTTTGAGGGCTGATTCAAAACATTGCCTCTTGCTCGGGCACATCATCAATGGGAAGATTTTCTTCATCTTTGATAAAACGCACTAACTCAATAAGGTGCTCTATTTTCCCCGTCACAATATAGAACAGCCTATCTTTGTGAGGTTGATGTAAGTAACCCAGTTCTTTTATACGTTTAAACACTTGTTTAATTTGCATATCCACTTTATCACTAGTGGACTTAAATACCTTGTCTGCAGCAAGATGGGCTAGGCGCTGCATCAAAGATTGGTTATCAACCACTTTAGACTCAAAGTCTTGTAATTTAATGGTATCACCAGCACTTAAGGCTCCATCTCGACCTAAGGCCTCTTGAACCAACTGCATCCATTCAAGCATAGGTAACAAAGATTGTACTGTAGTTGAGAACTGCTGGCTTAAGTGGTGCCGTGCATTTTGACTTAAATCACAATACGCCAAAAAATAAACAGAGGCATCATCACTTTTTGCCACTCGCCTATTTAAGGGTCGTAAAAAGTGATTAAACTCTTCCACCAGCGCTTCGTTTTGTAATTTGTGAAAACTATGCTCATCTGTCACAGCACAAATAAACTCGCCTTCAAGTAAACGTTCTAATAAAGGGCCATGTTCTATCATGCATTCACCTGCTCTATCTCTGTGGTTGATGCACTGTTTTGTTGTAAACGCTGTGCAATACGGCTGAGTTTAGGCTCAATTTTTTCTAATTGTTGTTTTTGTTTATCAATCAAATATCTATGTTTAAATAACATCAATACATCTGATTCAGGGTTCGGAAATGCCCCTAGAATATGGATATGATTGGTGTCGCAAGCCTTAAACAGTTTTTCCACATTGTGATATGCCAAGGTACCAATTTCATCAATGGGCCAATGAATATGAATATCAGCTTGGTTACGTAATAAACGGGTAAAAGCTAATAAAAACTTACATAGTATGAGATACGCCATACCATGACTCGAAGACTCAAGTAATTGTCTGTCATTTTTAATCACTAAGTCTGAGCCACCTTCATTAAGGTGTAATTCCAAACGTAGCAAAGACTCAATACTGTAATTAGCATCATTGGGCAGCACTTCAACAACATCTGCCAAATTATCTAAGTACGCTTCACTTGGCAGGTAATCATCAGATTTATTCCAATTATCGTACTGCTGTGCAAAGCGTTTGAGGGGAGTCCAGAAGTTCAGCTCATCCACAGTAGAAATGATTTTCACTTCTGAGCGGGCAATGCCATCTAAACTTAAATCATCAGACACCTCTTCGGTGAGGCGTTTACTTTGTTGAGCAATTTTTCGATTAATATCACTAAACACAGTAAAGAAGCGATTTAAGTCCCCCCCTATGGTTTCACCCTGCTCCACAATTTGTCGCTGACGAGACTCTAAAATACTCAATAGTCGTTGTAAAATAGGTAAACGATCTCGAACATTAGCGTCTTCATCTAAAACCGCAAAAGCTTGATGCATGGTATCAAGAAAGTCTTTACCTGCATCTTTCCCAAGTACCGCCTCAAATTCAGTTAATGATTCTTTTAATTTTTTCTCACCGCGACTGCGGCTTTCCAACGCTTCATTCGCACGGCTTATTCGCTCAGCCTGATCACCAAGGTTAATGCTTACCTGATCTGATAGCTCAAAAGAAAATACAATATGACTCAGTTGCCGCACCATAGGCTCGATTTCGGTTATCAAAGAACTACAACTTGCTAAGGCTTTATCTGTTGCAGCAAGAGCAGTTGATAACTCAGCTCGTTTAGCTTGATACTGACTGATTAAGCTTGATTGCTGCTGTTGTAATTGTTGATTTAAAGACTTTAATTCTGCTTCTTGCTCTAATAATTCTGGTCGCTGCTTTAACCAATCAGTTTGCACAAAGGTTTTATATTCATTTAACTCATCACGCCTTACCACTACGCCTTGAATATGATTTTTTAATGCTTCGATTTGTTGTTTAAGATCTCGCAATGTATTGGGATCAATATCTTGGTCTGCCAGCTCTTGATTAAATGCATGTTCTAGCTGTTTAATTTGTTCACGGTTTTGCTGCCTTTTGGTCTCAACCTGAGATTCTAACTCTTCAATTTGCTCATCTAAAATAGCTAACTCATCTTGCCAACCACTTTTAAATTCTAATAGTTGTTCTTCATAATCAGATTTTAATTCATCAATGGCACGTTGTTTTTGCGCCAATACTTGTTGTTTATCGTCTAATAACTTCTGCAAGGCTTGTTGCGCGTGTTGTTTACGTTTGGCTAACGCTGCTTTTAATTCATCGGCAAAACGTTGTTTAGCGCTTTGCGCATAAGCAACTTCTTGCTCAGCTTGCTCAAACAAGCGATTTTGTTCAGCCACTGCTTCTCGCTTAAGTTCAGCTTCTTGATGACACTGATCTAATTCAGACTCATTCTGTTTTTGCTGTTTTTCGGCAGCCAACAACTGTTTTTGAGCTTGTTCTAAAGCTAAACTCAATGCAGCTTCATCTTGAGCATAATCAGGCGCGTCGATAACACTTAGATTTAACTGCACACCTAATAAACTATTTAGTTCAGCTTCATTACTCTTACTTGATGCTAAAAGCTGAGGCGACAGGTCTTTACGATCAAGCAAAGGCTCATTGATCAAGCGACCAATATCTTGCTCCCAACCTGGCTTATTGTCTCGCAGATATTGTCTTAAACTATCTTGTTCAGGTGATACTTGCTTATTTATTTGACTTAAGCGCTCTTTGGCTTGCCTAGTTGTTTGTCTGGCGTGCTGCAGGGCTTTATCAGCATTATCACGTATAGCTCTTTGCTGTTGATAAGCATTCTCTGCTTGCTGTTTGGCGCTAGATGTATGCTGCCAAACACGCTGCGCTAGTTCTAAACGTTTATCCGCTAAGGTGCCATTTTCTACTTCTAACTCTGTGGGCGTGGCGAGCTTAGCTTGGTGCTCTTGGCGCACAATACTGCGCTCAAGCTCTAATAGTTCAGAATCAAACTCTGTGGACTGCTGCTCTTTTCGTAGCTCAAATTGGCCTCGTAACTCTAGCTCTTTCTCATTATGGGTTTGACGCTTAGCTTCTCTTTGTTGTCCAATAGTTTTAACTTGAGCCTGATTTTTACGAGATAACCGCTCTAACGACTCAGACAGTTTAAGTTTCTGCTGTTCAAGCTGACTCTGTAAATCCTTATGTTGTTCAATCAGTAAATTATATTGCTCTAATTTCTGCTCATACTCTTCCCGCTTTAAAGGCAAAGCGTCGGTATCTTTTTGCAGTTGATCAATATCTGAATCTTGATATTTCTCATATTGCTGTTGGATATGATCGAGCCGTGAGGATTTTGCTTTGAGGTTTTCAACGGTTTCGCTGACACGACTATTTAGTGCACCTTCAGCTAACTCAAAGGCACTTTTCTCGCTATTCTGCTGACTTTTAATTTTATTGCGCTGTTCTTGGCCATCTGCTTTTTGAGTACTAAGAGCTTGTAAGTCTTTTTCTAAAACAGGTTTGAGTTGCAACAACTGGCTTTCAATGGCATTCAGTTTGTCGGTCTGTACTTGAATATTTTGATATTCACTTTGCATAGACTGTAAGCGCATGGTCTGACGCATTTGCGTGATCCATTCTCGGGCCTTAGTATTTTTGACAGTAGTTGTGGGTTGAACCAAACCATCTTCTTCAAAAATTGCAGCTAACATAGTACGTAAGGTATCCATTTTACCTTCTTTAGCATGAACCGCACTGACTAGCTTTTCCATATGCCGAATACGATGCTGACTAGATACCAAACTATAACGACTAGCCAACTGCCTAAGTTTAGTGTTTTCACGCCCCACAGCTCTACCCACACTAGCATCATTTTGAATGATGCTACGAAACTCGCTAGTGGATTGTATTTTGTGAGAAAACTCGATACTCAGATGACGCAGCTGCTTAATCCACTGCTCTGGTAACATAGCTTGTACATTGCCCTGTTCAGTATCTACCAATAATTGCTCTTGATGATATGGAGCAGCAACCAGACGATATTGCACACCATCGGTGCCTTTTCGAGTCAGTACCACTTGGCAATCTTGCCCGTCTTCTCTTTGATATTCGTAAATCAGGTAACTGTTGGCGTGGGGTAAATAGAAGTCATCAAATTTCTTACGAGTTTTAGGTACCACTTTACTAGGCAACTCACCATAAAACACAGGAATAAGGCGTTGTAATGTGGTTTTCCCAGACGCGTTAGTACCACAAATATTACTGTGGCCAGACACATCAAGTTCAACAAAACCAGGAAGGTGACAATTAATAAGAATAATGCGGTGTAATCCTGGCATAGACTTCCTTTATAAAGGGTAAAAATACAATGATTGTATAGGATGACGAATAACCAATATTAATATGGGCATTACACAGTTAAACAATAGCTAACTAAGACTTTGTTAAAAATCCATTATTCAAGATTTGATGGGCACTTTACCTGAGTAGCTCACATTTAAACTGGTAAGTTGAATCGATCAGTTTTGAGCTATTTCGGCTGACTTAAAAGAGCTAAAACCATCGGCTCTTTCATCTGTGCTAGCCCGTTCTCTAACTCAATATCAGCAGCAATTGCACCGCCATGCATTCTTGGACTAAAAACATAATGTTAAGCTGCGGAAAGAAAACCTTCCAGATTATTACAAGCTCTTCGTAAAAGGCAGCCTCCCTATTGGCTTCTAGTACCTGATAGGTTTCTAAAGCAATGCCTGGGTAAGCATGCTCTGGGCAAGTAATTAATGTGTGTTTTTTGAACAAAAATAGGTTTTTCTACCGCCTCAACGCCATCCTATGCTGCGCATAGTTAGCAGTGATAGCGAGTAGCATTAGAATTTTGTTATGTTTTTACAGCTAGATTGTAAAACAAATCAAGCTTCTCACTTAACACGCTGTAACAAGAGTTATTTTTATTTATTTCACCATTAACTAATTCTGTGCCTAATAACGGAATGGATACACAAGAACTATCTATTATATTGCCTGACATGGTGCGCAATATCTCTTTTAATGAATCCAATGCATGGTGAGCGCGCGGTGATGTATTGATAATCATAATTGGTGTATCAGGGAATTCGAAGCTACTGACCAACCAATCTAAAACATTTTTCATCGGTGCACTAATCCCATGAGCATATTCGGGACTTGATATAATTAAGCCGGAAGAAGAATTAAGCTCACTCTTTATCGTTTCAAGTGCAGGAATTATTTCAGATTCCATATCAGGGTTAAACAAAGGTAACTGACTTATATCTCCAATAATAATATTAATATGATCTGGAGATATATTTGATAGTGCTTTTAATGCGGCTAAATTATAAGAAGCTTTTCGAAGACTACCTGATAGTGCCAGAAACTTAACTTTTTTCATTAAACACCAAAATCGTGATAAAAACATAACGCCAGCCTAAGCTGGCAAATTGTAGTTGGCTAAAATAAGTGAGGTACGAACAAAAAGCTAACTGTAATTTGTCCGTCATGAAAACCCTTGTTATGTGCTACCTAATTGAGTCATGATCTTTTGGATACTTTCCAAATTAGTGACCGTTGTCTTTAATTGAATTTGATCCATTTCTTTATTCAATACACTATCAACATCCGATAATAATTGTCTAGCATCAGACATCAAAAGTTCGCCTGTCTTAGTGAAAATGATTTGCTTCTGTTTTCCCTGCCCTTCTAGTTGTTCTAAGTAATTAGCATTACATAACTCTTTAACTGTCTTCGCAACCATTTGCCTAGAGACGCCAAGATTCCGGGCTATTTCAGATCCATAATTCACTCCACACTCTAAGGTGCTTAGAAAATTTAATATTGACGGTGATGCAAATTTATAGCCTTTCTTTTTTAAAGATTCTGAAAGATATATAGATACTTTTTCATGTACTTGAGCCGCAGCCTGAACTAATTGAAGAGATTGGCTTTCTACCATTGGAATATCATTTTTTGTCAACCTTATTGACATAAATACATCCTTTAAATTATAGTTATGTCAACTAAGTATACATGAGACTAAAAAATGATCACGTTAAGTAATATTATGAAGGCAAATGCGTTTAGCTGTATTGGGTTTGGGATTACTTTTTTATTTTTACCAGAAGAAGTAGGAAACTTTTTAAGCACAAACAATCAAGCTCCTAGTATAATCTTTACCGTTCTTGGGATTTTCTTATTTTTTAATGGATTACATTTAATATGGGCTTCGTTAAAACTAATGCCCAGCAAGCACTTAGTTATCTACTTTTCAATTGGTGATTATATATGGGTTCTTGGTACTTCTTATTTATTAGTGGTTGGAATATGGATTACCGCTCCAATGGGTATTGTCGTGACATTGCTAGTTTCGGGGATGGTAGGAGTTTTTGGCTTATTACAAATGATCAAACGAAAAGAAATGGGCAATTGCTGAGAGTTAGATTAAGGCATATAACGCCCCAATAAGCCGACGAAAAGAGCGCAGCGAGTTGAGGTCGGATTAATTGGATTGTTAGGTGAACTATACACTTTGAATTGAAATTTTTGCACAGTTTGCACTTTTTACAATATCCATAGTATTAACTATTTTTTCAGGCTCTACATTCTTATCAACAATCAAATGAACCCTCTCGCAACTGCCTATAGAATTTAACTTATCAGGTAGATTAGCTGTAGCTGTGCCATCAACTTTTATCGAGTCTTGACTAACTTCAATTACGATCAACTTACTGGCCTCAGCATTTGCAGATAATGTAAGAAACAAAAAAGCTGCAATGACATAAAATTTACTCATTACCATCTTGTTCACCTAACGCTTAACATATAGGGCAATTACTTGCTGGCTATACAGCGCGAAGCGCCAGCCAGTGAGTAATTGTCCCAGCGAGCCTGCGAGCGAAATAATGTTTTTGTTATACCTACTATTCGACATAATTGACGTTATACGCTGTTACGCTTATTTTTACTTTTTCACAGGGGTTATCGGCATTTTTACCAACACAATAACCTGTAAACCAAATGTCACCTAAACCTATATGTAAGCCATATGAGTTGGCAAACAAAGTAGAGAATGCTTGTTTTTCTACTCTACCTAACATCTCGCTGGTTATTATTCGACCATAGTTAGCTAGAAAGTCCTTACTATTTGTAAAGTATTCAGTGCCAGCCTTGAAATTCACTCGAATAGGGTAACCATTATATTTTGCAACTTCCTCAGCATTTTTTGATACCAGTGCAGATTTCAATTTATAAAAAAATTCTTCGTATATTTTACTTTCACCATATAAATTTTTAAGTCGATTTCGTGCTTCTTCATCGGGAGAGGCCTTTAAAGAAAAAGTAAAAAAGAATAATGCCAGCAGAGCTAAATGTTTCAATAGTTTCATTTGTAGGTATAACGCCCCAATATGCCGACGAAATGAGCGCAGCGAGTTGAGGTCGGTATAATTGGCTTGTATGGATAATAACCCATGTAAATCATCCTATTTTTATCTGGGGTGAGGTAAAGTGAGACCCAAGCTTTGGCTGCAACCAAAGCCTTCTTTTGTGGTAGTTCGATTGATTGATGGCTCCTCAGTTGAGAGACCGATAACAAGAAAGAACACCACAAAGGACTCCAAGCACAACACTCGAATAGTCTACTGGGTCTCGAACCCGCATTATGCAAGCAAGAGTTAGCTTATTATGAATACTAAAATGAATCAAAACATTAACGTCGGTGTCGATACTGGAAAATTCCAACTCGACATTTATATCCGCCCACTCGATATTTATTTCACCGTTACTAACGATGAAAAAGGTATCAAGGAAGCCGTTAGAACAATTAAAAAAACACTCACCAGAGCGGATTGTTATTGAAGCCACAGGTCGTCTTGAAATGCCATTTATCATGGCTTGTGCAAAAACAAACCTTCCCTTTGTGATTGCCAACCCTATTCACATTAAACGTTTCGCTGGTGCTATTGGG
>NZ_JBDVBQ010000052.1:0-73306 GCF_039942875.1 Paraglaciecola sp.
AGCTTTTGAAAATACCCTTGTACAGATGAGTACCTCTATCGTTAATCTTAGTGTAACTAACCCTATTTATGTTGAAGCTAAAGTGGCGCAACGTTATTTTAGCGATCTGTCATTGGGGCAGATGGTTACCATAAATTTAGATGCTTTTCCTGATAAAACTTATCACGCAGAAATTTTACGTTTGGGTTACGAAGTAGACCAAGTAAGTGACACAGTATCGGTTTATGCCAAACTTGATAATCCCCTCCTTAAACTGCGGCCCGGTATGGGCGGAATTGCCAATATAGAGCTAAATGCTTCAGAAACACAAGGCTTGCGTATTCCTGCTATTTCTTTACTTGGAAGTAATGGTAGAAATGCATTTGTGTTTGTAGTTGATAACAATAATGTAGCCCGTTTAAAGGAAGTGAGCATTGTGGGATATGAACAAGGTTTTGTTGGTATCAAGTCAGGCTTAGAAGCTGGAGATAATGTTGTGGTTGTGGGCCAGCAGGCTTTGATAGATGGAGATACAGTGGAGAGTAAAGATGAAACTTAAACTACTTGCTTTATTTTGTCTAACACACTCCTTTACGGCAGCCTCACAGCCATTAGCTGTTGGGAATTTTGAAAACTTGATGGCACATGTATGTGTCGATCCGAATATAGCTGCTGCAGCAAAAATGCAGGTGAGTGTGGCAAAAGATAGGTTAAGTATCAGTGAATATGATGCTTGGATGCCAGAAGTCACACTTGGAGTTGATGTGTATTCTGCTAAGGGACAACCCACTAGTTTCTTTGCTGTTCAAGACGGTGAAGTGCAAGACCCAGCAGAACCTAACTTTTACCAAAAAGGCAAAGCCTGGCAAGGTAAAGTGGATTTTAGCTGGGGCTTATATAATGAAGGAAAGTGGGTAGGTCAAAATGGGTTAACCCACTCAGAAGCTTTTTCAGGATATGAAATTGCTCAATCTCAATTGTCTAGTGCTCGGAGAGAGGCAATTGAATTGATAGGTCAGTATTATTTTAATGTTTTGGTCTATAGTGCGCAACTTGAAGTACTTCGCCCTCTAGTTGAAAAACGAAAGGCCCAACTAGAGAGTTTTGAAGCTACAGTTGCCGCGGGTGTTAATACTAAGGATGACTATTTTACAGCAAAGTCAGCCTATGCCAGTTTACAAGAGCGCTTGATTCAAGCATCTAGACAACTCGACGTAAACTTAAATTTTTTACAATTAATGACCACTAAAAGTCTAGACGTTTTAAGTAGTAAAAATGAGCGTAGCTTGAGTGAGTTAGCGTCTATAGTTGACCGTGAATTAGCCCTTGGTGATATTAATAAACTTGTTCAAAGTCACCCTGATGTAAGTTTATTAACAGCAAAACTTCAGTTAGAAAATCAAAAACTAACTGCACAAAAAGGTAAATTAAAACCTAATCTTAATTTATATGTAAAGCTTCGTACGGCTGATAACTTTGATAATGGTTTAAGGAAAGACTATGGAGAAGTGGGACTAACTTTAGAGTATCCACTTGGTGAGGTAGTCAGTAATTATGGTGAGTCACAAGCTCTACAGAAATCAATCACAGCTTTGAGTATCGAGTTAACCTATCTTAAAAAAGTTAAAATGTTACAGGCCGCAAATATAGCCGGTGATCTTGAAAGCGCTAAAGGTAATATTGCGGTCGCTAGTATTGATTTAGAGCAAAAGGAACACGCCTTACAAAGTAAAACCGAACAGGTGAAGTCTGGAGTGTTAGGGCTAGATGAGCTTGTTAAATCAGAAGATGACAAAATAAACTCTCAAATAAGCTTATTGAATACCTATAACCAAGCTTGGATGAAATATATACAGTCTGTTATTTTTACAGATTCCGCCTGCCAGATGGTAAGTAGGTAAATTAAATGAGTAATAAAAGGGTTGTTCAAAATATCTTACTGGTATTTTCCAGTGAAGGTATTGGGGGGATCCTCAGCTTTGTTATTGTTTTATTGTCGGCTCGCTTGTTAGGTGTTGATAATTTTGGGGTGTTTTCATACATCTTAGCCATAACCAGTGTTTGTCAGTTGGTTGCAGATTTTGGTTTAACCAACTTAATCGTTAGAGAAATCGCAAAAGATAAAAGTAAGTCAGAATACATAATGAGTAATGTCTTGTCTTTGGCTTGGATGTTGTCTTTGTTAATTTTGGCTGTTGTGGTGACGGTTTCTTATTTCACATTAGAAAACCAGGATGAAATATTAGCAGCTTGTATAATGGGGTTAGCTGTGTTGGCTACCTATCACTCTGTGGTTTATTCTTCAGTTTGTAGAGCCTACGAGAGAATGGGTTACAATGCCTTTAGCTTTGTGGTTCATAAAGTTATTTTGCTGGGCTTTATTCTATTTTTTACTTCTTCATTTTCGCCTGTTGAGTCTCAATTATTAGGTATCGCTATTGCCTACTTAATTGCAAACCTGTGTCAATATCTATTCTTTTTTGTAGTGGTTACCCGTCATTTTATAACCTTTAGTTTTGGGCGAGATGTTAAGTTTTGTATACAGCTTCTACGTGATGCTGTGCCAATTGGCGCATCAATGGTCATTAGAAGGCTTACTCTGCAGGTGGACATCTTAATTCTAACTTTTATTGCGCTACCAAGTGCTGTAGGCGTATTTAGTGCCGCGTATAAAGTTGTGCAAGTAGTTGATATGATCCCATTTGCTATTTGCCTACCTTTATTTCCTGCTTTGTCTAGGCTAGCCAGTACAGACCTAAAGCAATTAAATACGTTCTTTGCTAACTCACTCACAGGCTTTTTGATTGTATCAATTCCCATTTCTGGTCTGTTAATTCTCTCAGCTGAAAATCTAGTGATGATGTTTTACGGTGATGATTATAGTAATGCTGGCCCTGTGCTACAAGTTCTAGCATTTAGCATTGTTGGTTTGTTTGTAAATATGCTGCTGAGCTATTTGTTTATTTCACTTAATAAACAACGGTTTTATTTATATTCAGCAGCCGCCTGCTTAGGTATTAATGCGATTGTAGATTTCACTTTAATTCCGTTTTGGGGAGAATTAGGGGCTGCGTGGGGAACCATAGCAGGCGAACTAAGTTATTTTGCTTTATGTGTATTTTTTCTTAAACAGGTCAATATTCAATATGCTTGGGTTCAACATACTTGGAGGCCAATTCTTCTTGCTGTCATGGATGTTTGGGGGTGTAGTTTTATTTTAGAAGAAGGAATAAAGAGCCAAATATTAGTATCAGTCTTATATGTGGCATTTTATATCCTTGGATTATTTGTATTAAGGGTATTAACCCTTTTACAGGTAAAGCAAGTTGTCGGTTCAATTTTGGCTAAACAAGTACAGAAAGATAAACAACAAAAAAGTACAGAGTCGGGGCTAAATTAAGTGAGATTTTTTAATCAAAAACTACTTTTTCTACCAGGTAAATTTCTAGAAAATTTTCCAATGTTAATTGTGGCTTGTTTGCTGATTTTTATGGGGTTAACAGGAACATGGATTAGTTTTCCTTTATCTGGAGAGATGGGCTTAAAGGAGCTTAATGCGAGTGATATTTATAGCCAAACTAAATGGTTGTTATTAGCTCTATTAGGTTTGTACTGTGTTACGACTGTGGCCAAATATAGCCTAGTGCGAGTATTGGTTTCCTTAGGGGTTTTGTGTTTTATCTTGTACCTTGCCTTGCATTATAGCTTTTTTAGTGGCGAAAATATTGCTCAATATACTCAGGAAAGTAAAGCTTTCAGAGATATCCAACATGTTCTTGCTTTAAATGAGACACCAAACGCCGGTCGCTCTGTTGAAACGGCTCTAGCCTTTGATGCTTTTAAGTTTATTGATCGTGTCGGAGTGACGTTGGGGGTCTTAGGATGGGGGGCTAAACTTGCACTTATCGGTTCTTTTATGTTGTTTTTGTTTGCTGTTGTACGCTCAAATAAAGTCATTTATTCATCTCTAATAAGTGCCACTGTATTTGTACTTTTTTTTGTGGGAAGTGGTATCGGTGATGTTTCGTTAGCCTATTTAAAAGTCAATCAAGGCGTACGGGACTTTACTCAAGGTACTGCGGCGGAAGCGATGACACAGCTTAATGAAGCTGCCTTGCTTGATCCTGTGTTGAATTACTCTAATGGTTTTCCTTTGTTAACCTCTTATGCTTATTTTACTACCTATGGGCCTGAGGACAGGAATGCGTATGCATATAGAATTAATCAGGAGTTTGTCGCTGGTGAGTTTTCTTCGGTTTTTGCGCTTAACTCTTATATTAAAAGCTCCTCAGGCAAATCGGCAACTGGTGCAGAATCTAATGATTTAGGTTTACCTCAGAAATTAGCAATAGAGCGTATTGAAAAGCGTTTGGTTTCAAATGCGTATAATCGCGTTGGGCTATTGTATTTATGGCATCAAGAATGGGCACAAGCAGAACAACATTTTTTGATGGCGTCAAGATTAACGAATTCTTTGGTAGCCCAAATAGCCTTGCTTAGTATCTACAATGCAACCAAACAATATGAATCTTGTAATATTTTGTCTGACCAAATCTTAGGAACAATTCATAATCATTCTATGTCAGCTGATATTTGGACCACCAAGGGTGAGTGTTTGAGTGCAAGTGGCTATCCATCTGAAGCTAGAAGTGCGTTTCAGCATTCCATTAAATTAGATGGCGATAAGAATTATCGAGCAGTAAAGGGGCTTAGTGGTACATGAATGGATGTAAATTATGAAAAGCAATATATTTTGGAAGCTATTGTCCCTTGTTTTATTCGGACTGGTCATAGTCGCTTTTAGCTATATCAAATCTGCCGATGAAGCAAACTCAAGGTTTACACTTTCGTGGGGGCATAGCCAATGGATAACCACCCAAGAACCGAGTCCAGTAGGTTATTTTCGTGCTTCAGTTGAGTTAGATAGCAAAGCAACCCGCGCACAATTACAAATCGCAACTACAGATGAATTTTCCTTATACGTTAATGGGTTTTTAGTGGATGAAAAAGTACAAAAGTCGATGTTAGCGACGGGAGTATTTGATGTCAGTACCTTGTTGAATGTTGGGGAAAATATCATAGCGGTGAAGGTTAAGCGTAGCACCTATCCAGCCATTGTTGGCTTAAGATATGAGTTAACAGCTTTGGATGAAATGGGGAGAAAATCTACTTATTTTTCTACGCAGAAAGATAAAGCAAGCCATTTACTGCCGCAGCAGACCAGTAACCTGTATTGGTATTCAAATGGGGTAGATGACGCTGAGTGGTTAAATACTAAATCTTGGCAAGGTTCAGATGATGTATCAATGATAGGTTTTGACCCAAACTTGTTAATGGGTATTGAAGTACCAGAAACCCTCTTAGTCAGCAGTCCACAAAGCTGGAGAGTGTCTACTCAAACTGAGTTCCAATATGAGGCTACGGAGAATGCCCAAGTTTGGTTTACCATTGCGAGTGATTCTCCCTATGAAGTCGCTGTAAATGGAATTAGTTTGGGGGTCTTCCCTGTTAATGACAGAAAATTAAACTTGAAGTCTATTCAAGCCAAGTTAGCTGACGGAACTAATAACCTGAGGATTGATTTTTTAAACAGTGGAAATTCTGTTCATGTTGCCGGTGGAATCATTATTGATTCAGCCAAAGGTACAGATACTATTTATTTAGATAGAAGCTGGTTGTTTACCGAAGTTACTGGCAGCACTACAGATGTTTTTACTGAGTTACACAAAGCTGACCTAAAAAGTAATGTTAAGGTCGCTAAATCTAGCCTTAGCCCTGATTATTTCTTTGTCGTTGATGAATCATTTGTGGCGCCAAAACTTATTCAAAAAGCCCCATGGTTATTTGTACTGAAGTTTGTCGTGGTCGCTTTGTTTCTTTCATTGATTTTTAAAGCTCTTGGGCTTTCGATAAAAGAGCAATTAGACGCCACAGTTCTAGCCAATTTAGTTGCCTTGTTATGTCTATTATGTGCTTGGTTTATGGCACAAGACGTTCGCTTTGACGCTAGGCAGATATTTTCTGATGGTGCTTTTGATCTGGTGTTAGTTATTTGGGCATTGCTTGTGGCAATTTCCATGACGGACCAATGGAGAGTTAAGGGCCAAGACCACACAGCTAAACTAACCACTGCAGTTACACAGTCTTTAAATTTAAATCACCTTATTTATTGGTTGTTAGTTACCTCCGCTATCGTATTAACCTTTGTGATGCGATTTGAAGGGTTGGATTTAAGAGCATTAACAGTTGATGAAGCTACAATCGCAGGCTTTGCTAGAGGTGTGATAGAAAGAGGGTACCCCTATTTGATGGTGGGGGGGATGGAAGTCGAGCTCGCTACCTATGAGCTAGTTCCTTATTTTCTTGCCGCTTCAATAAAGGTGTTTGGTTATGGCGACTTTGCACTGCGTTTCCCTGCGCTAATGTTTAGTACTATGACTTGTGGCGCTATCATTTACTGTGGTACTAAGTGGTTTGGGCGTTTGTCTGGTTTAATTGCAGGTTTACTCTTTGCTGTTTCTCCTTGGGCTATTTATTGGGGCCAGAATTGTTTTCATCCTGCCCAAACGCAGTTTTTTAACCTAATTGCGCTTATTGTGTTTTACCGCTTATTAAAAAGTGATCAAATATCCATAAAACTTGCGGTTCTTTCTGCATGTATGTTTGCTTTCAGTTATTTAAGTTGGGAAGGTGCTGGCTTAGTTCTGCCAATAATGGCTATTGTTGCTATTATTATTCGCTGGCGTCAGTGGCAGTGGTTTATGCAGATGAATCTTTGGATAGCAGCCCTGCTAATTCTATTCGTCATTGCATTCCAAGGCATTAGGCGTATGTTACTTCAGTCGCCTTTTGTGATGGTCGGGTTTGGTAAAAGTGATTTAGCTACCCCAAAACTTACCTTCACGGACTCTTCATACGAACCTTGGTATTACTTACAAAACTTCTTTTTTACTGAATCACATTTTGCCCTCAGTTTATTCTTTATAGTTGGTTTTATTCTTATTTTTTATGATAAAAAACTAAGTTTTGTGGTGTTGTTTGTATTGATGGCGTACCTATCGCTGACTAACTTATTGGGGTATTACAACGCTCACTATTTCTACTTTGTTCTACCCGCATTTTTAATCGCTGTGGCGGCTATTTTTGTGAAATTGTTGATGTTAATTCAAGCCCATACTTCAGCTAAGGGATTAATCTCGTGGCGTATGCAAGGTGCTGTGGTTGGCATGTTGATGGCCTTTGTATTGTTTATACCCACTAGTTCTGGTGTATTACATATGTATCGCTTAATGGCAGGAAGTATTGATGGCCTAAGAGTGGACTATAGAGAAAGTTTATCGGGTATGGATGGGCGAGAGGTATCTAGTGCCCTGCGCAAATATAAGCGTGAAGGCGACCTAGTGTTAACCTCTATTCCTTTGGTAACCGAACATTACATTGAAGAAAAGGGTGACTACTTTGTGCAAACTATTACAGATAGGAAGGTAGTTTACGATACCGTTAAAAAATCTCCCTATTATGTAGACAAATTTGTAGGTAACCCAGTGTTACGAAGTAAACAAGAACTACAAGATGTACTGCAGCGCAACGATAGAGTTTTTTTTGTTGCCGCGCCAGTTAATGGGCTCACTCGGATAATTGATGAGGAAACTTTAGATTACATTAATCAAAATATGCGAGTGTTAGAAGAAAGTTATGATAGTAGGTTGTATATATGGGAACGCTAAGTTTGATTGATTTACTTAACATTAGATTTTATTTGAAGTTAACGCTTTACCTTGTTAGCTCTTTAAAATCTTTATTTGCTCTGGTATTCCTCACTTTTCTTTTATGTGCCTGTGGAGAAGGAAATTCTTACCTAGATACTGAAGAAAATAGGTGCTCAGCCACAGTTAATCCCAATGCTGGTGACATGGACAGTGATGGTATTATTAATCAATGTGATCTAGACAATGATAATGATCTTGTAGACGACGAGTTTGATAACTGTCCTCTAGTTGTAAATAGTGACCAATTAGACTCAAATAGTGATGGCTTAGGAGATGCCTGTGATGCTGATAATGACGGCATTGAGAGTTTATTGGATAACTGCCCATTACTTGAAAATGAGGACCAACTTGATACTAATGGTGATGGCGTAGGCGATGCCTGTGATGCCGACAGCGATGGCATCAGCATTGATGCTGACAATTGCCCGGCTATTGCTAATACAGATCAACTCGACACTAACGGTGATGGCATTGGGGATCTATGTGATACTGATAATGATGGTATCTCAAGTACCGAAGATAACTGCCCACTTTTAACCAATGCAGATCAACTTGACAGCAATGGCGATGGTGTAGGTGATGCCTGTGATTTTGATGGTGACGGCATCAGTATTGATATTGATAACTGCCCAATAATTCCAAATGAAGATCAGATTGATAGTAACCAGGATGGTATCGGTGACGCCTGCGACTTAGATGATGATGGCATAGGTTTTAGTGTTGATAATTGCCCTCTTGTCGCCAATGAAGATCAATTAGATTCTAATAATGACAATGTGGGTGACGCCTGTGACCAAGATGGTGATTCAATAGCCGATAATCAAGATAATTGCACCATTATTCCAAATGTTGATCAAGCTGATGAAAATGAAAACGGTATAGGGGACCTTTGTGATGTGGGGGAAGGTGCTAACAAGTTTGGTTTTTTTGAGCCCTTAAACCTTTCTGACAACCCTGGATTAACCTTTAGACCCAGTATTGCATTTGATGAACGAGGTTATATACATGTTGTCTGGGATGACAATACTGGTATTGAAGGTGCCTTGGAGGTGTATTACAGTGCAGTCAAGGTACAAGGCCTTGAAGCCAGTGACCCCATTAAATTATCTAATACGGAGTCAAATATTATTGGTCTTGCACAAAGGCCACAGGTAGCAATTGCGCCAGATGGTGATGTACATGTTATATGGCAAGATACCAAGTCAAATTTCTCGGATATTTATCACTTATCCTTAACCTTCAATGAAGAGTTAGAAACATTTGAAATTGTACCTTCTACTGACCCTGCAGAGCCTAATCCAGAAAAGAACATCTCAAATACCGAAGAGTCAAGTGTAGAGCCAACTATTGCCATTGATGATGTTGGCAACATTTTTGTTGCTTGGTCCTCAAACACAAAAGTGTCAGTTGTTCGTTCATTAGATGGTGGTGTTACGTTTTCGCCAATCGATGAACAAGTAACTTTTCCTATATCTGTGATTGTAGAGCCGTCATTGTTCGCCAGCGGTAGCGGTGATGTTAGGTTAGCTTGGACCGAGCAATATAACCTACAATTTACCCAGTCTAATGATTTTGCTGAGAGTTTTGCATCGGTTAACACTTTAAATACCTCTGAGTTTTCCATGCAACGTGCTGATGTAGAGGTGTTTGGGGAAAATGTCTACATATCATGGGATGAAGAGTTAGAGGCTGGCGGAAACCCTGAGTTATACTTTTTAGCATCAAATGATAGTGGTGCCACATTTAATGAAAAAGTGAACATTTCTGATAATAGTGGTACGTCTATCTATGGTTCTTTAAAGGTAGGACCAACGGGGGATATTTTTATATCTTGGTCTGATACCACTACCGGTAACTATGAAACAGAATTTAGCTTTTCAGATGATGGCGGTTTAACTTTTTCTGAATCGCTGGTTATCTCGCCTAGTGACAATGGTTCATTAGTTGTGAGTATGGATGTTGATAGTAACAATAATGTTGCCGTCGCTTGGGATGACAACCGCTTTGACTCATTTGATATTTTAATGTCCTATGGCGCAATTGATCTTCCAGTTATTAGTGATTTATCCGATATCCCTGATTTTTACGACCCTAACTCGGAAGCGCCTATTGTTATTAGTGCTGCTTTATCTGATTTGATGTATTGGCAGGTACTTATAACTAATGATGTAGGTAAAGTGTTCCAAAATTCGAGTGCTATCGCAAACAGTGTGAACCTAATATGGGATGGCTCTGATACCGAGGGAAATATAGTTGAGCCAGATACCTATACTTATTCTATATCTGCTGAAAATGGGGACGGTGTAAACGCGGTAAGTCGCTTTGGAAGCATATTAATCAATGATGCAGATTCTGCCGACCGAGACCCTAAAATTGAATCTTTAATTTCTGACAGGGAGGCATTTTCACCTAATTTTGATGGTCGAACCGATACTGCCATTATTAATGCTACGTTTAATCAAACATTAGATTGGAATATGGAAGTTAAAGATCAAGAAGGAACAGTATTAACAAGTGCTTCGGGTACTGGTCCTTCTGGCTATTTAGAATGGGATGGCCTTCAGGAAAATGGAGAACCAATGCCTGAAGAAATATATACTATTACTGCCTCTATCGTTAATGATGATGGACAAACTGATGAAGCAAGTACGGATATCGTTATAGACTTAACCCCGGTTGTGGTTGAAAATCTAACCATTACTCCGGTTTATTTAAGCGATGGTACGCCTGGTAATATTTCATTTTACATTACCGAAAGTGCTGTTGTTACTATCTATATATTTGATGAGTCGGGATTTACGACCGTTAATGAATTAGTACGAACTCAATTAGGTGGGGGGATTGATGGTGTAGCAGGGGCTCAAGAAGTCTCTTATGACTGGAATGGTGAGTCTGGTAACGGCATTATGCAGCCTCCTGGTAAGTATTCATTAAGAATATGGGTGCGAGACTTTGGCGCTAACTTACCGGTTGAGTATCCATTTATTCGAGAAATTGAAATTATAGAATAACGTTCAATTTTGGCTTTTAGGTTACTGCTGTAGACCAAGATTAAACAGAGTTTTAAGTGCTTACGTCCATTGATATATTTAATTTTAAATATATCAATGGGTCTTTAATATTCCCCTTACTTTTTTATGTGAATTTGCCATTAGTAAGTTAATGGCTTTTTGTTATTTTAAGAGATGATTTATATGCGTATTGTGTCTATTTGTTTACTTTTATTGTCAGTGTCTTTGTACTCATTAGCGGCACAGGGATTTGAAGATATAGCCGATTTTACCGGTGAAATGCAGCATCAAGCCGGTTATTTTGATTTTTATTATGATGATAAAACCGACAAAATTTATCTAGAAGTAGACAAACTTGACAAAGACTTCTTATTTCAAAGCAGTTTGCCTCAAGGAATAGGCTCCAACGATATAGGGCTAGATCGTGGCCAGTTGGGTGAGACTCGGCTAGTTAAATTTGAACGCTACGGCAATAAGGTACTCTTAAAGCAGTTGAACACTGAGTATCGAGCGAGCTCAACTAATAAGGCTGAGAAGGCTAGTATAGATGAAGCCTTTGCAGATTCAGTAATTGCAGGCTTTAAAGTTGTTGCATCATCGAACGACACTGTATTAATTGATTACACGGCGTTTTTGTTATCTGATATTCATCAAATATCTCAACGTTTGTCAGCTAGAAAGCAAGGTAGCTATAAGCCGGATGTTAGTCGTAGTGGAGTTTATTTAAAAAAGAGTAAAGCCTTTCCTAAGAATACTGAGTTAGAGGCCCTTGTTACTTTTGGTGGCAGTAAACCCGGTGAGTATGTTCGGCAAGTCACACCTGCTCCTTTAAGTATTTCTGTGCATTTACACCACTCTTTAATTGAATTGCCAGATGACCAATATCAAGCCCGCAGGTTTGTGCCTTTTTCTGGGTTTTGGTCAATGGAGTACCAAGATTACTCAGTGCCAATTGATAAGAGTATGTCTCAGAAGTTTATTCCTAGGCACAGATTATCTAAACAAAATCCAAGTGCTGAAGTAAGTGTACCTATTAAGCCTATTGTCTATTATCTTGACCCGGGTATTCCAGAGCCAGTGATGAGTGCCTTAAAAGATGGTGCTCTGTGGTGGGATCAGGCGTTCGCTGAGATTGGTTATAAAAATGCGTTTCAAGTGAAAGTGTTACCAGAGGGAGCCGACCCCATGGATGTGCGCTATAACGTTATTCAATGGGTGCATAGAGCTACTAGAGGTTGGTCTTATGGCTCATCTGTAATTGACCCCCGTACAGGAGAAATCATTAAAGGTCATGTTACCTTAGGTTCATTGCGAGTAAGGCAAGATTACTTAATCGCCATTGGGTTAACTAGCCCCTTTAGTGAAGACGGAAAATCAGATATGGATGCTGATACCAGTAAACAGAAAGCAATGGCATTAGCCCGTATTCGACAGTTATCAGCCCATGAGGTTGGTCACACTTTAGGAATAGCCCACAACTTTGCTGCAAGTGAATATGGCCGCGCGTCTGTGATGGATTATCCGCACCCCTATGTGACTATTAAAAAAGGAAAAGTGGATTTAGAAGATGCTTATGATGTAAACATAGGTGAATGGGATAAGTACGTTATTGCTTATGGTTACCAACAATTTGCTAACCAGACTGATGAGCGTCAAGGTCTTAAAGCTTTGGTCGCTGGTGCCCGTGATAAAGGCTTTAAATATCAGTCTGACCCAGATGCTCGACCCTCCCATGCAGCAAACCCATCTGGGCACTTATGGGATGGGGGAAGCTCGTCAATTGCCGAACTTAACCGCTTAATTGAAGTACGAAAAATAGCCCTTCAGAATTTTGGAGTAAAAACCATTGAGTCTGGCAGCACCTTGTCTTCTTTAGAAGAAACGCTAGCGCCTATCTATTTACTGCATCGTTATCAAGTTGATGCAGTCGCTAAGCTTATTGGCGGGGTCCATTATGAGTATGAATCTAAAGGTGATTATCCTAAAGCAAAAGGTATTGAAGTGGTCGCTGCCGATGTGCAGAAAGAAGCGATACAGGCAATGTTAGCCACACTAAACAGTGAGTTTCTGAGTATTCCTGAATACATCACCCAACTCATAACCCCTAAGGCTTATGGCGATAGACGTAACAGAGAAAGCTTTAAGGGCCGCACTGGATTAACTTTTGATCCAATTACAGCCGCTGAATCTTCAGCTGCATATAGTCTGGCTTTGTTGCTAAAAGCTGAACGTTTAAATCGAGTTGCAGCACAAAGTGAATTTGCAAAAGGTACACCGGATATAAAGCAGCTGTTTACAATTATCTTTAAACAAACCATAAAAAATGGAACGGATGAGAAACATGTGCAACTTAGTAAACGCATTAATTATTTGGTGCTTGATCAAACTGTAAAAGCCTTATCTCAAGATAACTTAGCACCAGAGGTAAGAGGCGCTATAGAAGCAGAATTAACAGCTTTACATAAATGGCTTAAAAATCATAACCGTAACCCAGATAATGCAGTAATGGCCAGACAACTCGAGCATTATTGGCATTTAGGGGAGTGGAAATCACAGTTTAGTGTTAAACCTTTACCCCCTGGCTCTCCTATTTAAAGATTATGAATAACGTGACTGAATCATTATATTGTGTGAAATGTGGTAGCGCTAGCTTGGCTAAGGATGGCGAAAAGTCTTTCCGCTGCAGCCATTGTGACTTTACGTATTTTCACAATGTGGCTGCGGCCTCAGGGGCTTTTATAGTTTTTAACAATAAAATACTCTTATTGGAGCGAGCGTTAGACCCTGCTAAAGGTAAGTTGGATATTCCCGGTGGTTTTGTTGATTATGGGGAGTCTAATGAACAAGCTCTATGTCGTGAGTTATTTGAGGAATTACAGCTATCTGTAGCAGATTCTGAGATGTCTTATTTATATTCATTTCCTAACCAGTATTTATATAAAGGCGTGGTTTACCATACTGTAGACTGCTTCTTTGAGTTGATACTAGACTCGGAGCCAAGTTTGGTATTACAGCAAAGTGAGATAAGTAATTATTATTGGGTAGACCCGAAAACGTTTAACTTAGATGAGTTAGCTTTTGATTCATGTAAGCGAGCACTAACTAGCTATTTGTGATAATAAAAAAGGAGCATAAAGCTCCTTGATATAAAAAGAATTCTTCTGAAAAACGGTAGTTAGGCTCTATAGCCAAAGAATTTATTTTTGATGATTTCTTCTGCAACTCCATCAGGAAGGTTCTGTTGCCAGTCGTTATTTCCACCAGATATCTGTTTTAATATTTCTCTTGAATAAATATTAAAGAGCTCTGGATCACTACACTCTATGCCATGTAAAAAACCATTTTCTAATAAGTGACGATACAAAAAGCGTAAGTGCTCTGGCACTTTTACGTCGGTAAACTCACTCAAGTTACCATCTTCGTCCATTTCTGGGTATACAAATAAACGAGTATTATCTGGAAATAACTTACCAAACCCTTCCAAAATTCCACCCTCAACACCACGGTAGAAGTCTTCATTAAAGATTTGTTTGAGATTAACCATGCCAACAACAATACCAATTTGTAGTTTAGTAAATTGCCTAAAGTAAGCTCTGAGTGAAAAATACCGAGTATAATCCGATATCATTACGTTATAACCAAGAGAGTTAAGTAACTGTATTCTTTGTACTATGTCCTTCTCTGGCACTTTTGCGTCATTACCGTGAATATCATTTAACGATATTTCAGCAATGGCTATAGTATTTTCAGGGTTTACACCCGGTAGGTTTGCAAATGATTGCTGGCCTTGTTCAATCATATCAACATTAAGTTTGGTGACCGGTCTAAACGAACCACGAATTGTCATGACGTTTTTCTTATAAAGCATTTCTGCAGGTACGGTTACTGTGCCATCTGGCTTAAACATTACAGCACGGGCTTTCCAGCTACGGATAAGGTGAATGTTTTGAGCGCGATTATCTGAATCTTCAAAATATGGGCCCTCGAAGTCAATGGCATCAATTTCTACTCTATTGGGTTTCATGCCATCGGTTAGAGAGTCTATGATTTTTTTAGTATCTTCAAAGTAATGATAGGCGGCATAAATTAAGTTTACACCAATCACGCCTAAAGCTTGTTGTTGGGCTTCTGCGTTATCATCTAACATTCTGACATGTACAATGATGTTTGAAGGCTCAGCGCCGGGGTACATTTGCACTCTAACACCACACCAAGCATGACACTCATTGTTTCTATTGAAACTTTTTGCAGCAACCGTTGCTGCATAAGCAAAGAAACGAGAAGATTTAGAGCGGATGTCGGCAACCCTGTCGATTACCAAATCAAACTCTTGCTCCATCATAGCTTGAACACGAGCTTTACTGACATATCGTCTATTCTCTTGCACGCCATAAATGGCGTCAGAAAATTTCATATCATAGGCTGACATGGTTTTTGCAATGGTACCCGCTGCAGCACCTGCTAAGAAAAATTGTCTGGCAACTTCTTGCCCTGCACCTATCTCTACTATGGTGCCATATTTCTTTTCGTCCAGATTTAAGCGCAGGGCTTTCTGGCTAGTGCTGCGACTACTAACACTAGCCTTCGATGCTAATTTTTTGTCCATGATATCTCCAGTACGAGGCGTAGATGAAATGTTCATCTCTATTGTAGCCTTTTTTACACCTGTGGATAAATCAAAACTTTGCTTTAAAATAACTTAATTCATTGAATCATATAACTAATTCAGTGGTTATTATTAATATTTAACAACTTAGCGGGGTATGGCTTCTTTGAATTCCTAAAATAATACCACTTTGGTCAAATGCAATTTCAACGACATCCCCTGAGTTGAGCTGCATATCAATTTGTTGGAGGTCAGTTAAGGCGGATATAAGCTGCTCAGATAGTTGCATCACTTCAGCATCACAGGTTTTAAGTCGCCAGATATTATCAGTAACGCTCAAAACTGCGCGTTTTTGATGGTGCTGAGCATAGGTTTTCCGTTGATTTAAATAGTCTTTATAATGCTGGGCATAGCGATTATGAATACCTTCAGAGGACAAGTCTTTGACATTACTCAAAGAGTGAATTTCAACGCTTTGATAGGCTATTTGTGGTTTATTAAATTGCACATTTCGAAACATCATAATACTAATTAATAGCAGAGTACTTGCCGCCACAGCCACATAACTTATTCGGTTAAAAATTGCAGTGGTTGTTTTGTGGCTTGTTTGTTTCTCTAAAAGCTTACGTTTGATAGACACTGGTGCGAGATGTGCTGCTTTACGTTTACTGTAAAGCTTTGCAAGTGCTTCTTCAGACGGTTCGTTATCTTTAGTCATGATCTGTCTCTGCATATTTTTCAAGTTGTTTGCTAAGGTGCTGTTTGGCGTATCTAAGTCTGCTTTTGACCGTTTCAATTCCGCAATGGGTAATATTCGCTATGTCTTGTAAGCTAAATCCTTCTTGTTGCAAACAGAAGGCTTCTCGCTGTTCAAAGGATAGTGACAATAGTGTCTGCTCAAAAACACTGTGTATATCTGATTGCTGGTGCTTTGTATCTAAGGCCTTCGCGTTATCATGTATTGAATTAATATCACCCGTCATGGGTTTCCCTTGTCTTAATTCATCAATCAGCAGGTTACGAGCTAAGGTAAATAACCAAGCTTTAAATTGCCCTGAATCTCGAAAAAGGTGTTTTTTTTCCATAACCTTAAGCCAGGTTTTTTGGCATATATCTTGGGCTAAAATAGGTTCAGAGAGTGTTAGTACAAAATGGTACAAGTCGTCGCCACAGGCTGTATACAGCTTAGTTAGTAGGGCTTTGTTGCCAGACTCGGCATAACGGAGCATAACGCTCTCGTTACTATGCCTATCAACTAAAAAAGATTTTAAGGTTAACGCAAAGCTCATAGACGCTCCTTAATGTATTGTAAATGGCCGCACCATACAAAGCGGCGGCCTATATTAGATAGTGCCATTTAACTACCTAATTTAAAGTCTAACATAACTACCATACCATCTTGTGGTTGTGGGGTTCCTTGTACTATGTTGGGTTTGTATTTCCACTTTGCCAACGCCCGTCTTGCAGCTTGTTCGAATACTCTTTTGGGTTCGGCATCAACTATTTTAATGTTATTCACTGCTCCTTGAGTATTAATGGAAAAGCTGAGTTTTACCCAACCTTCTTTTCCATCTCGGGCAGCCGTAGCTGGGTATTTAGGCTCAACTCTGACAATAGGCCTAGCCACACCGTCATCCATGCCCAAGTTTGGTGTAATATTTGTGTTCATAGTGGGCCCTTCAAATGCGCTCAAATACAACCCTGGATTAAGGTTTTGTTGTGGTAAGGTCTCTACTATTTTGGGGATCGACTCAGGCTTTGGTTTAACTTTTGGCTTGGGTAACACTTTTGGTTTGTTGATCAAAGGTTCTTCATCAAAGTTATAGTTTAAGTTAATAGGTGTACTCTCGGTCTCGGGGGCGCGGGTAATTTCGTCATTGGATATCAGCATATCCATGAGCACAAAGGTGCTAAAGGTGATAACTGCAGCAATAGTCATAGCGCCAATGAGTTTATGAATATTTATACTGGGAGCTGAAAGTTGCGGTGTTAAAAGTGTTTGCATTGTGTTTCTCCGTTGGTTTCATTGAAGTAACGAAACACCAACGGAAAAGGGGTTAACTAATTTTCAAAAAATTCACAGCCCTAATGAAAAGGGCTGTGCAGTTTTAATTAAAACTGGTATTGAACACCTAAATAAGGTGCTTGGCCTTTGGTGTTATATTCGGCTAAGTCTTTATAGTCTTCGCCAAACAGGTTTTCAACCCTTGCAAAAACAGTGAGCTTGGGTGTCACTGAATAGCGGGCGCTTAAATCAACTATTTGATAATCATCCATTGGCACTCTAACTGATTGAAATATTGCACTATCGTAAACAGAATCAGTAAAGTCTTTTACTAAACGTACATTGGCAGATACCGTTAATTTTTCAATTTGGTAATCAAGGCCGATATTAACTAAGTGTTTTGGACGACGAATACGTTGCTCTCCTGTGGTGTCTTCTGTGTCGTTATAGCTGTAGTTACCGCTAAATCGTAATGATTCACTTAAAGTTAGGTTAGCAATTAACTCAAGGCCTTCAGAATACACATCGCCTATTTCTTGTATGTATCCCGAGAAACTAGCTAAATCAAACTCAATACTGTCAGTGATTTTTTGGTCAAAATACACGGCTTCAAAGTGTGAGCCATTTTGTAAGTTGTATTCAATAGCTACCTCGTAGCCTTTGGTATTCTCTTCTTTTAGGTCACTATCAGTAGCGGGGGCATAAGCCCAGGCACTGTTGTTATAATCAATTTCAGAAAGGCTTGGCGCACGAAACCCAGTACCATAAGCACTGCGGAGTGTAAGTTCGTCATTACCAACAGCCCAAATATAGGCTCCGCTTAACCTCACACTGGTATGCTCACCAAAGTCTTCGTTGTCGTCGTGGCGGACACCAGCTGTAACATAGAGGTTTTCAATGAACTGACCTTGGTATTCTAGGTAGTAACCTTTGCTAATGCGACTAAGGTCAGAAGAACTAATCACTTCTTTTTCCCAGTCTAGACCATAAACTACTCCGTGATCTTCAGTAAAGTCTGTGTTGCCTAGGTATTCAAAGCGCTCCACATTACCCTTAGTAAAGAAAGCTGAAATACCGTCGGTAAAATTCTCTCGCTCAACTATGGTCTTTGCATAAGCTAACTCGTGGCCACTGTTATCAGTTTCATAATTAGCTGTTACTCTTAGGTTACTTTGGGTAAATTCATTTTCACAGTCGTTAGTACCTAGAGCAGAAAAGCAGTTGTCATACTCGCCATCTCCAGAGGTGTTTCGCAGAACTACGCCAAACTTTAACTCTTCATTTACCTGCCACCCAAGCCGTGAATGTATCGTGGTGTTTTCATAACCATCTTGATCGAGGGAGGTATCGTCGATTCGTGAGTTGAACCCATCGGTTTGGTAGTTAGAAGCCGATAGGTAATAATCTAGGCTTTCAATAGAGCCTCCAACATCTGCTGCTAAATTGGTAGTACCATAACGGCCTAGTTCTCCACTAATATTACCGGACAAGTCTTCACTGCCTGCGCCACTTAGAATATTAATGACTCCGCCTGCATCTGCACCGTAGGCTAATCCTTGAGAGCCTCTTAAAATTTCTACCCGTTGAATATTGCTACTTTGTAAGTGGGCGAGCTGTGGGCCAACTTGGGTACCTGTGGGATCAGATATATCTACACCATCAACGCGAACTAGGGTGCGGTAACCTTCTTCACCACGAATACGTAATGCTGAAGTTGTACCTTCGCCCCCTGTGTTAGTGACGCCTATTGACGCTTGCACTTTTAACACATCGGCAAGGTTACTGTAGCCACGTAGTTCAATGTCTTCTTTAGTGACAACCGAAACAGAAGTGGCAATTTCTCTAAGTGGCATAGCAACACGACTAGACACCACAACCATTTTCTCTATGTCTTGTTCTTCGTTATTTTGCTGTATATTTTCTTGTGCAAATAATGGGCTGGCAATTAGTGCTGCGCTGACCGATAACGCGAGTGATGTAAGTTTCATAAAATCCTCAATCTTATCTTTAAAAAACGATTGAGAGGGGAGGGTAAAGAATTGCTTGGTTTGTGATGGTAAACAAACGTCATTTTTAGGTAAGCAAATAACAACACCTAAAAATATGTGCATTCTAATGAAGCCCGCCGCTCCATACGTACAGTTAGCTATTTACTTAGGCCGGTGTCGGGCTTTAATGCGAATTTGCATATTACCGTTGCGGGGGCAGCAGTGGAGTCTCACCACACTTCCCGTTTACCCTATCCAGGTTGATTTAAATCAACCGATAGGCACCTAGAACAGCGGCGTGCAAGATACGTTTTGTGATAGATAAAGTCAACGAGGTTTTCTCTATGAAAAAAGAATACGTAATGACTATTTAATCAAGATTTCGGTGCAGTATATATGTCTTAACTACTCTTTGGGAAATAACCAGATTCTTGCAAACTTTAAATAAGGTTAAACTATAACGTTTGATGAATAACGGAATACGATTATCTTTTGTTATTCATGTCTTATTGAGTAAAGTAAAACTGCCTTGCATTGTCTATTTGTTCACACATGATTTTTACTTCGTCTAACATACGTGTAGTGAGTCTGTGGGTTTTGTCAGGGTTAGGGTGAAATATAAACTTGTTCTTAACAGCTGGAATATGTGGCCACTGTTGCCAATTTAAACTGTCAGGTGTGTTGGTACTGTATGGCGTGGGTTGTATCACCACCTGGGGTAAGCTGGTGAGTACTTGTTCTAAGCCAATAATGGGATAGTCGTCTACTGCGTTTGCAAATGGGTTATTGCCACCACATAACTCAACTTGCTGTTGTAGCAGGGCATTTTTCGCTACGGTGCGTAGTGGTCTCGCCCACATTTCATAAAAGACTTTGACTGTGGGTTTGCTACTGTAAATATCTTTAAGGTTATTTAATTTTGATAAGTATTCTGAAGCTAAGGCTGCTGCTGCGGTTTCCCTTCCGGTGAGTTCACCTAACATAATAATTTCAGAGGCTATATCTGCCAATTGAGTAGGGGCTGAATATACTACTTTGAGTTTGTATTTTTCTAAGCGCTCTAAGTCATCAGCTGGGTTACCAGTTTTCCAGGCGATGATGACATCGGGATTAAGCTGTAATATTTTCTCGATTTGCAATCGCGCATAGTTACCCACACGCAATATATTTTTCGCTGCCGCTGGGAAGTCCGCATGGGCTGAAGTACCAATAATTTGCTCGCCAGCGCCTATGGCATAAAGTGATTCAACTAGATGTGGGGCTAAGGCGATTATGCTCCTGTGTTGTTTTTGTTCCTGGGTTAAAGTCTTCGCTTCACTTTCTGTACGCTGAATGTCAGCAAAAATTGGCAAGCTTAGTGTGAATGCATAAAGTATCAATAACCCTCGAAGTGTTTTCACCAGTCAATTCCTTTTTGTGCCTTTATGCCATTATCAAAGGCATGTTTAACTGGGCGAACTTCACTAACAGTATCTGCTAATTCGATAATGGCACGGTGGCAAGCACGTCCAGTGATCAGCACATGTTGTGTTTTTGGCCTAGCAGTTAACGCTGCGAGAACGTCATCCAAATCTATGTATTTGTAGGTGACCATATAAGTAATTTCATCAAGTAAAATAACATCTACGTTTGGGTCCTGAAGTAAGGTTTTGCTGTGTTTCCACGCACTTTGAGCGGCTTTGATATCGCTTTCTTTATCTTGGGTTTCCCATGTAAACCCAGTTCCCATAACATGGAATTCAACGCCGTTTTTTTCTAACAGGTTACGTTCGCCACATTCCCAGCCACCCTTAACATATTGTACTACCTTGGCATTTAAGCCATGGCCTACCGCGCGAGTAATAGTGCCAAACCCTGATGTAGATTTACCTTTGCCATTCCCTGTTAATACCAGTAGCAAGCCTTTGTCTTCTTGGGCTGCTGCAATCCGTTGGTCTACTTTCTCTTTTTGTTCTTGCATGCGTTTTTTATGGCGTGCTTTGTCCTGCTCGTTACTCATGTTGGTTACTCTTATTCATTTGTGATGCAATAATTGGGGTGATTTTAGACCAATCTAAATGGGCTTCGCAGGCATCAGCTAAGCGCTCTAATTGGTGCTCTTGTTGTTGTGAGTAATTCAGTAATTCATCTGTTTTTGCGCCGGCCCAACCAATTATGTGCTGTAAAGCTTGGGGCGAGTCGAACATACCGTGTAAATAACTACCTGCAACTTGGTTATCAGCACTAATACACCCATCTAGCTCACCGTTATTTAAGGTACAAAATGGTTTGGTATCAAGCTCTCTAATACTTTCCCCCACATGAATTTGATAACCTTCTATAATCACCTCTTGATGTAAGTTATTTAGTAATAAATAGCCTGTGCTATGGGTTAATTGTTTTTCAGCTTGTAGTTCGGTATTAATATTCAAGTAACCTAAACCTGCAGATATGCCAGCTTTGCCTTCTATACCTAGTGGGTCCTGTATGCTTTTACCGAGCATTTGATAGCCGCCGCAAATTCCCAAAACCTTACCGCCATAGCGCAGGTGCGTGGCAATTTCGCGATCCCAGCCATGGTGTTTCAGCAATGCTAAGTCGTCTCTGACATGTTTACTGCCCGGTAATATAATCAGATCACACCCTGGTATGCTTTTTCCTTGGGGCACAAAGGTTAGTTCAAGCTGAGGGTGGGCTCTGAGCATATCAAAATCTGTATGGTTACTTATGCGAGAAAACACAGGCACGGCAATCCGTAAACGTACATCGTTTTTGTCGATATTCTGACTAGCTTGTATGGCGTCTTCTTCGGCTAGGTGTAGGTCCATCAAATAAGGTAACACGCCTAATACCGGTTTATTTGTGCGCTCTTCTATCCAATCTAAGCCGCTTTGTAATAGTGCAATATCGCCCCGAAATTTATTGATAACAAAACCCACTACGCGGTTTTGTTCACTAGCTGATAATAATTCTAAGGTACCCACTAAGAGCGCAAACACGCCACCTTTATCTATATCGGCAACGATAATTACCGGGCAATCTGCCGCTTCAGCAAAGCCCATGTTGGCGATGTCGCCTTCTCTTAAATTGATTTCGGCAGGGCTACCGGCCCCTTCAACCATGACTACTTGATATTGATTGATTAACCGCTTGTAGGACTCAAGTACAGCTTGCATCGCCACTTTTTTATAATCGTGATAAGCCTGGGCCTGCATATTACTAATAGCTTTACCGTGAATAATGACCTGAGCGCCAGTATCACTGCTAGGTTTAAGTAGAATTGGGTTCATGTCTACATTAGGTATAACACCAGCGGCTTGTGCTTGCAGGGCTTGGGCGCGACCTATTTCGCCGCCATCTGGTGTAACTGCGCTATTAAGTGCCATGGTTTGTGGCTTAAATGGCGTAACATTATAATTAAGTCGTTTTAAGCAACGGCAAAATCCTGTAACTAATAGACTTTTACCCGCATCGCTAGTGGTACCTTGGATCATCAAGGTGGCTGTTCCCTCTAGGCTGACGGGTAAAGTGTTAGCATTAGGCAAAGTCTTCATGTCCTAAGTCTGCTGGCAAGCCTATAAAGTCAACTCGTGGAAGAGCACTAGCGTTAGTTGGAATGGTAATTCTGGTCAAACTGCCATACCCAATTTGTAATTGGCTGTACCATTGTCCATCTTGCCAATCTACAGGTAATACATGTCCTAAAACTTGCCTGATTACGCCCCCATGGCAAACTAGCAAATTACGTTGGTTTTGATAACTTTCTAACAAAGATTCCCAAGCACTTATCACTCTGGTATGAAACCCTTCAAGTGATTCACCTTTAGGTGGAGAGTGTCGTTCTGAGCTTTGCCAAAACGACGTCATTAGTGGCCAGTGTTGTGACTGGTCGTCAAATCGAATCCCATCCCACTCGCCAAAGTCACATTCTTGAAAGTCTGGATTGAATTGAACAATTAACTCATGGGTTCGTGCTATTTCTTCGGCAAAATCACTGCAGCGCCTTAATGGTGAGCTAATGATGTTGTCAAGATACAGTAAATTTCTACATTGCTGATGCATTTGCTGACGGCCATTGGCACTCAACTGAACATCTGTTCTGCCGTTTAATGCTTCAGGTCCATCTACTTCACCGTGGCGCAATAAATATACCTGTGTTGGCTGCTCAGACTTGTTTTGTTTGGTCATCACTCGTCCTTTTTATTTTCTCTACAACAGCGAACATTAATAAGCCTAGCGTTATGTAGATTAGGAGTACTAATGTCGTCGGTACAAATAAAAGCTGTTGTTGCTTGATTCATTATTAATGTGCTTATAGTTAGTGATTAAGTGTTTCTTTGGCGCATTGCCAATAGAAAAAAGATACTGCCGATGGCCGAGGTGATTATACCAATTGGGATTTCTTGGTCGGGCAGGGCGATGCGGGCGATTACATCAACCCATACTAAAAATGCACCGCCTAACAATACACAGCCAATAATCAGAGTACGGCTTGTAACACCTAGCCAATTGCGAATGATATGGGGGATCATCAAACCTACAAAACCGATGCCACCGCAATAGGCTACGATACATGCGGTTAATGCTGCGCAAGTCGCTAAGGATAAAATACGTAACCTGCCCACATGTACCCCTAGGGTTTTGGCATTTTCGTCACCAATTAATAAGGCATCCATATGGCGGCCATATAATAATAATAAAGATACGCTTACGATGAGTACGGGTAATATCACCCAGGCATACCAAGTTTCAATTCGTGCAAGGCTACCCATTAGCCAAAATATTACTTTGTTGGCGGCAAATGGCTCTGCCATAAATAAAATGAAATGACTAAGGGCACTTAGCATAAATGAAACGGCTATACCTGCTAGTAACATGTGTTCTGTTTTACTACCAAAGGTTCGGGTGACTAAAAGCTGTACTAAAATTACCGAAAATAAGGCCCCTAAAAATGCAGCAAAAGGTAAAGCTAAGGAAAAGCTGATCCCAGGAAGTAACGATAATAACCCCAAGTTTTCTGCGAAGTTACTGTCAAATAATAAAGTCGCAATACTTGCGCCTAACCCCGCACCTGACACCACACCAAATAGGTAAGGATCGGCAAGCCCGTTACGGGTAACGTTTTGCAATGTTGCGCCAGCAACTGCTAATCCAGCCCCAACTAAAAAACCTACTAATACCCGCGGCGCCCGAATTTCCCAAAAAATCATCTCGTTTACCTCTGAGCTACAACTATCAACAAGGCATGACAATAACTCTCGGTTACTAAAGTCAGCAGCTCCAAAAAATAGCCCTACAATTACAGAGGTAATGGCAAAAAAACATAACAACCAGAATTTCTTGTTCATAATTAACAGTCACCTTTTGTTAGGTGGTGACCTGTTTGAGATGGAGGATAAAAATTGACATGAAAACTTTTATTACTGGCACCTTCAGTAACGGCGCAGGGTAATCGAAATACTTCTGATAATTGCTTTGTGGTAAATACGGCCTCTGGCGTGCCTTTGGCTATGAGCTTACCTTGGTTTAGTAGGCATATATTATCGCAATAATGAGCTGCTAAATTGACATCATGCAAGCTCATTATAACAGTGACCTTGAGACTACGAGCTAATGAGGTTAGGAGTTGTAAAACTTGATGTTGGTAGTACACATCAAGATGGTTTACCGGTTCATCTAATACTATTAAATCTGCCCTTTGCACTAAAGCCCGAGCGATTAAGCCCCGCTGCTGCTCACCACCCGATAGTGAACTAAAGGTTTGTTGAGCTTTTTCGGTCAGTCCTACTTTTTCTAAAGCTTGTGCAATACGCAATGTGTCATCTGGGGTCGCTCTGCTGATCAAAGAAGAGTGAGGTAGTAATCCCATACGCACAATTTGTTGCAAGTTCAGTGAAAATACTGAGTCGTTGATTTGGTTGACCACAGCTATTTGCTGCGCACGCTGCATTTCGCTATATTCTTTAAGGTCTTTTTGTTTCCAGAATACGCTACCTTGGCAAAATACTTGGCCTGATAGTATTTTTAATAAGCTTGTTTTACCCGCACCATTTGGCCCGACCACACCTAAAACCTCACCTCTGTGAACACTTAGATCAATATCAGATAAGATGACTTTTGTAGCAATCTTATAATTGATGTGCTTTGCAATAAGGTTTGGTTTTTCTGGCATTTGCTAGTTCTTACTAATGTTTCGGGCTCATTAAAATCATGTGTTAATCAAACGACCAAGGTGAAAAATAGCGAGCAGGAAAGCATATCGAGAAACAGCAGAGCGGTTACAAGAGTATGTTGTCCGTGTATTCCCGCACGAATATCAAATTGGCCAAAATTGATTAGGCCAAGATTACAATTAAGGATGAGGCTGATATCTGACTCACGTACTTTTACATCTATTTATATAGACTAAGAACGTATACAGTTGCGGGTACAGTGCCGGCTTCTCACCAACTTCCCATTTAATTTGTATGCTTGTAACTAGAATCGTACACCACACAAAACCTTATCTTTAGGCGGCGAAATATAGCAAGTAAGTCGATGATATTCGAGGGTTAATTGGTAGAGATCATTAAAGGAGCCACCTTCCTCTATAGAATTCAGCATTCGTAATAAGTTAATTTTTGGCTATTGGCTAAAGAGTGTTGGTAACCTTACTTTTGGTTTTTTTATAAAAAACTGTATTGGCATCAGTGGCAGTATAAGTGCAAATTGATATATACGAACTGCTATTTTTAATAGGTGAAGTTACTATTGATAATCTTGGTGTGTAAAAAACGAAGTGGTTTCCCTATATCTATTGAGACTTACCCCTCTGTATATAGAATTTCATAGAAAGCACTTATAACAATACTTTAGGGATAAAGTGAACCTTAAATTTGGAATTGTTGGTTAACAAGCTTTACTATTAAATGTACTATAAGATTTGGTATCTCACGCTTTTAAAAGCTATTTATATGTTTAGGAACATAATAAAGTTATTGCAGAATGGTCGTATGGCTTATTACAAAGTTTCTGCACACTCACATTAATTACAAGCATCCAAGTTGTTGCCAAAGAGCGAACAGTTCTATTTTTAAGGAGTTCTAATGAAGTTTATCCCATTAATGTCAATCCTCTTAGTATTATCTGCGTGTGGGGGGGGATCAGGAGGCGTAACAGAGATAATTGATTCCGATAATGATGGTGTTGCAGATAATAGCGATGCTTTTCCGAATGACCCCTCTGAAACTAGCGATAGTGATGGGGATGGTGTTGGTGATAACTCTGATGCTTTTCCCAATGACGCAACAGAAACTCTGGATAATGATGATGATGGAGTCGGTAACAATGCTGACGTTTTTCCTGATGATGCGACAGAGTCTATAGATAGTGATGGGGATGGTGTTGGTGATAACTCTGATGCTTTTCCCAATGACGCAACAGAAATTCTGGATAATGATGATGATGGAGTCGGAAACAATGCTGACGCTTTTCCTGATGATGCGACAGAGTCTATAGATAGCGATGGGGATGGAGTTGGAGATAATGCTGATGCTTTTCCTGATGATGCGACAGAGTCTATAGATAGCGATGGTGATGGAGTGGGAGACAATTCTGACGCTTTTCCAAGTAATGCCTCAGAAACTGCTGATAACGATGGAGACGGGATAGGAGATAATATTGATCCTGATGACAATGCGCCTTTTGGAGAGGATACTTCAGCATACAATAAACCTACAGAATACAATGTATTCGCTACAAGCATCGCTGATCTTGAAACAAAAATAGCCTTGGCTTCTGCTGACGATATTATAGCTTTAGCGAACGGAACCTATACAAATGTTGAGCTGACTATAGACACCAATGATGTGACAGTAATCGCTGAAACTAGTGGTTTGGTTTTTATTGAAGGGAATTCAACAATCGAACTAACAGCAGATAATATTACCTTTGAAGGATTTACTTTCCAAAATGGTCGTCCGGCCAATAACCGCGGAGCTATTATAATTAGCGGTGACTATAACAGGGTTACTAATTGTAAAATTGACAGTTTTAATGACTCAAATCCCGATGCCGATTACAAATGGGTGTCTTTTGAAAGTGACGCTATGTTTGGTCAAGTGGACCATTGTACTTTTACGGGTAAAAAAACTGAAGGTGCTCTTATGGTTGTGTGGAGAGATAGTACAAATCCCCAATACCATCACATCTATAGAAATATATTTTCCGACTTTCAATACGTAGAAGAAGAGGATATTGATAATGATAATGATGGATGGGAGGCTATTCGAGTTGGTACAAGCACTTATTCGCAATCTTCATCTTACACAATAGTAGAATCGAATTATTTCTATGAATGTAACGGTGAAATTGAAATTATTGCTAACAAATCAGGAAATAATACCTTTAGAAAAAATACCTTTGAATCTAGCTCTGGTATGTTGGTCCTTCGTTTGGGGAAAAGTAGTGTTGTTGATAGTAACTATTTTAAAGTGAATGAAGCATTCGGAGGTGGAGGTATTCGAGTTACTGATAAAGGGCATATAATTACAAATAATTATATTGAGGGAGCTAATTCAACTAGTAATGCAAGGGGGGGAATTTGTCTAAGCTCTAGCCAAACTGACCCTGGACTTGGTGGTTACTGGGAGGTTAGCGACGTGACTGTGAGCAACAATACTATTATTAATTCTATTCAGAGTTTTAATTATGGTTCTAATGGGCGAGAAAACCCTCCAGAGTCCGCTGATTTGAGTAATAATTTAGTTCGAAACAATATCAATAATGATGGTAACTTTGATTTTATAAGACTTACTGAAAACAGCATCGGAGATAAGTTGGATATTGTTAACCCTGTTTATTCAAATAACTACTTTTACGGGGCAGATGAATTAGGACTGACCTCTAAGCCCGATGGTATTAACTTGAGTGAGCTAGCCTTAAGTCAAAGTGATGATGGCCAATATTTTGTCACCGATGATACATTGAATGTTGGAGCCACTGTGTTAGAAAAGTTAGACTTCAATAGCGATATTGGATGTGACTTTTAAACTAAATTACGTTTTTTGGGGCGCATTAAGCAGGCTAATTCTGAATTTAGCCTGCTAGTTTTGAATCACAATTAGGTTTAAGACCGACCCGATATTATATTCTACACAAGCATTACTTTTGAAGTAATCTGTGGCACATTTTATCTTAATTAAATATTAGCCCTTTCATTTTAAAATTATATTTTCTAAGGCCTGATAATCATTTCGAATCATAAAAATCTTAGCAGGCCTTTATTTCTTTAAAGTTGATTTACACTAAATCAATTAATTTGTCTGAAACTACTGGTAATAGCCATTCCAATCGCTCGTTGAACCTCGGTGTGTAATCTATTGGCACTTTCGCCACTTAAAGATGTACAGGATATCTTTTCCGCACAAGTTAATTTAGAAACACGACTGCCGGTACCAATTTTAGGTGAGGTGTATTTTTTAATATTTCTAACTGTTCATCAAAAAATTGCTGCAAATCTTGAGGGTTAACAACTATACGTTCAATATCATCATCATTACCTGGCGGAAGTGGTTGATTCAACTGTGTCAGGCGTTCCATAGCAGAGTCTATTTTAAATGCAACCTTGTTATAAAGTGGTATTGCTTTAGCCTATTGGTCTTTCCCAAACACTTGTGTGTCGTACATTTGTGCTAGTAAATACGTTGCCTTGGGTTGATTGTATTTAGAGGCTACTTTAAACCACTCTTTGGCTTTCTCATTATCTTGCTCTACGATTTTTCCATCCTTATAAATCTCACCAAGCAAATATGCTGCTTCGTACGCTTTATTCTTAACGGCTCTTTCTAAGTATCTAATTCCTTTGCTAGCATCATCTTTATCGCCAGACGTATATATCAAACCAATTTTATATTGCGCACTTCCTTGGTCCCACTTAGCTGCTTTTTTGTACATTTTTAGCGCTTTAGATTCACTTTTTTCGGTTCCATAACCAACAATATACAAGTTACCTAATGTTTTCATTGCACTTGGGTGGCCTTTTTTGGCATATTTCTTAAAATCTTTAAACATTTTGACACTGTATTCATCACTGCAAGACTTAAAATCAAAAGCATTTGATAATGCTGAAAAAGTAGTAAATACAGCAACTATTAACAATATCCTTATATTGAATTTTTAAGCTAGGTGCTAAGTTACACATATTTTGGGGAAAATAAGTAACGGCTAGGGTTACAAAATGTATTTATTTAAATCTAATTGTAAAAGTAAAAGGTACTAGATGAGTATTAAATTGAACATCAGTTATCTGTAGGCATTTGAACTTTACAGTCCCCCTAGATGGACTTGTGTTATAAAACAACTATATGTAACCAACCGTTATGAGTGAGCTTAACCAATGCATCTTTTGAATATTGAAGCTTTTTTAGTAGCGATTACTCTACTAACAATAACCCCTGGTATAGATACTGTGCTGGTTATTAAAAACTCTAGTCGCTCTGGTGGCGTGGATGGAGTGGTAACCAGTTTTGGCATTTGTATGGGGTTGTTTGTCCATGCAACACTTTCAGCTTTGGGTATTTCAGCGATATTGCTGCAATCTGTAGAACTCTTTACAGTGATTAAGTGGTTGGGTGCAGCTTATCTTATTTGGCTAGGACTTGGCGGACTAAAATTGGCGTTCAAAGGACAACATGGTATTGCAATGAATGATGTTGCAAGTCGCTCAGTTAAAGTGAGCCGCTCATTAAGAGAGGGCTTTTTATCTAATGTACTAAATCCTAAAACGGCGGTTTTTTATTTAGCATTTTTACCGCAATTTATTAATCCTGATTACTCCCCATTTTTACAGGCTATGACTATGGCTGGTATACATTTTGTTATAGCCATGGCTTGGCAATCTTGCTTAGCAGGAACGGTTAGCTCAGCAAAGCGCTTTTTTGCTAGTAGTACAGCATTGCGGTGGATGGACGGCGTAACCGGGAGCGTTTTGATTTTTTTAGGCTCAAAATTAATTTTGAACGATCAATATAAATAAAAATTTATAAACTTTAGGTGACTATCTTAAAGCTGGGTATTCCTCATCTCTTATGTTTTCCGAGTTTCTCTATACCATAAAAGAAAACGGGAAAGCGCCTATACACCTTCCCGTTCGGGATTGAGTTAAGTAAAGACCAATAAACTTAACTCGAGAGCAAATACACATTAATCTAAATGATAACTATTATCAACATTGTTTTAGAAACTTTTTGATATTTTTATTTCCCCATTGACAAAATCCATTTTTAGCGCATCATTGCAAATGATAATTATTTTTATTTGCGTTTGTTGGCAATGTCTATCAAACAATGAAAGCAGAATCGCTAGCTAGTGTAAGGCATAGGTATTGGTAAGTGCTTCATTATAATTCTGCCCGGTAAGCGCTACTGAATTTAGTAATTGAATTTATTTCGTTATCAAATTAGGAGAATGAAATGTTACAAACAGATCAAATGACTATTTGGAAAGCGCAAATATGCGCTGGCAATGAATGTTTTGAAAGGTGTCAGACTTTATCTGCATTGGCACACTATAACAAAGCTATAAAGCATGCAGAGGATTTACTAAATAACTGGATTGATCATAGAGCTGCAGTAGCATCAGTAGTGATTAGTTATCACAATTTAGCAGATTTATATTTAAGAGAAAATAAGGCTATTTTAGCTGAGCATGAGTTAGAGAAGGTTCACAAAAAAATATCCACTTGCTTAAGTGAAGCTGCTCCTAATTCCTATCGAGCCAACGCTCTAATTTGGGGGGTAAGTCAAACTTACATTGCGTTGATAAATCATCAAAAAAATCATCCAGAGCATGTCATGACAGAGCCACCTTTAATACCTAATTTATTTGAAAAAAACTTTAAAAACAGCCTTAACTAGGAGGAAAAGTAATGCGTAAAATACCAACATTTCTGTATACCGGAATATTGAGCCTTTTGAGTTCAGCTGCGTTTGCACATCAAGGGCATGATCATAGCCATTGGAGTAGCAGTGCACTACATATGTTGTTCTATGGATCTCTTGTCGCAGTGGTTGCTTCTGTCACTTTTTTTGTGGTGAAACAATTTAGAAACAAAGACAGCAGAAAAAGAGAGGAAATATAATGCTTCATTCACTTACCACAAAGATAGATCGCATCTTAAATTTTGAGCAAGCGTCAGCACATTGTGATATTCCTTGTAAAATATATGATCCTAGCGGGGCACAAGTTGCAGCTTTAAGCGTAATACGTTTTATAGATTTAATTAACGAGTTACACAATAAAGATAACTTAAGCCTTGCTGATCATGCACAACTCGCACGTTTAGTCCGAGAGAAAGAAATACATGCTAAGAAAGTAAAAGACGAAATTGTCGTCATTTGGGGAGATTATTTCAAACAGCCTCAATTTGAAGCTTTTCCTGACGCTAGCGAGCTAGTCCATAATATTCTCTTAACCGGCTCATTGTGTAAACAGCATATTAGTCGAGATAAAGCCGTTGTTTTGTTGAACTTAGTGAACGATTTTGCAGAAATGTTTTGGGCCACTAAAGGGATTGATATTTACATTGCAACTTGCCCATATCCGCCAAGTGAATCGGTTGTCTATCCTAAATTAGCTTAATGTTTAAAGTAAAAATTCACAGAGTGGTAGGGCACAGTATGTACCCTACCTTAATAAATAATGATTATGTTATTTGTGGAGTATGGCCAGGCTTTGCAGCAATAATTGGGTGTTTGGTTGTGGTGTCTCATCCGCAATTACACACAATCGTCAAACGTGTTGAGAATATAGACTGCTCAGGCCGATTAAGACTTTCTGGTGATTCTGATTCAAGTATTAGTTCTGACGATATCGGCTGGGTTGAAAAGAAGTACATAGTTGGACGGGTGATATTTTGTATCTCAGCCTAGATATTTTATTCGCTGACATATTTAGTTGAAGATAAAAAGAAAGTAGAAACATGATGGCAAAGGCAGTCCCGTTAGTTTACTGGCGTTTTCTTACATTTCTATGATGACTTTGGTCAATATAGTTATAAAGTGAAGAGTGTTTCGTTTGTTTTTTGCCAGAATGGGTTAAAAGTACTTTATATAAGCAATACAGTAAGCCAATTAAAGCTATAAATGCTAAATCGAATAACAAGTAATGTAGCCATTCACTTTGTAATGAATGAGTTACTTTTGCTTCTGTTGCAAAAGAATATGTACTTTGGGCACATAATCCAAGCACACACACAAGTTTGTTTATCTTATTCATCTTGCGATCCTACTAGCCTTACACTTCACGCTACTTAATTTTAAGCAAACCAGAATTAGCTTGTTCTATTTTAAGATACGCCAAAATCACATAAATGCAAATGATAATTGTTATTATTTACTTGTGTTTGGTAGTAATGTATCTTTTAGGCACTCATACAAGATTTGAAGGAAGAGCAATGACAATTAACTTTCTTTGTCCTACACACAGGGATTGGGTTTATTTTCATCCTCAAGAAGCATTAACTTATATAGAAGAAGCACAGCAGCAAGGGGAGATGTTGCTAGAAAAACAAGATTGGCAAGAAGCAACAGCCTTTCTTGGGTGTGCATTCGAAACCACCACGATACTCATGGAGCTTCAAGGAGTAGGGAGGTCTTATATGCTTTCTAGGTTAACGTCACTGGCAATTTTGCTTGCTAATAGTTTCAATAAACTCAGAGTGCCCGATAACGGAATGGCAATATTAAATCTGGCCAAGACGCTGCTTCAATCAGCGGCAGACTTGTCTTTGGGTAATAAAGGTAAATTGGCTTACATACAGCAATGCCTTTTTGCCATTACTACAAGTCAAGAGCAAAACAAGGGTAATCTAGCATATCAGCAGATTGAGCCATTTAGACATATTCATTAATAAGTCAATATTACGATATATAAATAGTTATCATTAAGGTTTTTATTGCTGTGTGATAGCATGCGCCTTGAGTAAACCGATCTAACATGCGTTGTATTAACGCCCTTACACCTAGTGGATATTTAAAATGGGCAGAGCTCATATTTTAATTGTTGAAGATGACCAAGTATTAAATGATCAGTTAGCTGAATTATTACGAAGTAAAGGTTTTTTGATTAATCAATGCCATGATGGTCAACAGGGGTTGTTGTCTGCGGTTAAACACAAGTTTGATTTGATTCTATTGGATGTACTTCTGCCTTCGTTAAATGGGTTTTCAGTTTTGAATACTCTGCGAAAGACTAATCAAACGCCTGTTATGATGTTGACAGCATGTGGTGCTGAGCAAGAGAGAATTGAAGGCTACAGTAAAGGTGCGGATGACTATTTACCTAAGCCTTTTAACTTAATGGAGTTAATGTTGCGAATTGATGTGTTATTGCGTCGCACGGGAGTGTCTAGCGAACAACCCTTTACAAAAAATAGCATCAAAGTTAATGATTTAACATTAAACAAAACTGGGCAACAAATTAGCTATAAAGAGCAAAACATCGTCTTAACTCCAATTCAATTTCGTTTGCTGTTCACTCTGGTTGAAAACCGATCTGATGTGTTGAGCAAAGCTTACCTTTATCAAACTGTACTTGAGCGCTCCTATAGCCAATATGATCGGACCTTAGATATGCACTTAAGTCGTGTCAGAAAAAAGCTCATTCAAGCAGGTATGCCAGCTGATTGTCTTGCTACAGTTCATGGTAAAGGGTACGTATTTAAGTGAAGAACCGTTTACTCATTAAACTGTGTTGTATAATTGGTGCGGGTACTGTCTTGTTGTTTTGGATGATAGATATCCTTAGCAGTCAAGCAGAACAAAGCATGAGTTCTATTGCTGATGAACATAAACAAGAGCTAAGAGACTTTGCTAAACAAGCTGAGTATATTTATTTAAAGCAAGGTGAGACGGCCCTTGAAGTCTGGTTAGACGACCTCAGAGAACAAGAGAAAACTTGGATAGCCGTTGCTTATTCAGACATTAAACCGCTTGCGAACTCTGATTTTACCTACAGGTATGAGCAAGGCATATGGTTAGGTCGAAGTATCGATTGGATGATCCACTTATATTTTGAATATAACCCCATAATGGATATTCCCTTTTCGGATAAAAATACACACTTTTTAATCCAGTTACCACAACGCATGCGTCCCGGTAAATATTATACTTATGCTGACTCAGCCATACAGTTTGCTTTGCCTTTGGTGCTTCTATCTCTTTTATCACTTGTTTTATATCAGCATTTGATGTCGCCATTACGTCGATTAGAAAATGCTACAAAACAATTCAGTGAAGGTAATTTTGATGTTCGTATCAATGCGTCACTAGATTCAAGAGATGACGAACTAACCGCTTTAGCAGACACCTTTGATCATATGGCTGATCGCACTAGTAAATTAATCGCTAGCCAAAGACAGATGCTGTCTGATTTATCCCATGAGTTACGCACGCCTTTAACCAGAATGGATATGGCTGTGGATTTCTTAGAGCTGCAGCTCGATCCCAAAAAAGCGGCTGACAGACTCAGGTATGAAGCTATTAATATGCGGGAGTTGGTAGAAGATGCATTGACTCTTGCTTACTTAGACACAGAGCGGCCAAAGCTTAACAATGAAACCTTTGATTTAGCTGAGCTTATTAATGTGATTTGCGAAGACTCACGCTTTGAGTATCCCAAGCATACTCTTATTACACATTTGCCAGACCAGGCTTTGATTAAAAACAGTAGTCAAAGAGCACTTGGGCAGGCCATTGAGAATGTAATCCGCAATGCTCTGCATTATACGCCAACCGATAAAAATGTGATGGTGTCTCTGTCTAAAACTGACACTTTGTACTCTTTGGTTATTCAAGATGAAGGGCAGGGGGTTCCTGAAGAGTTACTTGAAGACATTTTTAAACCATTTTTTCGAGTGGATAAAGCACGCACTTTATCGGATGCTCAAAGTGAACTTAAGATTGGGCAAAAACGCAGTGGCTTTGGTTTAGGGTTATCGCTAGCGCTGCGTCAAGTTGAAGCCGTGAAAGGAACTATAAAAGCCAGTAACTATTATTCGGCTGATGCGCAAAAACTAGGATTATTGATAACGATTGAACTACCTTGTGTTAGTGCAGAATCATAAAGTTGCTCAGTACAGAGGTTGATTTCTCTGTAGCTGAGAGGTTGGTTTGAATGCTAGTCAATAATATGGATTAAATCCCACCGTGGGTGAGTTTTTCAGGATCGAGCAACTTCGTTAACTCTTGTTTATCCATGCCCGTTGCTTCGCTGGCTACATCAATAATGGCCCGATTTTGAGCATAGGCGAGTTTGGCTATTTTTGCGGCTTCTTCGTAGCCAATTACAGCGTTTAAGGCTGTCACTAAAATAGGATTGGGAGTCAGCGCTTCTTGGAGTTTTTCTTCTTTTACCACAAAGGTTGCAATGGTTTTATCTGCTAGTAACACACTTACATTACTCAATAATTCTATACTGTTGAGTAAATTGTGTGCAATTACAGGTAACATAACATTCAATTCAAAATTACCTGATTGGCCAGCAATACTAATGGTGGTGTCGTTACCAATAACTTGTGCGCCAACCATAGCCGCAGCTTCTGGAATAACGGGGTTAACTTTACCTGGCATGATTGATGAACCCGGTTGCAATGCTTCTAATTCAATTTCACCCAGGCCTGCTAATGGGCCTGAATTCATCCACCGTAAATCGTTAGCGATTTTAATGATAGACACCGCTGTGGTTTTTAATTGTCCAGATAAGGACACTGCAATATCTTGGCTGCCAATATGGCTAAAAAAATTCTTTGCCGGTGTGAATTGTAGGCCTGTTAATTGGCTCAACTCTTGACTAAATTCGTCTGCAAAATTGGGATGGGCATTAATCCCCGTACCCACTGCTGTTCCGCCTTGGGCTAGGCTATGTAAATCGTATTGCAAAGACTGAATGTGGACAATGTTCTGATCGATTTGTGAGGCCCAACTCAATAGGCTTTGACTAAACCTAACAGGCATGGCGTCCATTAAATGAGTGCGGCCTGTTTTAACAAAGTGATTAACCGAATTAGCTTTTTGTTTAATCACTTCTGATAAATGTGTTAATGCCGGAATGAGTTTGGTGTGTATTTCTATCGCTGCACTAACATGGATGCAGGTAGGGATAACGTCATTGCTACTTTGTCCATAATTGATATGGTCATTTGGACCCACTGTATCGTCATACAAGCGACTTGCTAGGTTAGCTAACACTTCATTTGCGTTCATATTTGAGCTAGTGCCAGACCCAGTCTGAAACACATCGACTGGAAAATGGCTCATTAGCGCTTTATCAGCTAGCAAGTCTTTCGCTACTTGATTAATGGCAGCCCCCATTTTGTGAGGGATACTTCCTAAGGTTACGTTAGCAGAAGCCGCAGCTGATTTAATGGTTATCAAAGCCCGTATAAATGACTCTGGCATAGGCTGATGACTAACTGGAAAGTTATTAATAGCTCGTTGAGTTTGCGCACCATAAAGTGCATCTTTAGCAACGGCCAATTCGCCCATGCTATCGCGTTCAATACGAGTTGATGTCATTGATGTTTCCTCTTTTGATAATCTTGGCATATCTTACAAATATAATTTTTATGTAAAAAACCTTAATGGAACAAATAATCTCCCATTATTCGAAGTTCTTTGAAAAGGCGGGCTAATTCAGATTTTTCTATAACCGAACGAGTAATCCGCTGTAATGAAAACAAGGGTTGATGTATATGGTCATAACACTGTATGCGCCAGTGTAAAGGAAGGTATTCATCAGCGGCGGTATCTAAGAGTAGAGCAAAGTGTGATAGTAAAAGAGCTCTTTTTTGGTTAACTAAAAGTCCATTGTCCACACGTAAATATTTTTTTAATAGTATTGGGTTATCTGGCTCTAATCCAAACCTAATCTTATCTTCTAGTTTGATGTCTTCATTAGATACTTTGTTTTCATTTAAATAGGTCTCTATTTGAGTTGAATTTGGAACAAATTTATAACCCATCTAGCCAATCCCCTCTCTCGTTTTGTAAACAGTCTATAATAAATAGCTTGGCATGCAAATGAAAATGATTTTTATTTGTGTTTGGTTGTTATCTATTCAGCATAAATGGCTATGAGTGATTAGCTCAAATGTAACAATTGTAAAAGTAGTACCTTTTCTTTATTGGTTGAATGAGAATACTTCTCAATAGCATTTTATTGTGGTTTTATTCTAATTGGAGCTTTTTTTGAAAAATTTAACACTTAACTTAACACTGATAAGTGCAGCTTGTGCGCTTACTAGCGGTCTGACTTTTGCTGCAACCCAAGAGCCTGAGAGTACCGATACCGTTGAGAAAATCTCAGTTGTGGGTGCTGCCTCCAACTTAGTGATCACCGCTGAAGACTTAGAGCAATTTCAGGCAAATGACTTAGCCGATATCTTCCGCACAACCCCTTCAGTTGCAGTAGGTGGCTCTGTAGGTGTAGCACAAAAAATATATATTCGTGGATTAGAAGACTCTTACCTTAATGTTACGGTAGATGGTGCACAACAAACATCAACTTTATTCCACCACGTTGGTCGGGTGACCTTAGATCCTGATTTGTTGAAGCAAATTGATGTACAAGCAGGAGCTGGAGAGGCAACGAGTGGTCCTGGCGCTATTGGTGGTTCAATTAGCTTTAAGACGAAAGACGCTCAAGATTTGTTAAGGGATGACGAGCAATTTGGTGGACGCGTAAAAGCCAATTACTTTAGCAATAACGGCACACGCTTAAGTGGAAGTGTTTACGGTAAAGTAAGTGATGATTGGGGGCTATTAGGTTATTACAGCACGATAAATCGTGACAATATGGAAAACGGTGATGGCGAGGAAATTCTTGGCTCAGCTGCAGACCAAGATTTATTATTTTTAAAAGGTAGCGGTACAATTGGTGAGCATCACTATTTGTCTTTTAGTGTTGAGCAGCGTGATGAAGAAGGTGAATTTTCGGCTCGTCCGAACTGGATGGTAGCAGAAGGTGCTGCTCTTTATGCAAGTGAAGCAGAGCGTGAAACCTATGTGGCAAACTATGCTTTTGATTACGATAATGCAGTGTACCTTGAAGCAACAGTCTATCAAACAAACTCGTCTTTTAGTGGTGGCCGTTTTGCTTGGTTAGCAGATATAGACACCTTTGGCTTAGACATACGCAACACCACTGAACTAGCTAATCATAAATTTGTTTACGGGGTCGACTATCGTAGCGATGAAGTGGAAAGCGGCTCTGTTGGTGGCCCTGTTGAAAATAGAGAAGAAGGCACTGTACTTGGAGTTTATGGCCAAGGTCATAGTGATCTCACGTCTGATTTATTAGTAAGTTATGGTGTTCGTTTAGATAAATACACTTTCGATCAAAGTATCTTACTTGAAGAGTATTATGGAGACTTAGTAACGGCTGAAGCGGTATCACTCGATGATAATGAAGTTAGTTTTAACCTAGGGGCTTTATATACCTTAAACGACAAATGGGCTTTAGGTCTAGGCTATGCGCAAGCTGCCAGAGGTAAAGAGATTGGAGACGGTTTCACTATAGACGGAGTGCTTTGGAAAGGTCTACCTGTAGTAAATCAAGATTTAGTCCCTGAAACAGTAGCGAATATTGAAGCGTCTATTGAGTATAGCGATGACAATTTAAATGCTAAATTGACTGTATTTAACTCTACCATAGATGATGTTATTTCAGCTGACTTTAATGGTGATGCCATTTATACCAACATTGGTGAGCTTGATACCGCCGGTTTTGAATTTGACTTAGCATACCAAGTTGGCGATATCGACTTATTCCTTGGTTATTCATCGGTATCTACCGAACTTGCGCCTAGAGATGACCTATATAGTAATGCTAGTTATTCATCTATTGATATCAATGGCTATGAATTTGATGGTTTAGGCAATAGCCGCGGCAATACTTGGTTACTGGGTGCTGATTATAATGTGACTGATGACTTAAGCATTGGTGCAAGTATTAATCATGTAAATTCACTCAGTATCGACACCTTGCATGGAGCACTGGAAGCGGGTTGGACAGATGCGATTTATCGTTTAACCAAACCTGCTTATACAACGGTTGACGCTTATCTAGATTTTCAAGTGGCGTCTAATTTTAAAGTGAATCTAGTCGTTACTAACTTGCTAAACGAACAATACATAGATCACTCTAGTGTTGCTGACTATAGCGAAGTATTTGGTTCGGTAGTGGGGCCAGATGAAGCGGGTCGAGATATTAGAGTATCTGTTACCTTTGATTTTTAGTGATAATTTAACAATCTGTAAAGATTGTTAAATCTTAAAACGCTCTAGTCTCGCTTGCGATGCTGGAGCGTTTTGGTAAATGTGCCAACAGCTTTTAGTACTTTTGAAAGTGATAGGTTTTGTTAGTTTCAAAGCCTTATAAAAGCTTTTATTAACACAAAGGAAGCAAAGACTTTCTATTTATAAAAAACATAGGGTACGCATGTTACGTAAAACTATATTTTGGGCTCACTTAGTGGTGGGCGTATCAGTTGGGGTCGTAGTGTTTATTATGTCGGCTACGGGTGTGCTGCTGACCTACGAAAAGCAGATTAAAGATTGGGATGAAGCTCGCCATATTTCTGTGCCTTTGGATAATCAGCAAAGGTACACCACAGACCAAGTATTAAACACATTGCAAACGATGCACCCAGAAGAGACCCATTTTTACATACGTTGGGTAAATGAAATAGGTAGACCCATCCCCGCATGGGCTGGCCCTCAGCGTTATTTAATTTCTCCTTACTCGGGAGGCATCATACAGACTGGTCAAAGTTGGGTCGGTGAGGCATTTCATGTCATCACTGATTTGCATCGATGGCTTGCTTTACATGGCGAAGAGAAAGCCATTGGCAAAGAAATTACGGCTTACAGTAATGTGTTATTTTTGTTTTTGATTATTTCAGGTGTGTATTTATGGTTGCCTAGAAAGTGGCGTTGGTCGGCTATAAAGTCTCATTTATTGTTTAAAACGAATCCTAAAAATCGCCATGCTAAGTATTTCAACTGGCATCATGTATTTGGTTTTTGGGCGTTAGTGCCCCTTTTGGTTGTGGTAAGTACTGCAACTATTTTTCACTTTGATTGGGTTAACCAAACTTTATATGGTTTCTATAATGAGGAACCAGCAAAACGTCCACAGAGAGATACATTACCTGAATTAATAGCAGGGGCGTTTTCCTATGAAGCTTTATTTCAAGAAGCAAAACAGTATGCAGCTGCCAATATTGCCGATAGTGACAATCGAGAATGGTACTCAATGTGGCTAGAGTTTGGTCGTGTTGAAGGACAGCTGCGCTTTTATATCGACCCCAGTATTGGTAATAACCCTGAAAATGCTTACGCATTATTTCTTGACGTAAATACCGGTGAGGTGTCGAGGGTGCAAAAGTATTCCGATTGGACTCCGGGGGGGCGGGCTTGGACTGTGGGGCGTTATCTTCATACTGGTGAATACTATGGGCTGATTGGACAAACTATTGCAGGCTTAGCTTCGCTAGCAGCATGTTTTTTAGTTTATAGCGGGTTTTTACTCTCATGGAGACGTTTAGTTTCACCCTATTTAAGTCGTAGGGCTGAACCTAGTAAGCCTTAAAATATCATTCGAACACCTTAATTTAGAACAAAATAGTAGGTTGCTTATTAATTTTTACTTAATACTCACTTAGTTAATTAGTCGCGTTTTATTGCCTTAGGCCTACTTTGAAGCTGGGGCTTTCTGTATAAAATACCTAACGATTCAGCAGCATATAGATAAAAATATCTGTATCTGGTTATTAAATGGTTTATTTTTGAGCTAATGCTCAACCGTGGGGTTAATGACTATTGCAAACGATATTAATTATCATTACTATTCTGAAAAATTATAGACTTAATTATTCAGGACACAATAATGCATTTCAAATACAAAGCTTCATGGCACGTATCTTTAGCTGTTTCACTCGCCTTGACCTCAATTTCAGGGTATTCAAATGCCCAAGAAACTAAGGTGAAAGAGTTAGATAATTCAGAGCTCGAACAAATCACTGTGTATGGCAAGCATAATCAATTGATTATGGAATCAGGTACTGCTACTAAGTCGAATATGAGTTTAATGCAGACGCCAGCAGCAGTAGTTGTTGTTGATAAGTTGTTATTCACCGAACAAGCAGGTGCGACACTTCAAGAGTCATTACGTAACGTCAGTGGTTTAAGTCAAGCTGGTAATAACTATGGCGTGGGAGATAACTTATCTATTCGTGGTTTAGGGGTGAACTACGCCTATGATGGAATGTATGGTGGTGCTGATTTAGAAAATAGCTATAACCCTACACGTACTATGACTAATGTTGAAAGTGTTGAAGTATTAAAAGGCCCTGCAACAGGTCTATATGGTATGGGAAATGCTGGTGGAGTAATTAACTTAATTGAGAAAAAACCACAACAAGAAGAGGCTTACGAAGTACGTGCCACGTTAGGGCAATGGAATAATTATGGTGTGATGCTTGATGCAACAGGCGGTATAACTGACGATACTGCTTTTCGTATCGTGGCAAATTATGAAACCACAGACGGATACCGTGATGTTAGTCAAGAGCGTGCTGAGCTATATGCATCATTGAGCCATGATTTTTCTGATGACAATAAAGTGTTGGTTTCAGCAGCCTATATAGATGATGCCATTCAGGTTGATTCGATTGGACATCCAGTGCGGTTAATTGACTTGAGTTTATTTGATGCTGAACCGGGCAGTATTACTGCTGATGACTTTGTAAATGGTGACGCTGATGCAGGTGGTTTACAACTTACGGAAGAGCAAATACAAACCTTAGTCGATACATTAACAGCTACCGATGGTTGGCAGCCCTATGATTTGGGAGATACAAGCTTAATCTCGCCTATTTCTACCCCTAATGATGGTGAAGAGTTGCGCATTAAGGCACGTCAGGATCTTGACCTTGCTGATGACTGGTTTTTGATGCACCAGTTACAATTTAGAAGTTACTCAACTGATTACATACGTCAAACCGCGGCTTATAACTATATTTACCATGATCGTAATGGGGTTATAAACCTCGATCCAAGAGCGCCTTTAGTTGAAGACGATGTGTTGTATCCGTTTGCAGCTCGTCGCCAAGAGTATCGAAACATTACCGCGCAAGAAGATACTTGGCAGTACTTTGCTGATTTGAGAAATAATTGGAGTTCAGGTGCTTTACGAGGTGAGCATTTAATGAGCTTTAATTACGAGTATCGTGACATGGAGTATCAGCAACTGTCTATTTGGGATGCTGACGATACGAGAAGTGACCCTGTACCCTACATCTATGATATTCGTGAGCCAAATTGGCCTACAGGTACTTTCGATGACTATGTTACAGATTACACTACAGCTGGATCGCTTCGCAGTAAATATGATAAGACTGCCTCGGCTTGGGGCGTGAGCTTTCAAGAAGTCGTATATTTTAGCGAAGCTTTAACTGCCAGAGCGGGTGGGGCATATAGCGGCGTGTCACAAACTTATACTAATCAAACAACGGATAGCAACCCTGAATATGATACAGATGATAATGGTTTTACTTATAACTTAGGATTGAATTATCAATTTTCAGATCAATTAGCTACCTTTATTAATCATTCAAAAGGTAGAACGGCTTACAGTATTTTAGGCAGCTTAAGTGCCGATGATAATCGTCCTGATGCTGAATCGGTTTCTTGGGATTTGGGGGCTCGATTTACCGCATTTGATGAAGAGCTGTTAGGATCTATTGTATTTTTTGACACGGCTCGAACAAACTTACGTTATAGCAACCCTTTGTTTGAAGATGACCCTGAAGATGCCGCATATAACATTGATGTACCTGAGTACTATTACGATGAACAAGATAGAACTCAAGGTGTTGAGCTAGACTTAAATATGATGTTGAACGAGCAATGGTCATTGAACTTTAATGCTACCTATCAAGATGCTATTACAGAACCTGGTGATCATGCTGCAAGTCAAGCAGAAGAGCAAACTAAAGGTATCCCTGAAACATTTGCAAGTTTGTGGACAAGTTATAGTTATGAATTCGATGGCTTGATTAACCCTGTTAAGTTCAGCTTAGGTATGACTTATGAGGATGAACGCTCTATTTCGGCTTCTGCATTTGGAATTGATTATGCAATTGTTGAGGCATATACGGTTTGGGATGCGGCAGTAACTTATCAGGGAGATAGCTGGGATTTACAGCTTAATATTGATAATTTAACGAATGAAAGTTACTACAGTAAAGCGATGTATTTAGGTGGCCTACCAGGCGAAACTAGAAATGCGAAGTTAACTGCCACTTACCATTTTTAAGTAAGGGCTTTTACCTAAATATGAAACATAAGTTAGATGTTTTGTTTCGTTTGATAGCCGCCATTTTGGGCGGCTATCTTGTTTCTATTGGATTTAGCATAGCCTTTGTTCCAGTTTTAGTTTGGTTGAATTTATGTAGCCAAGCTGAAGCTGTTATGGTGGCCACTATGCTGAGTTATATCGTTTATTTCACTGTAATAATTGTGAGTTTTTGTCGACGTTCACCATGGTTACTCTGGCGAGATATGTCATTAAGCCTGTGTTTATTGGCTGCCACTTATTGGGGGATGGGGGCTTTATGAAACCAGATTTTAGAAAAAACATGGTTTGGCTACATACCTACTCAGGTCTAGTGATGGGGTGGTTGCTGTTTACCATCTTTTTGACTGGTACTTTAGCTTACTTTAACCCCGAGATAACCCAGTGGATGAAGCCAGAATTACAGAAGGTTTCTAACACTGCCAACATGCTTGACCGTTCACTAGATGAACTGCACGCTAGAGGTGAAGGTGCATCTGGTTGGTCTATTTACTTGCCTAACAACCGAACTGAGCATTGGTACATACAGTGGGGAGAGGGCAGGCGAAATCGAACGACTTTAAGCTTAGGCCCTGAAGTGAAACAAGTTATAGAGCCAAGAGAGTCTGCTGGTGGCAACTTCTTCAGAGTTTTTCATTACACCCTGCAACTACGTGGTTATGGTGGGCGTTATTATTCTGGCATAGCGGCTATGTTTATGCTGGTTGCTGTATTCAGTGGTATTTTTACCCATAGGCGATTTTTTAGAGACTTTTTTACATTACGTATCTCTAAACTTCAAAAAGCGCTAACTGATTTTCATGGGCTTATTGGAATAGTGACTATGCCGTTTTGTATCATGATCTGTGCAACTGGGATTATGGTGTATGTCATTATGTATATGCCTTTTAGCTCTGAGCACTACGTTGGCACTGAGCGACAATTAAGTAGTGTTTTAAGCCCAGGGCTGGATAAGTTAACCCCCAAAGCACCCAATAGTTCGCCAATTGCCGACTTCTCAGAAGTAGAGAAAAAAATTGAGATGGCTTGGGGGGAAAAGCAAATTCGTCGAGTAACTTTCGAGCAACCCTTTACTGAAGCTGGCAGAATTATTGTTGATCGCATAAAAGATAGTACCTTATCTAGACAGTCAGACCGTTTAGTGTTTTCGGCCCATACCGGTGAGCCCCTCAAAGGCTATCTCCCAGCAAGTACAGCAGCAGAAGTCAGGAGAGTGTTTTTTGGGTTACATGAAGCTCATTTTGCAGATACGAGGCTACGTTGGGTATTATTCTTGTTGGGATTGTTGTCTAGTGCTTTGATCGCTTCTGGGTTAACTATTTGGTTAGTGAAACGACTCAATAAGGTTAGAAAGCGTCACCTGAGTCACTTTCTTGTGGAGCGCTTAAATATAGCAGTTATAGCTGGTCTACCTTTGGCAATAATGGCATTTTTCCTGAGCAATAGATTGTTACCAGTAATGTTAGAGAATAGAGCTGAAATTGAAGTGCAGGTGTTCTTATGGACTTGGTTATTATGCTTTCTACATGGTTTTTTACGGCCAGCTAGAAATGCTTGGGTTGAACAATTGTGGGCAACTGCATTATGTTGTTTTTTGTTACCTATGATTGACCTTATGCAAGATAGCCAAAGGCTACTTGAGGCGTTCAATCAATTGAACTTACCCTACTTAATATTCACAGCTTCTATACTCATAGTAGGAGCGTGCTTCATGAAAACGGCTGTGTGGTTAACAGGTAAACCTATGACTAATAAGCCTTATAAAGGTAGTGATAAAAGCTCATGTTGATAAGTATATTTTTACAAGCTCTGGCATTGGCTTGTTTATCTTTAGCTATGGATAAGCACTATAAAGCTGTTGTTCATGGGGCGCTAGCAACTAGGAGGAAAGTTGCTTTGCGAATATTAGGCTGGATATCCCTGCTTCTCTCTTTTGGATTACTTGTTGCCCAGCAACCGTTGTTAGGGATAGCGGTTGTGGATTGGTTGGCCTGGTTATCATGTAATATACTATTAGTTGCCCTGCTACTTTGTTGGAAAGCGTCAAGAGATAGCGTTACACATTGATAAGCTTTTAATGGTCTTGCAACTCCCAACTTGTTAGAAACTCTTCGCCTTTCCAGTTTTGTATCGTTAGCCACAACTTGTGTTCTGGCTTAAATGATTTTGGTGCGATAGCGTGCACCTCTTGACCATGTTGAGAGCCATGCAATATGCCATGGCCTTCAGCTTGTAACTCGTCCAAAGGCAGCGGTTCATCGCCTATATTTAAATAAGCTTGGCGAATATCTTTAACTTGTCCTTTGTTAAACATCAGAAAAAAGTCTTTAGTATAGACACCATCATGAAGGTAGGGAGGATCCAAGTTGTAAGGCATTGGTGAAATTTCAAACCCTCCAACTTGTTTCGCTTCCCACATATCTGGAAATACAGGGTTTAATGACTGATAAAAGAAGTAGCAAGATAGCAGTAATACTAAGCCGCTAATATTAAACTTATTGCGATTCCACCAATTATCTTTAACCCGTGCCATCTTAACTTTCCTGCTTATTGAGTGTGTAGCTTGAAGCGTTGTCAGACGTTTCATCATTTTTAAGTTTTTTAACTGCCTGAATAGTTCTATTGCCCCACATTAAGAAGCCCGTAATTGACATTCCAGTTAAAAACACTCCAAACACAAACCAGATTATTTTGGTCCATATGCCACCTATGGTTCCGTAATGCAGAGGGTTGGCGATGTGTGATAGGGTTTGTAAGATATTCATTTTATTGGGATCTCTGACCTGCATAATCTCGCCATTCCATGGATTGACAACTACCCCATAGGAGTATTGATCAAAGAAAATAAAATCGCCTTCTCCGTACAGTTTGTAAGTATCACGGTAATGCTCTGGTGGTAAAATATAAGTACTTTTAAAATCTGGATATTTAACGCTGGCTATGTGTAAAGCATCGGCAAGTGAAACAGGCCTTTGAGAAACCTCACCATAGATTGAAACATTCGGAATATCTGAAACAATAGGTGCATGAGGGTCTATTTCAACGTCGTTATGCCATAAAATCGCTTGCACTAAATACCATATTCCGGTTACGGCCATTAGTAGTATAAACCAAATAGACCATACACCAGCAAGGCGATGTAAATCGGCTAAGGCTGTTTTTTTACCTTGGTTTAGGCGTAGTTTAGGCTGGGTGAATGCGCGCCAAAAATTTTTGTACACCATTAACCCTGTTATCAATGCCCCTAACATGGTGATTGCCATGGCAGAGACCATGTAGTATCCAATGCTATAGTTGTTCTTCCAAGGGAATAATAGCCAAGCATGTAACGTGCGCATAAAGCCTATAAAAGTCACACCTTGATTAATTTGTTGAATGTCTCCAGTGTATTGGTTCACATAGGCCAGAGCATAAGGTTTGTCGCTGTCGGTAAAAATTGCCACATTCACTAGGTAAGATTCGTAGTTCATTACTGTACTAACTTTAGCACTAGGGTAGGTGTTTTCGACTATGGCAGTTATTTCTGCCATCGTTTTGCTAGGAAGGTTATTAGGGTTGTCTGCTCTTGCTGCTGAATTAGTAAGCCAAGTTAATTCGTGACTAACCACTGCTATCGTGCCTGTTAAGCATACCGCACAAAACAGGATCCATATAGGAAGCGACATCCAACCATGAAGTTGAAACCAGAGACGATTACTGATCTTTGCCATTTTTTCCTCAAACTGATTGGTAGCTAACTTGCACTTGGTGCGAATTCTAATGACTGAATCGTTTTATACAATAAAAACGTTGAAAATGAGCGTAAGGCTTTTTTGCTATGGCCTATGTACGAGTAAATTGGCCATAGCAATACATAAAAGCGCTTAAGGTTAAAACTTGTAGCTTAAACTTACAGAGCCGTTTCTTGGGGCGCCGTAGTAACTAGGCTGAGCTAGACTAATAATATACTTTTCATCAGTAATATTATTGATATTCGCTTGCAGTGACAACTGCTCTGAAATATCCCAACGAGCAAATATATTAGCTAGCAAATAAGACTTCTGCTCAAGAGCATAAGTGTTATTTTTTATTTTTGACTGCCATTTTCCGCCTAAGCCAAATGTGAATTCTGGCATATTAGGGATGGTATAACTTAATGAATAGTTGACGACATTCTCAGGCACCCACTCTGTGGTTTCTGCTCCGAATTCATCTTCAACATTAACATTAGTATATCCAACAACCGCTGTTAAGTTATCCGTGATGTGCCCAACAAGCTCCATCTCAATGCCTTTTGACTCTACATCAAATCCTGCGTAATAAACGTTTCCAGCAGCATTTAACCCTTCTTGCTGTATAGGTAAGTTATTTTGCTCCGCTGCGAATATCGCAAACGTGGCTAATAAACGATCATCTAGCCATTGTGTTTTTATGCCAGCTTCGTAATTAATGCCTTTAGTTGGATCAATAAACTTGCTGTCATAATCATATTGCTCTTGTGGTTGATATACATCTGAATAACTAGCATAAACATTAATATCTTCAGTAATCGCATAAGTCGCGCCAATATAAGGGCTAACTTCACTTTCATCGTTATTGATTTCACCAGAGGAGTTAGTCCCTTCTCGAGTGAAATTAATCGCATTAAAGCCTGCAACAACAAACAAATCATTGGTGATGTTTAACTTAGTTGAACCAAAATAGCGGGTAATAGTCATGTCTATATCTGAATAGAGCGTTTTATCACCCCATACAGGTTCAGCAATCGCGTCCGCAGCGTAAGGAAAAGCGGGGGTAGGGTCACCATAACCTGAAGCCGCATAGCGAAGATATGACAAGGTCTCACTTTTTGCATGGCTTGCGCCTAAATTCAGCTCATGGGTTTTACCAAATAATGAATATTCACCTTTTGCAGTGATATCGAATATTTTTGAGTTAAAGTCAGACTCGTAATTTCCAGGCCATCCGTACAGTCCTAAGTTAGTGTCTTTATCAATCGCGCCGTAAACATAAAACAGCTCTGATGGATCTTTAGATGTACTTTGGTTATAGGTGGCTTTTACTTGCCAATCATTAGCAAAAATATAGGTATATTCAACAAAAGCGTTGGTACTTTCTGTATCCCAGAAAGTCCATTCTTGGGCAGTACTAGCACTCGTGTCCCACTCGGCTTGAGTACCGTCAGTGTTATTAAATACTAATCCGCCCCACATAGTGCCATCAGTATTACTGTTTTGATAAGATACACCAGCTGCTAGTGTTGAATTGTCGGTTAACTGCCCATCAATTACACCGTAAAAGTAAGTTCGATCGCTAGATAACACATCTAAGTGAGATTCTTTATCTTCGGAAACCGCGACTACTCGTGCAGCCCAGCTACCACTTTCGGTTAATAAAAATGAATAATCAGCCTGTAAACGCTTTAGGTCGTATGAACCTAATGTCACTCCTACTTCACCTTGATTCTCATTGGTTGGGCGCTTGCGTACATAGTTAATTGTTCCTGCCGCATTACCAACACCTGTCAATAAACCATTGGCGCCACGAATAACTTCTATCTCTTCATAACCGTAGGATTCTAGAGGGCCAGTGACAATTCCCCATCCATTGGGCATGCCTACACCGTCAACTTGCGTATTTTTAATATCAAAACCACGAGCCGTATAGTTTGTACGGGTGGTCTCATATTCTTCAACGGTAACGCCGGTTGCGAGTTTTAACGCATCATTAATGTTATTAGCAGCAAAGTTTTTGATTAATTCAGAAGTAACAATACTAATTGACTGAGGAGTTTCACTAAGCTCCATGGTTAAGCCGGTAGCTCCTTTACTTGCTCGGGTTTGACGCACCCCAACAATTTGTATCGTTTCTGTTTGCTCTTCATTGTTTTCAACGTTTGCAACCTGCTCTGCATCTTGTGCGAAGGCTGTTTGTAATCCCATAGCTAAAAGTAATGGAGAGAGTGTAAAAGTATGTTTAATTTTCATGGTTGCCTCTAGTAGCTATAATTTTTGCGGCGAGTATACATTATTAAATTACTAATGATAATAGTTATCATTAGTAATTTGTTTTTGTGATATTTATTAGTATCTTGAGAGTTTTAAAAGGTAGAGTTAAAAACTTCACACTTAACAGGGGGGCTGATTTGCCGGATAAATAACACTTTTAGGCTAAGAGTTAATGTTGTTCCTTGGGGCAACCATTTTTGCATTCACCGTACAAATACAGGCTGTGGTGTGTGAGTGTCATATTATTATTCGCTGCAACCTCCTTTTGGCATTGCTCGATAATATTATCTTCAAACTCAATTACCCTGCCACATTTTAGACATACTAGATGGTCGTGATGATGCTTGCCGCTTAATTCAAAAACAGATTTTCCCCCTTCAAAGTGATGCCTATCTATAATACCGGCATCATCAAACTGGTTCAGCACTCTGTATACGGTGGCAAGGCCAATTTCTTCACCGTCTTCTAATAAACTTTTATAAATATCTTCTGCACTGACGTGCTGATCTCCAATATTTTTGAGGATGTTTAAAATGGTGACCCTTGGGTGAGTTACTTTCAGGCCGACTTTTTTTAGTTCTTTATTTTTATCCATAGCGATATCTCGAAATTGCTTGTTGTTACAACTTTATCAGCCTAATTAAATGACCCTAATCGACAGTTTACATTTAAGTAATTACATATTGCAAATGGTAATGGTTTTTATTTGTATCTATTTGGAGTGAATCTACAGCTAAGAAATGTTAATAATTTCAATTTGAGTGATGGCATAAAAAAGGGACCTAAGTCCCATTTTTAAAAGCTATAAATGAATGCTTATTTCGCTTTTTTAAGCTGCTTTTTAAGTTTTACTAGTTTACTTTTTTGCTTTGCGATTTTTGCTTTACTAACTTTGATTTGTTTTTTAAGTGTTTTTGCTTTAGCCAAGGGGCATCTCCAAAATAAATGATATTCAATGACAGCAGGTTAAACAAACTAGGTCTGTTTTTATTCTCTGCAATAAAACTGCGAATAAAGCGACGTACTTCTAGAGTTGCGCTAGGGGTTGTTCGTTTAAACGAACAATTAGTTGGCTGTTATTTTTCTAGACTATTTATTTTGTATCTAAATACCCAAAAACTAACAGGTGACCAAACTAATATTCACGGTTGCAGTTAATATAACAGATACCCAATAGATAGCAATTGTATATGCAAATGCTATCTATTTTGCGTGGGTTAAAAGTTTGCTCTTTATCAGTGTTTTTGTGTTTAATTGGTGTCACTAAATAGCTTGCCAATAAAACCTGCATTTTAATAGAAAGGGCCTGTTAAAAATAGACAGTGCTGGTTTGAAGGTAAGTACATCAACACAAGTAGAGTAATTAACTAACAGTACTTACCCATTTCTCAATTCCAAGGGCTTCCATAATAAATTCTACAGATAGAGCGGCAAGTATCATTCCCATCAAGCGTGTTAGAAGTGACGCGCCGCCAATGCCAATGACTCTTATTATCGCACCAGAAAATAGTAACAAAACCAATGTAATCCCCAGTATTGCTAACATATTAAGGGTGGTAATCAGTTGCTGTTCAAAGGTATAAACATGATTATCAGTGATTAGAATAACAGCGAGTATTGCCCCAGGAGAGGCGGTTGCTGGGATCGCTAGTGGAAATACAGATATGTCATGCTGAGGTTCAGCGCCTGTTTGTGGTGAGTCCTTTGAGAAAATCATCATTAACCCAAACAAGAACAGTATTATGCCTCCAGAAACTTGAAATGAAAGCAGGCTGATACCCATTGCGCCTAATAATAACTGACCCAGCAAAATGGACCCCACTAGGATTAAGGCAGCGTAAAAAATTGTTTTAAACGCTGTTTTTCGGCGGGCTTGGGGAGTAAGTGTGGCCGTTAAACCCGCAAAAAGAGCCATTGTGCCTATGGGATCTATGGTGGCCCATATTATTAAAAAGTCATGTAATATTTTATCTATCATTAGCCCTCTACTTCATTGTATGAAAGGTTTGATGTTAGAAGGGTACCAAGAAATATCAGGTTAAGTAACTTCTCTTTTTAGGTCACGGCTACACTTTGTATTATTTGATTAGTTAAATAATATTTTAAAACGCCAAAGCGAAAGGAGTGATAGCTAACTTCTGTAAGAGACGCTTTTAAGATCCACATGCTCACCTAATGGTGTGCATGTTTATTTGTAATAGGTTGAGATGTGAAGTTATGAAGCACTATGTTTTCTCTAGATAAATCTATAAAAATCGAGCCTACAACGTTTTGGTCATCTGCTACCCAGTTTTCATGTTGATGGCTATTTAATGATATTGCCACTTGGTTTACGCCGGTTTTTAACCAGCTCGCAGGTATATGGATATCGCTTCCGTATAGCCTTTGGCGTTTAATCCCATTAACAAATACATGGGCATGGCCTTGCAAAACTCCGTTTGAAGATAAAGCCGTCTTAGTGGCTAAATCTGGTGCATTTAATACATAGTTAGCCACTTCAACGTGAACATTCACTCCGTCCATGGTATCCCTAAAAACCGTTAACTCAATTTTAGGTACTGGGGTGTCTTTTCCTATCTCTCGAGATTTATGTTCATGAATTTCTAGGCTCGAAGCAATAACGTTAGTTTGTAACGTTATTGCTAATACTATAAATAGAAACTTAATGAGTTTAAGGTTGTTCATCAGTCATTCCTAAGGGGGAGGTCCCATGTCTGAGCCATTATCCGTACTACAGCTTGCCACTGAGTTGTCTTCAAGTTCACCTGCAAAGCGAGTACCGATTATATAGGGAAATGCTGCTTTGTAGGAGTCGCCGTCTTCTACAATCGTGATGTGGTAGTGGTAACCTCGGGTTTCATCGTAGTGGCCGTTATACTGGTCCAAATACACACCGCCTTGTGCGGTTAAGGTTTCATCCCAGTAGTGATCTTCAAAGTAGTAACCGTTAAATGCGGTTAACGTATTACTAGATAATGTGGTAACTGACTCGTCAAAAGCAGGACCTGAGCTAACCTCTTCTGTACCAAAGGATATATCGTATTGGTCGACCAAAGCGCAGCTTCGTTCGCCATCATCACAACCTGTTGCAGAATCTGCAGAATAGTCTCTTACTACCCAAGCACTTACCGCTAAAACGCCATCACTCTCCCATGGACCATAAATGGGATAGCCATCGGCAGCAAATCCGTAAATAGGTGAATGTTGGTCTCCATTATCGCCCACTAAGTCGGCCAAGCAGCTAGTATATTGATGTGCATGGTAATCGCCATTTGCCGCATGACCACCACAAATGTCAATATCGTAAAATTCAGCCACTGGCGCTAACGTTTGCCATGCGCCTTCGGAGTTATAGCTCATGCCATCTCCCCAATTGTAAATAGATGAGCCGTTTACGAACAATCCCACTTTTGATAAGCCATTTTCACATACTTCTGTAGTAGGGGTTGGCTCTACAGGAAGGTAGACCGTGCGTTCTGATTCTGTAGGACAGTCTGGGCCAGGAGGCCAATAACCATAACCTGCGTTAGTGGTACAGTTTGAGTTACTTACGTAACCTACATCTTCTCCAAATTGAATGATATCACCCACCGAAGCGGTGGTTTCACCTGTCACTAAATCAGTGCTAGCTTTAGGACGGTTATTAATGGCATCTACAATATCTTGCGTAATAGTCGTGTCGTACTTAGGGATACCTTGGCTATTCACCACTGTATACTCTTTATTGTTAACGGTTTCAGTTGCAACCGATTGCACATCAACTAGTACGCCTATGCCAGTAGTAGAGTCTAATATGTGGTTAGAAACTTCATCTGTTTCGTTAATAATCCATACCGATTCATCACTTGTGCTTAATTCCGTTGTAACAGTAATAGACACTGAATCTGATGCGATATCATTCACTCCGTCATCAACAGAAACTGTAAAGGTAAATACTTCATCATCGGTTACTGTAGGTGCAGTAAAGCTGACTGAAGCCGCGCTACTGTCACTTAAGCTTAAGGTAGAGTCACCAGAGGTTTGACTCCATGACAAGGTATATTCAGTGTCACTATTTAATACTGTGGCGGTTAAGGTAACAGTATCACCAGACTCAACGGTTTGATCTGCTCCTGCACTGACTGAAATAACCGCATCTGTTTCAACGGCATTTACAGTAATGCTAACACTGTCGGTAACTGGGTCATTGGTCCCATCGCCTACAGATACTTCAAACACTAAAGTTTGCTCTGTATCCGTGCTTGGTGCGGTAAAAGTGACTGTGGCAGACGATAAGTCGTCTAACGACACAGTAGATGTCCCTGAGGTTTGTGACCAAGCAATACTGTAATCGCTATCGTCATCAGTAACCGCTACAGATAAAGAAACGGTATCACCAGCATCTACCGTTTGATCGACCCCAGCATTTACCGTTGGAGCTGTATTGGTAACGGTTGTATCGTCATTATCATCACTTGATGAGCTAGAGCCACATGCAGCTAATGCTAAGCATAATGTCAATGCACCCGCAAACTTACGTAAATTTGAAACGCTTAAAGTCATTATTGTTATAACCTTCGATAAAATTTTTATTCATTATAAGTAACGATTTAAAGAATAACTGTGCAAAAAAATGACAATGTGAATAGGGTGAAAGAGTCAACAAACGGATCATGTGTAACGGTGAGGAGATTAAAACTTGACGTTGCTACAAAACTAAAAGGGCTGAAGTCTATAATTAGCTACTCAATCTTGGATTCAATTAATCACCTTTATTTTTATTTCTTATGATTTCTCTGTAACTAAAATAGGTAAAAAATGGAGATAAAATATAAAGAACAAGTAAAGAATCGAAGGCAACTAAAGCATAAACAGGTACAGCTTGACCTACTGAACCACAAAAATCCCACTTAAAAATTGAGATGCATTCGTAAACCGATGTAGACCATACATATGCAGTGCCACCAAGTACAACACTAAGCAATAACAAGCTATGTAGCATTTTTAAATACAACTTTTTGGAAGGTTTTACTTTCAAGGTTTCTTCGTCATGGTTACAAATGTTTATTCAAGCGGACTCGTAGTTCTAAAAGTGGCTGTCTTGGTAAATATGGAGCATAAGATAGCCGTTGTTAGCTAATTCTGACACCTTCCTTTAATATTCTAGACAGTCACTTTCTCGGCATTTGGAAATAATAAGCACGCACGATTAAACACTTGAACAGTGTGTTTTTTCGAGAGAGTGATATCAATAGCATTTGAGCTCTGATGAAATACCGTAATAATGTTGTTTGCTTTTTGAATACACGCCACTTTTTGTTTATTTATTCTCTTACCCTGTGACGGCCAAAGTCTTGCCAAGGGCGTATGAAGAATTAGAACCTCATCTCCAACTTCTTGTAAGACATGCTCTGGATTATTTAGGTGTGGAGAACTAAACATTAAATAAGTGGCTAGTGTTGTAAGTAGTGCAAATAAATACAAAAATTCCATCTGGTTCCTATTTCCTTAGTTTGTTAATGCCTAATATAACTGAAAAATATTAGCGCTTTCCAGTTTATGTTTTGGTTAGCTAAATATTAAGTTAAAAGGGACTGCAATTGTAAGCAAGCACAACCCTGTACACCAAAGATCAAGAAATATTGCCAATAGCCACTCCAAAGATAACTCTGCTACTTGACCTGATTTCAGAATTATATTTTTTGAAATAGCCTTTCTTGGTGGCCCCCGAAACCACAACCAAGCTATAAAAAAACTGCAACACCAAAAAACAATGAGTCCAGAAATCATGATAACTAATGTCAGTAGTTTTGAATGGGTACTGAAGTACTCTGAGAGTAATCCACCACTTAGCCCCACAAGCAAAGAGATAATCGCGACCTTAAAAATAGCTACTTTATTAGAAGCAATACATTCACTTTTTCTATACCAAAATGCTGGGGTCATAATTCATTCAGCTAAATTTGCTACCTATTTAAAGTGGTGGTTTTTGTAAGTTGTAGCTTTGGGTGTTGTGGGGGCTGGAGGTTAGATACCTCCGGCTACCCGATTATGCATTAATACGTAAGACACTCTCAATAATTTTCACTACATCACCGTTTTTATCTATTGTCACAGGAAAACTGCTAACATTCAGAATCTTACTTTCGATATCAATTGTTAATTTTCCACTCTCAACAGAGCATTTAAATATATTGGCACGCTCGCCAAGAATGGTTCTAGCTAAGATATTTATATCTTGAGTGGTTGTCTTATCATTTGTGCTTAATCTTGCTGGTGCTGCGATGGACAGAAGTATATCTCTAAGTGATTCCGCCTCATCAATGCGTTTACCTTCTGATGCATGCTCAATGCAACGAACTAAATCATTTAGGTTTTCTTTAATTTCTGTCGCTGAAAGCTGATCTAAGTAATCAATTTCATCTACAGCCGCAGTGGGCTTTCCTTCTGACGTATAAATATCAGAGGCTTGATAATATGATTCAATTGCGCCCTTTCTTAATATAAAACACCCAGAATCTTCTAGTAATCGTAATACAACTTTGAGACGGTCTTTCATGGAAGACCACTTCTCTGAATTAGCTAAATCATTCAACACTGAGTTATCTAAACTCAATAGAGTACAAAAAACAGCTCTTCTTCTGACTTTATCATCAACGGATTCTTCAGCGTTAACATAGTACGGGTGTGCTTCAGATTGCTTAGATATATCCTCCCAATGGTCATTCACCAATGAGCAAAAATCACTGAATGTTGAAGATGCAAGCTTTATAGCCGATGGCGCACCCAACTTTGAAGCATTTGCATCGGCAATAGATGAGTTAGCTAAAAAGCATTGAGCCAAGTCCATGTCATCTGTAAATGCATCTGCATCAGCAAGAACTACAGGGTCTTTACCAATAAGTTTCATGAATTTAGTTACAACTGGCATTTGACCTTTGCCGATTACTGGCAGTAATTGAGAGCCTGCTGCTTCAAGATGAAGTTCAAGTTTATTCGAAATGAAAGATGCGATCATAACATCACTTGGCCCCTCGACTAAGAGAGGTCTTCGGCAAAACAATGAAAGTTTATGCTCTTGCCCAAGGCGAGCAATCAAAGCCTGAAGTTTTTTGTTTTTCAACTGTCCATTATCAGGAGCAAGTTGGACAGGAGGTTTATCTAGGTCGTGACAAAATATAAGCGATGTCAAATCACTTGGCTTGGAAATGCGGAGCATTTCTGTCGAATGCGTAGCCATAACAATTAATTTTTTATATCCACCTTCAGAAGGATGTCCTGCTGCATTAGTGATTTCATTTAATAAAAATGACTGAAGTTGTGGATGGAGCGAGACTTCAGGCTCATCTATCAATATAGCACCAACATCATCGTCATATAAAGCTGCGAGAATACCGACAAGGTGAAGTAATCCTGAAGCTTCTCGACCAGACGAGTAAGGTTTGGAAGTTGTATCTAAACGTGCAAATACGACCTTTAAGGCTCCAGCATCCCATTCAATAATCAAATCTCGTTTAAAGAGTTTTCTTAAACGCTCTTGTACCTTGATTAATATATCTGCACGCTCAGAGAGTGTCTGAAAATCGCCATTTAGTGTTTCTGTTTGATGTCGTCTTTTTGTGTCCCGCTTTGACCCAAAACTTGCATTTTCATAATTTGGATTGCTTCCGCGCTGACCATCAAAATCTGAGCGAAATTGTTCAAGAAGTCCCATTCTTCCAGCTGACAAAAAGCGAACCTTTTTCCCGCCTGATACGGAAGTTAGAGCTTGTTTTAAACCTCTCAAAAGGTGTGTTTTACCACCACCATTGGGGCCAATGAGAACAGTCAACCCTCCTTGAAGTTCAATATCCCTTGTAAAATCTCCATTATGACTATTTATATTTGCTTTAATGCTTATTGGAAAATTCAAAATCATTCCTTTGAGTTAAGATGCACAAAATTCTGAAATGACACCTTATGCATAACAATTTAGTGTGCGACATTATGTCGTATTTAAACATCCCACAATGTCGTACATCATTCAGGCTATATTTTTACACAACCTATACGTGCTTCTTTTATAACTGTTTTTTACCTATCACGCAAAAATTAAGAGGGGAAATACCCCAAAACGTCCACAGTTTGCTGTTATAAGACAAATTGTTATGAACTGTATAAAAACCTAGTTTTTTATTTGCTGTTTTAAAGTGGCGAAGCCATGCTTTTGATTCTCTGCGATTCTAAATTCCCCATAAAATGACTGGCTTGTTGAGTGTGCGAGCAAGGACGCTCGAACAAGGCAATCTTTTATAGCTGGGAGCGGCTTATTGCCGTCTCAACATCAAAGTCAGTTGTTTTATGGATTAGGAATTTAATTATCGCACGGCTTTTCTTGCTTACTTCTTTGAGCTGTTGCAAAGAAGTCAGTCGAGCAGCATGGATGCTGTTTGAAAAACGCAATGGATTGCGGTGAGCAACGCGAATGCTTAGTGCGAGCATCGCATGTTTTGAAAGTAAGCGAAGCTTATGCCCAGTGTACGAAGTACATACTCAGTCGCGCAGCGACCCCTAAAAAGCTAGCCAATAAAAAACCGGCTTTCGCCGGTTTCAAAAATAACGCTTAATCAACCGCTAGCTCAGCTAGCAATAAACCTTAAGACTTAGGTGCACGACCAGCTTGCTTACGTAAGTTTTCAGTTAGTAACTTCTTACGGATACGAATGCTTTCTGGTGTTACTTCAACTAGCTCATCGTTATCGATAAACTCTAACGCTTGCTCTAGTGACATATTGATTGGCGGAACTAAGCTTTGCGCTTCATCAGTACCAGATGCACGTACGTTAGTTAATTGCTTACCTTTAAGGGCGTTAACGGTTAAGTCGTTTTCACGGCTATGAATACCGATAATCATACCTTCGTACACTTCAATACCGTGACCGATGAATAGACGTCCACGCTCTTGTAAGTTAAACAAGGCGTTAGTAAGCGCTTTACCGGTTGCATTGGCAATTAGTACACCATTTTTACGTTGACCGATTTCGCCACCTTTATGAGGGCCGTAGTGGTCAAATGTGTGGTACATCAAACCAGAACCTGAAGTCATAGTCATAAAGTCTGTTTGGAAACCAATTAAGCCACGGCTTGGGATGATAAAGTCCATACGAATACGGCCTTTTCCATCTGGAGACATATCGGTTAGTTCACCTTTACGTGTACCAAGTTGCTCCATGATAGAACCTTGATGAGCTTCTTCAACATCGATAGTGACAGTCTCGAATGGTTCGTGAACTTCACCGTCTACGTCACGTAGAATTACTTCTGGACGAGATACTGCTAGTTCGTAACCTTCACGACGCATGTTTTCGATCAAAATACCTAAGTGAAGTTCACCACGGCCTGATACGCGGAATTTATCCGGATCTGGCATTTCTTCAACTTTAAGTGCCACGTTGTGGACTAATTCGTTTTCAAGACGCTCAAGAATGTTACGTGAAGTCACATACTTGCCTTCTTTACCTGCAAACGGAGAGTTGTTTACTTGGAAAGTCATGGTAACAGTAGGCTCATCTACAGATAGAGGAGGAAGTGCTTCAACTGCATTTGGATCGCATATGGTGTCAGAAATTTTCAGCTCACCTAAACCAGTGATAGCGATAATATCGCCGGCGTTGGCTGATTCTACTTCGTGACGTTCTAAACCAAGATACCCTTGAACTTGGCCAACTTTACCATTGCGTGTTTTGCCGTCGGCACCAATTACAGATACTTGCTGGTTAGGCTTAACAGAGCCACGAGTGATTCGGCCTATACCAATTACACCAACGTAAGAGTTGTAATCAAGTTGAGAAATTTGCATTTGCAAGGTGCCATCAGCATCTGCGTCTGGTGCACTAACATGCTTAATGATTGTCTCAAATAATGGCGTCATATCTTCGCTTGGCGTATCAACGTCGTTAGTCGCCCATCCGTTTAGAGCTGAAGCGTAAACCACTTCGAAATCTAATTGGTCGTCTGTTGCACCTAGGTTATCAAATAAATCAAATACTTGATCCATTACCCAATCAGGGCGAGCACCTGGCTTGTCAATTTTATTAATAACAACGATTGGCTTCAAACCTTGAGCGAAAGCTTTTTGCGTTACAAAACGAGTTTGTGGCATTGGGCCTTCTTGTGCATCAACTAGCAATAGAACTGAATCAGCCATAGACATTACACGTTCTACTTCACCACCAAAATCGGCGTGCCCTGGAGTATCTACGATATTGATACGGTAGTCGTTCCATTTGATTGCTGTATTTTTAGCAAGAATGGTTATACCACGTTCTTTTTCAATGTCGTTTGAATCCATCACGCGTTCTTCGGCTTCGCCGCGACTTTCAAGTGTGCCTGATTGTTGTAGCAACTTGTCAACTAGGGTGGTTTTGCCGTGGTCAACGTGGGCAATAATGGCTATGTTCCTCAAGTTTTGTATAGAGGTATCTGATGCGCTCATTGTCTTTTCTCTGTTGGGGCCACGTATGCTTTGTATGCCTAAACATTCAGGTGCAATACACGGCTAAAATTAACTGAATTTTAATGGGCGCGGATTGTACAGTTTTATCGGACATTAAGCGAACATGAAATGCATATTGGGATAAATTAAAATTGCAGCTGCATTTTAATAACGTGTTATTAACATCTCACACTTGTTTTCCTTAAATTATAAATAGCTTTGTCCATGTTGGTGCGGATTTGTCGTATTGTGGTGCATTGGCTTGGGCGATTATAAATCCCTTGAAAATGTAAAACCTTGATTTAAGGCATTCCAAAAAGCCCAGTATATGGCATGATTATGGTTTTCGAGCGCAACCCATTTGTTTCTTAGGGTCTAAAGTTGGGTCTTAATTAGCAAATATTGTATTTTTAATCTGGAGGACATCCATGTCAGCACAAAAGGTTTTAGACCTAATAAAAGAAAGTGAAGCTAAATTTATTGATTTACGTTTCACAGATACCAAAGGTAAAGAGCAACACGTTGCTATTCCTACTCACCAAGTTAACGATGAATTCTTCGAAGAAGGTAAAATGTTTGATGGTTCTTCAATTGCTGGTTGGAAAGGCATAAATGAGTCAGACATGGTGTTGATGCCTGACGCAGACACTGCTGTTTTAGACCCTTTTGCAGAAGAAACTCAAATTAATATTCGTTGTGATATTCTTGAGCCAAGCACTATGCAAGGCTACGACCGTGATCCACGTTCTGTTGCTCACAGAGCAGAAGCTTATATGCAGTCTACCGGTATAGGTGACACTGCATTCTTTGGTCCTGAGCCAGAGTTCTTCTTGTTTGATGATGTACGTTTTCACACTGATATGTCTGGTTCTTTCTACAAAATTGATGCAGCTGAAGCAAAATGGAATTCAGGGGCTGAATTTGAAGAAGGCAACATGGGACATCGTCCTGGCGTTAAAGGTGGCTACTTTCCAGTTCCTCCAGTCGACTCTTCAAATGATACCCGTGCTGCTATGTGTATGGTTATGGAAGAAATGGGCCTTACTGTTGAAGCTCATCATCATGAAGTTGCTACCGCTGGTCAAAATGAAATTGCTTGTCTTTTCAATACGCTAGTTAAGAAAGCTGATGAAGTTCAAATCTATAAGTATGTGGTTCATAACGTTGCTCATGCTTATGGTCAAACTGCGACCTTTATGCCTAAGCCTCTAGTTGGCGACAATGGTTCTGGTATGCATGTTCATCAATCAATTGCTAAAGATGGTAAAAATATCTTTGCTGGTGACAAGTATGCCGGTATGTCTGAAGAAGCTTTGTTCTATATTGGCGGTATCATTAAGCATGCTAAGGCAATCAATGCTTTTGCAAACGCTTCTACTAACTCTTACAAACGCTTAGTACCTGGATTTGAAGCGCCGGTAATGCTTGCTTATTCTGCTCGTAACCGTTCTGCATCTATCCGTATTCCTTTTGTAACAAGTGATAGAGCTCGTCGTATTGAAGTTCGTTTCCCTGACCCAACGTGTAACCCATACTTAGCATTCTCTGCTATGTTAATGGCTGGCCTTGACGGGATCAAAAACAAAATTCACCCTGGTGATTCAATGGATAAAGACTTGTATGACCTACCTGCTGAAGAAGCAGCGGCCATCCCACAAGTTGCTAGTTCATTTGAAGAAGCTTTAGATGCACTTGATAATGATCGCGAATTCTTGACGGCTGGTGGCGTAATGTCAGACGACATGATTGACGCTTATATCGAGCTTAAACGTGAAGAAGTTCAATTACTTAACATGACAACTCACCCTGTTGAGTTTGACATGTACTACAGTGTTTAATAACTAAGAAGCTCGTTAGTTATATCATTTAATAACAAGCCCGTATTTACGGGCTTTTTTTTGCTCTCAATAAGGCTACACTTAGCCATAGCTATTAGATATGTATTGAAATGTCAGAGGGTAATAGTGAAATTACTATATATTATTGGGTTACTACTCTTATGTATAACTGCATCTGCGAACGTTATTTATAAGACCGTAAAAGAAGATGGAACCGTAGTTTATACTGACATACCCTCAAAAGGTGCAACCTCAGTGAATCTATCTGCCGTTAATAGTGCAGTGATACCGACACTCAAGGGTTCGAATGCCAAACCAAATATAAGTGGTCCACATAAGCAACCAGAGAAAGTTATCGTCTACACTGTAAGCATTCTAAATCCAGTGGCAGAACAAACTATACGAAATAACTCTGGTGAACTTACAGTGACAGCACAAGTCTCACCTGACACTCCGGGTAAATATAATTTATTTCTTGATAATCAATTGGTTAGCACTAAAGGCAATGGCTTGTTTCGATTAGAAAATCTAGAACGCGGCGCCCATGAGATTGAAGTTAAGTTTTTAAACAACTCAGGCAAGATCCTTGCATCCTCAGAGTTGCAGACCTTTTATTTACATAAAGCGTCAGCACTTTTCACTCCTAACTAATGCCAATTAGGCATATTTTATATAAGTTAGTAGTAATTACGAAGTAGTAAATAATTGCCTTGCACTAATTTTGTGCATGAATATACTGAGCTTATGTCTGAATTTACCATCTCTGAAAATTTGTTGGACAACTTGTCTACTGGCATCATATTGCTTGATTACAAGTTACGTATTCAATACGCCAATCATACCGCCCAAGCTTTTTTTGAGCGTAGTTTAAACTTGTTGATTAATAGCCCTATTCATCAAATTGTTGCTACCTCGAGTTTAGATTTTGCCCGCTTTAAAAACTTTACTCAATATGGTGAGGTGTTTTCCGACAGCGAAGTGCAGTTTAAATTTACAGATGGTAGGTATTCCCAAGCTGATGTTTCAATTACCAATATTGCCGAGAATGGTAAATATCAGTTATTGATTGAAATCCGTTTGGTTGAACAACAAAAAAAGATCAGTCAAGAAAATCACCAATGGGCACAGCAACGTGCAGCGAGAGAGTTGGTGCGTGGATTAGCCCACGAAATTAAGAATCCGTTAGGTGGAATTAGAGGAGCGGCTCAATTACTTTCAAAGCAATTGGCTTCAGCTGATTTGATTGAATTTACTTCTATCATCATTGATCAGTCTGACAGGTTGACTAATTTAGTAGACCGTTTGTTGGGTCCTAATTTAAGGCCCAACTTTGAGTCCCATAATGTCCATAAAGTGTTAGAAAAAGTATGTGCTTTGGTTGACTTAGACTTAAGTCATAATGTCGCAATAACCCGTGATTATGACCCTAGTATTCCTGATGTGTATATAGATCAAGATATGATGCAACAGGCAACCCTGAATATTGTGCGCAATAGTTTACAGGCTTTATCAGAGCATCCAGATATACCAGGAAAAATTAGAATTGTGACTCGTATTGAGCGACAAGTCATTGTGCACGGAGCATGTTTTCCATTGTGTGCCAAAATACAAATAATCGACAATGGCCCGGGTATACCTACTGAGCTTCAGAACACTTTGTTTTATCCTATGGTAACGAGTAAAAAAGACGGCAGTGGATTGGGACTTTCAATCTCACAAACACTGATTGGTCATCATAGGGGTAAAATCGAAGTAGAAAGTTGGCAAGGTAGAACCGCGTTTACCATCTATTTACCAATTGATAAAAAGGAAATCCAGAAATGAGTGCAGAACCAGTATGGATAGTCGATGACGACAGCTCGATTCGCTGGGTATTACAAAAGGCGTTACAAACAGCCAATATTCCTTGCTTCAGCTTTGAGAACCCAGAAGATTTATTATTGCAACTAGAAACGGGGCAACCACCAGAGGTGATTGTTTCTGATATTCGCATGCCGCAAATGGATGGTATGAAATTACTCGAAGAAGTGCATAAACGGTTCGAGAATATTCCTGTGATTATCATGACGGCCCATTCAGATTTAGATAGTGCAGTTAATGCTTATCAAAGTGGTGCTTTTGAATACTTACCCAAACCTTTTGATATAGATGAAGCTGTGGGTTTGGTGCAGCGAGCTTTGGTTCATGCTAGGGAACAGCTAAAACAGAATCAAGTACCAGAGGTAACACAAGCCACTGAAATTATTGGCGAAGCTCCGGCAATGCAAGAAGTGTTTAGAGCCGTAGGGCGACTTTCTCGTTCAAGTATTAGTGTTCTAATCAATGGACAATCAGGTACTGGTAAAGAATTAGTCGCCCATGCTTTGCATAGACATAGTCCGCGAGCTGACAAAACTTTTATTGCCTTGAATATGGCAGCAATCCCAGCAGACTTGATTGAATCTGAGTTGTTTGGTCACGAAAAGGGCGCATTTACTGGGGCGCAAGCGGCTAGACAAGGGCGCTTTGAACAAGCCAATGGAGGAACTTTATTTTTAGATGAAATAGGGGATATGCCTCTAGATGTGCAAACTCGGTTGCTACGGGTATTGGCAGATGGTCAGTTTTATCGAGTGGGTGGGCATAACCCCGTTAGTGTTGATGTGCGAATAATTGCAGCGACTCACCAAAATTTAGAAGAAAGAGTAGCTGAAGGTAAGTTTCGTGAAGATTTATACCATCGCCTGAATGTTATTCGTATCCATATTCCTAAATTGAGTGAAAGGCGTGAAGATATTCCTTTGCTAGCAGCGCACTTTTTGCAAACCGCTGGAATCGAGCTAGATGTTGAGATCAAGGTTTTATCAAAAGAAACCAAAAAAATACTCTCAAACTTACCTTGGCCGGGAAATGTTCGTCAATTAGAAAATATGTGTCGTTGGTTGACGGTTATGGCGAGTGGGCAAGAAGTGTTACCCCATGATTTGCCCCCAGAAATTCATCAACAACCTGTGTCTATTGAAAAGAGTTCACAATCCGGTGATTGGCAGACGCTTTTAGCAAGTTGGGCTGATGCTCAGCTACAAGCAGGGCAAAATAATATATTGGATGACGCAATTATAAGTTTTGAAAAAATATTATTAGAGCGAGCGTTGCACTACACTCATGGGCATAAGCAAGATGCAGCTAAACGTTTAGGTTGGGGCAGAAATACATTAACTCGAAAACTCAAAGAGCTAAATATGTAACAGAGTTTGCTTAGTTATAATAAAAACGCCAAGTTTTAGAACTTGGCGTTTTTGATTTTAAAACTAATATCAACCTAGCTTGAAAAGCTATGGTGGCTTACTTGGTTAACAAGGCTGCCATGCCTGAATTAAATGCTTGCATCCATTTTGTGGAAAATTGCCCCTTGGCAATACGGTTTATTTCAATAACCGCCTTTTTCTTAGGGCGTTGTAGGTGTGCTTCGTGGGCTCGTGCATGAGTAATTGCGTCAAAGGTATCCAGTATTCCTAATAGTTTAGCTCCGTCACATATATCATTTTCTTTGATACCCAAAGGATAACCACTGCCGTCGATGCGTTCGTGATGTTGCATTACAATTTTTCGGGCTTCGTCCCATTGCGTTAGGTTTTCTAGTAGACGAGCACTTTTATACACGTGTGAGCGCATAAGGTTAAACTCAACTTCTTCAAGTTGCTCTTGTTTATGTAGAACCTTAACTGGCATAAAGGCCATGCCAAAATCGTGCATGTAGCAGGCTACGGCAAGCTGCACCTCATTGATAGGTGAGCCTGCTATTTTGTTGATATAACCAGCAAGCTTTGCAATCCTATCGCCTCTACCTTCCCAATATCTTGAGCGTTTTTCTATTGGTTTCATCAATTCACGAAAGAACAGTAAATCTTCACGTTCAATATTGGTAATTGACTTAGGTATCCCGGTAGTGGCTACGCTAGCAGGAGCAGAGGATGCAGGTTTTTCTGTAGCGCTTGCATCATTAATTTCTATTCCTAGATCTAAGCTAGGGTCAAGAATCAAAACAGCTTTAGCTAAAAGCTGCTCATGGTCATTGCTATTGTCTGGTGTAATACAAATAATTGCCGCAACAAGTCGCTCATACATGTCTTTATCGTATTCAGCTTGTCCTGTTTGAATACAGCTTTGAACAAATATTTTTACTTTGTCCATTATTAGTAAGACCAAATCACTCATGTTACTGGTGTATTGAATTTGCCCTTTACGTAAGTAGTCGAGTAAATCTTCACCGTGTTGTAATAGCGGAATAAGCGGGGTGAAATTAACTAAGCCTAAATCACCTTTGATTGTATGAATTGAACGAAACAGTGAACGTTGTAACTCATTATCAGTAGGTTTAAGTTCTAACTCTATTAGGGTTTGTTCGCTTGCTTCATAGAGTTCATTAATTTCCTCCAACAAGTCTGTCAAAATGTCTTCGTCAAGATCTTCATGTTTGAATATTTGCATTTAAAGCGCGCCCTTTTAGTATAATTTTATCTATTGAGATAAGTATCGGCCGAATAGTAATTTAATTCATTCCTTTCAAGCAAATAGTGTTGCGAAATTAACAGAAAGTAATGCTTAAAAACTATTATTAAGTGGTTTGGGTATAAGTTAAAAAGTGCGTATACTCGGCACCCATTTCGATTTCTGGATAAGTGAATGTTAGCTCTGATTAGAATAATCGCCTTAATTTGTTATTTTATTTTGGTAAATGCAGCATTATTGCTTGTGTGTTTAGTGCGACCTTTTCATCGTGATAACGTATACGTTGCCGGTAAATTATACAGCTCAATTTCAGTTATTTTAGGTTTAAAATTGGAAGTTAGGGTACCTGAAAGTGTTAAGCAAGGCGGTCCGTTTGTATATATAGCGAACCATCAAAATAGTTATGACCTAGTGACAATTTGCAAAGCTGCACAAAAAGGCACGGTAACAGTTGGTAAAAAAAGCCTAAAGTGGATCCCTATTTTTGGCCAAGCATACTGGTTAACTGGCAATATTATGATTGACCGTAAAAATTCGGGAAGAGCCAGAGGGACGTTACAAGTTACCGTTGACAAAATTAAAGAAAAAGGTTTGTCAGTTTGGTTTTTCCCCGAAGGAACCAGAAGTTATGGCCGTGGGTTATTACCTTTTAAGTCAGGGGCATTTCGTATAGCAGAAGAAACCAAAGAGCCCATTGTGGTGGTAGCTGCGAGCAACTTACATCAAAAAATTAAATTGAATCGTTGGAATAACGGTACGGTATTGATGTCATTATCAGAGCCAGAGTATATGGATGAAGATAAACCCTTAAAAGACAATATGGCATATTTTCATAATAAAATGGCTGATATGATAAAAGTCTTAGATACAGAAATTGAAAGTCACAATTCTTAAATATTCACCCATCAAAAGGTATTAGTATGAGTTTAGAAGCAGAATCAGAGTTAGCTGAGTGGTTTGAGTTTAATCAAGAAACAGTGGCTGCCCTAATTGAAGATGGTAGTGATAATAGCCAAGCACATACCATAGAGTATCATTTTGCTAGCGTGGATTTTGAGGCCCTTGAAAAAGCAGCTGTAGATGCCTTTAAAGCCGGCTTTGAAGTGGGAGATGCAGAAGAATTAGAGCTAGATGACGGCGGCGAAGTATTCTGTTTTGATGCAGTAGTTGAGCGTATGTTAGATGTGAGTTTGATTAATGAAGATACCAAAAAGCTGTTTGCTATTGCTGAAAAACATCAAGTGGAGTTTGATGGTTGGGGCACGTATTTCATCGAAAAATAGTTATATTTGATTGGCTTAAAATAATCATCAGTAAAGGCTTAGTGACACAAAAGTGTCACTAAAACCGCATAAATATGCAGTAAAAAAGTCACTTAAGCGTCATCAGTTGTACATCTCAGCTTCATATAAAACCTTCAAATTATCGCCCACTATAAAAACATACTGGGAGATACCATGAAAACCACTAACCGCACAAAACTGGCAATATCTATTGCCTTCGCTCTGAGTTATTCCGCAACATCTGGCTTTGTTGTTGCTCAAAATAATGAAGACCAAGCAGTCGAAGCCATTACCGTTGTGGGTAAAAGTGTGTCTTACGCAAATAACCAAACATCTGAAGAAATGATTAAACAACAAACTTCAATGACGAGCGTGTTAGCTACTATTGATAACTTGCCCGGTGTGCTGATAAATGAAGGCGACACCTTTGGAGCAGACGACTGGTCAACGAGTATTTCGATACGTGGTTTTCAAGTGGATTTATCGCAGCAACAAATTGGGATGACAGTGGATGGCATTGCAAACGGTAATTCTAATTATGGCGGTGGCGCTAAAGCCAACCGTTATATCGACACAGAAAACCTAGCCAGAGTCGATGTGTCACAAGGTACATCTGACATAGCATCGCGTTCTCATGAGGCCTTAGGTGGCACACTTGATTTTGTCACCATTGATCCTGGGCTAGAAGAGCGTTTGGTTGTAAGTACGACTTTTGCTGAATTTGATGGTAGAAAATTCTTTGCTCGTTACGAAACAGGTGAAATTGCTAAAGATACCTTTGCATGGTTCAGTGTGTCTAATCAAGAAAGTAGCGATTGGATGGATCAAGCTGCCGAGAATGTGCGTGACCACTTTGCGGCAAAAGTAATGAGTACGTTAGGTGATGTTGATGTAACGGCTTATGCATCTTATGACGATACCCACGAAGACAACTACCAACGTGTTTATGGCTTAGCGCAATTTGAACAGAACTCAGAATGGGACCAGTTAACTAGCGAGTGGACTGGTATTCCATATCAAGACCAAGCCTACCGCCGTGGTTGGTCTACCTTAAGAGAAAACTTTTTCACTTACTTAAAAGCAGATTTTGATATAGGTGATGTTGCCTTTAGTACTAACGTTTATTACCACAATAATGAAGGCCGCGGTGACTGGGTACCACCTTATTTAGTTAATGTAACTGATGACGGTGAAGGTGTTGGTCATTCAGAAGTGGTTTCAGGTAATACTGTATACGGTGGGGATATTCTGGGGCAAATATTCTTTGTTGATAGTGCTGGTGTGCAATTGAGCCCAATTGATGGATGTGAAAGCTCTATCAGCTTTCCTTACGGTGGTGCGGGTGCAGAGTATGACCCAGGTTGTTATGAACAAGGTGCAATACCTGTGGGATCTTATCGTCACACTCACTATGAAAAAACACGAGTGGGTATAAATGGTGATTTTAATTGGGATGCGCGCATAGCTGAAATGGACAACACCCTACGCGGTGGTTTCTGGTATGAAGATTATACCCGTGATGAAAGCCGTGATTGGCACAAAATAATTGATTCAGCCACTAGTTTCTATTTTGATGAAACCCCTTATTGGGTGCAGTATGATCGTGAATTCCCAGTAGAAACCACTATGTTCTACCTTGAGGATGAGTTGGACTTAGGCTTTGCCAAAGCTCATTTCGGTGTAAAGCAATTCTTGGTTGATGTGTCTAAAAACGACAGGTTTAATTCAGCAAATAATCAAGGTGTGTCTTCTGATTCTGACTTGTTATTGTCTGCCGGATTTGTTGCTCCTTTACCTGTAGATGGTTTAGAGGCGTTTGCTGGTTTTGCACAAAACTATGCGGCTATAAAAGATGCGGTATTAGAGCGAGACGATGCAGATTTGACCCTAGTAGAGCCAGAAACTGCAGATAATTTTGATATGGGGTTGCGTTACTCATCAGATAATTTGAGTGCTAACCTGACTTACTATGCCACTAAGTTCGATAATCGTATTACCTTTGTTAGTATTGAAGATGGTGAAGACGGTATTGATTTCTTGGAGTCGACCGCAGGTGGATACATTAATGATGGTGGTATTGAGTCTACTGGTATTGAAGTCTCTTTAACCTATCACGTATCTGATAACTTTAGTGTGTTTGTGTCTTACACCAATAATAACTCTGAATATACAGATAAGGCTGCTGAAGGCGAAACTTCTATTTTGGGTAATGGCGTTATTGGCGCAGCTGAAGAAATGGGCGTGTTAAGTCTTGATTGGGTCCGCGGTAATCACTCAGCAGGTTTAAGTACTAAATATGTTGGAGAACGTTGGTTAAATCAAGAGAACACCTCAGCAGTAGATGCCTACACTGTCAGCGATTTGTACTTTAGTACTCACATTGATGATCTAGGTAAGTCTGTTGAGTCCATAGAAATAAACTTTACAGTCAATAACTTATTTGATGAAAGCTACCTAGGAACGGTAGCGACAAACGCAGCATGGTTGGGAGCACCAAGAACAGCTGCGATTAACATAAAAGCTGTATTTTAAACAAACGTTCCCTGTAGCACTTTGGGACGGGCTTTGGCTCGTCCTTTTTTGTTTCTCTCATAAAATGATGTCAAAAATAGTGCCGTTCTAAAACAGAAGCTCGCTAATTTGAAAGAAATGTGAGCTTTGTTAAAGTGAATTTAGTCAGAATTTAACCTTACATTTTGAATATGCAAAGCTTGCCCAAATATTACTGACGGTTTAGTGCCAATAACTGAAGTTCATAGTATTCTAATTTAGTACTTTCAACGCAGTGAAAGCGGCCAGTTAAAGAGGCTAAATCTGGGGAGAATGTTGATATTTCATCAGGCATCCATTGGGCTTATTGCGCCGGATTTATGCTTACCCAAAACGTGGGTATAAACTTGTGTGGTTTTTACGTCATCATGCCCCAATAATTCTTGTACTACTCTGATGTCATGCCCAGTTTCAAGCAATCGCGTTGCGAAACTATGCCTAAAGGTATGTGAGGTGACTCGTTTCAAAACACCAGCTTCTTGAACTGCTTTTTTTAACGCCTTACGAAACCCTGTTTGATGGAGGTGGTGGCGACATATATAACCATCGTAGGGGTGCATGCACCGAGTATTTGATGGGAATATATATTGCCAAGATAAGTTAGTCGCCGCTTTTTCGTACTTACGAATAAGAGAAGGTGGAAGTGAAGACAGCCCATATCCATCATCAATATCTTTTTGATGTATACGCTCTACTTTTTGAATTTGTTTAGTTATTTCAGTCTTGGCTAATTCTGGAAACATAGTTACGCGGTCTTTTTGGCCTTTTGAACGAAAAATAAAAATGGTGTTTCGGTCAAAATCTTTTATACGTAACCTAAGCACCTCTGATATACGAAAACCTCCACCATACATGAGAGTGCCGATAGTTTGATGAACACCTCGTAAATTATTGATTACCGCAACTGCATCACCATGACTTAATACTTCAGGAACTCTGACTGGGGTTTTAGCAAATGTAAAAGCCATGTTGGTCAAATCCATTTCAAGCACATGCCTATACATAAAAATAATGGCGCACAAAGCTTGGTTTTGTGTGGTTGGTGATACTTTCAGTGTTATAGCAAGGTGTGTTAAAAACTGCTCAACCTCTAATTCACCCATATCTTTAGGGTGACGCTTGCCATTGAAATAAATAAATCTTCGAATCCAGTGAAGATAAGCTTTTTCCGTTTTCAAGCTATACCGTTTGGTTCGCAAAATAAGTCGTATGGATTCTATAAAAGGAGATTTTGACATTATGTTTCTTCCTGAAATGAATGCTGTGTTTATATACAGTTGCAATGCATGTTTTTATATAATGCCAATATTGCTTCCTACTATGTAAATTTCATAGGTCTCGTTTTGTTTTCGAAAAAAACGTTAAGCTATTAATTTAGCTATAGAAATTATTCTACACATAGTTTGTAATAGGAAGCAGAAAAGTCGCGTTAAAGTCGAGTCGACCCCGTCAGGTCTCCTTTTGCTTTTGCAACTCTTTGTGGTTTTGATAACTTCAAAGTTAAAAACATTTAATAAAATCAATAGGTAAGGGCTGGTGATGACGAAATTAAAAATGAAATCGAGAAGTTACATATACGACATGCTCGATAATAAGCGTTAGGTGCTTATGCGTACAGTCATACTTTTATTCACGTTGTTGTTAGCAAGTTGCACCAATTCCGAGGTGAATGAGCTTTACGCAACATGTATGGACTTTAAAAAGCCATTGGACGTTAAAACCCTATATCAGACTTATCGGAACGGTGAATTATTGGAAGTTACGAATGAAGGAAATCAAATTCACTTTTTCTCTCCTCATCAAGATTACAACTTGATATATAGCTCTTTTATTGTTGCAGAGATAAATAAAGATAAACTAGTGCTAAGCTTGAAGTGTGCGGAAAATAAGTATGCGTTTTGACAATCAGCACCTAACAAATTGCCTAAGATCGCCGCAAAAAGCGCGGCTGGGACAAATACTCACTGGGCTCTGCCCAACAACGTTCGCATTTGCCCCTTGGCAAAGCGTTAGTTTTTAAGGAGAATAAATGAAATCTGCGTGGTTGCTTTTTAGTCTTTTTGTTCCAGTGGTTGTTTTTGCCAAGTCTAGTTACGTCACGGTAAATGGCTATGATGTCGAATACGAGATGACAGGTAATGGCAAACATACTGTATTCTTGGAAGCTGGAGGTTCAGCAGGTTTATCTGATTGGAACCCTATTTTTGAAAGTCTTACCAAGAAGACTCGTGTTATTCGTTACTCACGAATTGGAAACGGTGGCTCAGAGCAAGTTATGAAAAATTATAGCTCTGAAGAGTATGCTGAAGAGGCTCGTTTAGTTCTTGAGGCTTTAAACATTAAAACCCCAGTGGTTTATGTGGCCCATTCATATGGCGCTTACATCGCTAGACGCTTTGCTGCGACCTATCCTGAATGGGTTTCTGGGTTAATGCTAATTGAGCCTGCATCGGAACATGATGTTGATATTATGAGAAGAATTGATCTTGCTAAAGCAGAAAAAGAAATTGCTCAAGTGAAACTGGACGACATGACAAACGGAATGTCTAACCAATACCTAGATTTTTGGTCTAAACGACCACTTCCCGATTATCCTGAGATACCGAATATCCCTGTAACAGTCATTGCATCAATAAAAAAATATGAAAACCCTCCATTACTCTTTTTCACAGATGAAGCTCGGGAAATGTGGGGAGAATTGCATACTGAATGGGCAAACGCGTTTCCAAAAGGAAAGGCTGTATTAACAAACAAGAGTTACCATTTCCCACAGAACGACGAACCAGATATGGTTGTTCGAGAGATAATAGAACTATTGGACAAAATTAAACACTAATCGGGTAGCCGGAGGTATCTAGCCTCCAGCCCCCACAACACCCTGCATGCGGCTCCGCACAGGGCGTTTCACTTAGGATGGTGAAGTGCAATCCAACCATCACGCAGTGAATAAAGCCCTTCGGATTTTAAGTATTCA
>NZ_JBDVBQ010000053.1:0-61742 GCF_039942875.1 Paraglaciecola sp.
TGAATACTTAAAATCCGAAGGGCTTTATTCACTGCGTGATGGTTGGATTGCACTTCACCATCCTAAGTGAAACGCCCTGTGCGGAGCCGCATGCAGGGTGTTGTGGGGGCTGGAGGCTAGATACCTCCGGCTACCCGATTAACTGCTTTAGAGTTTATCCATTGTTTCACAGGAACGATCCATTCCACCAAAGGCTTAAAGAATGCACCATGTCCTTTACCCGTTTCTATGGCTATTTCATTAAACGAAATCAATTCACTACTTCTATCGGCAACACCTTTACAGGAAAGCGCACCGTCTGTAACCTCATAAACGGAGAGAAGGTTACCTCCAAAAGTAACTTTCGATTTACTTTGGATTGACCCAGGCCAACATGTAGCTAGAAGCACTGTATTTATATTCAATTTTTTTAACTCGTTTGAAGCGTAGGCCGTTAACTCCCCTCCCCTAGAAAAGCCAACGAGAGTAATGTTAGCGTGTGCGACTCCGTTAGATACTAACGTTTCCACCCAAGATACTAGTTTTTTCGAATACGCTGCTATTTCAGTATTTTTAGGCCTATGCTCTGCGATTAAATTAAAATCGCTATCTTCAATTAGAGCATCCTTTATTAAATCAAATTCATAAGCCCCAAATTTTGGATGTACTGGCCTACTTTTGTCCCCCTCTACGATTAAGCCATGTGAGTAAATGACGTACTTTCCATTAACTTCTATCTCTGAAGGAAAACCAGTAAAGACTTCTCCAGCAATAGAGTATTCTGTTAAAACGAACAAAAGAACAAAAAAATACTTATTCAAATGCATATTCCTATTAGTTGCTGCGGGTAGTTAACAGTATATTAGCTAGCCTCCACGTTTAAGCCATCATTGGAATAAACGGAATAATGGTTCTGGCAATTAATTTACTTCATCTTTTCATATACTTATTAGTTTTCAAAGGGGAGTTTTTATTGGCTTGCAATGTAGAAACCACGACTCTGGATAAATACACAATATTATATTTACACTCATCACTTTAACTCTATTAAAAACAATGACATAAACTAAACCATGTCTATTTTAAATAATATTTATTTCCAATTAAAAGCAGCATAATAACCACTGCTAGATATGCTTACGGGCTGAAGCCCGACCTACAAATTACCCATCAAACAGTTGGTTTGTTGCATGTTTGAGCATGAAACAAAGAGGCCGCAGTTAATCTAGCAGGTAAAGGTCACTGCTAGGCGAGCTGTTGGGCTAAAGCCCAACCTAAAAATTACTCATCAAACAGTTGGTTTGTTGCATGTTTGAGCATGAAACAAAGAGGCCGCAGTTAATCTAGCGGGTGAAGGTTACTGCTAGACAAGCTGACGGGCTAAAGCGCGACCTACAAATTCTTTATATTTGTTTTTGTGTACAAAATGCATGGACTGTGGAGAAGTGAATAAAAGTAAGCATCGCAAATGCTTTCGTCGCAATGCGATGCCTTTATCTGCAGCGGGGCTGTTTCTACAACGGCATAGCCGTTAGAAACTACTTGTTCTTAGACTGACGTTTAGCCTTAAACCACATCACACCTTTATAGACGACTAAAGCAAATAAGCTCCAAAAGACAATGTGGTAAGTAATATGAAAAGTGTCATTAAGAGCGTGATCTTCGTGGGCCATGGCACTGGTTGCAAAAAGGCATAGTAAGGTGAATAAATATTTCATGATGTGTTCCTTTAATGTGTTAATTCTGTATTTAAGTATTTTGACATAGATTAGGTAGCTGGGTGTAGCTTGTTTAAGCTTGCCTTTGGCTCTAAATCTGTAACATGCCTTCTTTTTCAATAAATTGAATAATGTCGTCTAAACCTTGCTTGGTTTTCATATTACTAAAAACAAAGGGTCTGTCGCCACGCATTTTTTTGGCGTCTCTGTCCATGACTTCTAGTGATGCGCCTACTAGTTCTGCTACGTCTATTTTATTGATTATCAGTAAGTCTGATTTAGTGATACCTGGGCCGCCTTTGCGAGGTATTTTGTCGCCTGCTGATACATCGATAACGTAAAGGGTTAAGTCAGAAAGTTCTGGGCTAAAGGTTGCGCTTAGGTTGTCGCCGCCGCTTTCTACTAGCACAAAGTCTAAGTCTGGGTGACGTTCTTGTAAGTCGTCGATAGCCGCTAGGTTCATGGATGCGTCTTCGCGAATGGCGGTGTGTGGGCAACCGCCTGTTTCTACCCCTAAAATACGGTCTGCGGCTAGAGCATCGTTGCGAGTTAAAAACTCAGCATCTTCGCGGGTATAGATGTCGTTGGTTACCACTGCCATATCGTATTTGTCGCGCAATTCAAGGCATAGCATGCGTAATAATGCCGTTTTACCTGACCCAACTGGGCCACCAACGCCTATTCGTAATACTTGTTTATTCTTTTTCATAGTTCACTTCTTTTCTATTTATCTTATTAGTCTGCTTGTTTTATTAAGAACGAAACAAACGTGTGTATTGGGTTTCGTGCCAGGCACTGGCCATGGCTAATCTAGGTAAGCTGGCACCTATATTGTCATCTTCAATTTGATTCGCTTGTTCGATGACTTGGGCGACTTGTTCGGTTAATTCAAATAATAAGTTTTGCCCTTGGGTTTGCCCTAATGGCACAAGCTTAGTTGCAGCTGCTACTTGGTTGTCTATGTAAGCCCAGCAAAAACCACTTTGGGCTGAGAGCACATCAAGGCCAAACAAATAAGCGGCTAAAGCAAAGGCACTCACAAAGCTGATTTCTTTACTGCCAATTAAGTCGGTATAAGGGGTGGTGTCGATACCTTGTAAATCTTTTAATAAGCGCATTAGGGCTTTGCCCATTGCTACATCGGCCAATAATAATTCGTTGCTCTCACGACAGGCCAGTACGTGTTGATCCCAGCGTATAAATGCGGGCAAATCATGGCTGGCTAAACTTTTAAATAGGCGGTTTAGTAAGGCTAGGTCGGTATGGGCAATAGACTGGGCTAAGTTAAAGCTTATCCAGTCTTTGGTTGACTCTGCGGTTGTCACCCAGCCCATTTCTACCGCGTATTCTAGGCCTTGCGAAAATGAAAACCCACCCACGGGTAAGTTAGCACTGCACAATTGCAACAAGCGATTTAGTTGCAATGGATTATGGTTTGTTGGCTGGGTGTTTGCGACGTTAATCATGTGAATGGGAGTGACCATCTTCATGGGAGTGGCTGTGACTCTTATCTTGCTCATGGCTGTGTGAGTGAGCATGTCCATGGGAAGTTTTACCATAAGCGCCATTTTCAGGCTCAAATATAGCAGGGGTTTTGTCTATGGTAAGACCATAATTTTCGGCGAGTTCTTCTAGCACGTAGTCGGGCTTAAAGCGCACCCACTTTTCACCAATTTGCAACGAAGTATGGCGATTACCTAGGTGGTAACATACGCGGCTAAAGCTCATCCAGTCATTCGCAATCGCGGTAGATACCTCTTCTGCTTGACCTTTTACTTCTATTAATTGGCCACATTCGGTTTTAAGCACTTCACCTATCAGTAATGGGTGGCCGCGCTCCATGAATATCCCTAAAGCTTGGCCTTTGTCTGTGGTGGTTTTAATACGCGCTTTTTTACGAGTGTCTTGGTCCAAGGTAATAGAGTCTTGAATTTCGTCATGGGTGTGCGATAAGCGTTCAAATGCTTGTAACATGTTTTAATTTTTTCCTAATTTCTCTAATCTTTGTCGGTTGCTTATCAATAAACCAGTCACACCTTATTGTGCAAAATAAAACGTTTTTAGGTAAAGCCGTTACGTTTTTTTGATGAGCTGTATATCCCTATTAAGGCTCACCAAAAAACTAAACAACACAGCTTAACTGGTTCTATAAAGCACTCCTTAGAATAATGTGTATCGCTGGGCTAACGGCAATTCAGTCGCAGGCTCACAGGTCAGTAACTCGCCATTGGCACGCACTTCATAGGTTTGAGCATCGACTTCGATTTTTGGCTGCCAGTTGTTATGGATCATGTCGTCTTTGCCCACATTACGGGTGTTTTTGCATTCTCCGACTAAGCGGGTCATACCTATTTTTTCGGGTACGCCGAGCTCGATAGATGCTTTAGACATAAACGTCATAGACGTGTTGGCAGAAGCCGAACCGTACGAGCCAAACATTGGGCGGTAATACACAGGTTGCGGTGTGGGGATAGATGCATTGGCATCACCCATAGGGGCCGCAGCAATAAACCCGCCTTTGATGATCATCGCAGGTTTAATACCAAAAAATGCGGGTTTCCATAATACTAGGTCCGCTAATTTGCCCACTTCAATCGAGCCTACTTCGTGGCTAATACCGTGACTGATAGCTGGGTTAATGGTGTATTTAGCAATGTAACGCTTAATTCTAAAGTTGTCGTTACGTTCGGTATCTGGTGCAAGTGGCCCCCGCTGTTGCTTCATTTTGTGAGCGGTCTGCCATGTACGGGTGATCATCTCGCCCACGCGGCCCATGGCTTGTGAGTCTGAGGCAATCATACTAATCGCACCTAAGTCATGCATGATGTCTTCGGCGGCAATACTTTCTTTACGAATACGGGAGTCAGCAAAGGCGATATCTTCGGGAATAGACGGGTCTAAGTGATGGCATACCATCAACATGTCTAAATGCTCATCTATGGTATTGATGGTATATGGACGTGTTGGATTAGTTGAAGATGGCAATACATTAGGCTCACCACAGGCGCGGATAATATCTGGCGAATGACCGCCCCCTGCTCCTTCGGTGTGGTATGTATGGATAGTACGGCCTTTAAAAGCTCCGATAGTATCTTCTACAAAGCCCGACTCATTTAGGGTGTCGGTATGAATCGCTATTTGTACATCGTATCGCTCGGCTACCGATAGGCAATTGTCTATGGCAGCTGGGGTGGTACCCCAGTCTTCGTGCAGTTTTAAACCACACACGCCGGCTTCAATTTGCTCTTCTAGGGCAATCGGCAAACTGGCGTTACCTTTTCCTAAAAAGCCAAAATTCATGGGGAAATCGTTAGTGGCTTGCAACATTTTGTGGATATTCCACGGCCCCGGTGTACAGGTTGTGGCATTGGTGCCAGTTGCTGGGCCTGTGCCGCCACCAATCATGGTGGTTACGCCCGACATCAGTGCTTCATCTATTTGCTGTGGGCAAATAAAGTGAATGTGTGCGTCTATGCCACCAGCGGTAATAATTTGGCCTTCGCCAGCAATAACCTCGGTACCTGGGCCGACTTCAATCTCAATACCGTCTTGAATGTCTGGGTTACCGGCTTTACCGATTTGTGCAATACGGCCGTCTTTTATGCCTATGTCAGCTTTAACTATGCCCCAATGGTCAAGAATTAAAGCATTGGTGATCACCACGTCTGGGGTGTCGTGACAAGATGCCTGACTTTGGCCCATGCCATCGCGGATTACCTTACCGCCACCAAATTTTACTTCTTCGCCATATACGGTGGCGTCTTCTTCTACTTCAAGCCATAGGTCGGTGTCTGCTAAGCGTACTCGGTCACCAACAGTAGGGCCAAACATGTGGGCATAAGCGTGTTTATCGATACTGGCCATAATTATAATTCTCCTTGAACAAGGGCTCTAAACCCATAAACTCGGCGCTTACCTGCAAAAGGTACGAGTGTTACTTCTCGCTCTTGGCCGGGTTCAAAACGCACAGCTGTGCCCGAGGTAATGTCTAGGCGATAGCCTTTGCACTTTTCGCGGTCAAAGGTAAGGGCTGCGTTGGTTTCATAAAAGTGATAGTGAGAGCCAACTTGAATAGGGCGGTCGCCAGAGTTGGCAACCGTAACGGTAAGTTGCTCACGGCCAACATTAAGTAAACGTTCGCCTGCATCGGTTTTAATTTCGCCTGGGATCATCTTAGTGGCCTCTGTTAAACAATAGGGTTATGTACTGTGACTAACTTAGTACCATCTGGAAAAGTAGCTTCAACTTGCACTTCTGCTAGCAGCTCTGGAATACCTTGCATCACTTGGTCGCGGGTTAACAAAGTGCGGCCATAGTCCATCATTTCAGCAACGGTTTTTCCGTCTCTGGCCCCTTCCATAATTTCCATAGAAATATACGCCATGGCTTCTGGATAATTGAGTTTAACCCCACGCTTTAAACGGCGTTCGGCAAGTAAAGCCGCGGTAAACAATAATAGTTTGTCTTTTTCTCTTGGTAATAAATCCATGGTGTTCTCTACAGTTATGACTTGGAGGCAGTAAAAACTTACCTTTTATGTAAACCAAATTCTAGGTTGAATAGCGTGTTTTTCGATATAAATAGGCCGTATCAGCTTCCAAAGCGCAATAAATAAATCTTTGCACTGATGCGCCTGTTGTCCCAAATAACGTATCACCAATAATTGGCGAATGTCAGTAATGCTTATAAGTGAATTAGCATTGTGCTGTTCAACCACATCTCTTAGTTGTTCAATCAACTCAGTGCGGGTTGCCTTGGATACTTGCTCATCGCTGGCATAGGCCAAAAAGGTACCAAACACCGTATTGTTAGCTAAGCCAGCATCGTGTTGCTGTATTTGGCTAGTTGGGTCTATTTGCACTCGGTCGTGGTACAGCAAAATATCATCACAATACAAGGTGTTTAACTGAGTAAAACTACCACCTGTAAAGGCTTCTGACGAGCTAGGTAAACCTAAACAGGTCATGTCCCAGCCACAGTACATGCTGTTTTTTTGCAGTCTAACTTCAACATTATTAATACCATCGGCTTGGTTGTAAACAATGGTCTCTAAGGGAAAATGCTCACATTTTGCACCGCCACCTAAAGTGATTTGGGTAACCTGAGTTTGTTTGGAATCGCCAATGGATAAATCAGTACGAGCTCTATAAAAGCGGTTAGCACCCGGAGTGGTCACTAAAGTATGGGCTTTGTCTTGAACGTCAATACCAACTGTGAGTTTATCACCAGATACTATCCCAGCTGGTGGATGTAACAAATACAGGTGAGCACAGTCTCTGCCTTCTGGATAAAAAGCTTTTTGAATGGTCAAAGGGCCAGATCGTTTGGTTCGAGTGAGCTGGGTGCCATGTTCTGAATGCCCTAACTCTAGGTCTAAGCTTGCCAACCAATGACTTTTTGTGACGTCTAACGCTACTGTCATGTTTCGCCTAAATTAAGGGAGAAGTTTTTATAAATACTAATCTTAAAGACTTTTCCTTAAACTGCCAAATATTTCCCGACCAATTGGTCAGTTAAATCTGTCATAGGTCCTGATGAAATCACTTGGCCTTTTTCCATCAATACAAATTCTTCGCCTACCGCCCGAGCAAAAGGTAATTTTTGCTCAACCAAGATAATGGTCATGCCTTGTTCTTTATTAAGTTTAAGCAATACATCACGGATTAACTGCACAATATTAGGCTGAATACCTTCGTTAGGCTCATCTAATATTAACACTTGTGGATTTAATACCAGGGCACGACCAATAGCCAATTGCTGCTGTTGTCCGCCTGATAAATCACCGCCTCGCCTATGTAGCATTTCCTTAAGTACCGGGAACAGCTCATATATATGTTCGGGTATGACCTTATTTTGTTGGCGTTTACAGTTAAGGCTAACGGTAAGGTTTTCTTCAACGGTTAGCTGCGGGAATATATGTCGCCCTTGAGGCACGTAACCTATGCCTATTTCGGGTCTGAGTTCTACTGAGCTATTACTGATATCTTTACCATCAAAGGTGAGTTTTCCTGAACTAATCGGCAATAAGCCCATAATGGTTTTAAGTAAGGTGGTTTTCCCGACTCCATTTCGGCCCATAATGCAGGTGCGCGAGCCGGGTTTGATAGCTAGGTCTAAGTCCCACAAAATTTGGGTGCCGCCATACTTTTGATTAACAGAATTTAATGTAATCATCCTTGCTCCTCCCCTAAATATACTTTAATCACTTCTGGATTAGCTTGGATCTCAGCCATGGTGCCCTCTGCTAATACCGAACCTTGATGTAATACCGATACTTGCCTCGCAATCGAGCGTACAAAGGCCATATCATGCTCAACCACTATGACCGAATGCTCACCTGCCAAAGAGGTGAGTAACTCAGCTGTGCGTTCGGTTTCTTGTCCTGTCATACCAGCAACGGGCTCGTCTACCAATAATACTCTTGGTTCTGCTGCTAATAACATGCCTATTTCTAACCACTGCTTTTGACCGTGAGACAATCTACCCGCAGGGTAATAACACTCAGCGACTAAGCCTATGGTTTGTAAAATTTCGCCGATGCGGTCTTTTTGTTCACCGCTTAGCTTATGAAATAATGCAGTCCAAATACCTTTGTCGCCTTTAAGGCTTAGCTCGATGTTTTCAAATACAGTGAGTTCTTCAAACACAGTGGGTTTTTGAAATTTTCGGCCAATGCCTGCTCTGGCAATTTCCGATTCGTTAAGTTGTAGCAAATCAATTTGTTGACCAAAGTTGACCTTGCCTGAATCGGGACGGGTTTTCCCAGTTATCACATCCATTAATGTGGTTTTACCCGCGCCGTTAGCGCCAATAAGGCAGCGTAACTCACCGTCGTTTATGTACAGATTTAAGTTATTTAAGGCTTTAAAACCGTCAAAACTTAGGTTTACATCTTCTACATATAAAATCACCCCGTGTCGCGTGTCTGGGCTGATATTTTCTGTGGCAGTTAGAGGAGAGCCTGCTTTATTTAATGTCATGAGTTGGCCTCCTTTGAGTGTTCAGGCTTAGCAAACTTTTGTTTGATGCTAGGAATTAACCCTGCAATTCCTTTTGGCAACAGCAAGGTCACTAATACAAACAAGCCTCCTAATGCGAATAGCCATGCTTCGGGCATAATGGCAGTGAATCGAGTTTTCGCATAGCTTACTAACACCGCGCCAATAATCGCCCCGTAAAGTGAATTTCGGCCCCCTACTGCCACCCAAATCACCATTTCGATAGAGTTAAGAGGTGAAAGCTCTCCTGGATTAATTATACCTACTTGGGGTACGTATAAAGCCCCAGCTAAACCTGCCAACATGGCAGAGACTACAAAAATCCACACTTTGTAGTGCTCTGGTTTGTAACCAACAAAGCGTACGCGGCTTTCGGTATCACGTATGGCGGTAACCACTCGGCCCATTTTTGAGTTAACAATAAAGTGGCAAATGGCGTAGGCGATACATAGGATTATTGCGGTGGCAATAAACAAACCTAACTTGGTACTGGGCGATTGCAATGAAAAGCCAAAAATTTCTTTAAAATCGGTTAAACCATTATTGCCACCAAAGCCCATTTCATTGCGGAAAAAAGCTAGCATTAAGGCGTAGGTCATGGCTTGGGTCATGATTGACAAATACACGCCACTGACTCGCGAGCGAAATGCCAACGTGCCAAATACAAAAGCCAATAAGCCTGGGCCTAAAAACACCATGCATACCATCCAAAGTATGCTGTCTGAGCCAGCCCAAAACCAAGGGAGTTCGGTCCAGTTCAGAAACACCATAAAATCAGGCAAGTCTGGGTTGCCATATACCCCACGGTCACCAATTTGACGCATTAAATACATGCCCATGGCATAGCCACCTAAGGTGAAAAATGCGCCGTGTCCTAAACTTAAGATGCCGCAGTAACCCCACACTAAGTCAACGGCTAAAGCCAGTAACGCATAGCACAAATACTTACCTAGCAGGCTCACGGTGTAATCGCTTACGTGTAAAGCCGATGACTCAGGAAAAATAAGATTGCCTATAGTCACTAACAAGGTGGTGATCAGTAATATGCCAATGGTTAAGTGCAGTGGGTTTTTACCTTGAAAAATAGACAACTTGTGGTTGCTTGTAGATACGTTTGCGTTCATTAGTCTGCAGACCTCCCTTTTTGTGGAAACAGCCCTTTGGGACGTTTTTGAATAAACAACACTAAACCCACTAGTACAATTATATTGGCCAACACCGAGCCAGTTACGGGCTCAAGAAATTTGTTAGTTAATCCTAATGACATGGCTGCTACTAGCGTGCCCCATAAGTTGCCTACACCGCCAAATACCACTACCAAAAACGAATCAATAATATAGGCTTGGCCTAAGTTTGGCCCTACATTGGTGAGCTGGCTTAATACTACGCCAGCAATGCCGGCAATGCCTGAGCCGAGGCCAAATGTGATGGCATCTACCCAATCACTTTTAACACTGAGTGCTCGTGCCATATCACGGTTTTGTGATACTGCTCGTACATGTAATCCTAAAGAGGTTTTTTTCAAAATAAGTAGCAAGGATACAAACACCATAATTGAAAACAATATTATGTATAAGCGGTTATAGGTGAGTGAAAATATGGGGTTGATTTGCCAGGAGCCACTCATCCATTCAGGGCTAATTACTTGGCGATTTAACGGTGAAAATACGGTGCGCACTAGTTGCTGTAGTATCAAACTAATACCAAAGGTCGCGAGCAAAGTCTCTAGTGGTCGGCCTTTCAAGAAACGTATTACGCCACGTTCAATCAATATGCCCACTAGTCCAGATACCAAAAACGCAGCAGGTATCGCAATGAGTAAGGAGTATTCAATGATTGACGGAAATGCAATTTGGATTACGTAAGTGGTGTAGGCGCCTAGCATGATCATTTCGCCATGGGCCATATTAATTACGCCCATTACCCCAAAGGTAATCGCTAAACCAATGGCGGCAAGCAGTAATACAGAGCCTAGGCTTAAGCCAAAAAAGACGTTTTCGATAAAGCCATAGAAGCTGGTTTGGCTTTCTATCCCTTCTAAGGCCTTATTGAGGGCTAGTTTTAGTGTTTGTTGTTCTGCAGTGAGTTCAGTTTCTGGCAACTTGGTTAGCAACTCAATGATTGTATTTTTGACTGTGGGCTCTAAAGAATCATCCAATTGTATTAAGGCTTCGAGTTTTTCCGAATGTACACCGTCTTGTAATTGCTGTAATGCCATAGTGACCGACATTAATTCTCGGACTTCTTCATCTTGCTCGCTATCAATTAACTCACTGATAGTGGAGGTTGACTCTTTTGTGGGCGAGTTTAATAGCTGTTGCACAGCCTGTAAGCGAATGGATTTGTCGTCATCGGTTAAGTCAATTTTAGCAATTAAACTACGTAAAGTACTGCGTAAACGGTTATTGGTCTTTACCTTAGATATTTTTGATTTTTTAACCGCTGCGAGTGTTTCATCACTCATAATTGGGGTTAATGTATAGAGTCTGTCCTGGGCTTTTTGAGCCTTTACTAACTGTTTATTTGCTTTTACGTAATACAGTTCGCCGTCTAACATTACCTGCAATATGGTGCGGGTTTTAGCATGCTTAACGTCAGCTATTTGTTTAACTAAGGGATCCATCTGACGTAATTTAGTTTTTGGCAACTGTTGTAAAAGTGGCTCAAGGGTTGTCGCCGTTGTTGATTCAGTCTGTGCATGGGAATACCCAGAAATAACTAACAGCAGCAATAATGAAAACATTCGAAGCATTGTGCATTCCTCATCCTGATTTAAAAAAAAAGTCCGGCTTTGCTAATCGAAGAAACAAAACCGAACTAACAGGGACTGATGTATTAAAACGGAAGAGTCAATTTTAATAGAAAGAGTAAAACTCAAACACTCTTAAGTAATATGAGAGTGTTTGCCTATTTAATAAGCGAGCATCAAGAGATACTTGTTAAATTATTTCTAAAGTAGTTTAGAAATTTTGACCTGAACATTTAGCGGTTTTAACATCAAAGTTTCCGCAACTAACAGGCTTAGTCCAATCTGAAATTAAGTTTTGAGAGCTAGGTAAAAAATCAGACCAAGCATCACCAATTACTGTATCTGGGGTTTCCCACACTACTTCAAATTGACCATCTTCTTGAATTTCACCAATCAATACTGGCTTAGATAAGTGATGGTTGGCATTCATGACTGCTGTACCACCAGTAAGGTTAGGTACGGCTACCCCTATTAGAGCTTCTCCAACAGCATCAACCTCAGTCGTTCCAGCTTTTTCAACGGCTTTAGCCCACATTTCAAAACCAATATAGGTGGCTTCCATTGGGTCATTAGTGACTCGGTCTTCGTCGCCAATATATTCCTGCCAAGTTTCGATGAACTCATCGTTTTCATCTGACTCTACGCTTTGGAAGTAATTCCAAGCCGCAAGGTGACCCACAAGAGGCGTGGTATCAAAACCAGATAACTCTTCTTCACCTACCGAGAATGCCACAACTGGAATATCTTCAGCTGAAATACCTTGGTTACCTAATTCTTTGTAGAAAGGAATGTTAGCGTCACCATTGATAGTAGAAACTACGGCTGTTTTCTTGCCTTGTGAACCAAACTTTTTGATGTCAGATACAATACCTTGCCAGTCAGAATGACCGAAAGGCGTATAGTTGATCATGATATCTTCGTCTTTTACACCTTTCGCTTTTAAGTAAGCTTCAAGAATTTTGTTAGTGGTACGTGGATAAACATAATCAGTACCCGCTAATACCCAGCGAGTGGCACCAATGTCATTCATTAAATAATCAACAGCAGGGATGGCTTGTTGGTTCGGAGCTGCGCCTGTGTAAAACACGTTTTTAGACGACTCTTCACCTTCGTACTGCACGGGATAAAACATTAAGCCGTTTAGTTCTTCAAGCACAGGTAATGCAGATTTACGTGATACTGAAGTCCAGCAACCAAAAATTACGTCAACTTTATCTTTGGCTAGTAACTCTCGGGTTTTTTCAGCAAATAATGGCCAGTTTGAAGCTGGGTCTACTACAACAGCTTCAAGCTTCTTACCCAGTAAGCCCCCTTTTTTGTTTTGCTCGTCAATCATCATTAATACAGTGTCTTTCAATGTAGTTTCACTGATAGCCATGGTGCCAGATAAAGAGTGCAGTACGCCTACCTTGATGGTGTCTGCTGCTAAGACTGCTTGGCTGACTAAACTGCTCGCAATGATTGAGCTGGCGACAATGAGTTTTCTAAGTTTCATTATTATTCCTCTTGATAAATTCGTTGTTAGTTTGAAATGTGTTTAATTAAAAAGTAATCAGAGCTTCGACAGCTAAGTAGTCAACATCTACGTCGTTTACTTCATCCATACGGTATTCAAATACCATTAGTAAGTTGTCGTTGACGGCGTAACTAGGAGATATGGTGATACCGCTGGCATCTTCGTAGCTAGCACCAAATTCATCTTCAACTTCGTAATCGTGATAACGAACAGTTAGGCCTAGGCCATTTTCAAATCCATAGTTAGCCATTAATAGGAAGCCATCAGCTTCACTACCAGCGAAAGCTGTGTCTTCAGAAGAGTTGTATTCAACTGCTAGGGTTAAGGCATCTGCAGAATAGGCCGCCCAAGTGTTTAACATTTTGGTATCGCCATCTACTGAGTAAAAACCTTTAACTGTGAAGTTCTCAGTTGGCATAAAAGCAACCATAGTTTCAATACCTGGATGCTCGGTATCAATTGACTGAGGACCTGCTAAATCGTTAACTATAGACACAGCAACAGCGAATTTATCTGCACTATATAAGGCCGATACCCCTTGTTGATAGTAACCATAAAAATACTGCGCATAACCTGTGCCTGAATACTGGAATAAACCTGTAGGCTCTTCTGTTTCCCAGCCTGAGTAACTTAAAAAGCGACCCGCTTTAATGCTTAAGTTGTCAGAAATAGCGTAATTAATGAAGGCTTGTTCTATATCAACACCTTCGGCACTGTTTTGATATTCAACATCAACGGTAGCTGTTAACTTGTTGCCAAAATCGTAACCAAAGTTAAGTTCTACTTGATCTACCCCTGATACGTGGAATGATTCATCATCCGTTTCACCAGACAAATAAGACATATCAATAAAACCGTTTACTGTCAGTTTGTCAGAGCTTATTTCTGCTTGTGCAGCACTGATGGTACCGATTGATAGCAACAAGCTGACGGCTATTGGAGTTAATTTAGTACGTAAGTTCATGTGTGTTTTCCATTTGTTATTAAATTAATCATGTGTAGGGGGTTATCTTTGTCCGCGATAACTCTGCAAAACAGTTTTTTACAACTGGGTTAAGTATCGCGGGTTCGTGCAAGGGTGCATATGGGGAAAAATGCGCAATGGACTACGTCAAATGACGTATAAATACTTCACCACTGCTGAAATGCAGGCATTAGCTTGGTTATTTAATGAGGGGCTGATGTATTAAAAAAACAAAAGGTTAGGCAAGAATACCTACGTTATTCGACGCATTTTTCTCTTTAGGCATTTTGTGTACACTGAGAGTACCTTTATCAGAGAGAAGCTGCTTTTCTTGCAAGTAAGCTTGAAATTAAAAGTCTTTTTTAATGCAATCTAATAAACAAATCCTGCCCACTAGACGTATTTACAATAAGCTTGTAGCCAATGAGATGATGGAGGATTTTGCTCTTCGTTTTACGGCTAAAAGAGCACGTATTTGGTCTCTTAGTCGAATTGCTAACACTGCATTAGGCATTGTTTCATTTCTTGTCTTAGAAGCTATTGGTGGGGCGATTACTCTTAACTTTGGCTTTGCTAATTCTGCATGGGCAATTCTTTCGGTTGTTTTTGTGGTGTTTTTAACTGGCCTACCTATTAGTTATTATGCTGCTAAATATGGCGTTGATATTGACTTGCTAAGCCGTGGTGCAGGTTTTGGTTATATCGGTTCAACTATCGCTTCACTAATTTACGCATCATTTACTTTTATATTTTTTGCCTTAGAAGCCGCAATTATGTCGATGGCAATACAGTTGCTATTTGGTATTCCTTTATACCTTTGCTACGTCATCAGTGCCCTAGTGGTACTGCCGTTAGTGACTCACGGTATTGCTTATATCAGCCGATTTCAGGTTTGGACACAGCCGTTTTGGATTGTGTTACAACTCATTCCCTTGTATTTCGTTTTTACTCACCCAGATAGTCACTTACAAGATTGGCTGGGATTTACTGGCGCGTCTGGGGAGCAAGGGCAAGGGTTTAATTTGTTGCTGTTTGGTGGGGCGTCTGCGGTTGTTTTGTCTTTGGTGGCTCAAATTGGTGAGCAAGTCGATTTCTTACGTTTTTTGCCTGAAAAACCAAAACAAGGGCAATGGCGTTGGTGGACGGCACTAACCTTAGCAGGTCCTGGGTGGATCTTGTTTGGGGCATTAAAGTTATTTTTAGGGTCGTTTTTAGCCTATTTTGCTTTGACGCAAGGGGTGACGATGGACTTGGCGGATGACCCTGCCCATATGTATAACCTTGCATTTAGTTTAGTGTTTGATAACACAACGTTAGCCTTGGTTTTAGCTTGTTTCTTTGTGGTGATATCTCAACTTAAAATTAATGTGGCAAACGCTTATGCTGGGTCTCTAGCATGGTCTAATTTTTTCTCTCGGGTTACTCGAAACCATCCCGGGCGCGTTGTTTGGATGGTATTCAATGTTGCCATTGCTCTGTTGCTAATGGAGTTGGGGATATATCAAACAATCGAGAAGATGTTGTCTGTCTATTCGGTAATTGTATTAGCTTGGCTGTGTACTGTGACAGCTGACTTAATTATTAATAAGCCTTTAGGTTTAAGCCCTGCTTATATTGAGTTTAAACGCTCACATCTATACGACATAAACCCTGTTGGTGTAGGGTCAATGTTTATTGCTACCTTTATGGGCTTTACGGCGCATTTTGGTTGGTATGGAGAGACAGCTAAAGCATTAGGGTCATTTATTGCCTGTGGATTACCCTTTATAACGGTTCCTATTATTGGATATATCACTAAGGGTCGATTTTATTTAGTTAACAATATACAAGTTCCTATCAATCAGAGTACCAAATGTCATATATGTGAGAATACTTTCGATCAGGAAGATATGTCTTATTGTCCTGCTTATCAAAAGCCTATCTGTTCTCTATGTTGTTCTTTAGATGTGCGTTGTGGGGATCAATGTCGCACAGAAGGAACTATATCTAGGCAATCTCTTCACTTTTTTCATCGCTTTCTTAGTACTAATTTACTCAAGAACATGACAGCCCCCATGAGCCAATTTATTGCACTGACTTCTAGTTTAAGCGTGATTGGGGCAAGCATTTTATATTTAATTTACTTACAAGTACCAGTAGATGATGTTGCTGTTAAAGAGGTCTTTGCTAGCACCTTAACTAAAATATTTTTCTTATTGTTAATCATACTAGGGGTGGTTAGTTGGTTGTTTATTTTAGCCCGAAGCGGCAATCGATCTGCTTTGAAAGAGTTACGTTCGTTGGCAACAGCCCTAGTTGAAGAAAGTAGTGCTCATGAAAAAACTTCGCTAGCACTTCGAGATGCAAAAATAGAAGCTGAAACTGCGAATGAGGCCAAAAGTAGATACTTGGCTGGTTTAAGTCATGAGCTAAGAACGCCATTGAATGTGATGCTTGGTTATGCCCAATTACTTAGTCAAGACAAAACATTTCCTGACCAACAACGTGAAACGTTGGGAATTGTTAAACGTAACGGTGAACATTTAGCAGATCTAATAGAGGGTTTATTAGAAATATCAAAAATTGAAGCTGGCAGGCTAACACTGCATCGAGATGACGTAAATTTAAAAGCGATTTTGCAGCAGTTAGTCGATATGTTTCAAATGAAAGCTGCACAAAAAAATCTCATTTTTGTGTACTTACCTTGTCCAAATTTGCCGGATTATGTCACGACCGACAAGCAACGCTTTAGGCAAATATTAATTAATCTTATTTCCAATGCTATTAAATACACCGAGCGAGGTTCTGTTACGTTAAAAATAAGTTATCGAAATCAGGTGGCAAGTTTTAGCGTAAGTGACACCGGGATTGGTATTTCAGAACATGATAGGGAGTCAATCTTTAAGCCCTTCGAGCAGGTGAGAAATGCGCATACTCAAGCGATTGGAGGTTCTGGGTTGGGCTTAACGATTTCTCGGTCGTTAACTGAGTTAATGGGAGGAGAAATCAAAGTTAACAGTACGCTAGGTCAAGGCTCTACCTTTAATTTGCGTTTGATGTTGGTGCCACTGAATAAAAATAAGAATGCGCTAGAAAATACACAGGCTCAAGCTGTGGGTTATTTAGGAGATAGGTACACTGTGCTGGTGGTAGACGATGAGCCTAGTCAACGTCAATTAATGTCTGACTTCTTGACGCCTTTGGGGTTCGAAGTGATGCTAGCTGAAAATGCAAAGCACGGGTTTGAATGCTTGGAACAACAAGCGGTTGCACTGGTAATTTTGGATGTAAGGATGCCCAGTATGGATGGTTGGCAAATGGTTAAAATGTTACGGGATAAAGGCTATAAAATGCCTGTGCTGATGGTATCAGCCAATGCTAGAGATATAGAGAGCCACAATGCAGATAAGGCCCTTCATGACGGTTATATAGCTAAGCCGGTAAATTTGAGTGCGCTTTTAGGGAAAGTGGGCGAGTTGATAGGCATACAATGGCAGTATGAAGCCTCTGACGGCCCTAAAGAAGATACATCATCCTCAATTGATAATTCAAAAATCACTGTTTCCAACGAGCAATATAAGACGTTAATCGCATTAGCAGAAATTGGCTATTTGTCTGGATTTAAAAATAAATTTAAAGAATTAAGTGAGCAGTATCAGTTCCCTGTCGAGGTCACTGCCCAAATTCAAGAGTATGTAGCTTTGTGTAATTTCCCCCAAATTATAGGTTATTTGGAAGAGTTGTGTGATGAATAACAAAATGAACCATGTGGTATTAGTGGTAGATGACTCTCCAGAGTCACTCGGTATGCTCAATGTTGCGTTGAATAATCAGGGGTTTACTGCTCTGGTAGCTCTGAATGGTTTGCAAGCCTTGTCTATTGCTGAAAAAATTCAACCAGATGTAGTTTTGCTAGACGCGGTAATGCCAGAAATGGATGGGTTTGAAACATGTCGTCGGTTAAAACAGCAGCATCCTAGTATCCCCGTTATTTTTATGACTGGTTTGTCTGATGTTGAAGATATTGTAAAAGGGTTTGAGGCTGGAGGCATTGATTATGTCACTAAACCTATCGCCCCAGATGAGGTTATCGCTAGAATTAAAACTCATATTCAAACCGCAAAATTGGCCCTGAGTGCTCAAGATGCATTAGATCATGCGGGTAGTAATCTTTTTTGTGTGAATGAGCTCGGTCGCTTATCTTGGGCTACACCTAAAGTGCATAAACTTATTGACGAGTTTGCTGGAAGTAATTTAAATCCATGGGCGAGTATAGCCGATTTGCTATCTGGCTGGTTAGCAGCAGGAGCTCAGGCACCTATTAAGGTTACATGTTTTGATACTCCTTTTGAGATCGTTTATGCACGCCAACAAGACGAAAAACATTTACTTAAAGTGACTGAGGCAAAAGTTGCCACTACTCCTTTAGATTTGCAAAAGCATTTGCCCTTAACTAAGAGGGAGTCAGAAGTTCTGTATTGGGTTTCCTATGGCAAAACGAACTGGGAAATTTCACAAATTTTGAATATGAGCCCTCGCACCGCAAATAAACATTTAGAGCAAATTTTTAAAAAGCTGGGGGTAGATAATCGAACCTCAGCTGCGGCCATCTCAATTCGTATTTTGGAGGCAAAATAATTGTAGTTTTGCTTTTAGTTTGAGCTTGTTACTTTATACTCGCCAGCAACAATGTGAGGGTTTATGAGCGAAATAAAACAACTTTTGGCCAACAATGAAAACTGGTCTGAACAAATAAAAAAAGATGACCCAGAGTTTTTTAATAAGCTAGCAAAACAACAAAGTCCTGAATACTTATGGATAGGCTGCTCTGATAGCCGTGTTCCAGCGAATCAAATTGTTGGCCTGTTACCCGGTGATATTTTTGTACACCGTAATGTGGCAAATTTAGTAGTACACACTGATTTTAATTGTTTGTCAGTATTGCAATATGCCGTTGACGTTTTAAAAGTTAAGCACGTAATTGTTTGCGGCCATTATGGTTGTGGTGGGGTTGATGCCGCTTTAGGTGACCAACAATTTGGCTTAATCGACAATTGGCTAGGGCACATAAAAGATCTCGCATACAAACATAGAGAAGAATTATCTATCTTGAATGAACATGATAAATCAGCTCGAATGTGTGAACTAAATGTAATGGAGCAGGCTGATAATGTTAGCCGTAGTAACATCATTAAAGATGCCAAAAAACGTGGACAGTCTTTAAGTATACACAGTTGGATTTACAGCCTAAGAAATGGTCGTGTAACTGTTTTGGGAGAAAAAAAGTAATCTGTTTTTACGTACCATTGGTTTGTTAAAAGTCCAACAAGCAGCAACAAATGCCAGTAACAATGAAAGGCTGGTGTACATTTGTAAACAGTAGTTATTAGCTAATGCCAAGCCAATAAGTTTTGTGTATAGTTTTGGGTTCCTTGTAGTCTTAGATGTTTGGGTTTTTTATTTATGAATGGAATCATTCGCTTGTGTTGTTCGGTAGTTGTTTTACTCGCTTCTTTGAGTAGTGTTGCAGAAGAATTACCTGTTGAAAGCTTTAGCCAGTTACCCAGCCACGTAAGACCAAACCTCTCCCCTAGCGGTAAAAAACTTGCCTATATTAGAAACTTCTTATCGCCTGAAATGGCAGTCTTAACCACTGTAGATTTAGAAAAAAACAAAACTCAGTACATAGTTAAGTCTGACAATGAAAAGGTCAAAATTAATTGGTTCACATGGGCTAATGAGAAGACTTTAATAGTGAGCCTAAGATTTGCTGGTAAAAGATATCGAACGGACACCACGGAAACCCGATTGTTAGCAATTGATGTAGATGGCGATGAAGCAGTACAAAGACAAATCGCTAAACCGAAAAGGAGCAAGCATGCGTCTCAATTTCAAGATAATGTGGTGTCGTTTTTACTAGATGATCCTGATCATATTTTAGTGGCGTTAGATGCTGAAGTTCCAAATTTACCTGACGTTTACAAGGTAAATATATACACAAAAAAGATGACTCGCATATATAGAGGAAAGCGACAAATACGTGATTGGATGGCAGATAGGCAGGGCAATATACGCTTAGGTGAATCCTTAAACTACAAGACAGGTAAAGCCTCCATACAAGTGCGAATTGGTCATGATGACACTTGGCATAAAATGTTTGAATACAATGCCTTAGAAGAATCAGGTATAACGCCACTTGGCTTTGCCAAAGACCCGAATATTCTATTTTACAACCAGTACAAAGGTGACAAAAAAGCCTTATATAAAATTGATCTTACCAGCAAAGAATCAGAGTTAGTTTTTGAAGACGAAAATTATGATGTGGATGGTTCGTTAATTTATTCTAGAAAAACCAATGATGTAATTGGGGTTTATCATGCCCACAGTGACGATGGCAGAGTGTACTGGGATGATTCGATTAGTAAATTTCAAAAGTCATTAAACAAAGCCCTATCTGATATAGATGTATATCTAGTAGATTTCAATGATGATGAAAGTATCTATTTACTTTACACCGAGAATGATTTCACTCCAGGTGTTTATTATTTTGGAGATCGTAAAGAAAAAACATTAAAACCAGTCTTTGAACAATACCCTGCATTAGTTCCAGAAGTGCTAACCGAACATAAGTTTGTCACTTATACCGCACGAGATGGCACTGAGCTAGAAGGTTATTTAACTCTACCGCTAGGTGTTGAAGGTCCTGTTGCAACTATTTTACACCCCCATGGTGGCCCAGGGGCTCGTGAATATGATGGTTTTGATTATTGGACCTCGTTTTTTGCAAACCGTGGTTATGCAGTGTTTAGACCTAACTTCAGAGGGTCAACGGGTTATGGCTATGAGTTTGCCCAAAGCCAGATGAAAGGATGGGGCTTAACCATGCAAGATGATTTAACCGACGCCGCTAATTGGCTAGTGGAGCAAAACATCGCCCTTAAGGACAAGATGTGTATCGTTGGAGCGAGCTACGGCGGTTATGCAGCCGCTATGGCTGCGGTAAAAACACCAGACTTATTTAAGTGTGCCATAAGTTTTGCCGGTGTAACCGATTTAAAAGAATTGGTATCAACCAGTCGCCGTTATTTAAATAGTAAATTTGTGAAAAAGCAGATTGGTGATGACTCTGCCGACTTAAAAGCCCGCTCACCGGCTTATCATGCCGATAAAGTTAACATTCCTATGTTGTTTATCCACGGTGAAGATGATCGAGTAGTGGATATAGTGCAAAGTGAAATTATGGTAGAAGAGCTTGAAGATTTAGACAAAGATGTAGAATTTATCGAGCTAGAAAATGGTGATCACTACTTATCTATTCAACGTAATCGCCATACTACTTTTAAAGCAATGGATGCTTTTTTGAAAAAGCATTTAAATTAGAGAAAACTTGCAGCCTTGATAAACTTGCATGATTGATTGGTGCTAAGCCAATAAGTTTTGTGTATAGTTTTGAGTTAATTTTAATCGCAAATATTTGAGACTTTTTATGAATGGAATCATTCGCTTGTGTTGTTTGATAGTTGTTTTATTCACTTCTTTAAGTAGTGTTGCAGAAGAGTTACCTGTTGAGAGCTTTAGTCAACTTCCTAGATATGAAAAACCTGCTTTATCACCAAGTGGGACAAAAATCGCCTACCTAAGAAGCTATAAATCACCAGAAGTAACAGTATTAACATCTGTAGATTTAACCACAGGTAAAAAGCTCCATATAGTGCAATCTGATAATAAAACTAACAAAACAAACTGGTTTGAATGGGCAAACGATAAAACCTTAGTGGTAAGTGTTAGGTTTGCCTCTTCGATTAATGGTGTAGATGCTATGGAAACTCGTTTACTGGCCATTGATGTTGATGGCGACCAGCCCGTACAAAGGCAGCTTAGTAAGCCGCCTTCAAACCATAAAATTGGCAATGATCATTACTCTCAATTTCAAGATGACGTAATTTCATTTTTACCTAATGACCCTGAAAATATTCTTATCGCTCTTGACTTAGATACGGTTAATTTACCGGGTGTTTATAGGTTGAATATCAACACGGGTAGAAAATCTAGAATAAGCCGAGGTAAACTAAACATTCGTGACTGGATGACTGATAGGCAAGGCACTTTACGTTTAGGTGAAGCTTTAAATTATAAAACAGGCGAAGCGTCTATCAGAGTCAGGATTGGCGATGATGACACTTGGCATAAACTGTTCGAACACAACAGCTTTGAAGAATCTGGTGTTACGCCACTAGGCTTCGCTAAAGACTCCAATATTTTGTACTACACACAATACAATGGTGATAAAAAAGCGTTGTTTAAAATTGACTTAACAACTAAAGAGTCAACGCTAGTATTTGAAGATAAAGATCACGACGTAGATGGCTCACTTATATATTCCAAAAAAAGCAATGATGTCATAGGCATTTATCACAGAAATAGCGAAGGCGGGCGCATTTATTGGGATAAATCCATGGGTAATTTCAATAAGTCTTTAATGAAAGCTTTTGCTGGTTATAGTGCGTATTTAACTGATTTTAGTGCCGATGAAAATGTTTACTTGTTATACACGGAAAATGACTATACTCCTGGCGCTTATTATTTAGGGCACCGTAAGCAAAACTCACTTAAGTTAATTTTTGAGCAATACCCAGCTCTCCCCCCTGCAGAACTAAGTGAGCATAAACTAGTATCCTACACAGCAAGAGACGGCACTAAACTAGAGGGTTATCTAACATTGCCATTGGGAACTAAAGGCCCAGTACCTACAATATTACATCCACATGGCGGCCCTCAGTCTAGAGACAGCGATGGTTTTGATTATTGGACATCATTTTTTGCAAGCCGTGGCTACGCGGTATTTAGGCCTAACTTTAGAGGGTCAACGGGTTATGGTTACGAGTTTTCTCAAAGTCAAATGCAAGGCTGGGGCTTAACCATGCAAGATGACTTAACCGACGCCGCTAATTGGCTGGTGGAGCAAAACATCGCCCTTAAAGACAAAATGTGTATCGTGGGTGCAAGCTATGGCGGCTATGCTGCTGCAATGGCGGCCGTAAAAACCCCTGATTTATTTACCTGTGCGATTAGCTTTGCTGGTGTAACTGATCTTAAAAAACGCGTGATCCGCTCTTATGACTACACAAATAGTCGGCTTGTAAAAGAGCAATTAGGTAATGACTTTGATGATTTAGAAGCTCGCTCGCCTTATTACAAAGCCAAAAATGTGAATATTCCTATGTTATTTATTCATGGTGAAGATGACAGGGTGGTAGATGTTGCTCAAAGTCGAGTGATGGTCAGTAGGCTAAAATCACTCGATAAACCAGTAGAATATATCGAGCTCGAAAACGGTGATCATTACCTATCAATCCAAAAAAACCGCCATGCTACTTTTAAGGCCATGGATGCATTTTTAAAGAAACACCTCAACTAGCTGTATTAGTCGCGCTTTTTTTCATTATCGTGAAAAGGCGCGTTTATTACCAATCTTCAGAAAGTAAGCCTGTTGGTGTAACTAACCAAGAAAATATTAATCTCCAACCTGTATGCAATGCTAGAATATATTCCGTTATTTTTTCTATATTTTACAGGTTTAAAACATGTCATCACCAGAACACATAAAACAACCACTAACTAAGCCAGAGATAGGCTTGAGTGAGTTCGTGGCGCTTATGGCGGTAATGACTTCTTTGGTTGCTTTGAGCATAGACGCCATGCTGCCGGCGTTAAGTCAAATAGGCCAAGACTTGCAGATTGAAAATGCCCAAGATACACATCTAATTGTGTCTTTGTTTTTTATTGGGATGGGGTTTGGGCAGCTTTATTACGGGCCAGTATCGGATGATAAAGGTAGGCGATATGCCATTCTTTCTGGTTTAATCATTTTCGCTATTGGTTCGGTCATTTGTATGTTGGCTGAGTCGTTAACCGTTATGTTGGTAGGCCGTGTTATTCAGGCATTTGGAGTCTCAGGCCCTAGGATCGCAGCTTTGGCGGTCATTCGCGATAAGTACGAAGGCGAAGCCATGGCGCGTGTTATGTCTTTTATCATGATGGTGTTTATTTTAGTGCCTATGGTCGCCCCAAGTTTTGGCCAAGCCGTTATGTTTTGGGCGTCGTGGCGACATATTTTTTCTTCATTTCTATTAATTGGATTACTAGTAGGCTTGTGGTTTTTTATTCGCCAGCCAGAAACCCTGCCAAAAGAAATGCGCCAACCATTTAGTTGGTCACAGCTTTGGCAGTCTAGTAAGTTTATTTTGACCCACAAATTAGTGATGTTTTATACCCTATCTATGGGGCTATCTTTTGGGGCTTTTTTGGCATATATCAGCGCCTCACAAACAATCTTTCAACATATTTATGATGCAGGTGAGTTGTTCCCTTTGTATTTTGCGTTATTGGCCTTTTCCATCGGTTTTGCATCTTTCATTAACGGCACATTAGTGATGCGTTTAGGCATGCGAACCTTATGTACTTGGGCAATGATAGGTTGGTTAATATTCTCTTCATTGCTGCTTGCTCTATGTTGGTTTTACGCCGGTATTCCACCCATGTTGATGTTTGTGTCTGTGTTGTTTTGTGCTTTTTTCTGTATAGGCATTTTGTTCGGTAATATTAACGCTATGGCCATGCAACCCTTGGGCAGCATGGCTGGGTTGGGTGCTGCTATTATTGGTTCGTTAAGTAGTTTGTTTTCGGTACCTATTGCAGTATTTATAGGGGGCTTTATTGAGCTGACAGTTACACCTATTGCGGTAGGGTTTTGTGTGTTTGGGTTGATTTCTTTTGTATTTTATTGGAAGGCGGAATAGCTCTTCATTATGTCAATAATTATTGGGGTTAATGTTAACTATTCATCTTTGGTTCAGGAATTAATTGTTAGTCTACGTTTAAGCCTTGTGGCTTCAATTTGAACCTTCATTGTTTAGTTTTAGGCGCTTCGTAACAAGTTGTTCATGTTAAGTGAGTTACTTAGCGCTTTTTTATCCTCTCAATACATTCTTTATTCTACCAATCGAAACTGTGGAGCGGTATTTTGAATTATTTCGACCTGCTTAGATGATTTAAGACCATTTTTAATGCGATCGTAGCTAATGTTTTTCATTCCCATAGACTGACAAAACTTATAGATAGTTAGAAAGTCCTCTTTAGTTAAATCTTCATCATTGATTGATAGGTGCGAGTCAATATACATTTGGTCACCATTGGCAGTAAGGTTGGCGATTGCAGAGTAAGGGTCGCCGTGATTTTTTACTTTTAAGGCCCTGACCATTTTCACTTCGAAAATCCAGTCACCTACCTGAGATAGACGTGATATTGATTGATTCATTTATTGTTCCGATTTACTAGATGAGCGCCTGAATGATTACGCATAAATTTTAATATAAAACTAAGCTAGAGCAATTGGCGCGCCAAGGTGTTAGCCCTTTAAAAACAACGAGCTAGTGTTGAGAATAACTATTTTTAGTCTGCTTCTAGTAACAAACAGTCAACACTTTAAAAATGCATGAAAATTATGGTTTGTTTTTGTACCTAATAGTGAATTGCCTCCGATTATTTACCTTTTTCGCTGTATCGGTATGAAGACGACCTTTTAATTTACCCATAAAAAAGCCCAACCATAAGGTTGGGCAACAGGGAAGTGTTAGGCCAAAGGCTTTAACACTTTTACGACAGAAATCGTCAGTGTTAAGTCAGATAAATCCTATGCTGACTCAACAATTGTTTTCATATCAGTCATGTAACCACGTAACGTTGCGCCTATTGTTTCAACGCCGCTTTCACGGATTTCTTTATTGATATCAACTAATTTTTTGTTGTCTACGCTGTTTGTTGCAGTTGTGTATGCTTTACCGATTAAATCAGTACCAATATTTGGCATGAGTTTCTCGCGTAAAATTGGCACTGCAGCGTTAGCGAATAAATAGTTACCGTATTCGGCTGTATCAGAGATAACTACATTCATTTCGTACAAACGCTTACGTGCGATTGTGTTAGAAATAAGCGGAGTTTCGTGAAGTGATTCGTAATATGCAGACTCTGGTAAAATTCCAGCTTCAACCATTACGTCAAATGCTAGTTCAACACCGGCTTTGATCATGGCGACTAAGAAAACACCGTGGTCGAAGTATTCTTGCTCGTCGATAGTGCCAGCAAACTCAGGGGCATTTTCAAAACCGGTCTCGCCAGTTTCTTCACGCCATTTAAGTAAATTAGCATCGCCGTTAGCCCAGTCTTCCATCATAGTGCGAGAAAATTCACCGCTTATAATGTCATCTTGGTGCTTACCAAATAAGTCACCTAACAATACTTTTAATTCGTCAGCTAATTCAAACGCTTTGATTTTTGAAGGGTTAGATAGACGGTCCATCATGTTCGTTACGCCACCGATTTTAAGTGCTTCGGTGATGGTTTCTAAACCGTCTTGGATAAGTTTACCTGCATAGCCAGCGTCGATACCGTCAGCAACCATTTTTTCGTAGCCTAAGATAGCTGCAACTTGTTGCATACCACATAAAATAGTTTGCTCACCCATAAGGTCAGACTTAACTTCAGCAACAAATGAAGATTCAAGAACACCAGCACGGTCACCACCAGTAGCAGAAGCTAATGCTTTAGCGATATCCCAACCTTGACCTTTAGGATCGTTTTCTGGGTGAACAGCGATGAGAGTTGGTACACCAAATCCACGCTTATATTCTTCACGTACTTCAGTACCAGGACATTTAGGTGCACACATTACAACAGTAATGTCTGAACGAATCTGTTGACCTTCTTCAACAATGTTGAAGCCGTGTGAATAACCTAATGTTGCACCTTGTTGCATTAACGGCATAACCGCTTCAACAACGCTTGAGTGTTGCTTATCTGGTGTAAGGTTATAAACGATGTCAGCTGTTGGAATAAGCTCTTGGTAAGTACCAACAGTAAAACCATTATCGCTAGCACGTTGGAATGAATCACGTTTTTCATCAATTGCAGCTTGGCGAAGTGCATAAGAGATGTTTAAACCAGAGTCACGCATGTTCAAACCTTGGTTTAAACCTTGAGCGCCACACCCTACGATGACAATTTTTTGTCCTTTTAGGAAGTCACAACCGGTAGAGAACTCTGAACGTTGCATAAAACGACAGCGACCGATTTGGTCCAATTGCTGACGTAGCGATAATGTATTGAAATAATTTGCCATTTTCTAAATCCTATTCTTTTCTTTGTAAATGAGTCTTTCATTTACGATGGCGAGATAATAGACAATGTTCTTTGTTGTTTAAAATGATATATTTGCAATATTATGTTTCATAATTAGCAACATGGTTGGTCTGTATGGATATTCGTAGCTTAGAGTTGTTTCAGCATTTAGCGAGTAGTTTACATTTTAGTAAAACTGCAGAAGCTTTATTTGTTAGTCCTTCAACCTTGAGCCGCACAATACAAAGGCTCGAAGAAGAGTGCGGTACCCCGTTGTTTGTAAGAGACAACCGTAAAGTGAAACTCACTGCCGCGGGGTCTAAGTTGTTGGGTTTTACACAACAAACCCTTACAGAATGGAAAAAAGTTAAAGGTGAATTACAACAAGATCACCAACAACTGCAAGGTGAGCTCAGTTTATTTTGTTCGGTCACTGCCAGTCAAAGCCATTTACCTAATTTGTTAGATAGTTTCAGACACAAATATCCTCAGGTCGAAATCAAGTTAAGTACAGGCGATCCAGCATGGTCGGCCAGTAAAGTGATGCAGCAAGAAGTCGATGCTTCAATCGCCATTCATACCCCTGACTTCCCCAAAGAGCTTAAGTTTTTACCTTTAGACGAAGTACCCCTGATATTGATTGCGGCGAAAGACTTACAGTTGTCTCGTCTTTATCAAGTTGATTGGCGCAAACACTCGATGATCCTCCCTGAGTCTGGCCCATCAAAACGCATAGTGCATCATTGGTTTACCGAACAAGGTATAAGGCCAAGGGTATATGCCAAAGTTGCAGGCAACGAAGCCATTGTCAGCATGGTAGCATTAGGTTGTGGGTTAGCAATTGTGCCGCAGATAGTGCTAGACCATTCGACTGTTGGACAAAGAGTGAATCGTATATTGTTAGATGATATTGAGCCTTATCAGTTGGGCTTGTGTTGTTTGCAAGCCAGAGCGAATGAGCCGGCGATTCAGGCTTTGTTTAATTGCTAAAGGCTTCGCATATTTTGGGTATAAAAAATGTTAACTCATAATTGAGAGAGTAACTTACAGTTAACCTCTCTGATTAAAGCTGATACTGATAAAATGCCAATTGCAGACATTAAAGTTTATAGTTAATCAAGGTAACTGATTCTATCGATTCGAAAGAGGTATTTCTTGTTAACGCTATTGCAATTAGCGTTCATTCCATTCTTCTCTGTCGCTGTTTTTTATGCTGCCCTGTCGGTTTGCCTCCGAAGTCAGAAAAAGACGCAATTTGCCTGTTTTCGTGAAATCTAAAAATTAACAGATATGTTGTACCCTGATGTTTGGCAGTGGCTGGCTAAATTTGGTACAAATAATGTAAAGGTAAAAAGAGGCAAGTTGCCTCATATTAAGTAGTTTTAGCGCCGAGTTACACTAGCATTTAATTCGAGGATAGATGAGTTGAAACAATCCATAGTACACATTGCTATAGTCGTTAAAGACTATGATGAGGCAATTGATTTTTATGTAAACAAACTTAAGTTTGAGCTTGTTGAAGACATTTACCAACCAGAACAAGATAAACGTTGGGTTGTAGTTTCACCTCCTGGTTCTAATGGCGTAACACTATTATTGGCTCGTGCATCTAAGCCTGAGCAAAATGACTTTGTGGGAAATCAAGCTGGCGGTCGAGTGTTCTTATTCTTAAATACTGATGATTTTTGGCGTGATTATAATCGTATGTTATCTGAAGGTATAAAGTTTATTAGAGAGCCTAAAGAGCAGGATTACGGCACTGTAGCAGTGTTTGAAGATCTTTACGGTAACTTATGGGATTTACTTCAATTAAAACGAAATCACCCGATGGCATCAAGAGTGCTATAACAAGTGCTATCACTCAGAAAAATTACTCGCTGCGCTCGCATTTTTTCGGTGGGCTAAACGTTATCCGTACGGTGTACTCAATGAACATACGCAAATATTCAAAAAGTGATTACAATCAACTCCTAGAAATTTATTCAATGTCTAAATTGGATGAGTTGAAGTATGAGAGCACCAATTTTGAGTTGTTATCTTTAGACAAAGATGAAATACGTTTAGCTCAAATTTATGAATCTGATATTTATGTATACGGTACTAAATATGCAGTTGGGTTTTGTGCGTATTCTGGCTCAGAAATACGTGCATTGTTTGTGCACCCTAATTATCGCGGAAAAGGCATTGGTGTTTCCCTTTTAGAATTTATGCTTTCTAATATAATAGGTACGGCAACACTTTATGTAGCTGCATCTAATCACCCGGCTATAAAGTTATATCAAAAATATGGTTTCAAAATCATATCTGAATTTAAAACAACGTATAATAGAAAAGCTGTTTTAGCTAACAAAATGGAACAATTACCAGTTTACGGCTAACAAAAATATCATGGTGGGAATTTTACTCATTGGTAACCGCTCTTTAATCTACATCAAAAGTTGCTTCAAGATTATTGCTATAACAGCGATGTCATCGCTTCAACATCTTGATATGTTTTAACTTTGTTATCTGGTGTACGTTTAGCTTCTTGCTCCACGGTGCGCTCGGCGGCTTCTTTTACCATTTTTTCTAATTTTTCGGTTAACATCACCAAGCGTTCTTTTTGTTCTTGAGTGGGGTTTTCTAGCTCTTCGAGTGCCGCGATTTCTTGTTTGAGTTCATCTAATTTTTCCTTATCGACACCGATTTTATTTGCGAGCAACTCTTCCATAGCATTTGATAGAAAGCTTACGGTGTCCTCGGTTGAATTAGAGCTTAAAGGGTCAGATGTTGCCGCAACTTTGACATTTTCTTGCAGGGCTTTAGCTGCCTCTACTTCTTCAGGTGTTTTTTGATGGTATAAATGATACATAGTTGAAGTACTGCTAATAAGCATTTTCAATCCTCTAAATAACGCAATTTTTAGCCACTTATTACTAAGAGGCGAATACTAATAATCACACATCACTGGTTGTAAAAGTGCATATTAAGTCCACCCTTGATATCTCGGTTAAGCAAAACCAGTACCACAAAGAAAATAGCTTAGTCTCCGTTGGAGTTTTGAAGAAGGCTAGCTAAGTTATCTGCCAATAATCGTGAAGCGATGAGATAAGTTTGTGTCACTGCATGGAGATTAATATTATTTCGACTTGGATCGAATATAAACAATCACAAAGTGGTGAGTTAGGTTAGGTCTTACCAGGTTATCCAGTAGTTTCTAACGCTAGTATTCGGGCGATGTTTTCTAGTTTTAGATTGCTTACTCCTAAAGCAATAGTTTTTATTATCTTATATATTGCGGTAGCACTCGATATTGGGGTAGATAATTGGTATTAAGACACTTAGGTCAAATCATGTAAGTGTTTAATTCTTATGGCCTAACTATTGCTCTGAGATGAAGAAATAAAACGCAAATGGAACTTCATTATGTTAGTGACCAATGTTAAATACCTATCTTTATGGAGCAACAAGGGTGTTACAGAGTCTTCGAGGCTGACTCCTTCATCAAATGAAGACGGGACTACACTGCCGCACAAAGTTGATAACACATTAAACCATCATTTTTCTCAATCTTTATTAGCGGCAAATAAAGAGTACTCCTCATCCCTGCAGACTAATGATGCAAGTTTTGCTAAAAACGAAGAGTTAAGTGAAGTTGAATCGCATAGAAAATTAGCGTCAGCCATGCCGTTTTTAATACAAGCTCTCGAAAAACTTGAAGCACAAACAACAGAGCTTGGTGATATCTACAATAAAGTAACGGTTAATGGCGGCAAGATAACAAAGTCAGATATTTTAACCATGTCCTCTTTAGAAGAGGGTATGGGTAAAACAAGGGCGGAAATCGATTTAATCATGCAGCCTTTAGATAATAATGAGCCACAGACAGAGTTATTATCGAACTTATTATTACCTGTTTTTGAAGACGTTGATGCTGAGTTAGAAACGTTAATCGAATTTAATGAGGAAGTAGAAGGTAAGTTGGCCTTACTGGAGTCAAAAAGTGGAAGCCTTGAACTCGATTTTACTTTTAAGTTAAGCCAAGAAAATTTTGATTTAATTGACCAAGACAAAAGGTTTCTCCCCTTTAGTTTTGTTGCTGATGACTTAAGAGTTATCACCCATTTTTTAAATCAAGACTTTGAGAATGATGGAACGACAGTATTTCAAACATCCATTAAAAAGACTGAAGACTTTGTTCGATCGTTTGAAAAATATCAAGAAGACAGAAAAGAAGATTATCTCGCACAAAGAAAATTAAGGAACAAAACAAGTTACAGCTAACGACTCCTGAAAGTTTGTTTTTTTTAGTTGGCTATTATCAAAAGATAAAATGTCAAATAGCAGCTTATCTAGACCCCATTTTTAATAAGTAGTAATTAACATGGATGCCTTGTTAATTGCGTTGACTGAATTAAGTTACGTAATTATTTTTAGATAACTTTCATTACATACATTGTAAGCTTTAACTCACAAATAAAATGTGAGGTATTAAGCTTATTTTATTAAATTTACTGAGATGTAAATAATAGGAGCGATTATGAAATCACTTATTTTAATTCTATTAATGACAGTCACTTTTAGTGCCTCATCAGAAGTTTCTAATTACGAATACAATTCTTTAGTGGATAAATACAATAAGCTTTATGATAAGCATAACAAACTTATAGATGACTATAATGAACTTGTTTTTGATAACATTATGGCTACTTTAACAAAGTTTCAACTAGATGGTGAAATCATTGATATTGAGAATGTCTCAGTAAAAAATGGTACGGTAATCGATGCTTATTAGGCTCTGAGGTATATGGTAATAATGGGCAGAAATATTCAATATTATTTAATTTTGAGCAAGGTATGAGCTGGTCTAAGCCATCTTTATTTCGAGATGGTGTAAAAATTGATGGAACCGCTCCTGGTGTTATGGTTATAACGCGCCCTGAGAATCAAGTGAAAGAGCTCCAAAGAATATTTATAGATAAGGATTTAAGAGAAGAGCTTGTAAAAATATTTAGAAAACTCCATAAAGAATGTTATACCAGTTAGCTTAAACAACAAATCTGAATTACTTAAGAGTATAGGAACAAGTTGCAAACTTAGATTCTAATTGGAAGGGGATATTGACAGCAACCCATAAAAAATCATTAACACACTTACTACGTTCGCTGGAGCAGTAACAAGCAGGCTCCCTTATGTTTAATAATTTCTACAAAATAAACTTATAGACTAAAGTGCCCATCAGTAAAGTCATGGAAACACTCAAGGTTGTTTTAACAACTTTAGGGCCGTGCTTGATGGCCGAGCTACTACCGATGTGGTTACCGGCGAGGTTGGCTATAATTAATGGAATTGCCAGCATGTATAGTACTTTTCCGGCTATCATAAAGGCCATTAACGCTCCCACGTTGCTAGAGAAATTTAACAGTTTAGAGTTGGCAGATGCAGTAACTAAATCAAAGCGTAAAATAAGATGCAGTGCTAGGATTAAAAAACTACCTGTGCCAGGACCAAAGAACCCATCGTAAAACCCTATAACAAAAACGATAATTGGTACTATTAGGTAAACTTGTAACTTCGTTACATTTATTAGATGTGCTGCATGATTTTTTTTAGGAAGAAGTGACAGCATGATGCCAAATGGTAATAGCCCAATGATAATTTTTGCTACGACTTCAGGTTCGAACATCAGGATCATTTCAGCCCCAAAATAAGAGCCCAGTAATCCACTAGGTATACCTGTTGCCACCACCTTCCAAATGACTTTTTTATTTTTCACAAAGTTGCGGATTGCAGCCAAGGTGCCAAAGGTACTGACTAGTTTGCCTTGACCTAAAGCGACTTGTGGCGGTAAACCAGCTAAAATAAAAGAAGGCAGCAAAATAAGCCCTCCCCCCCCTGCAACGCTATCGATAAACCCAGCAACGAAACACGCAAAAATTAGCGCTCCAAGTACCCATACAGATAGGTCTATATTTAATAATTCCATTGATGCTTATGCCTATTATTTAATTGTATTTCTGTCAGCTTGAAGTGACTTGACTAAGGCTGAAGTATCTAGTCGGCCCATTCCGTTTTGTTGTAACTTTTGGTATTGATTATCGACTTGAGTGGTAAGTGGTAGAGCTAGTTGATACTTGGCTGCTTCTTCAAGGCAAATACTTAAATCTTTGTGCATCCAATCAATAGCAAAACCGAAGTCGAACTTGTCTTCAGACATGGTTTCAAGCCTGTTTTCCATTTGCCAAGAGCCAGCCGCACCATGTTTCAAGGTATCAACAAGTTGTGGAATATCTAAGCCAACTTTTTGGGCGAGCAATAGCGCTTCGCTTAATCCAGACAGCACGCCAGCAATACATATTTGGTTAACCATCTTAGTACGTTGGCCTTGGCCTGTTTCTCCCATCAATTGCATTTGTTTGGCATAGCTTTGCATTATTGGTTTAGCAGTATCAAAGATGGCACTTTTACCTCCACACATAACAGTGAGTTGGCCGTTTTCTGCACCTGCTTGACCGCCAGAGACAGGCGCATCAATAAACTCACAGCCTACTTCTTCGCATCGAGCTTTAAGTTCTATTGCAAGTTCTGCTGATGTAGTGGTGTGGTCTACCAAAATTGCCCCTTGCTTCATACCTGCAAGTGCGCCGTTGTCGCCTAAAACCACTTCACGCACGTCTTTGTCATTTCCAACACATATAAAAACAATATCTTTATTAAAAACTGCCTTTTGCGGTGTGAGTGCATACTCACTATTATGTTCGTCTGCCCAATTTTTTGCTTTGGACTCTGAACGATTAAACACAGTAGTAGGGTAACCAGATGTCTGCAGGTGTCCTGCCATTGGGTAGCCCATTGCGCCTAGCCCGATAAAAGCTGCGGTTAGATTATTTTGCTCTGGTGAATTATCTTTATGGATCATGAATACGCCTACTTTTGGTTTTTTTACTCATTTGAAAAACAAATGAACTATGTCATTTTGATTGTGTGGAAAAACTATTTTCTAGTGATTTTATTATATTGGTGCCTAATAACACAGTATTTTACCTAACTGTGTTTAAAATAATCTCTATATTGACATATGTCAATGATGGTTTTTGTATCTTGATTGAATTTATGCTTTGGTATCGCTACCATTAACTTTTATTTGCAGCATTTGATGTCATGACGCCCCCAAAATACATAGAAATATCTAACATTATTGAGAATAGGATTGACCTAGGGCAATACGCTAAAGGGAGTAAACTACCCACTCATAGGGCGTTGGCTCAAGAGTTAGATACTACAGCGGTCACAGTCTCAAAAGCCTATCAAACCCTAGCTACAGCGGGAAAGATTGAGTCTTTTGTGGGGCGAGGCAGTTTTGTTTTTGACGACAAACCACTGTCCCAAGTTATTCGCTCTGGTGATGCTGACAACGAGTTTAACCTATCCATATTGCAGCCTTGCATGTCACACAATGTAAAAAGGCTGCACCATGAATTTCAAAACAGTTTTAATCAAGATTTTGATGCAAAACTTTACGAGTATGCGGAAGATTCTGGGCTACTAAAACATAGAGATATAGGCAGGTATTGGGCAGTAAAATATGGTTTAGATATGCCAAAAGTTGAGCAACTGCATTTAACTAATGGTGCACAGCATGGTTTATCTACACTCATTCAACTTTATACCCAAGCTGATGATCTTATAGCTGTTGAAGCACAAACCTACCCCGGCATTTTGTCTATAGCCAACTGTTTGGGGAGAAGGGTGGTAGGCATTCAAATGGACGAAAGTGGGATGTGCCCCAATGATTTAGCACGGCAATTTCAACAAGAAAAGCCCGCCCTTGTTATTGTTGTTCCGTCACATCAAAATCCCACCGCTGTAACTATGCCTACTCTTCGTCGTAAGCAAATTGCAGCGACTATTTTAAAATACAACGCATGGCTAATCGAAGATGATATTTACGGTTTTTTAAATGAAACCCCGTTACCAGCTATTAGTAATTTTGCTCCAGAGAATACATTTCATATTAGCAGCCTATCGAAGGCTGTAAGCCCGGGGATCCGCTGCGGCTTTTTGAACTCTCCTGTTTCTCAATCTAAAAAGATAGCGGCCTTTTTAAGGGCTATGGTTTGGTTACCATCACCACTTTTATTTGAAACAGCCAGCCATTTGATTGAATCAGGGACAGCATTCAAATTAGCAGACCAACAAAAAGCGATTGCGATAAAGCGACAAAAAATTGCGCAGCAAGTCCTGAGTCAGTTTGAGTTGAATGCACAAGTAACTAGCTATCACTTATGGTTGACCTTACCTGGGCAGTGGAATGCCGACAGCTTTTGTCTTGCTGCTAAAAACCAAGGGTTACTGGTGAGCAGTTCGACATATTTTTGTGCTGATGGTAAGCCTATTGATAAAGTTCGCTTGTCTGTTATGGCTATAGATTCAGAGACTAGATTTACCTTAGCACTTAAAAATTTAGCTCAACTTTTAGATACTTCACCCATGCAACATTCTCAGTTTTAAGCGTTATGCAAAATCTTAGCGAGCCAAAGCTCAATTATTAGTTAACTGCACTAACATGCGGTCAAAGGCTCGGTAGTTTAGGGCTTCTGCTAGGTGGGATTTTTCTATTTGCGAGCAGTTGGCTAGGTCAGCGATGGTACGGGCAACTTTCAATACCCTGTGGTAAGTTCGCAACGATAGTCCCAGTTTTTCTACTGCGTTATGCAAGAATGCTTGGTCTGCTTTGCTTAAGGCACAATGTTTTTCAATTTCTTTACTGCCAAGTTGTGCGTTAGATTTACCTCTTTGGTTTATCTGTAATTGGTGGGCTGTTACCACTCGATTTCGTACGGTTTGGCTATTCTCACCTCTCGATTTAACTTGTTCAGAAAAGTCGCTGTTAGGTAACTTGGGAACGTCTACTTGTAAGTCGATACGGTCTAAAAATGGCCCCGAAATACGGTTTAAATAACGTAATACTTGGTCGCTACTACTGCGACCATCTTGCAAACTTCCAGTTGGGCTGGGGTTCATGGCTGCCACCAATTGAAAACGCGCCGGAAACTGCGCCTGCCTAGCCGCCCTTGAAATGCTCACCGAGCCTGATTCTAAAGGCTCCCTTAGTACATCTAACACCTTACGGTCGAATTCAGGTAACTCATCTAAAAACAGCACACCATTGTGGGCCAGCGATATTTCACCTGGTCTGGGTACACTCCCCCCGCCCACTAAGGCAACGGCTGAACTAGTGTGGTGTGGATGGCGGTAGTTTCTTTGTTTCCAAGTGGCCGGATCTACAGGTTTTCCCACAATTGAGTGAATAGCTGCTGAAGCTAAGGCTTCTTCATCTGACATGGGCGGTAAAATGGTAACTAAACGGCTAGCTAACATGGTTTTTCCTGTGCCTGGTGGGCCTGTAAAAAGTAAATTATGCCCCCCTGCTGCGGCTATTTCTAAGGCCCGTTTACCCGCTGCTTGACCGACAACATCTTGTAAGTCGTTTTCGTATTGAGACTCTTTTTGAGTAAACTCGGGCTGATAAAAATTAAGATTTTTTTGCCCAGCTATATGATGAAATACATCCAATAATTGATTAGACGCAAAAATCTGAGCTCCTTCAATGAGTGACGCTTCTGCGGCATTTTCTGCGGGCAGTACCACGGCTCTTCCTGCTTTATGACAAGCATAAGTGAAAGGTAGCGCGCCTTTAATAGAGCGAATTTCACCTGATAATGCTAATTCACCAGCCAGCTCTATGTTTTGCAATGAGTGTTCGGGTAATTGGCTGCTTGCGGCAATAATACCAATGGCGATGGCTAAATCGAATCGGGCTCCCTCTTTAGGTAAGTCGGCGGGGGCTAAATTCACAGTTATACGTTTAGCGGGGAATTCAAAACCAGAGTTAATAAGCGCACTGCGCACTCTGTCTTTAGCTTCGCGAACCGATGCTTCTGGTAAGCCAACTAAGTTAAAGCAGGGCAGCCCATTGGCTAAATGTACCTCTACCGTAACCAGTGGCGCATCTATGCCCACAGTTGCACGAGAGTAAACAATCGCTAAAGACATAAGGCAACTCCATTTGCATATAAGGTGAACCTTAAGGCTAGCCTTTAGCTAGAATTTTGCGAGTTAATCCTATCTATACCTTCACAAGGAGTAAAAAATAACAGGGCCTAAGTTGCCTGAATTTAAAAGATAAAGCTCTACTGGTTTTATAAATGGCCTATCTTGAATATATCATCCTCTAAAATGGCATATACCAATGCTTGATCAGTTTGTAAACTTCATGATATTTCTATTGTCACTGATGATAAGCAAAAAAATATGATGCCCTATTCCCTACAACGCAATCTGGTACCAATTACGCTAGCCCTCGGGTTAGTCATTATTTTATTGCGGGGATAGTGTGGCAAGTGCCAATACTACAGCCCCTCTTCATGAGGGGTTTTTTGTTCATGCATCGGAACAATAGGTTTGTCCATACTAATTAATTAAGAGTGAAATAATGCCAAAATTACGTTCAGCCACAAGTACACAAGGTCGCAACATGGCGGGGGCCCGCGCACTGTGGCGCGCAACAGGGATGAAAGACGATGATTTTAATAAACCCATTATCGCTGTATCCAACTCATTTACTCAATTTGTACCGGGTCATGTACATTTAAAAGATATGGGGCAATTGGTTGCTCGCAGTATCGAAGCCGCAGGTGGTGTAGCAAAAGAATTTAATACCATAGCTGTGGATGACGGTATCGCTATGGGTCATAGCGGTATGCTGTACAGCTTGCCTTCACGAGAAATTATCGCCGACTCTGTTGAGTATATGGTTAATGCCCATTGCGCTGATGCCATAGTGTGTATCTCAAACTGCGACAAAATCACTCCGGGCATGTTAATGGCGTCTATGCGCTTAAACGTACCGGTTATTTTTGTATCAGGTGGTCCAATGGAAGCGGGTAAAACCAAGCTTTCTGACCAACTTATCAAACTTGATTTAGTGGATGCTATGGTAGCCGGTGTTGATGACAACGTTAGCGATGCAGACAGTGAAGAAGTAGAGCGTTCGGCTTGCCCAACATGTGGTTCATGCTCTGGTATGTTTACTGCCAACTCCATGAACTGTTTGACCGAAGCTTTAGGTTTGTCTTTACCGGGTAATGGTTCAATGCTTGCCACTCACGCTGACCGTGAAGGACTATTTAAACAAGCCGGCACACAAATAGTTGAATTGTGCCGTCGTTACTATCAAGAAGATGATGAGTCTGTATTACCGCGTAATATTGCTAATTTCCAAGCCTTTGAAAATGCCATGAGCTTAGACATCGCCATGGGCGGCTCAACGAACACTATTTTGCATTTATTAGCAGCTGCAGTTGAAGGTGAAATTCCTTTCACCCTAGACGACATCGACAGACTCTCTCGTAAGGTTCCGCACTTATGTAAAGTTGCGCCTTCTACCCCTAAATATCATATGGAAGATGTGCACCGTGCTGGTGGCGTAATTGGTATTTTGTCTGAATTAAATCGCGCAGGTTTATTACATGCCGACTCGCCTCATGTATTGGGTAAAACCATAGGTGAAGTGCTTGCTGAGTGGGATATCGCCGGTGGTCAGAACGAACATGCATTAGAATTTTATAAAGCTGGCCCTGCTGGTATTCGTACCACTAAGGCATTCAGCCAAGATTGCCGCTGGCCAACAGCGGATACCGACCGTGAAGAAGGCTGTATTCGTAGTGTTGATCATGCGTTTAGCCAAGAAGGCGGCTTAGCAGTTTTATTCGGCAACATTGCTGAAGATGGCTGTATTGTTAAAACCGCAGGGGTAGATGAGTCTATCCATAAATTTACCGGCCGCGCCCGTATTTTTGAAAGCCAAGATGAAGCGGTTGAAGCCATCTTAGGTGACAAAGTCGTCGCCGGTGACGTAGTGGTTATTCGTTACGAAGGCCCTAAAGGCGGCCCAGGTATGCAAGAAATGCTATATCCAACCACTTACTTAAAAGCAAAAGGCTTAGGTAAAGAATGTGCATTAATCACTGATGGGCGTTTTTCTGGTGGTACATCTGGACTGTCGATTGGTCACTGTGCGCCAGAAGCCGCTAGTGGTGGTGGCATAGCCTTAGTTGAAGAAGGTGATACCATCAATATCGATATTCCAAACCGTAAGATTGGTATTGATATCTCCGATGCTGACCTACAAGCTCGCCGTGAAAAAATGGATGCCAGCCCTAAAGCATGGAAACCATTAACTCGTGAACGTAAAGTGACGTTAGCGTTAAAAGCCTATGCATTATTAGCGACCAGTGCTGATAAAGGTGGCGTACGTGATGCGTCTAAATTGGAAGACTAAATGACACGTTCTGCCAATGAGTACCTGCAAAAAATTATACAAGCACAGGTGTATGATGTAGCCGTAAAGTCTGAATTACAAAAGCTAGATAAATTATCTGAAACCTTAGGTAACGATATTTGGCTGAAACGTGAAGACCAGCAACCCGTGAAGTCTTTTAAGCTTCGCGGGGCATTTAACAAGTTAAGTCAGTTAACCGATGAGCAACTTGCTAAAGGTGTGGTTGCCTCATCTGCGGGTAACCATGCTCAAGGTGTGGCTTACTCTGCCCGTAAAAAACAAATCAAAGCGACTATCGTGATGCCTGCTACCGCACCTGACATTAAGGTAGAGGCAGTACGTAACTTTGGTGGTGAATACGTTGAAATAGTACTTCATGGAAGTAGTTTTGATGAGGCAAAAGCCGAGGCCCTTCGTTTATCAGAAGAGCATGGCTACACTATGGTTGCCCCTTTTGATGATGAAGATGTCATTGTAGGGCAAGGCACTATTGCTCGTGAACTGCTAGAACAAAATCCCGACTTAGATACGCTTTTTATTGCTGTAGGAGGTGGTGGCTTAATTGCGGGTATCTCTGTATTCATTAAGCAGCTTAAGCCAGACGTTAAAATCATCGCCATTGAATCGGATGAGTCGGCTTGCTTGCAAGCGGCCATGGCTGCGGGCAAACCCGTTCCGTTAGATCACGTTGGCATCTTTGCCGATGGTGTTGCCGTTAAAATTATTGGCGAAGAGCCGTTTCGCTTATGCCAAGACTATGTAGACGAAGTCATCACAGTCAATACAGACGAGATTTGCTCAGCCATTAAAGATATTTTTGATGATACCCGAGTAATAGCAGAGCCTGCAGGGGCCCTATCCATTGCCGGAATGCAAAAATATTTAAAAGCTAATCTTCAACAAGGTAAAAAGTTTGCAGGCATTTTGTGTGGCGCTAATATCAACTTTCACACCTTGCGTTATGTGTCTGAACGTTGTGAATTAGGTGAGCAAAAAGAAGCGGTTATTGCGGTTAAAATCCCTGAAAAGACCGGTGCGTTTAGAAACTTCTGCTCCTTATTAGGTGGCCGCGCTATTACTGAGTTTAATTACCGGTATGCTACGGATAAAGAAGCCCATGTATTTGTGGGTATTCGCTTACGTGATGGTCAAACAGAGCTAAAACAATTAACCGATGCACTTACAGTTAATGGTTATCAAAGCTTTGATTTGTCAGACAATGAAATGGCAAAGTTACATGTTCGTTATATGGTAGGAGGCAGACCGCCAACAGCCATAAATGAAAAGTTATTTTCTTTTGAATTTCCAGAACACCCAGGGGCGTTGATGAAGTTTTTAGACACCCTAGGCGAACGCTGGGACATTACTTTGTTTCATTATCGCAACCACGGCGCAGCAGAAGGCTTAGTCTTAGCTGGATTTGATATTGCTGAAGTAGACAGATTGAGCTTTGACCAACACTTGGCAGAGCTGGGTTATGTTTATCAAGAGCAAACCAACAACCCTGCTTATCAGTTTTTCTTATCTGATTTAACGGGTGCTTAAACATTAGTACCTAACTAGGACAAAGGGCTGAATATGCAACAAATAATCGATGATATTGCAGCCCAAATGGCCTCTAAAACCGATAAAGGTAAAGTTGCCAGTTATATCCCGCAATTGGCTCAGGTTGCTCCTGAGCAGTTTGCTATCACAGTTGCTCTACCAGATGGGGCCATTTATAGTGCTGGGTGTGCTAAAACACTGTTTTCTATTCAAAGTATTTCTAAGGTGTTTACGTTAACACTTGCCCTTGGAAAACTAGGTGAACGACTCTGGAACAGAGTCGGGCGGGAACCCTCGGGCGACCCCTTTAACTCCATTGTGCAGTTAGAGCACGAAAATGGAAAACCTCGTAATCCTTTTATAAATGCAGGCGCTATCACAGTGGCTGACATTATTTTGCAAGGTCATCAACCTAAAGAAACCTTAGCCGAAATTTTGCAATTTATGCGCTTTGTGGCAAATGATGACACCATTAGCATAGATGAAAAAGTCGCACGTTCTGAACTAGAAACTGGCGACAGAAACGCTTCACTAGCCCACTTTATGGCATCCTTTGGGCACTTCGAAAACCCAGTCGATTCTGTGTTAGGCACATACTTTCATCATTGCTCTATTGCCATGAATACTATTCAATTAGCCACCGCGGGGCTGTTTTTAGCCAATGACGGCGTTAACCCTACTACAGGGTATCGTGTGGTATCCCCCAAACGGGCCAAACGCATCAACTCTTTAATGCTGATGTGTGGTCATTATGATGGCTCTGGTGAGTTTGCTTTCAGAGTCGGTCTACCGGGTAAAAGTGGAGTAGGTGGCGGCATTATGGCTGTGGCACCCGGCAAAGCATCTATTGCGGTATGGGCGCCTGGGTTAGATCCCATAGGTAATAGTAAACTAGGCACCCAAGCTCTAGAGTTACTCGCCAGAAAAACCGGCTGGTCGGTGTTTGGGCAGTAAGCTTGTTAGGAGCTTAGGAGCATTGGCTTTGCCGACTAAAAGATTAGGTAGTTAAACAGTTAGCTAGTATTGATGTTCACGTAAGCAATAGTACTGCTGATTTATCTAGTAGTGATTAAAATTCCGCATAACAGCAAGATCTTGGAAAAATTCCGTATTTCCCCATGTGTTCAATAAGTAAAAGGTAAGAAAGCTAACCTGTACAAAGGGTTAGGGACTGTGATAGAAATGGAGTATGTAGAAAGTCGGAAAAATTCCGTGTTTAAACACGAAATTTTTCCGGATATTAATATTGTTAAGTGCCTTTATTAGCCTGACTGGGAATGTGAGCATGGAAGGAGTTCAAAAATGAGAATCGGTCGAGTAAAAGTTGAAGACTTGTATGCCACAATTGACTGGTGCTTAAGGAAGGATTTTCCATTAGATTTTGATTCGCGATGCCTATATACCGCTTATGCAATACATTCAGTTTTAAAGAACGAAGGTATACCGTCAATTATTGTTGGTGGTGATGCACTCGCATTTACAGTATCAGTAGACGGAAGTCAGGCTTCCGTAGAAGGATTTGCTGGCGCCAAACAAGGTGAGCCAAGTCACTATTGGGTTGAGACTAGTAATTTATTGCTAGACCCAAATGTTTCTTATCTGCCAGAACGTTCCAGAATAAAGCGAGTACCAATGCCAATGGTTGCTTGGGAGCGGAAACAACCTTTATCACAAAGTCTTCAGTATCGAGAACAAATTCGTCATGACGAGAATGTCGAATTTAGGTTTACAGAAGATATAGCCGCACGTATGGACAGTTTCGTTAAAATTTGCATAAAGCGTTTTAAATCAAAAGCTGGCAAGAAAAGATTGTCTGGCTTTATAATTTCATCACCTGAAAGCATTAAACAACATGCTAGCAATGGTAATAAGTGGGCTCTCAGTGCTTTACGTTTTCAGAAAATGCAATCAGTTCCAACAATTTAATATGGTCGGGTGGATGGCACTTAACAAACCAATTATTCCGACCTCAACTCGCTGCGCTCATTTCGTCGGCATATTGGGGCGTTAGGCTTTTCTAAAGGTTCGAGTTTATGAATAGTATCCAGACTAAATTAGATCGCCCTATTATTTTTAGGACAGTAGATAAAACAGTCTACGATTCCACTTTGACAAGTGGTTCTTTATGGTTACGTTCAAGTCATTATTATCGAAATATCGAAGATCAAACAAGAGCTGATAAATCAGAGGGTATTAACGGGACACAATGTAGTTTCGCTCTACATTTTATGCCACCATCTGCTCAAGCTTTATCATTAGAAGGTAACGGAACTATTGGTACTGAAATTATTCCTCATTACATAGTCTCAATGCACGGCACGAGTATCGCTGATAAAGTCAGGCTAGAATTTGGCGGGTTTACTATGGGTGTCAGGTGTCTCGCCGACCTAAGTGCGGAAATTCTTTTTCAAGTTTCACAGCAATTACCTGTGACCTCATATAGATTCGGGCAAGTAGCTTATCAACGTACCGCGCTTTCTATGTCACATAATCTAAATAGCGCTGCACTTAAACTCGACGGTAACCCATCGATAGCAGTTAAATCGATAAATACAGATGTTCTACGTAAAGATCCAGTTGAACCATTCATACTTCAAGATGAATGGAGAATCGCTATTTTTACACAAGGTTATTTAAATAACGATGCCAATGAGCCTCTAAAAATCAACGTCGACACTAAACATTTTTACGAGTACATAAAAGCCTAACAGGGCGTTAGCTTTTAAGGAAAAATATGCTGAATTTCAATATTTGTTTTAAGTATCTAACTTTGTTTGTATTAGCTTTGTGTAGTTTTGGCTCATTAGCGCAAAAAAATCTTGAATCTGAAACTATCCAAGACATGGAGTCTCTGAGATCTCAATATCAATTACCTTCTTTCTCGGTTGCCATAGGGCAAGATAAAAATGTTGTTTTTGCAAAAGCTATCGGGTTTTCGGACTTTGGTACTAAGACAAAAGCAAATCAAAAAACTCAATATTCGGTGGGGAGTTTAGCTAAGCCTATGACAGGGATTGCTTTGGCAAAATTGGTTGATGCTGGTTCAATCGATTTAAAGTCTAATGTAAGCGAGTATGTGAATAAGCCAAATTACACAAACTCATTTACGGTTGAAGAGTTGGCCGCTCATATTTCGGGCATTCCACACGATACCCCAGAGCGCGACCTTGCTGAGTTTGTAAACGTTAAAGATCATACCACCCCATTTGACGCCTTTTATGTTTTTGATACTCATCCGTTATTGTTTAGCCCTGGGACCGAATACAAATACTCGTCAAACGGATACATTTTACTTTCAGCTGTGGTCGAAAGCGCTGCAAAAAAAAACTATGTTGATTTTCTAAAAACTTCAATATGGGAAAAACTTGGGATGGTACAAACAGAGTTGGATACTTCATTTGCTGGAGCAGAAAATGAAGCTGCATATTACGCTGATATTAAAAAGGACGAAGGTTATGTAGAATCATTGACCAAAAGAGATAGAAGCTTTTTGTTTGGTGGAGGAGGATTCATTTCAACGCCAACTGACTTAGTAAAGATGTCTCAAGCAGTTTATGATGAAAAGTATTTATCTCCATATGCAAAGCATTTGCTTTACACACCTGTAAAATTAAGAAGTGGGGAAGTTAACTCTGAAAAGTATTCACTTGGTTGGCGTGTCGGCAAGGTCAAATTATCAGATAAAGGTGAAACATGGACTGCATTACATCATGGTGGCGTTACGGACAAAGCATCTACTGCTTATTTGCTGGTAATTCCTGAATGTAAGGCATCGATAGCATTTGCAACAAACTATATCCCCGAAAAGTTTTGGCATATGCGAGGAAAAATGGCAGAAATTCTAAAAAAATATATCAATGAAAGCGAATGTACAAAAGCTAACAAACTAATTCAGCCGACCGCTAAAGCGTCGGCTGATTAGGGCGTTAGATGGCACGAAAATTTAAATGACAACTTTAATTGTTACGGATATCTTTGGTAAAACACCCGCTCTTGAAGAGTTGGCAAATATCATCTGTAAGAACCATCTCATCGTTGACCCGTATGACGGTCAAAATAAGATGTTTCATACTGAAAACGATGCATATGAGTATTTCTCCTCTAATATTGGCTTAGAAAATTACAGCAAGCATTTGATTAAGTCGTTAACCAAATTGGATTCTTCTGTAGACCTCGTAGGATTTAGTATTGGAGCTGCTGCAATTTGGAATCTCTCAGAAAGTTTCGGGCCTTCACATATAAACAAAGCCATATGCTTTTACGGGTCTCAAATAAGAAATAACCGAAAAGTTGTTCCATTATTTCCGGTTACTCTTGTTTTCCCAAAAACAGAAAAACACTTTTCGGTATCAAAATTAATCTCAGAATTGCGCACCACAGAAAGAACAAAAATTAGACAGGTGCCTTATTTTCATGGTTTTATGAATAAGTGCTCAACGAACTTCGACTTGCAAGGGTACGAAAGTGAGCTTCGAACACTTGTGGCTAGTGCCATCTAACTTACAAAGACAGCCATGATGAGTATATTTCTGTGGCGGTTGACGCCCATGAACGTTGGACAGTTCCTACTGCAACTCAAGATGAGTTTGCACCCTTTTAGCATGATAAGAGCGAGCGCCAGACAGAGTCTAAACTACGAAAAAAAGCTAGCTAAGCACGGAATGCTATCAGCTAGCTTATCTTTTACTTCTGCCAATATTCAGAGGCACGTAGCTTAACTATCTTTAAACCCCTACACAGTATTGTTGCAGTATAAAATCAGTAGTTATCTATCGTACTCTCTGGGTTTTTATCAATTAAACGGTATTAAATTACTGTTTTGGTTGGTTTGGCATTATGCCTATGCTGAGTAACGTTAGATAGCGAAGCCTCAAATACGATTTCATATATGACTTAGATACTAATAAATGAGCTTATTTGAAGTTATTGATTTATATACCTATGTTCTTAGTGAGATTAAGTGTTCTTGTTTTTCTCATAGTATTGTTAGGGTAATTATGACTGTTAACGTACAGATCACAGTAATTACTTAAAAAATCATCATAACAATGAAGAAAATAGATGAGTGAATTAGCAACAGAAAATAGCCCTACGACTAAAGGCAATGCCAAAATAGTTTATATACTTTATTTGGTAGGTTTGTTGTTTGGTATTACGGGTATAGTAGGCGTCGTCATGGCTTACATTAATAAAGATGAAGCCCCTGAGTGGTTACAAACACATTATCAATTCCAAATTAGAACGTTTTGGATTGGTGCGCTCTACATGTTTTTAGGTTCAATTTTGTCAATAATATTGATCGGCTGGTTCATAATACTATTTTGGGTTGTTTGGTTAATAATTCGCTCAGTTAAAGGCTTAAAAGCCCTTGAATTAGAAAAGGCTATTGATAACCCAACTAGTTGGTTTTTTTAGAAATCAAAATAAGGTAGGAAGAGGAATCTAACTACCTTTTAATATCCAAGTTTTTGATGACAGCAAAAGGTTACTTACTTTTTCTGTTTGTTATTTACCCACCTTAATTTCCCCTATACACAAACTTGTATAATGACTAAGGCAACTAAGTAGTCGTTGCAATCATTTATCTACCTGGCTAAATTGGTTGAGCTAAAAATACGCTAAGCGTCAATGTTTGAGTGCAATTAAAATTATTAAACTTAAAGGTCGATTATGTCACTGAAATCAAACTTTGAATTGATGGCGGATTACAATCAGTGGATGAATAAAAGTATTTATGATGCTGCGGCTAAGTTGAGTGCCGAACAGCTATCGGGCAACATAGAGTCTTTCTTCGGCTCAATTATAGGCACCTTAAACCACATTCTTGTGGGCGACATAATTTGGTTGAAACGCATTGCAGATCATCCATCTCAGTTGCAGTCTCTTAATTACGTTCGTAGCCTTGCAGCACCCCAAGCTTTGAATCAAATATTGTACACTGACCTAGATAGCCTTTTGGCCGCCCGCACAAAAATGGACGGTGCAATCTTATCTTTTACACAAGAGTTGAGTAATGAGGTACTGGCATCAACTCTGTATTACAACAGTACTAAAGGCGATCCCTATGCCAAAAATATGGGGCACATAATACAGCACTTCTTCAATCACCAAACTCACCACAGAGGTCAAGCTTCAGCTCTTTTATATCAAGCAGGTATAGATGTGGGAGTAACCGATTTACTGGCAGGCATTCCAGACGAGTAGAAGGCGTATAACTCACCACCCTCTATTTGCAACAAGTTTACTTCATTGTTTAGATTGTAAATCCAAGATTTATAGCCAAGCCTGATACATATAAACCTAAACCAAATACTCCGTGATTTATTAAACTATGAACCCTAGCTGAGTTGGGATTAGGTGTACGTGACGCTGCAATGCCAGCTCCCATGCCTGGTTGCATGATGAAAAAAGGGGCAACAACTGTGACTATACCCACTAACACCGCTTGGCCTATAGCTGGATTATTGATCCATGTTTCTCCATAAATCATGATTAACATTGCCCCATACGCTATACCAATTAAGTAGTGGGCCACCCAACCAATAAAGGCTTCTGCGCGAACAGGGGCTGAGGTAGCTATTGATTCATGGTAAAACTGGCCGTGTGACATATGAGCTATCCAGCGGCCTACTATGCTCCAATTGGTGATAGGTAGGCCAAGCAGTTGTTTCCTTAGTAACGACCATAAGTCCATCAGTGCCGTTGCTCCAATCCCTATTAAAATAGTAAAAATTACATTGTTCATATGCTTATCTGTTATAGATTCTGGTTTCAAGTTGGGAGGAGTGTACAAGTTAAAGTCAACTTGAGGTCAAGCTTGTTATTCCTAATATTTCTTTTGATTTAATGGTGATTAGAGCTAAATGGGTTTATTTGTTAACATAGTGTTTCAGGCAATAGACTGAGAAATCTATTTATCTTAAGGACAAGGTACTGATTAAATATTTAACGTTTTTATACCCTACGAATAATGAGATTTTATGAACGCTTTTTCTAAGTACTTAAATTATAAAAAAATGCTAGTAACACTAGTGATGGTTATAGGTGTGACTGAAACCGCACTTGCAGATGTGCCAGCCGATAAATTTGACTTGAGTGAGTGGAATATCACACTACCGACAGATGAAAATAATGATGGCAAGCCAGATTCTGTATCTGTTAAAAAGATCCAAGACTTTGTGCACCCAGACTTTTTCTATTTAGATGATGAAGGTGGTATGGTGTTTACTACACCAAATAAGGCTACAACTACTAAAAACACGACTAATACACGTAGTGAATTACGTCACATGTTACGTGGCAAATCTACCCGCCACAAAACTCATTCTCCTAAAAATAACTTTACGGTTGCGAGCAATCCGATAGCTAAAAAGTTTAAAAGAATTGGCGGGAAGCTAGCTGCGACTCTGAAAGTGAACCATGTTTCTGTAAGGGCAAAATACCCAGAAAAAGCTCCTGCGTTTTCGGTTGTTGTGGGTCAAATTCATGCCACTAAGTGGGACAAGCCCGTCAAAGGATTTGGCTGGGGTAATGAGCCTCTAAAAATTTATTTTAAGAAACGTCCAGGTCATGAAAAAGGTTCTGTTTTTTGGACTTATGAAAGAAACCTTCCTAAAGATGATCCTAATCGTATAGATATCGCATACCCTGTTTGGGGCAATACTTGGTTAAATTCTGACGATCCAGGTGAGCAAGGGATATCTTTAGGTGAAGAGTTTAGTTATGTGGTGAATGTTCATAAAGATATCATGTATTTAACCTTTGAAGCCGAAGGACATGACACAGTCGAATATGCCATTAACCTAGCGAATGCTGTGAACGCTTACGGTGAATTAGATAAATTAGACCACCCTTATGGATACACCTTAGATTTCAATTACTTCAAGGCTGGTGCCTATAACCAGTGTAGTGCTAAAGATGATCCTGGGTTTTGGTATCCAGCATGCCCAGGAACAGGTATCTGGGAAGAAGACAAAGCTAACGGTGACTATTCAAGTGTGACTTTTTCAAAACTGGTTGTGACTGAAAGCGAGCCACCAAGAGAAGGCCATGGGGTAACTTCAGCTTCTGAATAAATTTTCGGTTATCTATAAATAATAAAACGGGCTTTAATCGCCCGTTTTTTTGTGAAAAAAGCAAAAGTGGATTATCAGGTTTTAACTTGAATTATTAGCTTTGCTTATTCAGCTAATTTAACAATTAGCTTTAGACTATCTTTAAGCTCGATCATTTGACCATACAACAACTTTGTTTCGCCCTTTTTCTTTAGCTTTATATAGAGCTTTATCGGCTTGAGATATTAATTCGGTAGGTAAAACATGGTTATCTCCCGCTAACGCAACGCCAAAGCTGCAGGTAATGGTAAGGGGCAGACCATTGACAGGTTTAATGAACTCTGCGGCTTCTGTTTTAAAACGTATATTTTCGGCAATACGTTCAACACGGCTTTGCTCTAGATCAGTCAGTACAATGCAGAACTCTTCGCCCCCAAAGCGAGCAACAATATCATTGTCACGGACACAAGACTTAATAATGCCTACAAAAGCACGAAGTACTTCGTCACCAGCGTCGTGACCAAAAGTGTCATTAACACTCTTGAAATGGTCAATATCTGCCAAAATCACAGAATTTTTATCAGTTTTAAAGTCCTGTTCGATTATATTGAATAGTCCTCTGCGGTTTAAGCTGTCAGTTAGCGGGTCATGGGTGGCTTGATAATCTAATACTTTATTGTGTTTCCTAGATAGCCCAAGTGTTCGATAGAAATATATTGCAGCACAAACACATAAAAATAATAGTATCGCTAATAGTAAAGTTGCGTAACGATTCTTTGAAAGTTCTAACTCCGCGATCATATTTTTTTGTTGGGAAATTTTGATTTTGTTGCTGTTTTTCTCTAACGCAAGTTTGTCATAGCTAGATTGCTCTCTTAAAGAAATTAATTCAGTTTCCATTATATGGGAGTCAAGTTTAGCTTTTTCTACGACCAGTCGTCGTTGTTCTCGACTTTGATATATCTGTTCCGTTGTTGCAGTTAATTGCTTTGAATAATCCAAAGCTTTTTTATAGTTTTCAGCGTGCTGCTCAAGTTTAATCAAACCTCTATAGGCTGCAGCTTTCTCGGGTAACAGTGATGCATCTTCAGATATGCCTAGGGCTTCAAGAAAAAGTGGTTTTGCTTTCAATTCATCTGTTTCGATATATAGTTCGCCCAATTTATTTAAGGCTTTGACATGATCTACTTGGCTACTTGTTTCTGTGGCTAAAGATAGAGCTTCTTGATAAAAGGTAAGTGCTTTGGAGGGGTTTCTTTTTTGATAATAAACTTCTCCAATAATACGTGCAGTAATGCTTTGTTTACTTGGGTTATTATTCTCTTTGTAAACTTTATAGGCTTTGCTTGCCATATTTAACGCCACGTCATAGTGCTTTAACTCTAATTCAATAAAGGCGATTTCTCTGTACGAGGTGGCGAGAGTTTTTAAAGGTACTTGGTCTTGAGGTAGCGTTAACGATACTTTATAAAATTCGTAAGCTTGTTGATGCTTTTCTAATCTAGTGTACAAGAACCCAATTTGGTTAGAGTTATCCGCTACTTTTCCTAGTTTACCTAGTTTTTTGTATATTGTCTGCGCGTTAATCAGATGCTCAATGGCAGTTTCATAGCGATTGAGATTACGGTACGTCAAGCCTATAACGGTTAATAGCTCCGCATGTTCGCTAGGCTCATCAATTTCCTTATGTAAAGCAATTCCGCGCATTGCGTAATCGAGAGCTTCTAGATAATTTTGTTTCTTAAACTCAGCACTTGTCACATTTTTTAGCGCTCGCGCCACCATTTTTGTATTTCCTAGAGACTGATGTATCTCTAATGCAAGCTTGTGAAAATCCGCTGTGTTCTCATGTTTTTGAAGTCTTTTATTAACTTGCCCTAATTGATGAAATACCGCCGCTTTTAGCGTTTTGCTATCAACATCTTGGGCGTCTAAATAATCCAATGAATCTAAAAATTTATCTTCTGCTTTAAAGTAAGCTTGATTGTCATAAAATGCTTGCCCTTTTTTAAGTAACGTTTTGGCAATCAATAAATTGTTACCGTGTATCAAAGCTACTGATAGAGCTTCGTCTATGACTTTGTGCCCAGTGTTAAAGTCTTTCTCTTTAAAAAACAAATCAGCATATTCTATTAAATCTGAAATTTGATTCTTTTTTTTGTCTAATTCGTCATAGATTTTAATGGCTTGGTAAAAATGATGTTTGGCTTCTGTGGGTTCATTTAACTGCTTGCTAAACAACCTTGCTAACAATGAATGGGATTGTGCAATTATCGAGTTATTATTATTGTTTCTGGCTAGTTCAAGTGCCTCATAAGCTAACTTAAGACTTGTATTTGGGTGTGTAAAACGAAGCGCTTTAGCATCTTTTAGACGCAGTTTTTCAGAAACCTTGTCCGTCTGTAACTGGAGTGTTGTGCCACTGACTTGGGCCTGAGCATCAAATATAATTAGGCTCAGTAAAATCAATAAACTGATAACTAATAGTTGAGGCTTAGGCATGGTTACACAAAAATGCATGTATTCACGTACTTCCAAACAATTGTAAAAGGTTCAGCAGTTTAGCTTAATTATAAGCCAATAAAGGTATGAGATAGTAAATAAATGTATTAACGGTTAGTAGATGGGGGATTTTAGGCACTAGTACCTTATTATTTCTTCGTGGTAATTTAGCTTTAGATAGATGAGTATTTTGTAAATAGCTAAGATATATACTGCCTAGCTGAATTTAGGTGCCATTAATTAACTACAGGATTTTTTCATCTTTTAGTAGCTTCAAAATGGCTTCTGCTGATTCTTTATTATCGTAAATCACTTTACCCGAACCACCTTGTACCTTGGCTGTCGCAGCTTTAAAACGGTCGGCTGCGGTTTTTGCCTTTACAATTTTGAGTCTTTTAGGTCTAGCTTGGGCTGGGCTTATTTGCCACTGTTCTTGGTCAGCATCATGCATTGTCTGTGTAACTGGATCTATTTTTAAATGCCCTCGCATGGCGCTACCGTAAGCGCTCTGCCTTGGGGCTGCAGCAGCCATATCTACCGAGGCAATAAAGGGTAAGTTCACTTTTACTTTACGCCTTTGCCCTCTTGGCAGGGCTTGTAATACTTCAGCGAAACCTGCTGTTTTGTCGATGCTTAAAATATTTGAGATTGCTGGCACCATAGCCATCTTCAGCTGTTCACTTAAAAGGTAAGGTAACATGCCTGATGATTCGCCGTTTTCTGCTCGCATTCCAGTTAGCACCACATCAGGGCAATCTTGCTTTAGCTTTTCCAATAAGGGTAAGGTTACATCTGTTTTAGGCGGAACATCTAATACTTCTACTTGGTCTATTCCCATGCCCATGTATTCTTTTAAAACCGCTGTAGCTGCTGAGTCACTCGTTGTACCTGCATATACAATTTGCAGGTTTTCTGGCGCGAGCATCAGCCCCAACTCTAAGGCTCTCGCGTCTTGTTCTGCTCTACAGGGCCTTGCGGATAATGGGTGTTCACCTACAGATACAAGAACAGATATTTTTATATTCTTAGAGGCGTTTTTAGAGTTATCTTTATGCATATTTGGCCTCTGTTTTTTCTTGTTCTGTCAGACCTTTGTTATCTTGTATTAGATTGAGTAGCTCATCTAAAATTTCGCTGCTATCTCCGATGGCGCTTAGGTCTGCACGCTTCACCATGTCGCAGCTGTCATCACTATTGATTGCCACAACTTTGTCACACTGGGCAATACCTTGCATGTGTTGAATAGCGCCTGAAATACCTACAGCAATATACACTTTTGCTGTTACCCAAGTGCCCGTTGCGCCTACTTGCCTCTCTCTTGGCATAAAACCATCGTCTACTGCTACACGGCTAGCCCCTTCTGTGGCACCTAAAGCTTTGGCAGCTAAATGGAATTTAGGCCAGTCGACAATGCCATTCCCCCCAGAAAGTATAAAGCCAGCTTCGGCTAAGTTAATCTCGTTAGGGTCTACGCTGATATTCCCTAAATCTTGAATTTTAAGCTGACATTGAGCATTTATATCCACCGACAATGGCATATTCTGGTGTCGAGTATCGCTGACTGGTTCGCTGCATTCTTCCATCACTAGTAGCAATTTAGAGAGTGGGCGGGTGATGTCGGTTTTACCTGCACCGCCACGACATATTAAGTGGTCGCCTGTGACTTTCCAAACGCTACATGCGGGGCGAATATGCATTGTTGCAGCTAAACGTCTGCCTAGATCTGCTCCACCATTTATGCTGTCTGGTAATAGAATGTGTTTCGGGCGAAGTACGGTAACCAGTTCGCATAAATCAGCACAACGTTGTTCTGGGTTATAACTTTTGTAACGCTTATCATCAAAGTGGATAAGGCTATCTATACCAGCGGTTGCTAGGTTTTCTTCGGTAATATCATCAAAAAACACCGCGACTACCGCGCCTTTTTCATCGCCCTTGTTAGCTAAGGTATGAGCTAACCCTAGGGTATCTCTATCATGGCTAGATAAACGGCCTCCAACAGCATCGACTGCCACCAAAATGGTAAAGTCTGGATTATCTACTTGGTGTAAAGGTAGCTCCACCTCTACTTGTTTCGCTGCTCTGCGCCCTTGTTGATTTGCGTGGCTAGCGCCAGTACGGTCGATGCGTTTAATGCCATTAGGGCCAATAAAACCGATTTTGTGTGGGTTTTTACGTAGTAATCCAGTTGGCCCCCTTAAAATCAAAGGTTCTTGGGGTACATGTTGTGGGTGTAACCTATTACGAGCAATCCATTCTGCCCTTGGATCACGGCGAAAAATATCACTCATAGGTGTGCCTCACCTAGGCTGTTTTCCACAGGCGAATCTTGAACAGACAAGGCGTCTAGCATCAGCTCGGCAATATCTTTTACTTCTGGACGGGGTTCAACTACCCCTTCAAGCATTAGGCTGCATTGCGGACAGCCAACGGCAATGATTTCTGCGTTAGTAGATTTAGCATCGTCCATACGCATATCGGGTATACGTTGAGTACCGGGAATATCCGTAACGGGCGCGCCCCCGCCTCCGCCACAACATCTGGCTTTGGTTTTGCTGCGCTCCATTTCTTTTATTTGAATGCCCATGGCTTGCAACAGATAACGGGGGGCATCGTACTCACCGTTATAACGCCCTAAGTAACATGGATCGTGATAAGTAAGTGAGAGCTCTTTTTTATTATCTAGTTTGATTCTGTTAGTTTTAACTAAGTCCGCAAAAAAGCCAGTGTGGTGATACACGTCATATTGCCCGCCAAAGTCTTGATATTCATTTTTAAGACAATGAAAGGCATGGGGGTCAGCGGTGACTATGTGCTTAAAATCATACTGTTTCATGGTAGCAATGTTGGTTTTAGCTAACCGCTGGAAAGTCGCTTCATCGCCTAATCTACGGGCAGAATCACCACTATCGCATTCTTTGTCACCCAGCACTGCAAAGTCTACATTGGCAGCCCTTAACAAACTCACCATAGCTCGCAGCGTTCGCTGGTTGCGCATATCAAACGCCGCATCGCCAATCCAAAGCAGTACGTCAGCTTGTTGAACTTGTTCACCAAACACGGCAAGGTTTTGGTCAGCAGCCCAGTTCATTCTGCTGTCTGGCGCATAGCCATTTGGATTATCCGTAGTTTTTAGATTTTCTAAAACTTCAGCGCCTTTGCCGGGAGTTTGGCCCTTTTCTAAGGTTTCGAAGCGCCGCATATCCACTATGGCATCAACGTGCTCTATCATCATGGGACATTCTTGAACGCAGGCCCGGCAAGTGGTGCAAGACCATACAGTTTTAGCGGGTACCAGCACATCAATAATGGGAATGATTTCGCCGCCTTTGTAGGTGCTTGCTGGTTGTGTGCCCACATCAACGCCTGGGTATGGGCTACCAGCAAACTTAGCATCGCTACCGCCAGCCATGCCAACAACCATATCTTGAATTAACTTTTTAGGATTTAGAGGTTGCCCAGCAGCAAAGGCGGGACAGGCTTTTTCACAGCGCCCGCACTCTACGCAGGCGTCAAAACTAAGGAGTTGGTTCCACTTAAAATCATCGGCTTTCTCTACCCCTAATTTATCTTTTTGTAGGTTTAGGCTTATTAATCCTGTTGAACGGCCACCACCAAAACGTTCTTGGCGTCTGTGTAGTCCTAAATGCAAGGCACCAGCGAAGGCGTGTTTCATTGGACCGCCCCACGTCATGCCTAAAAACATCTCGCCGACACCCCACGCTATGCCAAGGAGTAGCATGATGGCTAACATCCAGCCGCCCGTATCTGCAGGTAGTTTACCTGTGGCAGGTAAGGTTAAAACAAAAAAGCTTGAGGAAAATATCAATAAACTAAAAGGTAAGCGAGACCAAGGGCCATGGGATAAATTAGGGGGTGGGTTGCGACGCCTAAGTAGCACAAACACCGCGCCCACAAACATTAAAGCACTCGAGGTAAGCAAGGCATAATTTAGAATGCTGCCGCTGATCCCTAACAGATAAATTAATACTACAGATATGATTGTGAGGACAAATCCGCCAGCAGTTGCCACATGGGTATTAGAGATATATTTGTCGCTAGACACCACATGATGCAAGTCAACTAAGTAGCGCCTTGGGATGGTTAACAAACCAGCCCAATGAATCGTTGATACCTGGCCTTGACGCCATAGCCTTACGCGGCGCACGGCACCGATAATAGCCAGCACCACAGACACCAAAATTAATATGGATATCAAATTTGGTAAAAAATCAGCAACCATAATGATGCCTCCTACCCCACAACATGGCGGTCATATTCGCTAAAAGTCTTTACACAAACGTAACGCATCGTAAATCGCCGCGTGGGTATTACGCTGCGCCACACAATCGCCAATTCTATATAACAAATATCCATCAGAGGGCTCATCTAACAAAGGCTGAGGCTTAGCGTCATAAAGAGTTTCAATATCTATTTGCCCTTTGTTACGAGAGTCTTGTTTTAGTTGAAAATACAAAAGCTCGTCGGGGCGCGTACCGTTTTCAACTACGATTTGATCTACCACGCGTTCTTCTTGTTGGGCGGTATATTCGTTTTCTAACACGGCGACTAGCTTGTCGTCTTCGCGGTAGACTTTTTCGAGTAACAAATCAGAAGTCATAATGACTTCACGCTCATACAAACTGCGGTAGTAAGTAGGGAAGGTTGTACCACCCACTGCAGCACCAGGCTTGATATCATCGGTAACCACTTCAACCTGTGAGCCGTTATGGGCCAAAAAGTCTGCTACCGACAAACCGCTGAATTCGCAAATAGTGTCGTATACCAGTACATTTTTACCTGGGGCCACATCACCGTTCAAAATATCCCAAGCGCTAACCACTAAACCTTCATCTGCGCCCCAATGTGGGTTTTGATCAATAAAAGGCCTAGCACCCGTAGCAAGTATGATTACGTCTGCGTTACATGCGCGAATGCTAGCTTCATCTGCGGCAGTGTTTAGTTGAATATCTACCCCTAAACGGGCTAGCTCTAAAGCAAACCACCGGGTGATACCAGCAATTTGATCTCGCTGTGGCGCTTTAGCGGCAATGGTAATTTGCCCGCCTAGTTCAGCGTTTTTTTCAATTAGGGTAACCTTGTGGCCACGCTCGGCAGAGACTCGGGCGGCTTCCATACCTGCTGGGCCACCGCCAATGATTACAACTTTGCGGATCACCCCTGTGGTTTTCTCAATAATATGCGGCATGGTTGACTCGCGAGACGTAGCTGCGTTTTGAATACATAACACATCTAAGCCTTGATACTGGCGATCTATGCAGTAGTTAGCGCCCACACACTGTTTAATCTGGTCTACTTGATTAAGCTTAATTTTTGCGATTAGGTGCGGGTCGGCAATATGGGCTCGGGTCATGCCTACAAAATCCACATAGCCAGCTTCTAATATGCGCTGAGCTTGGTTTGGATCTTTAATGTTTTGTGCATGAATAACCGGTACGTCTACTACTTCTTTTATGCCCGCTGCTAAATGCAAAAATGGCTCTGGTGGGTAGCTCATGTTAGGAATTACGTTCGCTAAAGTATTGTGAGTATCACAACCAGACCCTACTACACCAAAAAAATCTACCAGCCCAGTTTTGTTGTAATAGGCGGCGATTTCTTTCATGTCATCATGATTTAAGCCATCAGCGTGAAACTCATCACCAGTGATGCGCATGCCTACAGCAAAGTCACGGCCTACTTCAGCCCGTACTGCCTTGAGTACTTCTAAACCAAAACGCATGCGGTTTTCGAAGCTTCCACCCCATTCATCGGTACGTCTGTTAACCCTTGGGCTCCAGAATTGGTCGATTAAGTGTTGATGCACAGCCGACAGTTCGACACCGTCTAGGCCTCCGGCTTTAGCGCGACCCGCAGCTTTTGCAAAGTCAGCAATGATGCGCTGCATCTCTTCTATTTCAATGGTCTTACAGGTCGCTCTGTGAACCGGTTCACGTATACCACTTGGGCTGACTAAGGTGCTCCAGTTGCCACCATCCCAACGAGAACGACGTCCCATATGGGTAATTTGGATCATTATTTTGCCGCCATGCTTATGCACAGCGTCTGCTAAATTTTGAAAGTGAGGAATAATACGGTCTGTGGATAAGTTGACAGATTTCCACCACCCTTGAGGGCTGTCTATGGACACCACACTTGAACCACCACAAATACACAGGCCAACACCGCCTTTGGCTTTTTCTTCGTAATATTTCACGTATCGCTCTGTGGTCATGCCGCCTTCGGTAGCATAAACTTCTGCGTGTGCCGTACTCACGACTCTGTTGCGTATAGTGAGTTGGTTGATTGCTAATGGCTTAAATAATGCGTCAAACTGCGCCATGGGTGTTCCTCAGAGGATTTATAGTGGTGGTGTTAAATGAATGTCGATAGCCGCCCGCTTAAAGGGGCGACACCTCAAAAATGCCAAACTCGCAACCGTCTTCAGCAGCGCATTGGGTTTGTATAGCTTTGGTTTTTACTGTGTAGCCTAAGCTTGCGGCAATTTGATCCATAGCGCCTGCAAACCAACCGGTAAACATGTAATCTACTTTGCGATTAACCTTGCCGTACTGGTACACAAAAGCGGAGTTTTCTAAACGTACTCGGGCAGTGCCTGCTTCTAAATCTAGTGATTCAGTGATAAAAAATCCCCAGCCACGTTGCGATAGACGTTTCATGTAATGTTCGAATACTGCAACACTTTCAATGCCATGTTCTTCGGCTTCTTTTTCGCACCAGTAAAATGCTGATTTGTAACCCGCTTTATAAAGAATATCTGCGTACTTTTCAGCGCCAATTTCTTCTTCAATACCCATATGATTGTTCACAAAAAAGTGACGTGGCACGTATAGCATAGGTAGGGCGTCTGTGGTCCAGACTCCGGTTTCGTCGTCTACTTGTATTGGCATCTCAGGACTATGATGTGTCATTGCTTATTCTCCCCACACTTCTTTTAATACGTTAACCCAGTTCTCACCCATGACTTTTTTGATTTTTTGCTCTGACCAACCGTGCTTCAACATGGTTTCAGTTAAGTTAGGAAACTCACCTAAAGTACGAATACCTAATGGGTTCACGATTTTCCCGAAGTTAGTCAAATTACGTGCGTAACCTTTATCGTGGGTTAGCATGTCGAAGAAGGCTTTGTCGTGACCTTGGGTAAAGTCAGTGCCTATACCTACGCAGTCTTCACCCGCGATATTGATGACATAGTCTATGGCTTCTACGTAATCATCTACGGTAGAGTCGATACCTTTAGCAAGGAAAGGGGCAAACATAGTCACGCCGATAAAGCCGTTTCTGTCGGCAATAAATTTAAGCTCTTCGTCTGACTTATTACGTGGGTGATCTTTAAGGCCAGAAGGTAAACAATGTGAATAACACACAGGCTTGGTAGAGGCTTCTATCACCTCTATCGAAGTTTGCGGTCCAACATGGCTTAGGTCACACATAATGCCTACACGATTCATTTCGGCCACAATTTCAAGGCCAAAACCTGATAAGCCGCCATCACGTTCGTAACAACCTGTGCCCACTAAGTTTTGAGTGTTGTAAGCCATTTGTACAATACCTACACCTAGCTTTTTAAATATCTCTACATAGCCTATTTGGTCTTCAAAGGCGTTGGCGTTTTGAAACCCTAAAATAATGCCGGTTTTGCCCAATTCTTTTGCTTTAGCAATGTCAGATGTCTTAGTGACAGGCATAATAAGGTCGCTATCACTTTGAAAGTACTCGTTAAATTCAACAATATTATCAATTGTAGATTTGAATCCTTCCCAAACCGATACGGTACAATTGGCTGCTGTTAACCCGCCTTTGTGCATATCTTCAAATAAATCTCTGTTCCATTTAGCGATAACCAAACCGTCAAATATTATCGAATTTTTATGTAACTCTTGAGCACTCTGCATTGGGGACCCCTCAACTAAAATAAGCGAATTCTAGGTTTTGATGACTAATAATTTGATGGTCAGTCTAGCACCGAGAAAATGCGTGATTAGAGCTATTACGACTCGTTATTTGCTAAACGCGTCGCCTTTGAATAAAAATTAAAAATGGTGAATTTATGTGGTTAGCTATAGAAATGATTGAGTTAAGGAGTGATGGCCATGTTTTAATTAAGCTCACTCAAAATGAGATATCTAGGCAATACAAAGTTTGAGGCTAGCAACAATAATGAAGGGGTGAGTGGCTGGTAGGTGATTGCATTTAGGCTAAATGCAATCACCTAGACTGTTATGCGAGCTCTAGCTTTCCGTCTGGTATTTCGTTTACCTTCACCTTTACCGAACCATAAGTTGATTCGTCGCTGGCAGTATCTAAATTCAAGCCGCGGTTGGCTCGTTCTTCTCTGGGGGGGATTTTAAAAGCGTTGCGATAGCACTTGCTAAAATGTGGGGTAGACACAAAACCACAGCAGATAGCCACTTCAATTATCGAAATATTGGTTTGTTTAATTAATTGTTTGGCCCGCATTAGGCGAATTTGCATGTAGTAACGATGAGGGGAGCAATGTAAGTATCGGTGGAATAGTCGCTCTAGTTGGCGCCGCGATAAATTCACAAAACCTGCTAATTCATTCAAGCTCAATGGCTCTTCAATGTTGGCTTCCATCAAGTGCACAATATCTTGTAACTTGGATTGTTTAGCCCCTACTACATGTTGTAACGGGATACGCTGCATTTCAGATTCGTCGCGTATGTTAGCGTGGGAAAACATCTCGCAAATGGCAATTTGTAAGGCTTTACCGTAGGCTTTCCCTATTAAGCACAACATTAAATCCATAGGCGCGGTACCACCAGAACTGCACCAACGGTTATCTTCAATGGTATACAATTGATTAGTGCTTTTAATCTTAGGAAAGTCTTCTTGCCAACTGGCTAACATTTCCCAGTGGATAGTACAGAGCACGCCGTCTAGTAAGCCTGCTTTAGCTAAAGCATAACTCCCCGTACAAAGGCCGCCTAAAATTATTTTCTTTTTAGCTTGAACATTTAACCAGTTAATATCTGCTTTGGTGATAACTTCTTTAACCGCCACACCACCACAAACCATAACTGCATTAAAGTCGCTTTGCTCATCATAACTAGCATCAACATTAACACTTACACCGTCGCTGGCGATGACAGGGTTACCATCTGCGCTCACCATAGCCCAAGTATACAGTTTTTTACCTGACAAGTGATTTGCCATGCGTAACGGCTCAATAGCTGATGTTAGTGCCATCATGGTAAAATTAGGCAGTAATAAAAAGCCTATATGACGATGGGATTTACCTTTCCCATCGTATGCTGGAGTTAACAGCGCCATCGTTATATTCCTCGGACCAGCCAAAATTTATTTATTATTTTTATGCTTATTTTGCCAATCAGATTTAGGTTTTAAGGCCAAAAATCAAGCTAAGAGGCGAACAGTGATTATTGATTTACTTCGGCAAATCGCAGTATAAAAATAACGTCTCTAATGTTGCTAAAAACGACATTTCTTAATTTATAATGACTAATTCATTTATTACACAAAAATTGCCGTAACGCTAGAGCATATCTACTTATGAGGGAAAACTTTGCTGTTGATTTAGGTGAAGAGTGCTGATTGTTTTTGAGATGTCTAACTGATGTAAATTGTTTGCTGTTTTTGGGGCTGTTAAATTGCCTAGCTATACGTTTATTTTGTATTTTAAATCTTGAACTTCATCACCAGTAATACCGCGAAAACCCCAACAATGTTTAGGTTGCTCTTTTATGGTAATTTCTACGTCAACAGGTGAAATATTTAACTTTGATTCAATATTAGAAAATAACGACTTAATTAATTCTTTTTTAGTTTCAACTTGGCGGCCTTCCATCATATTTATTTCAATGACTGTATAATTGTCGGAGCGACCAACTGGATAATAAAAATCAACTTTATCCATAGGAATAAATCTATGAGCTCGCTTATCTTCGGGCATTCCCAATACTGCTTGCATTGAATTATGAATAACATCTGAGAGCCTAGATTTTATTGGGTTTAGATTTTCTTTGATTCCATATACGACGATCATGTTAGGCTTCCTCAAATACTTTTTAAAAATGGGTGTCTGCTTTAGCTGTTGGAATAACATGTTGTGGAAAACCAATCGGGCAAACTCGGGGAAGGCGACTCATTCGATATCCTTATCTCTGAACGAAAAACCTTAGTATAGACAACTACATCTAAATCACTTCAAGACTTATTAATTTAATGTTCATCTGAC
>NZ_JBDVBQ010000054.1:0-148778 GCF_039942875.1 Paraglaciecola sp.
CCACTAGAGTCTCCAAATTTAGGGGCGACAACGTTAGGAGGCGTAACCCCTTTAAACAGATACTGTTTCATTACCGCAGCTAAAGGAGGATAGAGTTCATTAATATTTGATAAGCCCCCACCTAAAACGATGATGTCAGGGTCATACATCAGGGTTAGTTGTGCTAAATAACACCCTAAGCAGTCGATATAAGCGTCAAAGGTTTTTTGGGCTTTACTTTCGCCTGCTTGTAACCCTTTAATGAGTGCAGGCACAGATGTATAACCTGCCTCAAAGTGTGTGCACATCCACAGTAATCCTGGGCCAGCAAGATATTCTTCAACGCAGCTAAGTAAGCCACAACCACACTGGCGCAGAGGGAATTGATAACGCTGCTGCAAAATAGCAGGAAGTGGTATATGTCCAAATTCACAAGCTACATTTTGCTTACTGCGAAAGAGCTGCCCATCAATGCACAACCCTCCGGCGACTCCCGTACCCAAAACTAAACCCAGTACATTTTTCTGACTCTGTGCTGCACCGCCATTGGCCTCAGATAACACAAAGGCTTTTACATCATTCTCAAATCCCACTGGACGATTCAGTATTTTAAGGGTGTCTGCCACCAGAGGCTGGCCATTAATACTTGGAATATTGGCAGAAACAGCACAACCGAGACTATCAACAATACCCGGGAAGCCAATACCTACCGACCCTTCACAACCAGTTGTTTGATCCGCTTTATCAACCATTTCAGCCAGGGTTGCTAAAAGCTGTTGGTAATTATCCCCAGGCGTCGCCACTCTCCATGAGTCGCTTAGTGTGAAGTCAGCATTAAAAATCGCTAATTCGATTTTTGTGCCTCCCACGTCCAGACCGTAATGCATATGTTTCTTCTTACCTATTTTTTTCTAATATGAGTAACTGTAGTTGCCAATCTAGTTAACACGTTACTCATAGCTATTTCGCAAAATGTACCCGTTTAAGCCAATTAACTAGCACGCCAGTATGTTAACTTGTGTCCTTTGACTGCGTAAAAAGCAATAAACACATAACAAGGCACCATAATCCAATATGGGCTTTGCAAGTTACCCGAACCATCAGCTAGATAGCCATAAATCAAAGGAATAATTGCTCCACCAGCAATTCCCATAATTAATAATGCAGATGCTGTACTAGTATCTTTCTGATTCAAACCATTAAGCGCTAATGGCCACACGGCTGGCCAAACTAAGGCGTTAGATAAACCAAGTAAGGCAACGTATAACACTGCATTTGGAATAGCCGGAACACCTGTCCAACCGAACAGTAAGTCCCATAGGTCTGTTGAAACTGTGCTTGCATTTAGCAGCAATACTGTAAAGGTCGCCCCTGCGATTGCAGAGATTGCCAAAGCAAGGCTTTGACTGATAATACGAGGGATAAACAACATACCTAACACGTAGCCAACAACCATAAAACCCATAGTATAGGAGGTTAGTTCACCAAAATTAGTGACACCCAGCTCTTTACTAAACAAACCAATTGTATCACCAGCAAGCACCTCTACTCCGACGTAGAAAAACAACGCAATCGCACCCAGTATGACTTGTGGCTTTTGCAAAATACTGCTGTCGTCATCTTCAGTTGCTTCTTCATCTGAATTGATATCAGGCAGAGGAACCGATTTAATAAACAAGCCAAGTACGAATAACATCCCCGCCATAATCAAATAAGGCGTGATCAAACGTGATGACAGCTCTGCAAGTTCCACTGCTCTTTGTTCAATATCCAATGAAGCTAATCTAGTTTCGGTAAATTGAGACATGTCTGTTAGCACAAATGCAGTAAATACAAGTGGGGCGACAATACCTGCACCTTTATTTAAAATACCCATAATGCTGATACGAACAGCAGCAGTTTCTCGTGGACCTAGTAGTACAATGTAAGGATTAGAAGCAGTTTGTAGAATCGTTAGACCAGCACCTAACATAAATAACGCCACTAAAAAAATGCTATACATTCTAAAATAGGCGGCAGGTATGAACATTAAGGCCCCCACTACCATCACGAACAACCCCAGCACCATGCCGTCTTTAAAACCCGTACGGCGTAAAATGTAAGACATGGGTAATGCCATCACCGTATATGAAATATAAAAAGCAAATGTCACTAGCAAGGCTTCAAAATGGCTCAATTCACACGCTACTTTTAAAAATGGAATCAAAGAGCCATTGAGCCAAGTCACAAAGCCAAACATAAAAAATAATATGCCGATAATCAGCATAGGGAGCATACTACTAGAAGGTTGATTATTTGTGCTTGTCATTGAGAACACCGGTTAAGTCATAAAATAAAAAAGGTAATATGATAATCATTACCTACATACATAAAGAAACCTTACCACCCTTCATTACCTTTCACAAGATTGAATAACGAAAGAAAACGAAATCAATTATTTACCTGTATACTTTGAAGTAGCGAGTTATACCCTTTTTGAGGCTGCCACGTACCTTGATTCGCAAATTGAATACTGTACTCAGGACGATGACTTATTATGCCACCATTACTCACGTCAGCTATGTGCAGCGATAAATGGTATTGGCCTTTCTCCATAGAGGCAGGCAGTTGCAAAGTCTCTTCAATTCTAACGTTACTTTCTGGACGCCAGCTTCGAATATCATAACGTTCAGAGTCGAGTACTACTGCATACTCTTGCCCGCTAGTATTATGAGTAAATATCACCCTCAGCTGCATGGGGAACATTGGAGACGTAAAGCCTAGATTTTCTATATCTAACGAGAAAAGCATAAGTCCACCAGCATTCGCAGCACTAGAGAACTCACCCTTCACCATGGATAAACGATAACCAAGACGACGTTTGATATCCGACATACAGCCTTCGTCTTGCCAGTCATTATTGACTTGATTGTTATACGCTGAGTTTAAATAGGTATAGTTAAATCGATCTATAATATCGACTACGTTATGACTACAGTTGTTTTGAGGAGAGTAGCCGTCATCACAGGTTTCTCCGCCCACAATAGTATAACGACTGTGTTGAGCTTGATGAGTTTTTAATGCATTTACCACTTTGTCGTTATTAACTGGGGCTTTAGCAGATGATCCGTAGTCTGCAAATGTTCCCCAATCATCTGATGTAGCAAGAAAACAATCATTGTATAAACCTAACCTAGAAGCATCAGAGCCATTAAATGCCTGCAATTCGTGTAATGGGGCGGCAGTGACTGGAGCCTCAGGTCCATGCATAAACTTTTGAATTAATTGAGGTTTCCTAACTTGTACAGTTATATCTTTTGGTACAGAGTCTAATATTGCTTTAACCATTTCAACTCGGTCATCCCAATTTTCATTGTAAATCCTACCTTGGGCATCAAAGTCACCAAAATGATCGGTAAACATCATCTCTCCCCATGTACCAATAAAGCCAGCCTGCCAAGTCAAAAGTACATCATGGTTTTGACTCAATACCTCTGAGACTTGCTCTATATGCGCCAAGACAATATCTTTACTGGCATCACCATAAGGAGGGCATATCCAGGAACCACAATCACCCGTTGGTGGAACATTGTTATAGGAGAATCTAACAATAAATTTAACCCCAGCTTTTCTGGCTGTATCAAAGTCATGTTGTAACTGCTGTAAAAAGGTCTCAGACAGCTCTTTAGTGTTAACAAAGCTATCTAAAATGTACTGCCTAAGAAAAAGTCCATGTCTGATTTGATAATTTCCGCCTACAGGCGTGGAGTACGTATTACGCAACCTGAGCAGCTCCTCTTCAGTGACCGCCTCAAAACTGCTGGCCTTCGTTGCATAGGGATAGTAGAAGCCACGACCTGGGTTCATGATATCTTCGTCAGAAACAGTATATTTAACCTGATGGGTAGGGCCGGTACTGCTATTTAAGCTACAACTGAACAACACCAAGCACAGACCTAACACTAGAAACGATTTGATTAGGCAAGCAGCGTTTATAACCGGGCCGTAAAATTTTTTAAACATAGAATACCTATTTTTGATATAAAATTTGAGAACATGGTAAACGTCACCTCATCCCAAATAAGGACTCGACGATTTTCTTTTTAGATATATTCATCGAGTGATTTGGTCTGATATTATTTAAAGGTGTATGTTGCCATCGCCTTATCTGGACTTTCATCGGTCGCCCAACCTTCTCCTGTAGATACAAATTTTACTTTAATAGCAGTACCTGTAACGGGTGAACCCAATTCACTTAAAGGAATTCTTCCTTTAATTTGCCTAGGAGTATCAACAACACTTGAAGTTAATGCATTGCTTTGTAGGGCAGATGACCAGCTTCCAGACTGAGCCTCATAGCGTTCAACCACCCATTGCATGCTATCGTTTGTCATAAAACGAAACCCATAACTTGCATCTAACTGTTTAAGACTCGTAGCTCCTGCGGGTAAAGGATTGGCAGTGCGCCCCTTAGTATCCATGCTGAAATACAATTCATGACGGTGCCAACTCGCAATATTGTCTTTGTTATCAAAAGAGAAGTACAAAAATTGACTGTCATTCACTAGGCGATTCTTTAACAGATTATTGTATCCTTCAGCAATATCGTCACCATCTGTATAAATCGACCAATACAGACTCTGAGCTGAACTTTTAGCTGGAGTTTGCTTTGCTTTCACTTGATAAGAAGCCGCCAACGTAGCAATGACAGCTAAAGCAATGAAGATTGGAAGTAATAGTTTTTTCAGGTTAAAAAATGACGACATAATATTTACTCTCACGAAAACAATTAACGTTTATGTTTCTTTTATTTCTTTTTAAATATTATAATCCTAAAATTCAATCAAACGCAACCAAATGAAACCACAAAAGGCTAGCAAAGCAAAATAATTGAAAGACACGCTCACTCAAAGTGAAACATAAAACCACTATGTCTAATTTGAAAGGGCACTACGTTAACCAGTTACATCTGTGAAACTAGCAATAACCATAGCTACAGAGACTGATTCAAACATAGGGAGTGATAAAGGTGAAAAAGAAACATTTACAGCTGATTTATTTAATCACATTGTTTTATCAAGATTTTTTATATGGTACTGAAAACACCTTTAGCCCAATTCGATTGTCGACATCAATAAACAAAGTTCAACCCATGACGGGTATAGCCTTTTGGGCAAGCAACAACAAAGCTCTTGAAGCCCTTGGAGACACTGTTCAGCTAGAGTTCTCTTACTTAACTTATAGTGATGTCATTGAAACTAAAGGTCATTACAAATGGGAAGTCATCGACAATTTACTCAATGATATTGCCAGTCGTAAACATCAAGCAATATTACGTTTTCACTATACATATCCCGGTAAAGTCAAAATATCAGTACCTGCTTATATCTTTAATGATGAAGATTACGCCCGCACCTCAGCAACAGTCGAAAATAAAAAAATCTTTGTGCCTGACTGGAGTTTTAAAGAACTAGAGACGTTCACAACACAATTTTTTGCCAATTTTGCCGCTCGCTACGACGGTGATCCTAGATTGGCCATGATTCAAGTAGGCTTTGGGTCCTACGCAGAGTATCACTTATATAATGGGCCGAGAGTGCTCGGTAAGACCTTCCCTACAAAGAAATTTCAGACGTCTTTTTTTAAAACAATGAATGACAAGTTCGATACAACACAGTGGTCCGTATCTATTGACGCTGCAAATTCTGACTATGGTCCATTTTCTAGTAAAGCTGAACATGCAAACCTTAACTTTGGTTTATTTGACGACTCTATGATGCATAAAACCCACTCAGTTACTGAAGATGAATACAACCTCTCATCTTGGAAGTTTTTTGGAATTGAACGCTACAAAAAAAGGATGATGGGCGGTGAATTCAGTTACTACTCTGATTATGATCAAAAAAGCGTACTTACCTATCCCGATGGTGCTTGGGGCAGAAGCTTTGAATCCTTTGTCGATCAATTTCATCTTAGCTACATCATTGGTAATGATCAGTTTCGTCATCAACCACCAGTGCGAATTAGAGAAGCTTCTATGTCAATGGGCTACAAGTTTCATGTTAACAGCTTTGAGGCTTCTAACGAGCAAAGTCGCATCAGCATTTCGAATATTGGCGTCGCTCCTCTCTATTACGACGCCTACCCTGCTGTTAATGGTGTGCGATCGAACTTATCATTAAAAGGGTTACTCCCAAATCAGACTATAGAATTTCTTATAGACTCAGGGGGGGACACACCCAGTTTTGCGATAGAAAGCGACTATCTGGTTGAGGGTCAAGTTATTGGATTTTCAGCAGATTAACGGACGTAAATGACCGTACGAATAAGTTTTAATTTAAGATGACGCCCTATTTAAACATCTCTGAAGGTACTCTGATTGCTCACTGATTGATTTCAATCAGTGAGGGGGAAACTATAGGCCGACATGACTTCATTGATCAGCGGCAACCGTGATTGGACCTGCCACATAACATCAACATCATTTACCCCGATATTAATGCTCGAGTTAATGGGGTCAATATCGCTCTGTTCTATACTTAGCTCAATAAAGTTAGTAGCACTGTTAGCTTCAATACTATGTGTATTTTGTGGCTCCCAGCTCCAATCTGAACCCGTTGATTTATATAAAGTAACTATGCCACCAGTGCCTTGTTGAATTAAATAATCAGCACCTGATAACGCCCAATCAGATGATTGAAAACCTGTAGAATTGTCGCCGTCAGAGTTGATAAACAAGTCAAAATAAGGCCCCATCTCGTTACCCGCCATCGCTATATATAAATATGTTTCATCAGCAACCACTTTTAATGATGTGACTTGTTGATTTTCGGCACTAGCGAGTAACGAAATACTATCCCAATCATCAGCATTACCATCAATTGAAATATTCACAACCTCGGGCTGAATGAACGGTTCTGATTCAAACTCGATTAAAGGCTCTGTAGGCTTTGTGTTTTTATCCTCTCCCTCCACATATGCCGCAACAGTAATAGTTTGCTCGAGATTATTATAACCGTTTGACTCATCCCATAAGCCAACATTAGCCAGTTGAATGCTATATTCAGGGCGTGTGGCTATCACACCATTATTCGACACGTCTGCGATATGTAAGAATAAATCGTAACTACCTATGGCCAAATTATCAGGTAGTTTAATGTACTCACCTAATTCTGTGGTGCCTGATTGCCAAGTGCGTATATCATGACCTACAGCCTCTAAGACAATAGTCGTTTCTAGTCCTGTGCTTTGATGCTTTAATATAAGTCGTAACTCCATGGCAGTAACAACAGACGTAAAACCATCATTATCAACAGTCAGCAAAAACGGTACATAATTACCAGCATTGGCTGTAGTCACTGCAGTAGAGCTAGTCATCGCTAGGCGATATCCTAATCTATTTTTAATTTCCTCCATGCAGGCATTATCACCCTCGGTCCAATCGTTATTGACGGCATTATTATAATCAGTATTAAGGTAACTATAATTAAGCTCATCCATGGTATTAACCACGTCATCACTACAATCATTTGCATAAGACACTGGCGGAATAGCCCAATCCTCATCCTTACAAGTCTCACCTCCCACAATAACAAAGTGACTATCGTTTTGGTGGTAACTCTTTAAAATGCCCACTGCATTACCCTGTTTTTCTCCTCCGGCGGTACCATAATCAGCATAGGTCCCCGTATCAGAAGCATCGGTTAAAAAGCAGTCATTATGAAAACCAACTCGGGCAATATCTTCATCGCTAAACGCGCTATCGGCCGTTAAGCTACCTTCTGTTCCACTCAGTCCGGCAGTAATTGGCGCATCAGCGCCGTATATAAGCTTTTGTTTCGCTTGTGGTGTTCTTACTTGCACCATAATTGACTCGGCAGTTGCTGCTAACAATGCTGATAATACTTCACTTCTGTCATTCCAATTTTGGTCAGTATAGCTAGCACTAACGTCTCCGGCGGGACTAAAGTTATCGGTGTAGTATTGCTCGCCCCACGCACCAATGAAACCTTGTTGTATGGTTAATATAACATCAGCATTTTCGGTCAAAATGGGTTGTAGTTGCTCAATATGAGCTAGAATTGTGGCTTTATCAGGATCGCCATAAGGCTCACTAGCATTTTTATGATAATGAAAACGTACCACCATCTTAATGCCAGCTTCTCGGGCGGTATCAAAATCAGTTTGAATTTGGCTTAAGGTCTGGCTCGACAACGTTGCGTTGTCAACGTAGTTATCTAAAATAAAAGCTCTTAAAATAATGGTGGCATTAACGCTATAACTCGCATCAGATGCTTGATAGCCATTTCTATTGACGACCAAATCGTCTTTATTTAAAGGTATAAACGCACTGGTTTGTGTTTCTGTGTGCTGATAGAAACCTCTGCTAGGGTTAGCAATGTCTTCATCAGATTTAATATAATATTTGTTCGTTACAGTGAAGCCCGCTAATAATTCAGCTTCGGGTGCTGTTTCTGGCTCAGAAACACTCGGAATAGTTGGCGTCTCATTGTCGCCTACATTTTCTTCAACACTACTGCTACTGCAACCTAATAAAATTGCGACCAGTAAAGCAAGTGCCAATATATTTTGAAAATTTATCATAAGTCCCTAATGTACCCTGTCTAAGTCAGCTTTATCCTGAACACAGAAATAATGTCGACAAGCTTGCCAATGACAATTAGTAGGTAAAAACCTTATACGACGCTAATACGAACAGGAGTCTTTGTTGTTGGCATGTAACCTTACCTCTTCCACAATAGTGTGAATTTTTGACGCAAGAAGAAGGTTCACATAGAGAATGTTTTGAAAAAAACGGCACCTAACCAAGGCACCGTTTTATCTAGCTTAATAGACAGATTTAAGGTGCTTCAGCAGTATAATCATACATACCAGCATCAGGTATTTGATCTGTTCCCCACCCAGCTCCTGTTCCTACAAACATCATTTTGATTGTCGTTATATCTGTAGGATTACCAATTTCACTTAGCGGGATAGACATGGTCGTGTAAACAGAATCACCGCCCTGTGCAGCTGCTGTGGTTTCTGCTTCGACCCAGACGCTTTGATCCACAACTTTCTTATAAGAATTCCAGCCTTCTCCGGTATATTCAAAGCTATATCCATATTCAGCAACTAAGCCTGTTAGACTTGCCGCACCGGCAGCCATAGGTTCAGTAGTGGTATCACTATCATCTGTGTTCAAATATACACTGATCGTATGCCAAGCATCTTTGGCAGCTTTATGCTTTTGTGTAATGACTAAGTCGCTGTCATCTATATTAACGGTCACTGACTCAATGTTATTACCAAGAGGGGTAATATCATCATCTGCTTCCTCAATTTCAATGGTTATTGGTTTATCAAATTGAAACATTGCATCATTGGGGGCTTGATCTGTTCCCCACCCAGCTCCGGTGCCTACAAACATAATATCGAATGCTGCGACGTCCACTGGTTCGCCAATTTCACTTAATGGAATTGTGATAGTCGTAATTACAGTGTCACCACCTGTCGCGGTTGCAGTTGTATCTGCATCAACCCAACCACCTTGATCCACGTCTTTTTTCGAAGCGTTCCAGCCTTCTCCAGTATATTCAAAGTTATATCCATATTCGGCAACTAAGCCAGTTAAGCTTGCCGCCCCGCCCGCTATCGGCGTACTTGTGGTATCGGTGTCATCGGTATTTACATATACGCGAATGGTATGCCATGCGTCTTTAGCAGCTTTATGAGCTTGTGTTATGACTAAGTCAGTATCGACAACTTTATAAGACACATAGTCAATATCATTTCCAAGTGGGCTAATATCATCATCGGTTTCGGTAAGTAGTGCGACTTCTGCACTTGCTGCGGCTTCTTCTGCGGCGGCTAAGGCTGCGGCTTCTGCAGCTTCTGCTGCGGCAATGGCTTCTGCTTCCGCCTGTGCAGCGGCTTCTGCTTCTGCTTCTGCAATAGCAGCGACAAGCGCTTCATCAACTGGCTCTACATTACTTTCTAGCTCTTGCTCCCAGCAACCGCTTAACGTGGTAGACAGTAAACTCAGTACAAATATATATTTTAAACTCTTCATAAGAAATTGCTCTGCTGTATATGTTTATTGATGGGCGCCTAATATAGACGCCAACTTTTTATGGGTGTCCATCATGATTTTTAAGGGATCGGGTATATTGATTAAAACTTATAACGTACACCGGCTTTTGCGGTTCGGCCCCACTCAGCATAACTACCCGGTAAGTTAGTGGTGCCACTGAAACCATGCCAGCCTTCATCTAATAAGTTATCTAGTTGCACGTAAGCTTCTAGACCTTCAGCCACATAGAAGGTTGCCGATGCAGATGCCCATGTGGTTGGCGAAGCCATACTTTTATAGGTATCGGTAACACTACCATCTGCATCATAAACATTGAGTGGAGACCAATGACTGGTTACAAAAGCCTCTGAATGATAAGCCGATAAATTTAAACTCATCTTATCGTTGTTATACAGCAGGCTGAGAGAGTAAGAGGTGTCTGGTATGTTTTCTAAAACTCCGACTGAAAATCCACTGACGATAGACTCTGTATCGATATAAGTATAATTAGATGTAATACCAAAACCTGAATCAAAGAAGTGTTGCAAGGCAAATTCATATCCTAAGATTTTTGCTTGGTCTAAATTTCTTGGTCCTGCAATCGTAAAGGCCACTTCTTCATACATACCTGATGGGGCCCAACGTACTGGGTTTTCCACAAGATAAGTAGGTTTATCTTCTGGATTATCTTGATAAAGATCTATACCTGATTGCACAAAGCCTCTAATGTCTTTTTGAAATACAGCGGCACTAATCGAAGAACCTTCTTTGTAGTACCATTCAATAGATATATCGGCTTGCTGAGCGGTTACAGGGCTTAAATTGGGGTCACCAATATTAGTGATGTACCATTGATTATAAGTAAGCGCGTCATGATCTACCTGTGTTGATAGCTGGTCTATGCCCGGCCTTGACATCACTTCGGCGTACGACAAACGTACAAGTAACTCTTCTGAAAATTCGAACTGAAGATTCATAGAAGGCAATAGTTTGTCGTAATCATTTTCGACCGAAATTGCAACGGTAGGCCCATAATCAACTACAGAAGCCCAAATAGTTTCAGGCGCCTCTGATACGCTTAAAATGGGTCTATCCCAACCAGTGGATGTCACATCAGTTTGCACATACCTCACACCTAGATTACCGGAGATGTTCACAAAATCGAATTCGGTGCTAAAGTTAGCTTGTACAAAGATAGACACAGTTTCTTCTTCAACAGCGCCTGACAAATTAGAGTTAAAAACGGGAAACAATGCATCCGAGTAGCCATCGACATAGGGCTCACCCGTAAGAGGGTTGATAACATTCGCATTCCCATCTGCTGACTTGATAGCTTCAAATGCATTGGCAACATCAAATATCGCAAACTCGCGAGGAAAATCTCCACTTACGCCATCAAGAAAATTATCAAACGGAAAAGCTTTTACTACATCAGCATCAACATCGTCCCATGTAAATGGCGCTCCGCTATACAATGACATGTTCGCGCTATTGTCATACTGCTCACGTTCTTTAGTTCGTTTGTTGTATACCACACCGTATTCGACACTATTTATTACGTCCAAATCCAAAAAAATCTGGTGCTCCAATGAAGCTCCTATCACTTCATCGTCAATATTAATGCCTTCTAACCGAGTAAAATGAGGACCAAATTGACCATTTCCAACAATGTCACTGACTTCAGTGATCCCCCCCTCATTATCAGCAAAATCTAAGGTAATACTTGGTAAACCGCCATCTGTTAATTCCATCCTAGCGGTTGTCTCACCAGCAACTACAGGCACAGAAACAACAAATCTATCTTTGCCACCGGCTTCGCGAGTTGCATTAGACATATATACATCACCGGTTAACACTGAGTTTTCAGTCACGTTATAGGTAAAGTTTGCCCCCAAATTGACAGTGTCTACAACACGATGCTCTTCAAGCGTCACCAATTGCGGTAAGAGATTTTGCACGGTTAGACCGGTAACTAATGTGCCTAGCGGATTCAACTCAGTTTTTATTCCACCATATGTAGCATCTGTGCCACTTGCGATGACGTCTGGGAAAAAATAAGATTCGGTATAGCCTTTACTGGGCGTGTCTAAACGAGTCCATAATGCGTCAACAACAATATCTAAATCACTATTAGGTCTGTATTGGAATGCGGCAGAAATCGCTGTACGCTCTTTGTTTTCTTCACGAGCGGTATAGGCAATGGTACCTGGGAAAATTAACTCGTTATCCGCTGGGTCGTTCGTTAGGCCATCACCATTTCGATCCCAAGACCAATTTGTACTGGTTGAAGGCTCCCACCAATTATCTGACAATTCATCAGTTCGAGTTGGCGCTCTGCTATATAGTGCAGAAACTAAAATACCCATAGTGTCATCATTAAATGTATGACTACCTACGCCTGTTAATTTGTAGCCATATTTATCTGCCTGTTCTCGATATATACCTTCTGCTCCGAAAGCACCATGAGTACCAGCGTTGTCAAACGGTCGAGCAGTTTTAAGATTGATAGCGCCACCAATACTGCCTTCTAATTGCGAAGCGGTAACTGATTTATGCACCCAAGCTTCAGAAATAACCGAAGAAGGTAAAACGTCAAAAGCAAAGTCACGACTTGATGAATCTGTTGCCATAATACGATTATTGATTGTAACAATACTAAATTCTGGCCCCAAACCACGAATACTCACGCCTTGTCCTTCACCACCAGATGTTCTATCTATGGTGATACCTGTGATGTGTGATAACGAATCTGCTACGTTAGCATCAGGAAAAACACCTAACTCAGCTGCTGTAATGCCATCGACAATAGAATCGCTCTCACGTTTCACATCCAACGCCTTGATAAGACTTTTCTGAGAAGAAGTCACTGTGATGACTTCATATTCATCCTCCATGACTTCTTCATCAGCAGCATAAGTAAATGCCGAACTACATAGCAGGCTTATTGCCAGAGTCAGTCTTGTTTTCCTAAATTTATTATTCATATTTTCACCACTCGATTTAGTTTTTTATTATGTGTAATCAATATGTCATAAACTTTTTATCAAAAAGAAACACTGAAATCAAATGAAATTTCAAAACATTATCGAAACGAAACATAAACAGTCAAAAAAAACACAAATGAAACAAAAAGTGACATTAAAAAATGATTTTTTATATAGAAAAGACATGGTAAATTTCATTTTGCAGCAATTAGGGTATATCGTTAAAGTTAAGGTTAAATCCCATTCAAGAAACGTATCATCACTGCAGATTTATTGAGGTTTCCAAACATACTCCGGTGATAGAGCGGCTCATCGGTGCGTAACGCAAACCACCCTAAAAGCGTGGTTCATATTGGATGGGGTTAATAGAATTAGATTCATCTTGATAAAATCAGATGTCAGAAATTACCTATGACCATTTACTATGCTTTTCTGACTGTTACTTGATAGGCTAGCATGACTCTGAATTTAGAGGTTTTGCAACTTATGTAAGCATGACTTAGAGGCAGTTTCACCTGATAAATGCATAGCATACAAAGCCGAGCCAATTACAGGGCTATACAAAGGTGATGAAATAGAAAAACGCAATGTAGTTTGATTAAGGGCCTCTTTCATTGGCTTAGAAACCAATGAGCCCGAGCGAAACACACCGCCCGAAAATGAAAGGTTAACATGCTCATTTTCAGTAAAACCTAGCACTTCACGGGTACTGAGTACAATTTTAGCTAGCTCTTTGCCGGCTTCTTCCATGATCCTCAAAGCTTCATAATCCCCTAAACCCGCAGCTTTGCTCACCAAAGTTGATACCGCTGCAATCCGGCTACGTTCGCCTTGCCACTTAGACAATACGAGTCCGGTAATATCTAAATCTTGCCCAATAGCTAAGTCTTGTTTAATGACTTCGTATAAAGGCCCTTTTTTTAATCTACCGTCAGACATTTGTGAGAATGCACGCAACCCGTTTATGGCAACCCAATATGCTGAGCCTTCGTCACTAAACAGTTCTCCCCAACCACCACAACGAGCACGCTGATTTTTTCGCACGCCGTAAGCAATAGATCCAGTTCCAGCTACAATATTAATGCCGTCCTGCCCACCAAATGCAGCTGCCCAGCCGTTCACCATATCATTGTCACATTGGTATTGCTTTGCTGACAATATACTACTGGGCAACTCGGAGATGTGGTTATCGACTTCACTATCTTCACCGAAAGCGGGTAACCCAAAGAAAGCGTAAGTAAGGTCATTAACGTTTTTTTTAGCTAAATGTAGCGTCTTTGAAATGCCACTTTCAATGACATTCCTTGCTCCATCAAGTCCCACTTGGATGTGATAGCAGGTTGGCTCTGAATGTTCAGCTAAAATGTGACCATTTTTATCAATGAGCACAAACGCGGTTTTTGTGCCCCCGCCATCAACACCTAAAAACATGAGACTTACCTCTTCTAACCATATCTCACTACAAGGCGTGGATATGCACTCCTTGAACCACACGATTAATCGTACCCGATGAACTTGGATTATCTGGCGTATTATTTATCGCCAAAGAATGTTGTAAGGCATACACCTGAGCAGACGCAATAAATGGGAACATTAAATAAGTATCGTCAACCTCAGACATATTATCCAACATCACACACTCACCTTGTTTAAACACTGGGTCACTTTTAGCCGTAATTGATAAAATCTGCCCAACTTCTTGATCATTCTGTAATTCTGCGAGTAACTCTAGGTCATATTGTCGAGTGTATGGATCGTTTGAAATAAAAATAATCACTAAGGTTTTATCATTAACCACTGCTTTCGGCCCGTGGCGAAACCCTAGAGGTGAATCAAAGGTAGACAATGCTTGCCCGTCTGTTAGTTCAAGTAACTTCAAAGCTCCCTCTTGAGCCAAGCCTTTAGATACACCGCTACCCAAATAAACCACACGCTCGAACTTTTTCATTGCCACACTTTTCAACATCATATTGTAGGTTTTCAATAATGCTGAGGTCGCATTAATCGCTGCAGTTAAGTGCTGTTCGAAAGCATCCGAGGGGCAAAACACGTAAAGAGCAGTCAACAACATACAACTAAAACTTGAAGTCATAGCGAAGCTCTTATCATTGGTCTCTTCTGGCATAAGCAACGCAAGTTTATTGTCACCTTGGCAACGTTTATACAAGGCCCCTTCTGCATTACAAGTAATCGCAATTTGAGAGCAGTTTTTTACCAGTTTTTCTGCACACTCAAATGCTGCAACACTTTCTGGGCTATTCCCTGAACGAGCAAATGACACTAATAAAGTGGGTACATCCTCTTGAAAGAACTCATGGGGATTAGACACCAAGTCTGTAGTTGGAATGGCTTCAACTCGGCCACCAAAGCTTTTTAAAATAGCAGGGGCAATACTGGCACCTACAAATGCTGAAGTACCTGCACCAGTCAAAATTATGCGAATATTTTTGGTGTTTAACACTGGCCTTAAAAACGCTTCTATTTTGCCTTTGTTAGCCTCTAGCATTTGATAAGTTTTTTGCCATGTCGCGGGTTGCTGCTCAATTTCTTTGGCAGTCCAATAAGCATCCATACTTCGTAATGTAGCTTCTGAGTAATCTAAATAGGTCATAATTTTACACCTCCTTCGTAGTTCGGCTTAATTGCTATGACAAGCAGCTGAATATTGTGCTAACACTTCTGATATTTTATGGAAAATCAGTTCTTGAGTACTGGTACCTATCTCTCCATTCACTATAGCGCCATACTGATTAGGCAAGTACTGGCTCACTAATGTAAGAGGTGGTGGAGTGTTATCTAAGTTTTCAATCAGTTTATTCAAACTAGCTGTGACCTCCGGTTGTGGCCAGTAGTAGCGAATACGGTCACTCAAGCTATATTGACAATCCAATGCCTGTTCTTTGGTGTCTTGTGAATAATACTTCTTCCAATAGACAGGCTTGTCCTGCATGGCTTGCAGTAATGTTTGTTTCAAATTTGCACGGTTTGCCTGCTCAATCCACTCTTGCTCGATTAAATCTAGCGCCCAACATGCTTCACGTAAAGCATAGGTTAACCATGGTCCAACCTTGAGAATGGCAAAGTGTCCTTTAACCAAATCAGCCAAGTGCTCAGCAGTTTGATAGTCTGTTGAGTGCGCTTCGTAGATCATAAGGGGATCATTTTCAATATTTTGACTAAGTGCCTGGGCTTTTTCTGGCTTAAACGCCATCACTTTATGATGATCGAATTCAACACCTGGCTGCACAACCAATGCAATGATCCTCGGCCATGTTAATTTAAGGCCTGCATCAAAAAAAGCGTGTTTATGAATTGCAATGGTTTCGGTTGCCGCCTCTACTGAAGTGGGAGTCAGTTCATCTAAACCTTCCTGAGCACCACCAGGAACTGGCACTTCAGTTCCTATAATATACACGGGCGCTTCGCCACCCACTTGTTGCCACGTTTGTTCTGCAACCGCACAAAGCCTAGCCGCTCTTAATGCAACCAAATCATCACCTAAAGGCACAGGGTCATCACTGCATGACATTGAACAGTCTAAGTGAATTTTTCTAAAGCCTGCCTTGATATACTCTGCAATTAATATATCTGACTTCTGCATAGCTTCTTCAGCAGTTAAATCTTGCCAACAGTTTGGACCTAGGTGATCGCCCCCCATAATGACACGGTTTCGTGGTAAACCTACTGTATCTGCTATCGAAAAAACCAGATTACAGAAGTCATTAGGGCGCATACCCGTATAACCACCATCTTGGTTTACTTGATTAGAAGTTGCTTCAATAACTAAGGTTTCGCCTTGCTTCAGCGCATGACGCATTGAAGCCTCAATGACTAAAGGGTGAGAAGAACATACCGAATAAACACCGGTTATCTCACCTGCTTTGTGCCTTTGCACCATTTGTAATAATGCTTCCAAATCTTTTACCTCTTATCTAACGATTAAACTCCACCAAAGGAATCAAAGTGAAACAAAAACAAATAGAATATAACACACAATGTTTCATATGCTTACTTTTTTTAAGTGGAAGTATAATAAAGCTAAACATAAGAACAATCAATGAAACGAAAAACTCAAACAACTTCATTTTATTTCCCATTATCTTGACTTGGGTTTCATTTAGCTTCATTATCGATTGCAGCTTATCAAATTTTGTTTGACTACTAGAACAACATTACAAACTGAAATAAAAATGAGAGGGTGAAGAGATGATGAAAATACTGGAAAGAAAGTTTAAAAGAACAGCACTATCTATAGCGGTTGTATCCGTTATGTTAGTTCCACAGGCTATTGCACAGGATGATACAGAAGTCATATCAGTCTCTGGAGTGAGAAGTAGCTTGGCAGAATCTTTGTCTAACAAAAAGGAAGCAAAATCTCTTGTAGACTCAATAGCAGCTGAGGAGTTAGGACGCTTTCCAGATGACAATGTCGCAGATTCTCTTTCTCATATTTCTGGTATTACAGTAAGTAGGACCCGTGGTGGGGAGGCTCAGTACGTTAATATTCGAGGCTTAGGACCAGAGTTTAGTATCGTTACCCTCAACAACCGAATTTTAGCGACCGACGATGGAGGGCGTAATTTTGCTTTCGACGTTATCCCTTCAGAAATGATAAGCGGTGCAGATGTATGGAAAACAGTTCAAGCTAAAAATGTTGAAGGCAGCATTGGTGGTGCGGTAAACCTCAAATCAGCCCGCGCATTTGATAATCCAGGCATGCAGGGAGTTGTATCTGTCACAGGCGATTACAATGACCTTTCTGAAGAGGTAGGTAAAAAATTCAATGGTGTATTCAGTAACACTTTTGCGGATGACACTCTTGGCTTTATTGTCAGTCTTAGTTCGTCATCAGGTACTGAAAGAGCTGATGAGATGATAGACAACTATGTGTTTGGCGTAAATGATGGTTTGAGTTATGACGTCAACAATGATGGCACGATTAGTTCAGATGAAGAAAATTTAGTGATCCCGGGGTCATACGCTCTAGGTGCTTATGCCACAGACTTCAAACGCAATGGCCTAACCTCTTCATTACAGTGGCGCCCAAATAGCCGTTTAGAAGTCACTGCAGATGTGATAATAACTCAATTAGAAGCGGACTCTACAGGCTACACTCAATCATTTTATATGGTAGATGCAAGTGCTGCACAAGACCGCCTTACCAACATTGTATTAGATGGTAACGTAGTCACTCAAATGGATATCGCAGATGTGACTATGGAAGTAGTAACATTAGATGAACACCGCACAGTAGATAGTAGTATGTTCGCCTTAAGTGCTGAGTATATGGTAACTGATGATCTAACCATTAAAGGTGATATTTACCGGTCTAGCTCTGAGCGTGATTCAGGAGGAAAAAACACCTTTGTAGTAGCGGGTTCGCCCGGTGCGCACTCAGGTACATATAGCCTAAATGCGGGTGGCTTACCAGATTACATCCCTAACTGGACCGAAGGCCGTAGCTCCGATGACTTTGGAAATGATGACTTTTCACCTCACTGGGCAGCACGTGATGGCAGTGATATAGAAGATGAAGTCACTGGTTACACCTTGGATGGTGATTGGCAATTCAGTCATGACTATTTGGTGAGTGTAGACTTTGGCATTGCATATACCAGTCGAAATAAAACAAATACAGCCTATGATAACTACAGCGCAGGAGCATGTAATTATTGTGGATACCCGTTTACTTTTGGTGAAGTGGGCGCTGATGTTGTATTACCTTTTCCTTACGACAACCTTTTCGACGGCGAATCTGGCAACTTTCCTAGATCGTTCCCTATTTTCAGTATTCCTGATTATGCTTTAGGACTTGCTGCATCTGACGGAATGACACTAACAGACTATAACGGCAACACTCGTACATTTGGCGAAAATGAATCAGCTCTTTGGGAGCCAGTCTACAACCCAGTGAATTCTTATGACATAACCGAAGATACAACAGCCTTATATGCCCAAGCCAATTTAGAAGGTGACAATTGGTACGCAAATATTGGCGCAAGGGTAATAGATACCGATGTGACTGCCGCATATTCGTATAACAACATTCTGTCGATAGACGTTGTTGATCCAGACTCGTCAAATCCTTCATGGGATGTAGAATATTCTGATGGTTCCGCGCAAACTGCAAAAGGAGGTTATACAAAGTTCTTACCTGCGGCCAACTTCGGCATTTACCTGCAAGAAGATTTATTGTTTAGAGCAGCTGCTGCAAAATCACTATCTCGCCCCACAATTGACCAAATGGCTCCTTTAACAACAGACAATGCTCAATCAGGATTATTCACTATGAATATTAGCGGTAACCCTGACATTGAGCCCGTTTACTCAAATCAAATCGATGCTGCATTAGAATGGTATTTTGAAGAGAACAGCTTACTCAGCGCCTCTTTATTTTGGAAAGATTTAGATGGTTTTATCACCTTGAATACCACCAATGTAGTTATTGCAGGTGAAAACTTTACAGTGACTCAGCCAATTAATGGCGATACGGCTAAAGTTAAAGGGTTTGAATTAGGTATTCAGAAGTTTTTTGAAAATGGTTTTGGTGTAACTGCAAGTTATGCTTATACCGACTCTAGCACAGTAGTCGATGGCGTTGATGCCGGAGCACTAGTTGGGGTGGCTGACAATTCTTATTCATTATCTCTAATTTACGAGAAAGACAAAATCAGTACACAAATAGCATTGGACTACACGGGTGAGTTAGTTGCCGATTCATTCAGTCCTCTTGGAGATGACTATCAAAGTACGACGAATGCCGTGTCCATGGTAAGTGCTTCTTTTAATTATAACGTAAATGACAATGCCCAATTGTTCGTTGAAGGAAACAATCTATTAGGCGAGTCAAACCGCACATTCCAAGGTCGCAACGATCTGCCAGGCAATATTCAAGTCTACGGTAGAACCTTAAAATTCGGCGCTCGTTATACTTTTTAACAACAATAGCTGGCAGCAAAATGCTCACCCATTTTGCTGCTATTTGAGTTAATCAATAAAAGTTTCCTCCTTTGTCATGAATAAATCAGTCAATAACATAATCATTGTAGGTGGCGGAACATCAGGTTGGATTAGCGCCGCCATTTTGGCAAAAAAATTTGCCTCAATCCAAGGAGCACCTAAAGTCACCTTAATTGAGTCAAAGAATGTACCTACTATAGGAGTGGGTGAGGGGACCTGGCCCACCATGCGCAATACCTTAAAACGTATAGGCATCACCGAAACTGATTTAATCACCCAATGCGATGCGACCTTTAAACAAGCCAGTAAATTTGAGGGATGGGTAACGGGTGATAAATCAGATGTTTATTTTCACCCATTCAATAGTACTCAGGGATATCCACGTATTAATCTAGCTAATTTCTGGGGGCAAGATAGTGAGATTGACGCTTCATTCTCTAGGGCTGTAAGTTGCCAAGAATCATTATGTGAACAAGGTTTAGCGCCCAAGTTAATTAGTACCGCAGAATACAAAGACTTGGCTAATTACGGGTACCATTTAGATGCGGCGAAATTTGCCTCTCTTTTAAAAAATCACTGTTTAACCAAGCTTAATGTCAAACATATTGAAGACCAAGTCGTCGACGTAAAAACCTGTATAGCAGGAAACATTAGTGCGGTAGTTACCCAGCATCATCAAACTGTGCACGGAGACTTATTTATAGATTGCAGTGGTTTTTCAAGTATTTTGTTAGGCAAAGCACTTGATGTGCCGTTTGTCTCTAAACAGCATATCCTTTTTAACGACAGCGCCATAACCGCACATGTTCCATATGCGAGTGAAGACCAGTCTATTCCTTGCTTTACTCGTTCTAGCGCCCAACCTGCAGGCTGGATATGGGATATCGGTTTACCCCACCGCCGAGGTGTGGGGTATGTTTATTCAAGCCAGCACTGCTCTGACACACAAGCTAAAAAGCAGTTACAGATGTATATAGGTACTCAATCAGTACCCACTGAATTTCGTAAAATTTCATTTAAAGCGGGCCACAGGGAGGTATCTTGGAAAAATAATTGCGTAGCCATTGGACTATCTGCTGGCTTTCTCGAGCCTTTAGAGGCATCGGCATTAATGTTTGTAGAAACCGCTGCCACTATGCTCGCTGACCAATTTCCGGCTACGTATGAGTCTATGCCGAGTTGTGCCAAGCGGTTCAACCATGCTTTTATCTATCGATGGCACAGAGTCATTGATTTTCTCAAACTACATTACGTTTTGAGCCAACGCTCAGAACAATATTGGCGTGACAACCGCGAAGCCAGCTCAATACCAAGCTCATTGCAAGCGCTACTAGAAGACTGGAAACATATGCCTCCCTCAGATATTGACTTTGCTAGTCAACTAGACATATTTCGAGCCCCAAGTTACCAATATGTACTCTATGGTATGGGTTTTAAAACTAACTTTGCCGCCGCCAAGCACACATTAGACAATTCAGAACTTGCGAATAAATTTTTTGACTTGAGACAACAGGAACAACAAAAACTTTCTATTAGGCTACCTAAACACAGAGAATTAATAGATAAAATTCATCAGTATGGATTCATGGAAATTTAAGATGGTAAATTCTCATATACAAGCCCTAAATCCTAGCACCCACAAAGACTTAAAATTGAATGTCGACCCTCTATTTACCTACACTAAGTCTATTCAGTTTACTCCATTACATGTAAATGAATTTGCTCCAGCCAGCACCTGTTACCCAATTTACTTCATTAAGGATAGAGCAACGGGAAAGCTATTTAGTGTGGCATTATTCGGACTAGAAGAAAAAGAAAACCTGTTCTTCGGCGATACACAATGGCGGGCAAGTTATGTTTCTGAAAGTATGCAATGTTGGCCTTTTACTATGGCAAAAACATCTGACAACCATTGGTCACCCCATATCGATACCAGCAGCCCACTGTTATCCAATGATCAAGGGCAGCTACTCTATAAGTCCGGTCGCCCTAGTGAAACACTAAACACCACCTTGCAGCGTTTACAGCAATCCTATCAACAAAAATTGCAGAGCATGGCATTCGTTGAATGGCTTTTGGAATTAAAATTGCTGAAACCTGTGCGTTTAGGTATGAAATATTTGTCTGGTGAAAAAAGTATCATTAATGGGATGTACAGCATCGACGCAAGCGCTTTACAGCAACTCCCACCAGACGCACTAAGCTTGGGCCATCAGCATGGATACCTAGCACCTATATATACGTTACTTGCATCTCATTACAACTTATACGACTTAATCCGTCTTAAAAAAACATTTTCAAAGCGACCTATTAGTTCACTACAGCTTATTGAGAGCGAGTGAAAATTTTATAATAAAACGATGTTTATATTTTCTAACGGATAATAAATAGCATGTTATGGAGAAAAAAATGAAATCAAAAAAGTGGCTAGTATTTGCCTTGATCACCACCTTATCTTGGGGTTTATGGGGGGCGATGACAGGCTTGTTCGCAGATGAAACCATCCCTTCTACTTTGGTCTATTCAATATGGGCACTAACGATGATCCCCCCCTGCCTTATTGCTCTAAAGCTCATTGCTTGGAAACTAGATTATGATAAACGCTCAGTGATACTTGGATGCTCAATTGGCTTACTTGGCTCCGGTGGCCAGATGTTGTTATTTCAAGCCGTCAATGTAGGCCCTGCTTATTTAATATTTCCCATTGTTTCTCTTTCTCCCATTATCACCATTGCCTTATCTTTTGGGCTGTTAAGGGAACGCACCGGAAAGCTTGGGGCATTTGGTATAGTGTTAGCGCTCATAGCCTTACCTTTATTTGAATACTCGACTGGGCCAGCAGAGTCTCAGAGCCAAGGTTTGCTGTGGTTTGCCTTAGCTTTATTTGTGATGGCTGCTTGGGGATTACAGGCATTCTTTATGAAATTCTCGAATGAAAGCATGAGTGCTGAAAGTATTTTCTTTTACATGACAATCACCGCACTAGCACTTATCCCAGTGGCATATGCCATGACGGATTTCACTCAAGAGATAAACACCAGTGGCTCGGTATTATTAACCACTGCAGGCATCCAAGTACTGAATTCGATTGGCGCACTTTGCTTGGTCTATGCGTTTAGACACGGCAAAGCTATTTTAGTGTCGCCTCTAACAAATGCGGGTGCTCCCCTTATATCAGCAGTGCTGGCCATTATATTAATGGGTGTCGTTCCCTCAGACGCAAAAATGCTAGGTATTGCCTTGGCAATCATAGCCGCTGTTATTCTCGCCATTGAACCCGAAGACAAAGACAAAATTGAAAAGCACTAATCTTTCAATTTTACAATAGGACGTTATTATGAAGATGACACTGCAAAAGAATGTGGTAATTTTGTTGTTCAGCAGTTTGCTGACATTAAGCATAATTGGATGCACTCACACCAGCCAATCATTAGTAGAGAAAAACCACGCTAGGCCACAAACTACTTACACAGTCACGAACGAATTAATTAGCATTGAGTTCGACCAAAATTTACACAGCCGAGTCATCTCTAACCTAGATGGCACCATGCAGAAGCTTGGCAATTTTCAAGCCAGTGAATATGTAATTTTGGAAGGGGGCAAGGTCATCAGTGAGTTTGCTTTTATAAGTCGTTCTGAACATGACATTGACACTGAACTAGGCCCAGGAAAGCAAGTTACTATACTTGGGGATTCGACTTTAGGGTTACGAAAAACAATCTTAATAAGACGTTTCGATGCATATCCTTCGATGCTATTTTTCAGCCTGATTTATGACAACACCTCAGACCAACCGATGAAAATTATAAAGTGGGTCAATAATCACTACGCACTGACTAGCGATTCAGATAATACGTCACAACAAGCTGCATTTTGGTCATACCAAGGGGCTTCATTCTCTGACAGACGTGATTGGGTTATGCCTTTAAAACCTGGCTTTTCGCAACAAAATTATATGGGCATGAATGCTTCAGATTATGGTAGCGGTACAGCAATTTCGGATATATGGAGAAAAGACATAGGGCTAGCTGTAGGTCATAGTGAAGTGAACCCTAAACTGGTAGCGATTCCCGTTAGCTACCCAGAAAATAGTCACGCTGCGCAGTTACACATAGAGCTAGAGCAAACCGTTCGGCTGGCTCCAGGACAATCGACTCAAACAATTGAAACCTTCGTCAATGTGCACAAAGGCGACTACTACGCCACTCTCAAAAATTATCGAAACACTATGGCTGATAAAGGCTTAAAAATGGATGACATTCCCGATTCAGCCTACGAATCCATATGGTGTGCATGGGGTTACGAACGAGATTTTAGTGTTGACGAAGTGCTGGCCACTCTGCCTAAAGCCAAAGAAATGGGGTTAAAGTGGGCTGTATTAGATGATGGTTGGCAAACAGCAGAAGGTGACTGGTATTTACACCCAGAGAAGTTTCCGAATGGCGACAAAGATATGCAAGCCTTTGTAAAAGAAATTAACGACCAAGGTTTAAAAGCTAAGTTATGGTGGGCGCCATTAGCAGTGGATCCAGGTACCGACTTATTACATGAACATTCAGATATGCTACTCCTTGACGAAAACGGTGCAGTGCATGATGTGACGTGGTGGAATAGCTTCTACCTCTGCCCAGCCTATGAAGGCACCATTGAATATACCAAAGAACTGGTTAAGAAAATGATGGGAACTTGGGGTTATTCAGGGTTAAAGATTGATGGCCAACACCTAAATGGGGTTCCCCCTTGTTATAACCCTAAACACAATCATGCATCACCAAACGAATCTGTAGAAAAATTAGCCGAATTTTGGAAAATGGTGTACGACACGGCCCTTGAAATAGACAAGCAAGCGGTAGTTGAAATATGTCCATGTGGCACTTCTTACGCGTTTCATAACTTACCTTACATGAACCAAGCCGTTAGCTCAGACCCACTGACATCTTGGCAAGTTCGGCTCAAGGGCAAAACATTAAAAGGATTAATGGGAGAGTCTGCCCCTTATTATGGTGACCATGTCGAATTAAGTGATAACGCCAGTGATTTTGCTTCGTCATTAGGTATAGGGGCAGTAGTAGGAACGAAATTTACTATTCCTTCAGGAAACAAAGCTGCTGAAGCCTTTCTGTTAAATACCCAGCAAGAACAAGAGTGGGGTAAATGGATTGCTTTGTACAACGAAAAAATGCTGCCTAAAGGTGAGTATCTAGGTGAGCTTTACGATATTGGTTTTGACCTACCAGAAGCTCACGCTATCGCCAAAGGTGAGCGCCTATACTATGGGTTTTATGCCAAACAGTGGAATGGTGATATTGAACTGCGCGGTTTACAAACCGGTCACTATCAAGTCTATGATTACATCAATGACCAAGATCTAGGTACAGTCACTGGGCCCAATGCAATGTTAGAAGTAGCGTTTAATGATTATCTGCTACTCGAACTCATTCCCATCACTCACTAGATAATTAGGAATTAAGGCCATGAAGTTAGCTATCTTATTAATACTGTTTACTAGTGTAGGACTAAGCAAGCAGGTGAATGCGTTGGAAGTTGGTGATCTCGCTCCCAATTTTTCGCTATCATCTATGCATAATGAAAATGTTGTTAAACTAAGCGATTTTGCAGGAAAAGTGGTGTATCTGGATTTTTGGGCCTCTTGGTGTGGCCCTTGTCGAACCTCATTCCCTATTCTGTCTAAACTTTATCAAAATTACCACGCACAGGGGTTTGAAATCGTATCGATTAACTTGGATGAAAAACCTAAGCTCGCCGAAGCATTTTTGCAACAATATCCAGTATCTTTTGAGCATCTTAGTGGCTTTGGCTCCGAAGTTGACAAAACTTATGGTGTTAATGCCATGCCTACCGGTATATTCATTGATGCCAAAGGAAAGGTAAGACTTATACATAGGGGATTTAAACCCAACCATAAGCCATTTATTGAAGCTGTTTTACAAAAATTAATTTCTGAAGTGTAACTCAAACCTATAAAGTTGAAAGGCAGCCAAGCGAAGTGAAACCCTTTATTGAATAAAAGTTTCATTGTGGGTATGATATCGACCAAAACACTTAACACCGAAAGAACCATAAGGAAATTTAATGCGCGATACTAGCCAAAGACGAGTAGAAATATCTAAAATGCTCAAAGATAAAGGCAGTGTTCAAGTGCCTGCCCTAGCTAGTATATATAACGTATCAACTGTCACCATCAGAAAAGATTTAAGGTTCTTGGAACAGCAAGGCATTGCCACTCGTTCATACGGTGGCGCGATGCTTAAAGAAAACGGTATTATCGAAACTGAAGTCACCGTCAATGATAAACAAACTTTACACGCTGAAGAAAAATCATGCATAGGAACGGTAGCGGCTGACTTAGTTAAAGATGGTGACTCTATCATTTTAGATTCAGGTTCTACTACGCTACAAATAGCCACACACTTAGCCAATAAAGAAAATGTAACTATTGTGACTAACGGCTTAAACATTTTGAATGAACTGTCCCATCATGAAAAACTTAATGTCATGTTATTAGGCGGCACCCTTAGGCGTAAGAGCCAGTCTTTTTTTGGAAGTTGTGCAGAAAACACCTTAAGAGATCTACATGTAGATAAACTATTTTTAGGGGTAGATGGCTTCCATATGGAACGAGGGATCACCACTCATTTTGAGGCGGAAGCTCTACTTAATAAACTTATGTGCAGAGTGGCAAGTGAAGTAATCGTCGTCACTGACTCTTCAAAGTTTGGCCAAGTTTGCCTGCATAAAATTTTAGAGCCCGCAGGTGTTAGAAGAATAGTGACAGACCAAAATATCCCTCAAGACTATTTAGATGGCTTGAGACGACTAGGAATAGAAGTCACCATTGTAGAAATCTAAATTTGTTAGTCGTCAATAAGGGAGCATTTAGAGGGTTAAATGCTCTCAGACTAAAAATCACGCTAGTGCCACTATTAACCAGTAATTCGTAAAGAAAGTTATACACTTCCGCTAAAAATCCTTATACCTATCTCTAGGGGTAGGCTATTCAACCACAACGCTTTGTGTAAAATCCGCGCCAAAGTTACCCACTCAAGAAAAGACGAAGGGATGCCCACATGAATTTTCCAAGCCACAGATTTTATGAAGATCTAATCGCATTGTTTTGTGCTGGAGTTTTAGTGTCTTTTGGCATTGTTTTATTTGAAAAACACAACTTACTTACCGGTGGTACTGCGGGTATTGCAATCATAGGTACCCACTTAACTAGCCTTAGTTTTGGTCTGTTATTTTTTCTAGTGAACATTCCCTTTTACTACATTGCATGGACACGTTTAAGTAAACGTTTCACCATTAACACCTTTATATCAGTGACTGTGGTATCGGTTATGACAGAGAAAATGGGCTCTTTTATCACTATTTCTGATATTGAGCCGCTCTTTTCTAGCATAGTAGGCGGGATATTAATTGGTGTCGGTGTGTTAATCATGTTCAGACACAAATCTAGCTTAGGAGGCCTAGGAATTTTAGCGCTGTACCTGCAAAATAAATTCAATATTCGCGCAGGTAAATTTGGGTTGTTGATAGATGCATTGATTTTATCTTCATCGATTTTTATTTTTAGCTTTGACTTGGTTATTCTCTCTATTTTTGGAGCAATAACCTTAAACCTACTCGTTGCCGTTAATCATAAACCGGGACGTTATCAGGCTTACATTGAACCTAAAAACGAGTCTAAAATAACCGACACAGCGACACAGACCTAGACGTTAAAACGGCTTAGAAATTCAAGGCGTATTTTATCCCCAATTGGGCCCGCGTGTTGTCATCATGCACTTCAAATTTAGCGAACCAATCTAAAGGTACAAAATTTAAGCTAGACTCAACCTCTATAGCTAGGCCATGGCCCGTGGCTAAAAAGTCTTCGGTGAGTTCGGCTCTAGCTCCAAAGCTTTCAGACACATAGCTGTAGTAGCCAAACACCTCCAGCTGTTGCGAAAACAACTCCACAGTACTTGCTGCACTAAGCACCAATTTTAATCCGTCAGACGAGACGTTATGGATAAGCTCTGTTGCGTAGGTTACACCTATGCCTGCTTGGTAACGCACTTCACCAGACGCAAAATTATCAGTCAATAGATGCTCTGCGCTTACCTCAAAACTAAAATGGGAGTTAATATTTCCTGAGTATTCTAATTCAAAAAAATTAAGGTCTTTGGCTAAATGTAAAGCTGAGCTAGCTTGGGTATTTTTAAGTTCACCAAACACAATTTCAAACTGCCCATGAGCCACATTTTGCACGTGGCGTAAGCCTTTAATCCAACCATCTTTCGATAACCCAGTAGATGAAACCCTACCTTTATAGGTAGGCAAAACCCCTAGCTCAGTTTTACCATCTTTGGATGCGTAGCGTAAAAATAACCGCCGTAAATACAAATTGTCACTGACACTATGGTTGAAAGTATTATGACTAGACGAAAAACTATCACCGGTTACCGCAAAGCCATTAACACTCCAATCGCTGTTTTCACCGAATACCAACGACAGATAAGCCCGAACACGATATTGATAACGCAAGTCTTTACCAGAACGTTCATCTAGCCTTATCTGCGTATCGAGTTTTCCAGAAAACTCAGCACTATTAGCCACACTAAGAAATAAAAAGCCTGAAAACCAAAACGGCCAAAGCAGCTTGACCTGCTTTGGCCGTTTTAATGTGGTTAAGGAATCATCTATAATTTGAATAAACAAGATCCTGCAAGTTAAGTGAGGTCGATTAGCTTAACGCTCTTAGCATCCAAGCTGTTTTCTCATGAATTCGCATTCTATCAGAGACAAGCGCCGCAGAAGACTCATCATCAGCTTCTTGAGCTGACACTAACACTTTACGGCACGTCTTCACTACAGCTTCGTGGCCAGCTAATAAGATTTTTACCATTTCAGTACCAGAAGGTACACCATCAACCTCTGCAATTGAACTCAACTTAGCGAACTCTTTATATGTTCCGGGTGCCGCCACGTCTAGGGTACGAATACGTTCTGCGATATCATCTACAGCAACGGCTAGTTCGGTGTAATGCTCTTCAAACATTAGGTGAAGCTCTCTGAACTGTGCACCTGTTACGTTCCAATGAAAGTTATGGGTTTGAAGATACAAGGTATATGAATCAGCTAACAAACATTTTAAACCTTGCGCTATGACTTCTCTATCTTGTTCGTTAATACCGATATTAATTGAACTCATGATTTTGTACTCCTATTTGATTGGATAAAAGCATAGACCTTGCGGAGTCTTTTAACCATTGAGTAAAATTAAACTTCAGATTCTATAAAACCTATCAATAATCAAAAAATGCCAGCTAACCAAGACTGAAGATACTCTGAGTATTCCATATTAAGCGAGATCATCAGCTTGCAAATAATTGCTCAATATCTTGAAATGCCTTAAATTCTAGAGCGTTTCCACAGGGGTCAAGGAAAAACATGGTGGCTTGTTCGCCAACCTGCCCTTTAAATCTTATATGGGGTTTAATCACGAACTCCACAAGGGCAGACTGCAATTTTTCACTTAACACTAGCCAATCTTGCCACTCAAGTACCACTCCAAAATGCGGCACAGGTACGGCATGATTATCAACTAAATTATGCTGGGGTAAGCTAGGCATTTCAGCCACTAAATGGGTAACCAGTTGATGACCAAAAAAATTCCAATCAATCCATTGTGGGGAATTGCGACCTTTGGAACAGCCTAACAATTCCCCGTAGAAAGCTTCTGAATCTTGCAAACTCGTTACAGGAATAGCCAAATGAAAAGGAGCAACTGACATATGTATACCTAAAGTAATTTTTTAAGAATTTTAAATTTTTTCGATGTGAAAGGCGGGTACCTAAGGGGCACATCAAACCAAAAACTGCGCTTCATTACTGTTTTCAAATGACTAAAATTATCGAAGCCTGTTTTACCATGATAGGCTCCCATACCGCTGTTTCCTACACCGCCAAAGGGTAGATTAGGATTTGTGGCAAACATAAAACCATCATTCACCCCCACCATACCCGCACTGGTTTGCTGCAGCACAGTTTGCTCGAAATCCTTATTTTTTGTATATAAATATAGAGATAAAGGCTTTGCTCTTTTGCTTACAAAAGGCACAGCTTGTTGGATGTTCTCAAGGGTGATAATAGGCAAGATAGGGCCAAAAATTTCCTGCTCCATTAATGGACTGTTTAAAGCAGGGTCAAGCACAATGGTGGGTTGGATATAGCTTGAATCAGCATCGCTATCACCGCCAAAGACTATATTTTGCTCGTCAAGGTATGTAATAAGACGAGAAAAATGCCGAGCATTTACGATTCGGCCATAATCATCACTTTTAGCAATATTAGCGCTATAAAATGCTTCAATCTTTACTTTTATAGCCTCAATTAATTGAGGTGCAAAAGACTTTTCTACCAATACATAATCTGGGGCCACACAGGTTTGCCCCGCGTTCATAAACTTGCTCCACACAATTCGTGAAGCGGTTACCTCAAGGTCAGTATTGCTATCAACAATACATGGACTTTTACCACCAAGCTCAAGGGTAACAGGAGTTAAAAACTCAGCCGCAGCGCGCATCACAATTTTGCCCACCACTTCTCCGCCAGTGTAAATAATGTGATCGAATTGGTTTTGCAGCAATTCAGAGGTTTCATCTACCGCCCCCTCAACCACAATCACTGCTTGTTGATCTAAATACTTAGGAATTTGCTGCGCCATTAAAGCTGAAGTATTCGGCGACAGTTCTGATGGTTTTATCAGTGCGCAATTTCCTGCAGAAATCGCTGCAATCAAAGGCCCCAATACTAACAATAGTGGGTAATTCCAAGCACCGATTATTAGCACTGTACCTAAAGGCTCAGGTAGCACATAACTTTTACCCGGTTGCGCCACAATGGGTGTAGAGACATGGCGGGGTTTCATCCATTTTTTTAGATGTTTAACTGTATGCTCAACCTCGCTGACCACACCGCCTAATTCAGCCGTCCATGACTCCATGTCGCAGCGGCCTAAGTCTTTCTGTATTGCGGCCAAAATTTCGTCCTGATGCACTAATACCAGCTTTTTAATTTGCTCAAGCTGCGCTATACGCCACTCTATATTTTTTGTATGGCCTGCAGCAAACGTCTCACGTAAGCCTTCAACTTTAGGCCCTATAAGAGATAAGTTGGTGGTGCATCTATCGGAAGGAAAGTCGGTTAACATAGCTCACTTTTGTCTCTAGTACATTTAAGAAACCATGTTAACCCACATTGTTAGCTAGATAAAATTTACAACTGACGAAAAGCCACGGAAGTTTGAGCACCCAATTACACTTGATTGGCTTGCTCTACTAGGGTGAAACTACTGTTTTCTGCCCCTTTAACAAAGACAGTACATTGCCCCCAACTTTCTGGGATCGTCCAAGTCAAATCATTAGCTATGGTGCTACGAGAGCGTTTGTTATCACAGCGAATTTCCATTTCATCTAACTGGCCATTTACATTAGTCATGGAAAAACTATTGCGACTTAACTTATGGGTCCAATTTCTACTGCCTTGCAATGTGGCCTGTCGGGCAATGGGTTGCTCGCCAGTTAGCACGTCTTTAATTTTAGCCACATACACCTCTAAAGGTTTTGCAGCCTCAGCCCCATTTTTCGATTCAACTAAATGTTTATAGGTTTCTAATGCTGCAAGTAGTTGATTATCTTGTAGTTGTAGCACAAACAAGCGAGATTGAAGATACTGATAGTTTTGCGTACCTAAGGCATCCTCTCCACTTAATACTCCTCGAAAACTAGATGCCAATTCACGGTGACTATCTTTGGTGGCATTCGCGAAATTTGCATCTAGCAACCAATACCAAGCACTCTCAGTTCGGTTCCATAATTTATTTTCTTTAAACTCCTGCAAACCTAGCTCAGCACTCACAAAGTCCTGCTCGGCAATAGCATTGGATATTTTCACATACTTGTTACGGAATTTTCGGCGTACGCCAGAATCTTTATTATTGTCTAATTTAAAGTCTAGTTGTACTTGAGTTTGACACTGCTCAATGGCTTCACCATCTCGGGTGGCTGGGTTATATTGCCACTTTTCAACAGATCGCAAGGCTGCCTTTTCTAAACTAGCAATGCCGCTAGAGTCTGTGACTATCGGGTCTAACACTTTGCCATCGTCACCAATCACAAAGCTCACTCGCACCCAACCTTCTTGCTTAAGCATTGCAGCATTCATTGGATATTTAGGAGGCACTCGTTCAATAGGCTCAGCCGCAATTACCGTATCAAAAATTTCGGCTTTTACAGGGCTTTCTGCCTGACTTAAAAGAGGTAAAACCAATAAACCTAAAAGTGGGTATTTCACATACAATCCTTATTTGTCTTAATACGGTATAAAAAAATACCAAAGTAATCACAGATCTACAATACTATGACTCTCATTTGCAGGCACAAAAAAGGCTGCATATAGCAGCCCTTTTTAAACAAAAAATAGAAACTATTTATGCGTCAAATGGGTGACGTAATACAATGGTTTCGTTTCTGTCTGGTCCAGTAGAGATTATATCGATTGGCACGCCTGTCAACTCTTCTAGGCGCTTAATATAATTCTTAGCCGCTTGAGGTAGCTCATCATACTCTGTTACACCGAACGAGTTTTCACTCCAGCCAGGCATTGACTCATATACAGGTTCAATTAGCTCATAACCGTCTGCGGCCATAGGTGGTACATCGCTGATGTTACCTTGCTTGTCTTTGTAACCTGTACAGATACTTAAGCTTTCAAGGCCATCAAGTACGTCTAGCTTAGTTAAACAAAAGCCTGTAATTGAGTTAATTTGCACGGCTCGTTTCATGGCAACAGCATCAAACCAACCGGTACGACGCTTACGGCCCGTAGTGGCACCAAATTCGTGACCTTTAACACCAAGGTGTTGGCCAACTTCACAGTCAAGTTCAGTTGGGAAAGGGCCAGAGCCAACACGCGTAGTATAGGCTTTAACAATACCCAACACGTAATCAAGGTTTAACGGCCCAAAGCCAGCACCGGTGGCAACGCCACCCACAGTAGTATTTGAAGATGTTACATAAGGATATGTACCATGATCAATATCTAGCAAAGTACCTTGTGCACCTTCAAACATAATACAGTCGCCACTCTCGCGGGCTTTGTCTAAGACGTCTGTTACGTCTACTACCATAGCTTTTAAAATATCGGCTACTGCAAGTGCATCTGCTAGAACTTTCTCATAACTTACTGGCTCTACTTTATAATAGTTAGTCAGCATAAAATTATGATACTCAAGTATCTCTTTAAGTTTTACAGCGAAATCTTCTGGATTAAACAAGTCACCCACACGTAAACCACGACGAGAAACTTTGTCTTCGTAGGCTGGACCGATTCCGCGACCTGTTGTACCAATTGCTTTGTTACCGCGCGCTTTTTCACGGGCAACGTCAAGTTCGATATGGTACGGCAGAATTAACGGGCAAGCTTCACTGATACGTAAGCGTTCTTTAACGGGAACACCTCGCTCTTCGAGCATAGCGGTTTCTTTAAGGAGTGCTTCTGGGCTAAGTACTACACCATTTCCGATAACGCAGGTTACGTTTTCACGCAAAATACCAGAAGGGATTAAATGTAGAACTGTTTTTTCGCCATCGATTACCAAAGTATGACCCGCGTTGTGGCCTCCTTGATAACGCACTACATACGTTGCCTGATCTGTTAGTAGATCAACAACCTTACCTTTACCCTCGTCACCCCATTGGGTTCCGAGTACAACAACATTTTTAGCCATGGAATTGGATGGGTCAGAAAAATTAGGCGAGGATTCTACCAAAAAACATTGAGCAGCTAAATAGCTAAATCGTGCAGCTTATAATCAATTTAACGGAAATATGACTGGATAAAAAAGGGCTAAATGAGATACAGCAAACTTACCAAGCCAATTGTGACTAAAACTCTCCCTGTAGTTTTTAACTGATTTGAGGGCTGCAATGACATCTGCAATAAATATTGCTGCCATTTTTTAGTAAATAACATAGGCCCAAAACCCTCAATCACTAACACTGCAGCCAATGCTATTAGTAGGGTGTCGGTTAAGGTGTAACTCATAAAATGGTGCTCAGCAAAATAATGAAGGGCACAGGTTAACCCATTCTATGTATTAAGCCCAATGCATCACTCTATCAAATATGACTATCAACCACTCCTTCAGGATTAAACTTATATCCCACTCCCCATACGGTTTGTACGATTTGTGGTGAGGTAGCATCGGCTTCTATTTTAGCGCGTAACCGGTTGATATGAGAGTTAACAGTATGCTCATAACCGCTATGGTGATAACCCCAAACCGTTTCTAATAGTTGGCTACGATTGAATACTTGATTAGGATGACTCGCCAAATGATGCAATAATTCAAACTCTGTGGCAGTCAACTCTAAGGTGTTGTCTGCCAGTACCACTTGGTGATTTTTCTGATTGATTTGTAAGTTACCAATAGTCAATATTTTTTCATCACTAGTTGGCGTAGCCTGACTAGTTACGTTTTGCATCACATGCACTTTTCGTAGTTGCGAGCGCACTCTTGCCTGCAATTCGCGGGCGCTGAATGGTTTAGTCATATAATCGTCAGCCCCTAACTCTAATCCTAACACCCTGTCGGTTTCAGAACTTTTGGCAGTCAACATAATGATCGCTTGTGAAGGCTTTTTATCACGCACTTGACGGCAAATATCTAAGCCACTCACCCCTGGCAACATTACATCGAGTATCAACAAGGAGTAATCATTTTGTGTCGCGAGCATTAATGCTTGAGCGCCATTTTCCTGAATGCTAACTTCAACCCCCAACTCTTGTAAATTAACACTTATTAGCTCTGCAATATCACGGTCATCTTCGACTAACAACACTGTGTCAGACATATTATTCACTCCTACTACTTTTTATTTGAGTCAAAACTAAAAAACGCTCAATACTTTAATATTGAGCGTTTTTAGTTAGCTCAATACCTTATTCTGTGCGCGTTACAACTATACTCACAGTTGGGTTGTCAAATTTATGGTCAACAGTTAATACAGATGTTGATAAACCGTCATCACTTGAAACAACACCAGGATGCATGGCTACATAACCTGTATCTGTGCGATTAGGGTTATAACCTTCACCACCAGCAGCAGGACCAGGAACAGTTTCTGCTGACTCTGAATTTACTTCAGTACCCGCATCATAAGCTCTACCCACTCCGCTCCAAGTATCACCCACTTCTAGAGTACTTAAGTCTAGAGCATTAAGACCGGTAAACGCATCATTTGTATTCCCCAACATAGCGGTTATTGACAAATTTGCATCGGTTACATCTTGAATTGTTATCGTAACTGTCTCATTTTCACCAGGCAAAATGGGGCCAGTACCTGAAGCAGAAGTCATTCCTAAACTTAACATGCCTTCACTCATACCGCTTTCAGCTAACTGTTCTAGCTCAACCGATGCAACCTCGCCCACAGTAAAAATAGAATCATCATCAGCGTGCAGCACAGCTGCTATTGGTGAAACCGGCTGTCCTTTAGTCAAGTTAGTTACGGTAATTTCATAACTTACGTCAACAGGAACAGGCTCAGGTGCCGGCACTTCCACAATCACTTCTACCGGTACTTCGACTTCTCTGACATCATCGCTACAGGCACTAATAGCAAGGGGTAAGGCTAATAGTAAGGCTGAGCGAAAAGGTTTATTCTTAAATTGATTTAACATAACAGTCTCCTTAGTTAACGGTTACTGTTACTTTGGCAACAGGGTTTAACCAACGGTGAATAGAGTTAGTAACATCACTAGCGCCATCTGTTAAAGAGTCATCACCAATATTACCTGGGTGAATATGTACAGTAGCATTAGCTTCTGTAGACGCTACACCCGAACCACCCGTACCTAGTGTTAAGAAAGGTGGAGCTGGCATACCCGGCATACCTGGCTCACCGCTACCGATCAACTCATCATTGGCTTCGGTACCCGCATCGTAAGCATTTAAGTAAATAGTGTAAGTACCTACTTCGGTTGGGATTTCCCAATTATCTAAACCGATAAAACCATCGTTAGAAGGTAAAATCATCGCAACGACAGATAGTACACTGTTGCCATCTGTGGTCATAAAGGTCCCAGCAACTTTTTCAGTTGGCGCTAAAGGTCCAGCAGTAGGCTCAGCTAACATGTCAGCACCTATTGCTGTAGCTACTGTAGTAATACCAGCTAAACTGCCACCTTCTGCCATTTCTTGAATCTCTGCACTGGCCATTTCACCTACTTCAAATAAACTAGTGTCAGGCGTGTGTGCAACAGCTGCGATAGGCGTAAAATAAAGCCCTTGAGTAATGTTTTGAATTTCAACTGTGACATCGGCTGCCATTGTTGGTAGGGCAGTCACAGCTAAGGCAGTGGCTGCACAGAATTTTTGTAAAGTTTTCATTAATGTTTCCTCGCTAAAGAATGATGTGTTGTTAGAACGAGGAGAAGTGTTACAAACAAGTATCCCGAAAGTATCACGAAAAAAGTACAAATTTCTAAAGCAAGTAAATTATCGAAAATACCTATATGCATTAAACAAGATTAATGCCGTAGCATGACCGATGAACATACGATATGATACATATCACTACAAAACATATATTGATATTATGGGCATCGTAAAAATATCCAACGAACTTCACGAAGAAGTACGTAAAAACAGCACAGTGATGGAACGCTCTATCAACTCTCAAGCAGAATTCTGGCTTAAAATAGGTAGGTTAGCGGAGCAAAACCCAACCTTAACCTATGAAGAAATCCTGCGCCGTGAAATGAAAACTCAAAATGTCACCTCAGTGAAGCTAGTTAATGAGTAACCTATTAATTAAATCTCCACAGCAAATCACCTTAATGCGCGAATCGGGAACGTTATTAGCTCGAGTATTTAGGGCATTAGATGAATTTATAAAAGCAGGAATTTCCACCATGGAAATTAATGATTTTGTGGAAGACTATATAGTTAATACTTTGCAATCTAGGCCTGCAAGTAAAGGGCAATACGGCTATCAATACGTTCTAAACTCATCAATCAACGAAGTGGTTTGCCATGGCGTACCTTCACCAGTCAAAAAGTTAAAAGAACGAGATATTGTTAATATCGATATTACCCTAGAAAAAAATGGCTATATAGCAGACAGCAGCAAAATGTACACTATAGGTGAGGTTTTACCTCTGGCTCAGAAATTAGTAGATGTAACCTACGATGCCATGTGGCAAGGCATTAAGTGTGTAAAACCAGGCGCCACCACAGGTGATATCGGCCATGCGATTCAGGTTTATGCCGAAAAACACGGTTTTAGCGTAGTACGTGAATATTGCGGCCATGGCATTGGTAAAGACATGCATGAAGATCCACAAATTCTGCACTTTGGTACACCTCATACCGGTTTAGCCTTACGAGCAGGCATGATATTTACCATAGAGCCGATGATTAATCAGGGGTCGTATCGTACTAAGCAGAAGAAAGACGGCTGGACAGTTATTACCCGTGACAAAAAACTATCAGCACAATGGGAACATACTATTCTCGTTACCGAATCTGGGTATGAAGTACTCACCCTACGGCAAGAAGAAACATCACCACTATAAGCTTGAACTGGCTTTTATTTTTAAGCTGGTTTATTTTTGATAGCCACTTAGCTACCAACTGAAAAGTACGTATGCAGAACACATTATCAATACGCTCTTACAGCCGACAAAAAGTCAAACATAGTCACGGTTTTCATCAGGTTGTATTACCTCTACGGGGGGTAATACATCTTGAAATTGATAAGTATAAAGGCAAAGTAGCACCGGGCGAGTGTGTGGTAATAACTGCACTGAGCCTGCATCAATTCACCGCCGAAACCCAAGCTAGGTTTGTGGTCGCCGATTTAACTGAGTTACCTAAAAATATCGCCACAGACCAATCTAGCGTATTTGCTATTAATGCGCCTTTATTGCATTTTTTAAGCTTTGTAGAATCACAGCTACAACACCAAGTGAACAAAGAGTTAGAACAAATGTGTTTCAACACCCTATTTGCTTTATTGGGCGAACAGCGTCAGGTTAAACAGATAGATCAACGACTGCAAAACGTTATTGAACATATAGACACACACATCAGTGACGTTATGCCTATAGAAGCCCTCGCTCAAATAGCCTGTTTAAGCCCAACTCAATTCAAAAAGCTATTCAAAGCACAGCTAGGGATCCCCCCCATGCAACATGTCATTAAACTGCGTATGGAAAAAGCCCAAGCGCTACTTATTCACACAGATTCTCCCCCCCATATCATTGCCGAGCAAGTGGGTTATTCAGACTACACCGCTTTTAGCCGCCGCTTTACTCAGCACTTTGGCTTGCCCCCTTCTAAAATATCTAATTAATCACATCCTTAAAAACTTCACATAATTGCGTCTGGCTGGCACTCAAAAGCGTCTTAACTGCAATATTTCTTGCTAGCAGTATAGGTAAACTAGTCACACTAAATATTAGGGCTTTAAAAGTTCTAGAGTATTGTAAATATAGGAAGTGAACCTTGAGAAATAACGCCACAGGCGCGGTTATCTGTATCATAATTGCCTGTTCTTTATGGGCAACCACAGGCACAGCAGCCAACTTTGCTCCTAGCATTAATCCTCTAGCCATAGGCGCTTTTGCCATGGGTGCCGCCGGTTTATTGCTGTTGATAACCGCTTTTAAAACGGTACTAAAAGAGCGAGTTAAACTCATTAAAGTACCCGTTCTATTAGTACTTGGAGGCATATCTATCGCTATCTATCCCCTAGCGTTTTACAGTTCAATGAAACTCGCCGGTGTAGCAATAGGTACTATGGTGTCTTTAGCATCAGCACCTTTTTTCTCAATAGTATTTGAGCGTCTTATTAACAAAAAAATCATTTCATTACGCTGGATGGTTAGCTTTGCGTTTGGTGTGCTAGGCGTTGCTTTAATCGCTATGGGCAAGCAATCACATGGGCAGCAAACGCTTATCAACAACACCGAATATTTAAGGCTAAGTGCCACCCACTTTGGGGTGATTTTGGGGCTTATCGCAGGATTAGCCTATGCCGTGTATGCATGGGCTGGCAAACAAATGATTGACCAAGGCATTAGCTCAAACGCCTCTATGGCGAGTATGTTTGGCTTTGCCTCAGTGTTATTGTTGCCTTCGTTATTCATTACAGGTGACAATTTGTTCGCCACCCCAACAAACACAGTCGTATCTATTTACATGGCTGTGGTCCCTATGTTCATTGGCTACTTATTATTTGGTTATGGCTTAAGGCATATTGAAGCCAGTAAAGCGACCTTGCTCACTTTGTTAGAGCCGGTGTTAGCCACCTTGCTGGCGGTAATAGTGGTGGGTGAGAAATTTAATAGCTGGGGCTGGTTGGGTATGGTACTAATTCTAGTGTGTTTAGCGTTGCAAATCGTGAGAGTCCCAATAAAGCTAGGCGGTAGACAGGCTGTTTAGATGCGCTGCACATAATGGGCATGCGTTACACGCACAAGGTATCGCCGCGACATATGCATTCGCTAGGCTTCTTAACAAGTACCGACTTACATCCATTGAGCTGACTCTCAAAGATACTGTTAAGGTATATGTTGAAGGTATCTAAGCCCAAAGTAATAAGCCAATAATAAAAAAGAGAGGATCTTGATGGATGAAAAAAAAATAGAGAGTATTGGCACCAAAATAATACAGCTATTATCTGTGCTTTTATCACTTGCATCTTTGATATTAGGTGTGCTTTTTTTGAGTAACTTTGATGCTCAAAGCATGATGGTAACTTTTATGGCTGCATGTCTAACATTAATAGGTTTGGTAGGGCTTGTGAGTGTAGTTATTTTTTACGTTAAAGGCACAAAAGCAAGTGCCTAATCAGCATAACCACTACCTATGGCTCTAAAGGGTAGTTCTAATTCAAGTTCAGGTACTTGCAACCCCACCCACTGTGGGAAGGTATTACTATTTGGGCCAGGAAATAGCGTATATTCATTCGCCCATGGGTAACGATTTATCGCTGCGGTGACTTCGGGTATCAACTGTTTAGCTTTAGCTCCGTGAATAGATAACACTTTATCGGGCCTAGCACCGTACCAATAGCGGTCTGGCGTTGTGGTTTGATATTGCTTTAGGGCAGGTAGGCCACGTTTTACTCGCCAACCTACGACTTCATACACTGTATATTCAGCAGCATCTTCAGGTTTAACGGCAATCCACGTATGCACTGCAAACCAGCCGCGCCAGCTAAATGCGTCTGCAGCATAAAATTCAATCACGGCGTCTTTGGTGATGGCAGGGTTTACTGCCAAACCTGCAGGCTCACGACTGGCTTCTCTCCAATTGGTGTTTGAACAAGCAGCTAACATTCCAATCAGCACGGTAATAATGGCTATTTTTCTCACAATTAATCCTATGTAGACTAAAATGGTTCAGAAGGATTTCGACTTTATTTGACTTCGTGTCAACACATGACCCTGTGATACCAAACTATATTTCAACCTAAGTTATTAACACGTCTAGTAATATGGCCAATTATAAAAATTCATATTTATTTAATTGATTAAGACCTTAATCTTGGTACTCTTATATACAGGTTTTGGTTAAAAAACCGCCACTCACGGATTGAACTACACCATAAATTTAATTGTTAAGGATGACTTATAATGTTTAAGCGAATCAAACTCCACCTGTTTTTATTGTTTTTTATTTTTACCTCACACTTTACTTATGCGCAATATTTAGACTCTAAGGGCACTGAATTTTGGTTAGCCTTTCCTGAAAGCTCAACGAATCTCGCATCCCCTGAATTATCTTTTTTTATTAGCTCATCTGAAGATGCAGAGATAATTGTTGAAATACCTGGGTTAGCATTTACGGACTCAGTAATGATAGCTGCAAACATCGCGACTAAGTACACGCTTCCTTCAGGCTTAGAAACCTTGGAGTTTGATACCGCTCAACAGACAGGTATTAAACTATCATCTGTTGTCGAATTTTCTGCATATGGGTTGTCTCGATATCCAGAATCTACAGATGCCTACCTAGGCCTGCCTACAGATGTTATAGGGACTGACTATGCTGTTCTTGCTTGGGATACTGGCGTAGTGGGTGCTTCTGAGTATTTAATTGTCGCGACAGAAGATAACACGACAATTGATATTACTGCATCACATCTAGATACAACCTCCGCAGATACTCAGATTACTCTTAACGCAGGAGAAACCTATCAACATAGCTCACAGGAAAATGATGATGTTACAGGAACGGTTATTTCTGCAGATTACCCAATTGCCGTTTTTGCCGGCCACCAATGTGCCAATATTCCCGATTTATCAACCCTAGCTTGTGATCATATTTTAGAGCAGTTACCACCCACCAATTCTTGGGGTTCGCAGTTTTTCACAGTACCTTTAGCTGAAAGATTAAGTGGTGATACCTTTAGGTTTTTCGCCAATTTAGACAATACCGAAATTACAATTAACGATGAACTTGTGGCAACTATAGATAGCGGTGAGTATTTTGAAACTATTTTACTAGATGCAACTTATGTTACTTCGAGTAATCCCATACTTGTGTCTCAATATTCAAATGGCTCAACGTTTGATGACGTAACATCTGACCCCTTCATGATGTTAATTCCACCATTCGAACAATTTCTTGATGAGTACACCTTCTCCACACCAACTGAAGGATTTCGCGCAAATTACCTGAATATAGTGGTAAGAACCGACTCAATATCTGCCCTATCTCTAGATTTAACTATGCTAGATCCTAGTTATTTCACTCAGATATTTTCTAGTGAATATTCCTACGTACAAATCGACGTTGAGTTAGGTAGTCACACTTTAACTGGCGCTGTTGCGGGTGTTTATGCGTACGGTTACGACTCGTATGATTCTTACGGGTATTCCGGTGGGTTATCTTTATCAAGTGTAGCGTCAGTAGCAAGTATCGAATTGTTTGAAGATTATGAAATAGTAGATGATCTGGCATGTTTTTCTGTACTTGTGAGTGATGTTGATGAACTACCACTAGAAGATATTCGCGTTGATTTTTTAATTGATTTATTAAACGGCAGTGATAGAACAGATACTCAAGGTGTTGCTGAATATTGTATTGAAGCGGGCACAAACCCTGGCGAGTATGTTGTAACAGCAACTGTCGGAAATGAAACTGTTTCAGATACTATTGAACAGACTATTGTCGAAGAAGTTATTGAAGAAGAAGTGGTTGAAGAAGTAATTGATCTCACAGGTGACACTGTCACCTCAAAAGGTGGCGGTGGTGCCTTTGGTATAATTGGGATATTGGGTGTTTTCTCACTTTTTTGTCGAGTAAGACGCAAAAAGCTTCACTTTCATTATTCGTAACCCTTTAAGTACATGGAGCAATATAGAGGTAAAGGCCAGCATTTTTAGCTGGCTTTTTGTTGTATTGATATACTAGGCGGTAATACTTAGTTCACGTTATTTAACTGTGTACCTAAACAAGATCACATTATCTAAAACAAGATTACTCGACCATATAAATTTTGCTCCCGCGCCAGTAAATTGTTCTTGAAAATTCATATAAGCAGGTTTGTTATCTACCCCTATTTCACCTTCGGTATACTCCAAGGAGTTAGGCCAAGTTAAATGGCTTTGATCGATAGTCCAATTACTTGGAATATCCCAATGTAATGAATAAGTCGTTTGATATTGATAAGCGCCTTTAGTATCGCAGGTGCTGGTTAACCTTTGCTGACCTTTTTCTTCTACGCAATTTAAGTCGTAAATGGGTGCCGTATAAAAAGTCTGAGCCTTCCAATCTGAATTGGTGAGTGTACCGTCAGAAAAGCTCGCAATTAAGCCACCGTCTCCGGGGTGATATTGTTTACCTCTGTTGTTCTCACTACCTAAACCAGCGTTTTCTTCCCAGTCCACCACCTTAATCGCAATATCGTAAGGCTTTTTAACTTTAAAACGTACAATGTTGGAGTTAAATGGCGTAAACGGCACTGGATCTACCCCTATCAATTTTCCATTGATAAACAATTCAAAGTAATTATCTGCGAATATATATCCAGTGATAACCTCACCGTCACCATCTATCTCGATTATGGGTACTGCTGATACATCAACTTCAGATATAGACTTGGGTTCCACATTCGTACATTGATCATATAAGTTGGTGACAAAATTTTCTTTTTTGTATTGAGTTTCAGCTGGAACTAAATAGGTTTTATCACCGGCTTTTTTTATACCAATGGGAGACAAGCGCGAACGCCCATGCTCACAGGTGAATTGTGATGTACTAAGCACTGTTGCGGGCCCTTCAATCACGACTGCTTTTGCAGCTAAAACACTACAAGTCGTGCCCCCTAAAAAAACTAAGGTAAAAAAATAACTAAAACGAATGCTCTTCATTTATATCGTGTACTCCTATTTAATACATTTGGTTAACTATTGAAACTAGCAGTCTGCAGGGCACTGTTGTGTTGTTTCTGTATTATCACACATACCATCCCCACAGTATTTTCGGCCTGTGTCAGCTTGTTGGATATGTGTGGCTGGGCGCACTTTTTTAGGGGGCTCTTCGCTATGTTCTTGTTTAAGCTGATTTAACTTTTCATATATTTCGGTTGTGATATTGCCCTCGGCGTCAACATATTCAAATTGATGTAAACCATCGTTATCCCAGCTGTAATTTATATGATGACTGTGCCCATTTAATTGATACTCTAACGAATAACTGGAAGCTTGATGCTTTGTAAAATGGGTGATTTCTGCACCGGGTAGCGGACCGTAGTCAGCCGTTCTTATTGGCCGAGTAAATGGCTGAGGAATAATTTGATCCTCAGGGGCGTTTTCTATTGAGTCCGTACTTACCTTCCCTCTTAGACCAGCAATAAAATAAGGAGCATGATCAACAGCATGGTATTGATAGCTGCCATTCTCAGTAAATCTCCCCAGATACTCATCTAACTCCGCATCTGTTTTACCAAATACAGGGAACCCATCCAAGGCGAAGGCCACTGGGTTATTCTCACCTACTATCTGTTCTAAATGCTCGGGAATTAAGTGATAGTGATAGTCATCTGCTTTGCCTGCATGTCCCCCCCAACGGTCTAGCTCACCAATTTCGGTAGCAAACTCTCCTCTATTATTGGCAGCGTTAAAAATGGGCACACCATTAACCGCGACCGCGACTGCTCCTCGATGAAAGTGCTCTTTAGTTAATAGTGGTGTTTCAGCAAGCTCGGGATGCAGTGGGATCTTCCAAGCGTTATTAGCAGTGTAATCTTGTGGCAATACAACTTGTTGCTGCCAATTGGTTATTCCCTCCATAACCGGATGGTCCGGAATACCATTTGATGCAACAATAAAGTAATGATCATTTTGGCTGGTGCTCACCTGTTTAAAATGAGAAAAACGGTTGTGGCTAAGTAAACTCTGCTCACTACCCAAATCAACACTGGTTTTAACTGGAGTACATGACACTAAACCTAACAATGCAATGGGTGTTAAAACACCAAGATATTTCATAGAAACTCTGTAAAAATGTAAGCAAGCGTCAAGAATGACGTTCGCAAAAGATTAAAAATCTAGTTTGTAGTGCAATCATGCTCAAGATTGATAATTTTTGCGAAGGAATTTACGAACTCTTTACGCTTTTTAAAATACTTTATGCGTTAAATAAGTTCATACGGCTTGTTAACTTACAACTCCCATTAACTTATGGATTTCAGGTTCTTTTTCGAGAGCAAACTCATACTCAGCGAATACATATTTCACGTAGTCTTGATTATAGTGAAAATCTAACGCCTCTTGACTTTCAAACGTTTCAACTAGCACTAGGGTGGTATTGTTTTCGGTAAACAACTCAAAACGTTGGCAGCCTTTCTCTAGGCGGGTAGGGGCTAATATTTCTGTTATTAGCGTACGGCAATGGGCAAATTTTTCTGGTTTAGGGTGAATAAATGCAACAATATCAATCATGAGAACCTCAGTTTTGTAGTGATATAAGCCGTAACGTTAGATACGGGTTTAGTTAAAATAAGCGCCGCGCAAAAAGCGGCAGGCCATGCATTGATAAACGCTATCATCCAGTAGTTTAGAAAATCAGAAACGAATCCGAGATTGATAAAGGTTACCCAGGCAGACATCAGCAAAGACAGGCAAAACGAAAACAAAAATGTAAAAATAAATCGAGTCATTACTCGCACCTATTTAGCGATAGAATAGATGCTAGGTTATAGAAATTAGAATTTTCTAGAACAAGGTTTTTGGAAACTTAAGTATGAGGAATTTGCCATGCTAGATGATTTTTTGTTATTTGTGGAAGTCGCCCGTAGAGGTAGTTTTTCAAAAACAGCCAAAGCACTTAGATTAACGTCGCCAACATTATCAAAGCGCGTGAGCTTTTTAGAAGACCGCTTAGGCACGCCTTTATTTATTCGTTCTTCACGGGGTTTATCATTAACTAGTTATGGCCAAGATATGTACGAAAAGCATGCCAATGGTTTACTGGAAATCAATGATGCTTTACTTGCAAAAGATACATCGTTACCTAGTCGATTTATACTACATTGTCCGCAAAATTTAATGCAAGGCCCATTTTATAGGGCCTTATGGCAATTTATTAGCTTGCCTGAACTTATGGCAACAAACATTACCTTAGAGCCCTCAAACGCCAATGTACTTCTCAGTCAAACATCATTTGATATGGCTATCCGTGTAGGTAAGCAAAAAGATTCTGCCTACTATCAAAAAGCCATAGGTGAAATAGCTGTAGCCTTAGTTTGCGCAAAGGATTGTGTATCCAAAGAGGTATTAGTCACGCCATATGACAAATTTTCGGACCACGATAGGGCGATCACAGATAGCCACAACACTTTCAACAGAATGATAAAAACTAACGACATCACGGTCGCCAGACTGATGGTACAAGATAAAGTGGGAACCGGCTTATTGCCCATGACTGAAGTACAACAATTGCTTGAAGATTCTGAATGCGAATATGAATATAGGTCTGGTGTATTGTTTACACGCCCTGTGTATGCCCTATGGCCAAATACACAAGCGCCATCTACGCTCGCCTCTTTGTTGTTAAAAACCTTACATGAAAACAAGACACTAGCTTTAAACGGCCAACTGCTAAAATTGTAAACACTTAATTCACCCGCCATGGTGGGTTGAGTCTGTTTTCGCCAGCCCAATACAACTTAATTTTATTACCCGATGGGTCAAATAAGATGGCCTCGCGCCACAGGTAGGTTTGGTCTGTGGGTAACTGTTTAAACTCAATCCCCTTCGCTATTAATTGCTCTACCCATGTATCCAAAGCTTGATGCTCAAAGTAGATAACAGCACCATGTTCAGCGCCTTCTTCTAATACTAACGAAAAGGTAGCCTCACCTTCAGGACATTCAAACCGTGCATAGTGAGGGGTATCAACTATTAAGTTAAATCCTAAAGCTTGATAAAAGCTAACCCCTTTGGGCATATCTGTAACCGGCAAAGTCACTTGGTTTAAATTCATTTTTTTACACCTTTTATTATTCTTGTTTACTAAGTTCTATCATTAAAAACTCAATAAGCGCTTTCACTTTCATGGATAAATACCGGTTTTGTGGATAGACGGCCCACACTCCTTCTTTTGGCTTTTGATATTGTTCTAATAAAGGAACTAGCTCACCAGATTCAATGTAGTCTGTCACATAAAAATCGGGTAATTGAATCACCCCTATATCTTTTAACGCCGCATTAACCAGGCCATAGCCACTATTACACCTTATGCTACCACTGACTTTTACTTTTTTCTCTTTGCCACTGTTTATAAAATACCAATAATCATTAGTTCCCAGCAAACAGTTGTGATGACTTAGTTCAGACAAAGAATGAGGCGACCCAAATTTTTTGATGTATTCGGGAGAAGCGCACACAAAAGTTGACCTTTGGGTGAGCTGCCGGGCAACTAAACTTGAATCTTCGAGCTGTCCGAGTCGTATAGCCAAATCAAAATCAGATTCAACCAGATCAACTCTATTATTACTGAGGTTAATATTAATTTTGATGCCGCTATTAAATTTCACAAAGTCATTAAGGATAGGAATGATAACGTTCTCACCATAGGTCACAGGTGCAGAAACATTGACTGTGCCTTGGGGTACACCCTTTAGATTATTCAGGGCTTGCTCTGCTGCATCTAACCCATCTAATAAATCTTTGCAGTGCACATAATACAAGTGCCCTTCTTCTGTTAATGCAACTTTTCGAGTGGTTCTGCGGAACAACTTTACCCTTAACCTTTTTTCTAAAGCGGCGACTTGTCTACTCACCTGTGCCGTTGATAGCAGTAAGTCTTTCGAAGCCAAAGTAAAGCTTTTACGGTCTGCCACAGCCACAAACTCGGTAATACCTTCCCACCTCATTATTATTACACCTCAGTAAAAGATAATTACTAAATGGATTATTGTTATCAAATATAAAACAAATGATAATTTTAAAATACTCAGAATACGTTTAATTTTTTAAGCGAAAAATGCAAAAGGCTAAGTAATGAATGACAATAATATTTCTTCCAATAGCGGATTTATAAAATCTAAAGCTGCAATTGCTTGGGGTCCTAAGCAGCCATTATCCATTGAAGAAGTGGATGTGATGCTGCCTAAAAAAGGCGAAGTGTTAGTGAAAATTGTGGCGTCGGGTGTATGCCATACCGATGCGTTTACACTTTCAGGTGAAGATCCTGAGGGAATTTTCCCTGTGATTTTAGGTCACGAAGGGGGTGGCGTTGTTGAACAAGTAGGTGAAGGTGTAACAAGTGTAAGTGTTGGAGCTCATGTCATCCCACTCTACACCGCTGAGTGTGGCATTTGTAAATTCTGTACTTCAGGTAAAACCAACTTATGTAGCGCAGTACGTGAAACTCAAGGCCGCGGTGTTATGCCAGACGGCACCACTCGGTTCTATAAAGATGGGGAGCCCATTTTCCATTACATGGGCTGTTCTACTTTCTCTGAATACACAGTATTACCTGAAATTTCATTAGCCAAAGTGAATCCTAAAGCGCCCCTTGAAGAAGTATGTCTACTTGGGTGTGGTGTAACAACAGGCATGGGCGCAGTAATGAATACAGCCAAAGTTGAAGAAGGTGACACAGTAGCGATATTCGGCTTAGGTGGAATTGGCTTATCTGCGGTAATTGGTGCCGCTATGGCAAAGGCATCACGAATTATTGCTATCGATATTAATGAGAGCAAATTCGAATTGGCCACAAAGCTAGGCGCCACCGACTGTATCAACCCCAAAGATTATGACAAGCCCATTCAAGACGTCATTGTTGAGTTAACTGACGGTGGGGTTGATTACTCTTTCGAATGTATTGGTAACGTAGACATAATGCGCTCAGCTTTAGAGTGTTGCCATAAAGGTTGGGGGGAGTCAGTCATCATAGGTGTAGCCGGTGCTGGGCAAGAAATATCAACCCGTCCTTTCCAACTCGTTACTGGGCGAGTATGGCGTGGAACCGCGTTTGGTGGGGTTAAAGGCCGCACTGAATTGCCCGACTACGTAGAGCGTTACTTAGCTGGCGAATTTAAGTTAAACGACTTTATTACCCACACTATGGCCCTTGAAGGCATCAATGACGCATTTGATTTAATGCACAAGGGTGAAAGTATTCGCACTGTTATTCATTTCTAAAAGTAACAGCTTAGTACCCTAACTCCCCTTACCCCGTTACTCAGATAGAGAGTAACGGGATGCATTAAATGAGAATCTAACATGACTATTGAAAGCCTCAGCATTAATAAAGTATCTAATGGCTGGCACAAACAGTTTAGCCACCAATCACAAGCATTAAACTGCCGTATGCGATTTGCTATTTTTTTACCGCCACAAGCCACTAGCATACATAAAGTGCCGGTACTTTATTGGTTGTCAGGTTTAACCTGCACCGATGAAAACTTTATGCAGAAAGCGGGGGCACAAAAGTTAGCAGCCGAATTAGGGGTGGCCATTGTAGCCCCAGATACTAGCCCCAGAGGCAGTAAGGTGCCTGATGATAAACTAGGGTCTTATGACTTAGGTTTAGGTGCTGGTTTTTACCTAAACGCGACCCAAACTCCTTGGGATAGCCATTATAAAATGTATGATTATATCCTAACCGAACTTCCCGCTTTGATTGAAGAAAACTTCCCTGTGAACTCAAAGCGTGCCCTTAGTGGCCACTCAATGGGCGGCCATGGGGCGCTAACTATTGCCTTAAAAAATCCTGAAAAATATCAATCTGTTAGTGCTTTTAGTCCAATCTGTAACCCTATGAAATGCCCATGGGGGCAAAAAGCCTTTAGTGCGTATTTGGGTGACGAACAGCGCCTATGGGAAGAGTACGACGCCAGTGAGCTCATCAAAAAATCTACCACTCATTTGCCTACTCTTGTATCGCAGGGCACCAGTGATGAGTTTTTAGAAAACCAGCTTAAAACACACACTATTAAAGAAGCTGCGAGTATTAACGATTACCCCATTACCATAAACATGGAAGAAGGCTACGACCATAGCTATTACTTTATAGCGAGTTTTATCGAGCAGCATTTACGTTTTCATTTTGAACACTTAGCTATTTAGAAGAGTCTAATTTAGACTGTTAGTAACCAAAAGACTTACTGCTTAAGTCTATTTTGAGCAACACACAAGGCATGTTGTCGTAAGGCTTTCAGTTGTGGGCTTTCAGTATGCCAATAATGCCAAAACAGTGGCGTATTAATAACGTAAGTAGGCTTTAAGTCTACTAATTCGCCATTGTTTAATGAGTTTCCAATTTGTAATTCTGGTAACAAACCGTACCCGAGCCCCGCTATTATCATTTGTTTGAAGCCTTCTGAAGAAGGGCATGAATGAATAAATTTAGGTTTACCATAATTGAAATCATCTAGAAATTCATGCTGCAGCGTATCGTTTTCATCAAACACCAAGCAAGGTAAGTCCGATAGTTCAGCATCTAAACCGTGACGCTCTATAAAAGCAGGACTAGCGACGGCTTTATAGGGTAATGCCCCAAGGGCATCCACCGAACCACCATTAACTGGCTCGGGGTGAGAAGATATACATATCATCACTTCTCCAGCTTTCATTCTATTGAGTGTTACAGATTGGTCTTCTACCACCAGCTCAAACTTTAACTTACCCGCCATAGCAGACTCAGGAACCGCTAAGGCCTCTGGTAACCAAGTGGCCAAGGAATCTGCATTTGTAGCCAGTCGCACTGTTAACGGTTTATCGTACGCAGAATCTTCAGCTATATTTGCCATACCTAATGCCACCTCTAACTGCATAACTTGCTGTAAGTGATTCAGTAAACGCTGGCCAGTGACGGTTAATTTAGGGGGTTGAGAGCGCACTAAAACAGGCTCACCTAATGTTGACTCAAGTTGCCTTATTCTTCGGCTCACCGCCGATTGGGTAATAAAGAGTTTTTTAGAGGCTTTTTCAAAGCCCTTTTCAGTGATCACAGCAGCAAGTGCTTGTAGCAATGGATAATCAATCATGATTTTTATTCATGTAACGATATTTATATTCATTATACTACTAACAAAACAAAAGATATCATTAATGTCATTGATACAAGAGACGAGTGCATCACGTTAAGTCATGAGCACTACACAGAACAACTAAAAGTAGGATAAAAATGGGATCTTTTTTCTCTGGAATTATGCTTGGCTTAAGCTTAATCGTCGCTATTGGTGCACAAAATGTGTGGGTGTTAAGTCAGTGTATGTCAGGCGCTAACCGTTTAGTCATTGCCCTTGTATGTATTTTTTGCGATGCCTTATTAATTATTCTTGGCGTGTTTGCAGCTAACGAAATCAAGTTACTCATGCCTTCACTTATACCTTGGTTGACCTATGCAGGTGTAATGATTTTGTTATACATAGCGTTTGGCTCAGCCATGCGCGCCATTAAAGGCAGCTCTGGATTAAAGATAAATGACAGTAAAGCTAGAAACTGGAAAGTGACAGCCATAGCGGCTTTAGCCATATGCTTACTTAACCCCCATGTTTACCTAGATACGGTAGTGCTACTAGGTAGTTTAGGAGCCTTACAACCGAGCCCAGCTTACTTCGCCGCTGGCGCGTGCGTGGCTTCGGTATTTTGGTTTGGAAGCCTTACAGCATTCGCCCCCAAGCTAAGAGTGTTGCTGAGTTCACCTACTCGCTGGAGAATATTCGATAGCATAATGGCCACCATATTAATCTTTATGGCAATACAATTGTGGACGATGGCTTAGATCAGCGAATTAATATTGTGGTTTAGTATTGTTCAATATAAATGATGATGATGCTTTGACTTTAGACTCGTATTCTTTAATTATCTCATTAGCTTTGTAATCTAATAAAATCATAGGGTTACAAATAACATAGCCATCAACTTGTGAAATTATGTTTTTAATTGCTGAAGGTGTATAGCCATGCTCATATTGAGTCTCACGCAGTTTCATCGACTTGAAATTAGGACTTTTACATAATTCCATTGCTCTTTTGGTAAACGTTGCATGAGCAGCAGGAAAATCAGTCCAAGGTGCATAATTGGTTTTTGAAATAATAGAAAAAAGACCATCATCTACCTTAAAATCAGAAAATCCCCCTCCAAACGGATTTTCTCCTTGCTCTTGGTTATTGTGATATGAAGATGTACAACTAGTTAATATTAAAAAACAAAAAAGGCACCTAATGAGTTTCATATGCAATCTCCGTTTGTCGAAAAGAAGTGAATTGATATTAAGGCATATATTGTGAGCTAACAAAGTAAATTTATTTAACCACTTCAAAATCAGCAAAACGAATAGAATCTTGTTCATTAACTAACATATGCTTGCTTTTTAGAGAGCGGTAAAAACCCCATTTAGGCCTTACAAAGTGGTCTTTTTGGGTGCCACGCCACATGTCTATGTTTTCTGACTTAAAAGCCAATACCGTTTGTTTATCAGACATGCGTTTAACACTTATTTCTAAGGCGCCATTATCTCTATACGTTACGGTACACTCAGCCTCTAACCATACATCTGCCACCTCTGGCCAAAGAGTCTTATCTAAAATGACAGCTTTTTTTATTGGCGCATGGGACAAAGCTAACCATCTGTCACCACGATAATTTCTTGCTGATATCGTTAAAATAGGCATGCCAATGCCATCATCTACTGACTTTAACTGGAAAAAATGACTAAAATTTTTAGAAAGTGACATCTCTGCTTCCAGCTTGAATTTCCAGCGGTACGTCATGGTTTCGCCTTCAAAGCCTTTTAAACTGACTTTAGAGCCGCTGTAGGCTTTAATCTCATTGCGCTGCCTGTCAGCAAATTTGATATATTTGTCTCTGTCTTTATCAAGGTCGCGGTGCAGTACAAAGACAAAGTGGTTGCCCACTATATTGTCGCTATCTTCATAAATATGCTTTTCACTAATATGATTATCTGGGTATAAATCAGGAGATTCTATTGACCGTTTGCCACCAAAATTCTGAATTAATTCGTAGGCCGTTAACCCTTGATTAGGCCCGTCAGCTTTTAAGGTAGAAACCATAGGAGTTGAGAGCACAAAAGTACTGAATGCCAAAGATATGAGTAGCAGTAAAATATTAATCATAAGCCTTTAATGTATCAAAAATTTCTTTAGATAGAGTCTCATATGAACTCAGAATAGAACCTGATAATTTTTTGGGATGATCAAAGTCTGGAGCAGGCTCCATCACAATTTCAAAAATAGAGTAGTCTGGCATAACTTCTTTGTTCACCCACTTTACTTCTTTTAGCTTTTGCCAATAGCCCAGTTGTACGTCTTTTGTTTGCCCCAGCAACCAAAGTTCAAAGTGTGCCTGATGATGATTAAGTACAATTGCCAGCTTGAGTTTGTGTTGTTTTAGATAAGCGTTTTGCAGGTAAAAATACGTAAAGTCTATGTAACCGTGAAGTACATTAGCTACCGACAACTCACCTTTATATTGTTTCTGAAAGTCGATTCTAAGGGCTTGCACTATGCCAACTAAGCTTTGATAGGTTTGCTGAATTTCACCGCTAGCAAAAGCCTTTTTGTAGCTCGGAATACGTGCAGCTAGACTTTGTTTTGACATATCCACCTCTGCTATTTTTGATGAGTATTTGGCAGACAGATACCTTAGTTACATGCCCTTTTTTTGTTGATATTTATATAAGCCTTTTAAAGCATTATATAACCCAGCTGCCATAGTAAAATCATGACTCTCATTATCAAACACATCTAAATAGAGAATCAAATCACTGGAGCGGTTGCGTAATATTGTTTGCGTTAAATTGTCATATACCGCTCGCATTTCGCCACCTTCAGCTCCAATATTACAATAAAGAAAACTGCCAACACTCACACCTTTTATAACATATTGTTGTGCAGCTGTAGCCGTTTCTCTTGCTCCCCACCACACCGCAGGACTAAACGCCAAGTGAGCTTGAAAAAGGTTGGGTCGTGAGTGAAATGCGTGTACTACAAACAGACCAGCAATAGAGTGTCCAGCGACAACATTATGATTGTTAGTACGATAGGTTTTATTGATGTAAGGCATGAGCTCTGTCTCAATATAGTCTAGAAACTTATCAGCTCCACCACCTTCACCAACAGGGCCCCTAGGATCCATATTTACGCTAGGGGCAAAATCCCGTAAGCGGTCTGTAGTGTTTACGCCTATCACTATATGTTCATTAGCACCATTAGAACTGTGAAGACGTCGGTTCATACTATCTACAAGCTCAGTATTGATGCCGTCATCTAATACATAGAAAACTGGATAGGTTTTGTTTTTGTTGGCTTTATAAGAAAGAGGTAACTTAACGGTGACCTTTGTTTTTTCGTTTAGTATTTCTGAAAAAATGCCATGGGTCAGTTGTGTATCTTCAGCCCCAACCCCCACAGATAAAACACTCAATAGTAATAGCAAAATAGCTTTCATGAGTAATAGTTCCTTTCAAAAATTAAGTAACGATGAATAATCAAAATAATCGCGCAGCTAGAGTACAAGATTGACATTTTTGACACATTTTTAAAATGTGTTTTCGTAAACTCGATACAAGCTAAGTAATATCCACAACAAATTAGGTAAAACTCCGAATAGTATCCGCTAAGACTTTGATTAATGATAATTCAAAGGTCTATGAAATGTTTTAAAGGATACTCCCAATGAATACCTCAACATGGGCGAAAGAATTACAGAAAAGTTATCAAGGTATGGTAAATAACGTTGAAAAATTTGTAGTGAAAGAAGGAAAAAGCTTGCAAGAGGCTATTCATACTGCTGAAACAACACTAGAGAATGCCAAAGAAACAAGCCTAGATGCCATAAAAGAAGCAAGTAAGCATCTAGAAGACAATTTACAAATATGGATAGAAACAGCTGAAGAAATTAATCAAGCTTATAAAGATGAAATTAACTTTGATTTGGCCTTCGCAAGTAGTTCTGTTTCAGAAAAATTCAAGAATATTGCTAACTCAAACACAGCTCAATTAATTGAATTTACAACAAAACTTAAAGCACAAGCCCAAGCGGCAACGGCAGACTCACATATGTCTGTCCATGAAGAACATAATCAATGGAGTTCAGAACACGGACTATGGCTTGATGAAATTGAGCTTTGGGGAAAAGACCGTGACAATGCCCTAAAGAAATTAGTAACGATAGAAGCCGCATTAAAACAACATGAAAAGGCACTACTTGAGCATTCTCAGGTTATTAAAGCTCATAGCAATTTAGAACATAAGCATGAAATCGCTATCGCAGATGCAGAAAAAGACCCAAGTAATCAAACGTCACAAATTGCAGATGAAACACTACAAACGCTGCACTTAAAGGAACGTCAAATACATGCACAGCATGCAGAGTTCCATCAAGCAGCAAAAGCTAACCATTATAAAATAATGGCAATGGTCAATATGCTTTATAAGCAAACTCAAAAAACTAAATAAGGAATAAATTATGGCTAACAACACGCTAAAACTAGATTCTGAATCGAACATAGAAGCGATCAAAGTGGCTATTGCTAAAGGCGAAGAAAGCAAAGTAAAAATGCTTTTAACTAATATAATTTTTGACGAATTACAAAAAGAGTATTTGATCAAATGGGCTGAGCATTGTCAAACGCCAAATATAGTAACCTTGCTTAAAACCGCCCCCGCTACGCCCTAACTGTCAAAGTAAGTTTTATGTAGATTTATAATTTACAGATAACTATAACGCCACATTTTTTCTATGGGTTGGGAATACTTGGCTGCAAAAAATATGTTTAAAAGCATTGATTTGAAAGGGCTGTTAGTCATTAGAACAAATTAAATTTTAATTTTTTATTGGTCACTTATTCTCAAAATAATCATTTAAAAGGATCCAGTCTTTATAATGGGGTGAAATCCAACCTATGTCTTTAAAGGCATTAAATATTCCATCTTCATTACTATTAATCTGATTTCTATGACCACGAATATATGCCTGTAAGGCATCAAAGTAACCTTTACTTTTTGAGTTGACCACAAAAACTCTAGTACCAGGCAAACTAAGCTTAAACCCATCTATTCGCGTTAACACTATCTCACCATCTAGATTATAAACGTATTTTTTATTTAGCGCGTTTGTCGTAAAGTCGGCTCTTTTTTTGGCAATCATATTGGGGATTTTACGGTGATTAGAAACTAATACATGAGGTCTGGTTGTTAACTTATTCAGCTCGGAGTCGTCTCTAATCCATTGGGTCGCAGTGATACTCGTAAGGTTCATGAGCTCATAAACACTTTTAATAGCTAATACTTCTGGCCTATTGGGAGCAGTGAAAAAACCCACTTCAAATTCACCTTGTCGCAGCACAGGGTCCGAGAGCGAAAGGTTGGTTTCGTTAAGCTGATTAATTACCGACGGGAATTCGCTCATAGAAAAGGCATCGGCAACGCCCACTGAGAGCATTTTAATCGCTCTAATATTATTAGGCGCTTGAATAACCTGAATGGTATCTCCGAGTTTATTGAAACGGACAACTTCACAATGGATCAAAAAATCTAATACTGGTCGACCAAAATTAAACTCTTTAATCTTGGAAATAGGAATACATTTATCGACTGGTAAGAAGTAATCTCGCCCATCTGTAAATGAAGGGTCCTCTTCCAGCATACCTTCTAGGGATTTTAAAAAACCAATAGGTACCACTATTTTAATAGGTTTTGATGGAACCGCTTGCGAGAGTGGGGTAAGTAATAAAAAAGTGGAGATCCAAAATAACTGTAAACGTAGTTTTGCTGCCTTTGATAATTTAAACATAATCCGTGTAATTTCAAATTTATAATTGGTGCAAAAAACCTACCTTATCAATTATAAATTTGAATTCCTAATACAATAGCTGTAACGCTTTAGCTTTAGTTAAACTATGCTCTTACCTTCCGCAGCACTTTTTGAATTTACGTCCATTACCACAAATACAGGGATCATTACGGCCAACTTTTGGGGTATCCCGAACAACTGGTGTTTTAGGCGGGCAGCAACTTGTGTTGGTGCACCCTGTGCTTGTTTCTTGCTGTGTAGTGACTTTTTTTGTTTCATTCATATCTTTAACACCTTTATTAATACAACAAACTATAAATTTTACGACGGTATTTTGATTTTAATGGGTCGCCATCTGGCAATGCATTAATCATATCTAAGGTCAGTTTTTTAGCTTCACCAAAATTTAAGTCTTTTAGCAATACAGAAACAATCAGCTCTAACGCCTCTTCGGTTTGATTGGCCTGATGTAATTGCACTGCTAATTTTACTTTAAGCTCTAAATCATCAGGGTTAGCTGCAAGCTCAGCTTGTAAGGCTTTAATTTCAGGGGACTCAGCGGCTTGTTCAGCTAATTCTATTTTACCTAAAATACTATTATACAGGGCGTCTTGATCCACTAAGCCGATTGTCTCTAACAAAGCTTTAGCTGGTTTAATTTGACCCAGTTCTACTTGGCAATCAGCCAGTAGTAGTTTGATATCAGCACGAGTTGCGTCAAGTTCATGGGCTTGTTTTAAAACCGTATAAGCTTGTTGGTAGTCTCCAGCAGTTACTAACTCTACACCTTGCTGATACAAGCCATCTTCAGGTTTGGGTAAATGCTTTTCAAAACTGGCAATAATTTCTGCTTCTGTTTGCACCCCAGCAAACCCATCAATAGGTTGACCTTCTTTTATCAACATAACCGTTGGTAGATTTTGAATACCAAATTGACCCGCAATTTCTTGTTGAGTTTGACAGTCAACTCGGGCATGAATGAGGCTATCACTAAATTTAGCCGCTACATTTTGTAGTACAGGGGCAAGCTGCTGACTGGGTTCATAACCTTCGGCCCAAAATTCTACCATCACAACGTTAGTTTGTGAGTCTTGTAAGATAACCTGCTGGAAGTTTTCTGGGGTGATATTGATAACACTATTCATATTGGTATCCATAGATATTCAGTTGAAAGGGGGATGGGGTCAAAAACGCTGATTTCAAGGAACAACCACTATCCTTTTATAGGGTAAACAATGCAATTTTGACGAAATATAGCAGCACTATATTATCGTTAAATGAACAAGATGTTATGCATTCAGCGCTAACATTAACCAAAAAGTGTGGTGTATTAGAAATTGATTGACTCATTTGTTGAATGAAAATACCTATTTAGTCTTTCACATCTATATATTTCATAATCAGATAACGTCATAACGTGATTAAGGGGCAAAATTTGCTAGGTCGTTGTAAATGTACATCTTACATTTTTGTTACTGTACTTGCCTTTTTATTATCCGCCTGTACTTCAAGATCTTCCCTCATGCCCACCCCCAACGTATTCCTTCACAAACCGTATTTAGAAAGCGAAGTACCCGTTGCGTTTCGAGAAACAAGTATGAACCTGATTTATGTCACGGACCGGGCTATTTCGCAAAAAGTAGGACAAAAATATAATGCTAAACGCTCTTCTTCAATGGCCTACGGCGTTGCGACAGTTAACTTTGAAGCACCCTCATTACCATGGCATGAATTGGTGGCTCAAAGCAATGCTCCAAAACGTACTGTTGATTTAAGCTATGTATTAGAACAGGTAGAGGAGTTAGGGCGCTACCCAGTATCACCATATAAGTTTAATCAGGTACAAGGTCGACTAGCTATTGATAAGTCTGTTAAAGAAAAAAAGCAACGGCATGAAAATCACCTTAATCACATAGTTAATGAGCAATTAGCGGTATCTACCAACAAAGACGTTGTTCTATTTGTACATGGCTTTAATAATACCTTTGAAGACTCTGTGTTTACACTTGCAGGCATTTGGCATTTTTTACAGCGTCAAGGGGTACCTATTGTTTACTCATGGCCCGCAGCTGCAGGTGGGATAACTGGTTACCTTGCAGATAAAGAGTCTGGCCAGTTTACTATTTTTCATTTGAAAGAAACTTTACGAGCATTATTCAACAACCCAAAAATCGAAAACATACATATTATTGCCCATAGCCGCGGAACCGATGTAGTGACAACGACACTACGTGAGCTTGTTATCGAAAATAGAGCCGCAGGAGGCAACCCAAGACAAGATTTTCGGATTGAAAATTTAATACTCGCCGCCCCAGACTTAGATTTTGGGATTATCAAACAAAGGCTTATGGCTGAGCAATTTGGGCCTGCATTTGGAAAGATAACGATTTATACCTCTCAAGAAGATAGCGCACTTGGGCTATCTCAATGGTTAACGAACACCATTAGTTTTGGGCGGTTAAACACCCAAGATATTAACTTAAATGAACGGGAAATATTTAAGTCAACAGGTAACGTAAGCTTGATTAAAGTACCTAAATCTAAGGGGCTTATTGGACATGACTATTTCCATAGTAATCCAGCTGTAAGCTCTGACTTAATTAATCTCATACTATATAACGCGCAGCCAGGATCAGAAAAAAGACCTCTTATTAATATTGAAAATAATTTTTGGTTACTCAATAAGGACTATTTAATGACACATTGATGAAATGCAAAGACACCCGCTGGCCATGACTGGCTTTTAGCCGCAAACTGCGCTCACCTAGCAGAGCAATTTATCCATACCAAACAGCTTCCAATGTAGTTTAAAGTTCAAGCTGTCTATAGCTTTTTGCCATAACTGTAACACTTGACCAAACGGTTCAGTTTATCTAATCTCGATTACGCTCCCTACTAGCACAATAGTTGAAATAGTAGCTACAACTTAAAAATAAACATAATATTTAAGAGAGATGAACATGTTAAAAGCTATACCAACTTGCTTGGCTTTGGCTATTTCGCCTTTAGCTTACGCTGACGAAATAATTGCAGAGCAAAATTTTAATGGGCTGTCATCTGACGGCACATACACCACAGAAGCCATAACCGATGGTACCGCTTTAAGTAACACTGGCGCATTTAATGTTGGAGGTGATGGCCTAGATTTTCAAACCTATTGGTTTGACAGCCGCAGTGTTGGCGATGGTCCAATTGATACCTCTGAAGGTTCAGACGGTAGTGATTTTATCGGTGTGAATAGTTATAACGCCACCAATTCACCGGATGTAAGTGCTGCTGGTGTACCAGTTTCAGAAGGCGTTGAGCATAACTTTGAATTTAATGACACAGATGGCCGCTTAGATGTTGTTTTCGAAGAAGTAGATGTAAGCGGTTACGAAAACCGTCAGCTTACAATTAACTATTGGATAAATGAAGACACCTTCGAAAGCGATGACTTTTTTACAGTATCTATCTCAGATGGCACATCTGATATAGAGCTTTACTCTGTTAGTGAAACGGTTTTACAAAACTTATCTAATGGAGACGCTGGTGTAGCCTCTGAATGGCAAACATTAACCGTCGATTTGGATGATCTTATATCTACCAACAGCTTAGGTGAAACCCTTACTTTAACGGTAAGCGCTGACATCAACTCTGGTAACGAAAACATCTTTTTTGACGACGTCCTCTTTTCAGCTTTAAGTTCTGAAGAAGAGGAAGATGAAGAAGAAATCGAAGAGCCAATTGAAATAGGTGCTTGTTTTGCTACAGATTCTGAAGGCTTACAGTACATAAGTGCCGTTCAGGGTTCTGGTACGGCTTCTCCATTGGATGGCTCAGAAGTTATAGTAGAAGGTGTTGTGACAGGTCTTCGTGACAATGGATTCTTCATGCAAGAAGAAGTCTCTGATGAAGACCAAGATAGCAGTACATCTGAAGGGGTTTTTGTTTATTACACTGATACTTTACCGACTGTTAATCACACTGTGCGAATATTAGGAACAGTAGACGAATATTACGACCTTACCCAACTAACAAGTGTTACTAGTTTATTAGATTGTGGCGAAACCACTGCATCTATTACCACAGCTAATGTGTCCTTTCCAATGGCTGAAACAGACGACTTAGAGCACTACGAAGGCATGATGGTAAGTGTAAGCGACCTCACTGTTTTCGATACTGATACCCTATGGCAATATGGTGAGCTTGGACTAAGTGATGAACTTAAACGCCAACCAACAGATCTTTACGCACCGCTTACCGCCGCCTATGAACAACTAGTTCTAGATAATGCGTCCACAACCATTTACGTTGAAGATAATACTTCTAGCAGTTACCCAGAAAGCTTAAGCTTTTATAGTAACTTTAGTTACACCAATGCCATTGGTGTGGGTGATACCGTATCTGCAACTGGCCCACTAAACTACTCATTCAGTAAATACCGTATAAATGCCACAGAAGCAGACTTCACAGTGTTAAGCGCCCGTGAAGCATCCCCTAGCATTGATGAAGGTGACTTAAAAATTGCAACTTTCAATGTACTAAATTACTTCAATGGAGACGACGACGGTAACGGTGGTGTGACATTTGATTATGACGCTAACCGCGGAGCTGAAAGCGAAGAAGAGTTCGAGTTACAAGAAGGACGAATCGTTGAAGCAATCGTTGCAATGGATGCGGATGTTATCGGCCTAATGGAAATTGAAAACGATGGCTTTGGTGACGATAGTGCTATTCAATCATTGGTTGACGCTGTTAACGCCAAACTGTCAGATGATAATGCCTACAGCTTCATCGCCACTGCTGATGATAGCTTAATTGGGACAGATGCCATTGCGGTTGGCTTAATTTACCGAGCATCTGTTGTTACGCCATCAAGCGATGCAATTAAAATTGATATGCCATCACAGTTGTTATCTGATGACACTAGTTATGCACAAATGCGCGTATCTTTATTACAAAGCTTCACCCATGACGGAAGCGGTGAGTCATTTGCAGTAGTCGTTAACCACTTTAAGTCTAAAGGGTCAGGATGTTATGAAGATTCTGTAGAAACAACAGATATTGACAGCATTCAAGGTAGTTGTAATGCGCTACGTGTATCAGCAGCCGTGACTTTAGGTGACGCCTTAGAGGCCGCTGATTTACCAGACAGAGTGATGATTTTAGGTGATTTGAATGCCTACTCAGCTGAAGATCCTCTTGCCGTACTAACTGATTACGACCCAGCAGAGCGTGGATACACTATCACCACCGCAGCTCGTACAGAGTTAGATGAAGGTGTTTCGGTAGACGTTACCACAACCTATGGTTATGAAAACGTAGCTGAAACCTTTGACGCCGATGGCTTCTCTTATTGGTATTATGATTCAATGCAAGTGGGCAGTTTAGACCACATTCTAGCTAGTAGTGCATTTATGGATGACATTGTTGATGCCACACACTGGAACATCAACTCAGTTGAAGTTTACCAATTACAATACGACCAAGCTCTAAGCTACTACAGTGTTGAAGATGGTTATGCCTTTACTGACCTTGGCCCATATAGAAGCTCTGACCACGACCCTTTCATCGTATCTGTAAGCTTTGCCGCTGACGAGCCAGAAGAGGAACCTGAGGACGATGACACCTCATCTAACAATGGTTCAGGTGGTTCAACTGGCCTAGGGTTCTTATTACTAGGATTAGGAGCCTTGCTTTTCCGTAGAAAAATGACTCACTAAGATGTAGTCATATAAAGCATCTATAAAAAGCCACATCAGCCATGCTGTCTGATGTGGCTTTTTTGTCTCATTACTACTTAAATTGTCGTTTATTAGACACCTGATACACTTCTCTAGATGGGGCTAGTTGCTTCGGACATACAAGATACCTATTGGTTTTCGAAGTAGTCTAACAACTCGTATTGCAACGATTTTGTGTTGTTCGAACTCAAAAGAGCACCGCTATTCCTTCATTCAAACGCCTTGATTAAGTACATTTAAACTCTCGCAGAGTAACGACTTATGAATGGGGATTGGCATTAAGCAAGTTTTCCCACTTGATAATCACTAAATGCTTGATTGACTTCTTCTTGGGTATTCATCACAAAAGGTCCGCCACGGGCGACAGGCTCATTTAATGGTTTACCGGCAATGAGCAAATATTTAGCATCCCTTAGCGCGGTTATATCAACCGAATCACCATCTGTGAGCACCGCTAATTGACCATGGGTAATAGTCTCCTCTGAGCCATGTAGTAGAATGGCTCCTTCGTAAACATAGATAAAAGCATTGTGTCCTAGAGTGACGGTATTAGTAAAATTTGTACCTACTTGCTGATGAATATCCCAATAAATCGGTTCGACAAAGGTATTATTTACTATGCCTTGGGTGCCATTTTGTGTGGTGCCCGCAATAACCTTAATCCTTACACCTTGATGCTCTTCGATAAGAATTTCATCATGGGTTTTCTCTTGGTAACTGGGTTCGGTCATCTTGTGTGAGCTGGGTAAGTTCACCCACAATTGAAACCCAGACAACAAACCTTGTTCTTGCTCTGGCATTTCTGAATGAATAATTCCTTTTCCTGCTGTCATCCACTGCACCCCACCAGCTTCTATAATGCCGTTGTTACCTGCACTGTCTTGATGTCGCATCTTGCCTGCTAGCATGTAAGTGACAGTCTCAAAACCGCGATGGGGGTGAGGCGGAAATCCTGCGATATAATCTTGAGGCTGGTCAGAGCCAAAGGCATCTAACAATAAAAAAGGGTCAAGCATATTGATATAAGGAGTACCAATAATACGAGTCAATTGCACCCCAGCGCCATCTGAAGCAGGGAGCCCTCTAAACACCTGTTGTATATTTCTAAATCTAGCCATTTTGGGGCTCCTTTTTTCAAATTAAAAAGTATGCACGATTAAGTTCATTGCGAGTTGGTAAGTATGTTATCGCTGCCTAAATCTATTTTAGTCGCATCTACGACAGTAACATCTGTGATCCCGATAAAGCCCATTACCTGCTTTAAGTAGGGAGTCGCTAGATCCATTGCACTGCCAATTGGTACACCACCTGAAGCCATAACCAAGTACACTTTTTTATTTTTTAGTAACCCTTCTGGACCATTTTCGGTATAACGAAAAGTGACGCGAGCACGAGCCACTAAATCAACCCAAGCTTTGAGGACAGCAGGTACACCAAAATTATATATTGGGGAACCGATGACAATCTCGTCTGCATCTTGCAGTTCTTTCACTAACACATCAGAAAAAGCTAACGTTTCCTTCTGAGGCTGCTCTCTTAGCTCAGGGTCAGTAAAGTTAGCGCCAATCCACTGCTCATCGATAAAAGATAAACCAGAGGCTATGTCCCGTTCTTTTATTTGTAAATTTGTATGCTGACTTTTAAGTTCTGCGATTAACTTTGCAGACACTTGTCTGGTTAAAGAATCTTGGTAACGACCGCTGGAATTAATTGATAAAACTGTTTTCATTTTTGTATTCTCCAATAAAGTTTAAGGAATGATTCTGAACTGATAGCTATATTACTGTTGATATAAAAAAGAAAAATAACCTAAAACTGAAATCATTGTTCTCATATTGTGAACAATAATGCTAAATGTTAGGCTCTTCGCTAGAGGTAACTGAAAAGGGGCGGACTCAAAAGCGAATGAATCAATTTGAAGATATGCAAACCTTTGTACGTATTGTTGAGGCAGGCAGCATTACTAAAGCCGCAGAACAGCTAGACATAGTGAAATCGGCGGTAAGCCGTAAGTTAACCGAATTAGAAAAGCGTCTGGGTGTAACATTATTGACCCGCACGACTCGCTCGCAAATATTGACTGATTCAGGTCGCAATTATTACCAAGAATGTATTCGTATCATAGAAGACTTAGCCGAAGTTGAATCTAGTATAAAAGATGAGCACTGTTCATTCGCAGGTAAAATTAGACTTTCAGTGCCCTTTTCCTTCGGGCTTAAACACCTAGCACCCGCTCTACGCCAATTTAACGATGCGCACCCCAATATATTTTTTGATGTGGACTTCAACGACCGAAAAGTGGATTTAATAGAGGATGGGTACGATTTGGCCATCAGAATTTCTAATTTGGCAGACTCTAGCCTAATTGCCAGAAAGATAACCTCTATGACCCCTGTTTTATGTGCTAGCCCCGCTTATTTAAAAAGGTATGGTGAACCTAAAGCCCCTAGCGATTTAAACAATGGACATGTTCGCTTAAGGTACAACCTCATCACCGATGCTTGGCGATTTACTTCAGGTGATGGTGCAGAAGTGACAATCAAAATCCCTGTTACAGTGAGCTCAAATAATGGCAGCTACTTATGTGAAGAAGCCATTGCTGGCAGAGGCTTACTGTTAGGGCCAGACTTTATTTGTTATCAAGCCATAAGCGCCGGACAGTTAATACCATTATTTTGTGAACAACTAACAGGTAAGGCAGTTAATGCCTATGCTGTTTACCCTAAGACTCGGCACCTATCACAACGGGTCAGGGGACTTATAGACTTTCTCGTTGCTTATTTTGGTGACACGCCATATTGGCGGATCAATTAACCACTCCATTGATGGCCTTACAGCTACCTTCACGTTTATCACCCACTTATATATTGTTTGAATTGTCGCTAAGTAGACATTTCCATAAACCTCACTATGTTACCGTTTTGAACAATCGCTGAACGGAACGTTAATTATGACCACCACAAGCCAACAAACATTTACTAGCTTTGCTGAGTTTTATCCTTATTACCTGTCTGAGCATAAAAATAACACTTGTCGACGCTTACACTTTGTTGGTTCAGCATTAATTTTAATATTAGTTGCTTACACTTTAGTAACCGCTCAGTGGTCACTGTTATGGTTATTACCCATTTTAGGTTATGGCTTTGCTTGGGTAGGACATTTCTTTTTTGAACACAACAAACCCGCTACGTTTAAACATCCTTTTTACAGCCTATTAGGTGATTGGGTCATGTTCAAAGATATATTATTTGGAAAAATTCCCTTTTAAGGTATTTTGAGATTAGCCGTTTTTTAGTTAGCCCTTCTATAAAACCAAATAATCCCTCAAAAAACCTATGTTTTTTTAAAGTCAATATGGTTTGACTAAAAAAAGTACAAATATCTTTTATTTGGAGCCTTTTCAAGCTCACAAAAAAACCGTAAACTTGCGCCCCTTTTTGACATGACGAACATTTTTTGCACGATTTAAATAAAGGCAAACAACTCCTTATATGATGCAGATAGGTCCGCATACGTTAGAAAACAATTTAATGCTCGCGCCAATGGCTGGAGTAACTGATCGCCCGTTTAGACAATTATGTAAACGTTTAGGTGCGGGCCTAGTGGTATCAGAAATGCTTTCTTCTAATCCAAGGGTTTGGAACACAGATAAGTCCAAACAACGAATGGACCATGAAGGTGAAGAAGGCTTACGTTCTGTGCAAATTGCCGGGTCTGATCCTGAGCTAATGGCACAAGCGGCACAATTTAATGTAAAAAACGGGGCGCAGATTGTTGATATCAACATGGGTTGCCCCGCTAAAAAAGTAAATAAGAAGTTAGCCGGTTCAGCTTTATTACAAGACCCAGCTCTGGTTGAGAAAATCATTCAGGCTGTGGTTGCAGCAGTAAATGTTCCGGTTACTTTAAAAATACGCACAGGTTGGAATGTCGAAAATCGCAATGGCTTGTTAATAGCTAAAATTGCACAAGACAACGGCATTCAATCATTAGCGGTGCATGGTCGCACCCGAGCCTGTATGTACAAAGGCGATGCAGAATACGACACCATTAAGGCTATTAAACAAGCTGTGTCTATCCCTGTTGTCGCCAATGGTGATATTACAGACGCCCTTAAAGCTAAGTACGTTCTGGAATACACCGAAGCAGATGCTGTAATGATTGGTCGAGGCGCCCAAGGTCACCCTTGGATTTTTCGAGAAATCTTACATTACCTGCAAACAGGTCAAATACTGGCTGCCCCCAGCATTGAAGAAGTGAGTAGCGTATTGCTAGAACACGTCGCCAATGTTCATCAATTTTATGGTGAGTTTATGGGATGCAGAATTGCTCGCAAACATGTGGGCTGGTATTTGGCAGAAAAAGATCAGCAACGGCTGTTCCGTGCAAAGTTTAATGTTATCGAAGATGCAAGGCAGCAACTCGATGAATTAGCGGTGTACTTTGATAAATTGGCAGATGAACAAGCAACCACGCCTATGGGCGCGCTTACGTCAACTGCTGTATGATAACGACTAACTTAAAGAGCAAGATTTCTATATGTTCGAACAAAATGTAACTTCTCCTTTTACCACTACGGTAACGACTCCTTCGCAAACTCAGGCTCAAAAGCCTCTTCGCGATTCTGTAAAACAAGCTGTAAACAAGTACCTTAAGCAACTTGATAACACTAACATCGAAAACTTATATGAGTTAGTTATGGCTGAAGTTGAAGCGCCTATGCTAGAAGAAATCATGACCTTCACACGCGGCAACCAAACCCGTGCGTCAATCATGTTAGGTATCAACCGTGGTACACTACGCAAGAAATTAAAACAGTACGGCATGAACTAAGTCAGTCTGTATATAAAAGAGCACCTTATGGTGCTCTTTTTGTTTGTAAAGACTATGACCAAGTAGTCAAGTAAACCCTATCTTCGTATTTTGGCTTTAATTAATAGTGGAACCAGCATGCAAAACGATTCACCAGTAACACCCATCCGTAGAGCACTTCTCAGCGTATCTGATAAAACAGGTTTATTAGAGTTTGCCCAATTTTTAGCGAGCCAAGGGGTAGAGTTGCTATCTACTGGCGGTACCGCAAAGTTACTTAGCGACAACGGATTAACAGTTATTGAAGCCTCTGATTATACAGGTCACCCTGAAATCATGGACGGCCGCGTGAAAACCTTACACCCTAAGATTCACGGTGGAATTTTAGCTCGTCGTGGTCAAGACGAACAAGTTATGGCAGACAACAATATTCAGCCAATCGATCTAGTGGTAGTTAACTTGTATCCATTTGCAGCTACTGTTGCCAACGACGACTGCAGTTTAGAAGATGCCATTGAGAATATCGATATTGGCGGGCCCACTATGGTGCGCGCCGCAGCTAAAAATAATAAAGATGTGACGATTGTTGTAAACGCTAAAGATTACGCACGCGTAACAAAAGAAATGCAAGCCAACAGCAATGCTGTTAGCCAAGCAACACGTTTTGATTTAGCCATAGCCGCTTTTGAGCATACTGCTGAATACGATGGCATGATAGCTAACTATTTTGGCACCATGATCGAAGAAAATGAGTGCGAAACAGGTTGTTGTGAGCCTGAGTACAGCCTGTTCCCACGTACTTACAATATGCAATTCACTAAGAAGCAAGATTTACGTTACGGTGAGAACAGCCATCAAGAAGCGGCATTCTATGTTGAAAACAACATTCAAGAAGCCTCGGTTGCTACTGCGACTCAACTTCAAGGTAAAGCATTATCGTTCAACAACATCGCCGATACCGACGCAGCTTTAGAGTGCGTTAAAGAGTTTGATGTGCCTGCATGTGTTATCGTTAAACACGCAAATCCTTGTGGTGTAGCTTTAGGCGATGACATTTTGTCTGCTTACGACCGCGCTTTCAAGACAGACCCAACCTCAGCCTTTGGCGGCATTATCGCTTTCAACCGCGAGTTAGATGCAGCTACCGCCCAAGCTATTGTTGATCGTCAGTTTGTTGAAGTGATAATCGCACCTACGGTTAGCGATGCAGCTGTTGAAGTGGTCGCAGCTAAGAAAAACGTACGTCTACTAGCATGTGGTGATTGGCAAGGACAGTTAACCGAAGGCCATGACTTTAAACGTGTTAATGGTGGTTTATTAGTTCAAGACCGTGACTTCGGTATGGTTGAGCAAGACGAATTACAAGTTGTTACTAAAGTAAAACCTACTGAGCAACAGCTTAAAGATCTAATGTTCACTTGGAAAGTCGCTAAATACGTTAAATCTAACGCCATAGTTTATTGTAATGACAGCATGACAATCGGTGTGGGCGCCGGCCAAATGAGCCGCGTTTACTCAGCCAAAATTGCCGGTATTAAAGCTTCTGACGAAGGGTTACAAGTTGAAGGGTCGGTAATGGCATCAGATGCATTCTTCCCGTTCCGTGATGGTATAGATGCCGCTGCAGCAGCTGGTATAAGCGCTATTATTCAACCTGGCGGCTCAATGCGTGACCAAGAAGTGATTGATGCTGCAGACGAACATGGCATTGCTATGGTCTTCACTGGTATGCGTCACTTTAAGCACTAAGAACCGTTTCTCTATAAATAAGCATTAAAGGCTAATTTGATGAAAGTATTGATTATTGGCGGCGGTGGTCGCGAACATGCTCTAGCTTGGAAAGCAGCACAATCTAGCAAAGTGACCCAAGTGTTTTTAGCTCCGGGTAATGCCGGTACTGCCCTTGAAGATAAATTAGTCAATGTTGATGTAGGGGCTGAAGATGTACCTGCATTGCTAGCATTTGCTAGAGAAAACCAAATGGACTTAACCATAGTTGGCCCAGAAGTGCCTTTAGTATTAGGTGTGGTAGATGCGTTTCAGGCTGAAGGTTTAGCCATCTTTGGTCCTTCTCAGGCCGCGGCTCAACTTGAAGGGTCTAAAGCCTTCACTAAAGACTTTTTAGAACGTCACAAAATACCCACTGGCGACTACCAAAACTTTACTGAAATAGAGCCGGCTATTGCTTATGTACAGCAAAAAGGCGCACCTATTGTTATTAAAGCTGATGGTTTAGCAGCGGGTAAAGGCGTCATAGTTGCGATGACACTAGATGAAGCCGAAGATGCGATTCGCGATATGTTAGCAGGTAACGTATTTGGTGAAGCCGGAAGTCGTGTGGTGATTGAAGAGTTTCTTGATGGTGAAGAAGCCAGCTTTATCGTTATGGTTGACGGTAAAAACGTTCTACCTTTTGCCACTAGCCAAGATCATAAACGTGTAGGTAATGGCGACTCTGGCCCTAACACAGGCGGTATGGGTGCTTATTCACCGGCCCCCGTTGTGACTCCAGACATCCACCAGCGAGTGATGGATGAAGTCATTTACCCAACCGTAAATGGTATGGCGGCTGAAGGCAATACATACGTAGGCTTCTTATACGCTGGCCTGATGATTATGGCTGACGGTACACCTAAGGTAATTGAATACAATTGCCGCTTTGGTGATCCTGAAACTCAACCTATCATGTTACGTTTACAATCTGATTTGGTCGAATTGGTTGAAGCCGCCCTTGATGGCAAACTTGACCAGATACGAGCCGCTTTTGATCCCAGAGCATCGGTGGGTGTGGTACTTGCTGCAGGTGGTTACCCTGGTAGCTACAACAAAGGTGATGTGATATCTGGCCTAGAGTTAGGTAATAGCGAGGCTAAAGTGTTTCATGCTGGCACTAAAAACATTGATGGCAAGGTCACCACTAATGGCGGCCGTGTACTTTGCGCTACCGCATTAGGTAACACAGTGACCGAAGCTCAACAAAATGCTTATGAACTTGTAAAAACTATTAGCTGGGAAGGTATGTTTTATCGTGATGATATTGCTTACCGCGCCATTGCTCGTGAGCAAAATAAGTAACCAAACACTGGTTATTACATTTTAAAAAGCGCTTCGGCGCTTTTTTTATTTTTTTGGGCATGCCATCAACTCACTCCAAACCCATAAGCTCTTAAATAACATTTGTTCTTACTTGCAAAACATTTATTATTCACATTTAAATGCGTCTATGAAATAACAGTAAGGTACTGTTTATTATAATTTAAATTTAAGAATATATCTTTCCATACATTTTTAATTCTACAAATACATGGGAAATATTGAAAGCGAGCAGTCAGGTCTATTTTTATGAATTTCGTAAGATAAGTTCTGGTATTAAAAGTCGAATACATGAGCTTTATTGTTTTTTTTGCTTCTTGAAAAACAGAAATTTATAAAATAAAAAGGCACTCATCTACTAATTTTTTCATTTCAATATATTAAGTTTCTTTACCTAAGATTTCTTATCTACTTGTTCTATTTCAGATGTTTATTTTCGGCTATAAATACGTAGCGCCGAACATTTATAAAATACTTTCTGTTCGGTAAAAAGTGGTTGGTCGCCCATAAATTCATCCCTTGTAAATCTTTGTAAAGTTACTATTGAATGCTTTGATAGGTTTGTATAGTACTCCTCTATTTTTACCATAAAAAGATTAAGGGTGCTTAATGCGAGATATTATAGCGGGGCTTTTTTTATTGAGTGCGGTCCTTACAAGCTCTGTCAAAGCTGAAGAACAACTCACTGCCACGATTATTGGTTCAGGTTCGCCTATTTACAATGAAAATAGAGCAAGTGCTAGCGTTTTGGTCTCTGCAGGAGATACTCATATTTTGGTTGATATGGGTAATGGTGCTCAAGCTAATTTAGACAAGTTAGGCATTGAGGTGCGTGACTTATCCAATTTGCTTTTTACTCATCATCACCTTGATCATAACGAAGAATTTGTTCCTATTTTTATCCGCTCTCTTCTGGGTCGCAATAATTTCACCATTATTGGCCCCCCTAATACCGTTAAGCTAACCGAAGCAAACTTGGCCTTGTATAAAGAAGATATTTCCTATCGCTTAAGTAAAAGCCAAAGAACCCTTGCTGAACGTCAAAAAGCCTTTGATGTTAGAGATATTCAAGGTGGTGAATCCTTTAATATTGGCGACATTAGTGTCAATACTATCCAAGTTCCCCATACGATCCATACTATTGCTTACCGCTTTGACTACAATGACCAATCTATTGTTATTACCGGCGATCTTACTTATTCAGAAACGTTACCTGCCTTTGCTAAAGATGTTGATTTTATGATAATCGACTCCGGTGGCATGATTATGACCGGGGGGCGAGGTATAAATCGAAATACAAAAAAATCATCAGGAGGCTCAGAAAGGGGCAAGTCTAAAAATAAAAGCTCTCGTACCCGCGCTCACTTAGATTTAGCCGATTCCAGTTCAATGGCCAAACAAGCCAAAGTCAAAAATTTAGTTTACACGCACTTTAACGCTGATGCTGTGGATACCGACGCCAGCTTAAAAAAGATCCGAAAAAACTACAGCGGTACTGTTATTTTTGCAGAAGATCTCACGGTGCTTAAAAAAGCAGATAACAAACATACAGCAAGCGCATCAAACATCAATGTGTCTTATCCAATAGTCGATACAGGGCAAAAAACCTTTTATAGCAATGACGGTGTGATTTCACTACCAACTGAAGGCGATGATTTTTTTGGTCAGGATGGAAGTTATATAATCAATGAACCCTCTTACACCGACAATCAAGATGGCACTATTACGGATAATGTGACTGGTTTAATGTGGCACAAAGATCTGAGTGACAAATTATCGTACAAAGAGGCCCTTGATAAAATTCAGGGACTAGAGTTAGCTGGCCATACCGATTGGCGTATAGCAACACTCAAAGAGCTCTATTCTTTGATCCAATTTACCGGAGCGGTAAAAGGTGAAAAAGCCATTACTCCCTTCATCGATACAAAATACTTTGAGCAACCACTAGGGGACACCAGCCAAGGCGAGCGAGAAATTGATGCGCAAGTGTGGAGCAGCACAGAGTACGTTGCAAAAACCATGAAAAATGACGAAACCGTATTTGGCGTTAACTTTGTTGATGGGCGAATTAAAGGTTACCCAAAATATAACCCTCGTACTCGAGCACCTAATAAAATGTATTTTAGGTTTGTAAGGGACAATAACGCTTACGGTGAGAACAATTTTGTAGACAACGGGGATGGCACTATCACAGATGCTGCAACAGGATTAACGTGGCAACAGGCTGATAGCAATGAAGGTTTGAATTGGCAATCGGCACTGGAATATACCGAAAATTTAAGTTTAGCTGGACATGATGACTGGCGATTACCCAATGCTAAAGAGCTACAAAGCATTGTTGATTATACCCGCTCTCCTGCAACGTCTGGGTCGGCTGCTATTAATCCCATTTTCCAAACGTCCAGTATTATCAATGAAGCTGATGAAAAAGATTATCCGTATTATTGGAGTTCGACGACCCATCTTGATGGGCCCATTCCAGAGAAAAATGCAGTCTATATTGCTTTCGGAAAAGCCTTGGGGGAAATGCATGGTAGCATAATGGATGTTCACGGAGCAGGTGCTCAGCGCAGCGATTCTAAAACCGGAGAGCCTATATCTAGGGGCCCTCAAGGGGACATGATCCGAGTGAAAAACTATGTTCGAAGTGTAAGAGGCGGGTCAATAGAAGTAACAACAACTGCATCCACTGAAAATATTAGTCAATATTCAGTGAGCGCCAAAAAAGAACCGCAACTAACAAACAAAAAACAACTTTCATCCTCTGGTCAGAATAAATTTATCAATAGATTAGACAAAAACGGAGATGGAAAAATATCAAGTTCAGAGTTTAAAGGTGGAGCAAATCATTTTAAGCATATAGATAAAAACAACGATGGGTATATTACCGTAGACGAAGCCCCTACAGGACCTCCCAAGCAGCGTTAGTTATTAACTAACGCCTAAATCCTGAAAATGTAACTCGCAGTTTCCAACAAAAAGTTGTTAACTCAGAATAAATGCGACTTCAATTTTAATTACGGTGGCTTCTATTAGGAGCTAAGTTCTATTGCGGATAACAATGACAGCCTTAGTTTTGTTTGTATGCAGTTACGGTAAACCGTAATTCCTAACAACTACAAACATCTAACTACAAAGCGCTCAAATATTTAACTAGCTCGCTCGGTATGCCAATGCATTTATAAATCGTTCTATTTTCATAACAGAGAAACACAAGGTTCGCTTAACCTGATCGCTACCCGTGTCTTTTTTTGTTGTTAATATGCGACTTGTTTGTTTTGTTTCACCATGCCAAATTATTTGGCTTGAAACAGTCACATGTAAAGCATGGCCACTGTGCCAATCACAAAACAGTAAACTCGCAATAGGGTTTTCTAACAGGTTACCTAGGGTATTAAAAAAGCCATTACCTAGATAATCGTCTACCAGCAACTGCCCTTGTGAGTTAATTGACACAAAACCAGCGCTGCCACCACGGTGGGATATATCAGCACCGCGGTTATTAAGTTGCTGCCCATCATCAAAATGACTCGCAATAAAAAATGCGTCAGCGCTAGATATTATATGTTTGTCACTTTGGTTGAGTTGCTGGCTAATTGTTGTAGAAAATTCACCATAATTTCGGTTTTTCCTAAATATTTTAGGCTGGATGTATTTAGGGCAATTGCCATAGCTTTGCAATATCGTTAAACGGATGTTTTTCTGATTAATTTCGGTAATGATTGCGCTTGCACGATTACGTCTCTTAGTTTCGAACTCAAGGCCCAACAACCCCACTCGGTCGCCTACCTTGATGTCATCTAGAATGTAATCTCCCAATGAATGTTGGGTATTAATAATGAGCTCGGTTTCACTAGGCGACTGAATAAAGTTAGCTGCACCAAATAACATACTGGCACGAGTCTGCGAAAGGTGATCGGTATAGCCAATATATATCATGGGCAATGCACTAAAAAAGTCTCGATGCTGCTGCGGCATAAACTCACGGATAAACTTAGGCCCAATATCAACCATACGCTGGTAAGTGCCAGCCCTTTTCTGAATATTCTGTTCACCCTTATGCCAAACGGACAGCAGCTCATTACTCATGGGTACGCCTTAAGCCGTTATTAGTTCAAGGCGGATACCACCAGGAATAAAACACATCATGTGTGAAATAGGTAAATCACCTAATGGCTCTGGAGCAAATTCAATTTCAACGCTATCAAGCAGCTTGAGTTGTTGATACAAATTATTCAGTACCTCGGCATTTTCTACCTTAAGAGCAAAGTGATGCAGCCCAATATTCTTTTTACGGTCAAAGGTGACCATATTGCCGACATCAGCAACCTGCCAAAGGGTTAACATTACCGTGCCATCAGACACAAAAATAGCGGGGTACTCGGGCTTTTCACCGACTTTTTTAAAGTTTAATTGCTCAATAAAAAACGCCGCAGTTTGTTTAATATCAGGCACGTTAAGGCCTAAATGATGAATACCTAGGGTGTTAAGTTTAGTTGTTTCGGCAACAGCTTGACTGCTTGTACTGCACATAATAATTGACCTTAATATAAAGTTATCTGACAAAAGTGAACAGATCTGTTCATCACTATAGGTGAACAGACTTGTTTACGTCAAGATAAAAGTGTTTATAATTTAGGTACGCCAGAAAAACTAAGATCAAATAAGATGCAGCCAAGAAAACAACACCTAGTCGACACAGCACTAACCTTATTTAATCAAAATGGTTATCACGCCACGGGAATTGACTTAATTTTGGCGCAATCTGGGGTGTCAAAAGCCACCTTATATAAACACTTTCGCAGTAAAGAGGAGTTGATCTTAGCCGTTCTAAAACAACGACATAATCAAATATTAAGCAATATAAACACTAAGATTGAAGAAGCCGCGCAAACAGGTTCGCATCCAGTATTAGGGATATTTGACGGATTACATGAATGGTTCAACAGCGACGACTTCTATGGCTGTAACTTTATCAATGCCAGCGCTGAATACGCCGAAGCCCACGACCCTATTCATGTATTTGCAGCGGAGCACAAGCAAACAATTGTCGATTTAATCAAGACTCAACTCTCTGTTGCAGATAAAAACCTAGCGGAGCAAATCGGCTTACTCATTGAAGGGGCAATTGTGATGGCGCACACCAGAGGCGTTAAAAACGCAGCGCTAATGGCAAAAGAAATGGCTCAATATTTAATCAGCACCAGCTAGAAGTGAATACTTACATACCATTGAAAAATATAAGGGAATATTTTTGAATTAAAACAAGCCGTGCTTTGGTCTTGATCATTAAATACTATCTTCGAAAAAATTTATGCTCCCATTTAAATCAATCAAACCGTTCTTTTTAATAAAGATACACGCTAGTTTTATTGCTAACCAGGTAAGGCCCTCGACGGACGCATTCAACAAGCTTTCAACCTTCAGCAGTGTAGTGCTCATCGTATTTTATTTATTTGCATTTAGCGTACAAGCAGCTGATGCCACTTGGCCAACAAAAACCCAGTACCATTACGCCAATATCAAAGAACAAAAAATATTTTACCGAGAAGCTGGCACACAACATAAGCAAACCATAGTTTTGTTGCATGGTTATCCTTCATCGTCGCATACCTATCGTGAACTTATCCCACTTTTATCTGGCCGCTACCATGTGATTGCGCCTGATTATTTAGGATCAGGTTTCAGTGACCGACCTGCCCCTTCAAATCAAGATTACACGTTTGAGGTATTGGCCGAATATATAACCGCATTACTTCAACATCTCAAAGTAGAAAGATATAGCCTATACATTCAAGACTTTGGGGCACCAGTTGGGTTTAGAATGTTACTGAAAAACCCAAAGAAATTAGACGCTTTAATCGTGCAAAATGGCAATGCTTATCTCGAAGGCTTAACACCACAACGTCAAGCATTTTTCAAGCAAGCCAATCAAGATAGATCGCAAGCACAACTCGATAAGCTTTATTCATTTACCGGTGAGCAAGCAATCATCTACAAGCAATACCTAAGAGATGTAGCCGATAATACCAGTATTATGAACCCAGATAGCTGGACTCACGATTTACATTTTTTACAGACTCAACAAGACAGGCTGATTCAAGTTAAGCTACTGCAAGATTATTACAATAACTTGCTAGATTACCCCAAATGGCAGGCTTATCTTAGGCAATACCAACCAGCAACTTTAATTATATGGGGTAAAAAAGATCCAGCGTTTATCGCAGCTGGTGCACAAGCCTATTTAAAAGATTTACCTAATGCAGAATTACACTTGTTAGATTCGGGGCATTTTACAGTAGAAGAAAAACCAGTAGCCGTCGCCAAATATATCACTGCTTTTATGAATACTCTTGAAACTCAAAAAGCTTCAAAGCCATAATTTTAAACCTAGAGGTAGTCTATATAGGCTACCTGATATACTTTTGAAAATGACTAAACTACTCATCAGCTCACTAGCATTTATATAGCTAAATATAATTTACCCTTTTAATTTATCTATTGACTCTGAAAACTACCTTTCAAATAAGAATACAAATTCTGCAAATCAAAAGGCTTACCTAAAAAGCCAGTGAACCCCATGGACTTATACTCTTCAATATCTTCTGACATAACGTTTGCGGTAAGTGCAACAATTGGAACACTTGTGTTGTGTTGCCTAATAACTCTAAATGCCTGCTTTCCATCCATAATGGGCATCTGAATATCCATAAGAATGATATCAGGGTGACATAAACCAAACATACTAACGGCTTCTTCTCCGTTTTCAGCAAAATAAAGTTCTGCATTCGTTTCTTGTAGCATCGACTTAATAATCTCTTGATTGATTATGTTATCTTCTGCAATAAGAATTCGCTTATCACTGAGGTCTGGAACCTCAATAGTCTTAGCTTCAACTTTTGAGACCTCAACCTTAGTCGATTTTTTTAGAGGCAAGAAAATAGTAAATGTGGTCCCTTTGCCTTCGGTGCTTTTAATACTAATGTCACCTTCCATTAAAGACACTAAATCTTTAGTAATCGACATACCCAGCCCGGTGCCACCGAATTTTCTGGTAATGGATGCATCGGCTTGTGTAAACCTTTCAAATAACACACTTAGTGCTTCTTCAGACATGCCTATACCCGTGTCTGTTAACTCAATTGCGACACCAGGTATATTGTTCTTATGAGTATCACTAAGGCGAATAGTTACTCCACCTTCTTCGGTGAACTTGATTGCATTTGATACCAGGTTAAGAAGAATTTGCCTAATTCTGACGGGATCACCTATCCAAATTCTAGGAATGTTCTCCTCAAAACAAATATTAATACCTAAATCTTTACTGAGAGCGATGGGTAACATATCTGAAATAACTGACTCTGTTATGTTCAGAATAGAGAATTCAACATTTTCTATAGTTAATTGGTTTGCTTCAATTTTGGAGTAATCCAGAATATCGTTAATTATCCGTAGTAATGAATTGGCTGAGTAGATTGCCTGAGGGATCAACTTTTGGTTTTTAGAATTATTAATATCCCGTTGCAGCAACTGCAAAATGCCTAAAATTGCATTTAAAGGAGTACGTATCTCATGGCTCATATTTGAGACAAATAGGCTTTTTGCATTGTTAGAGCTTTCAGCCTGTTGTTTCGCTTCTCGTAGTAAGCTTTCAGTCTGGTGCCGCTCACTTATATCCTGAATCACTGACCAAGTATAATCTTTACCATCCTCTCCTTTAATTTTTATCCCAGACAATTGTACTGGATAGCTATGCCCTGACTTGTGAATATACTCTTTTATGTACGGCCCGTAGCGACCTGTAGCGGTCAATAAGCGATGCTGTTCCTCATCTAATTCTTTATATTTCTCCGGGGTGAGCTGCCAATAAGATAAAGCATTAAGCTCTTCTAGCTCATAACCAGAAAAACCAATTAACTCTTGGTTAGCATAATCAAATAAACCATCTTCTATTCTATTTATAGCCACTCCAACTGGGGCTAAATTAACAAACTGTTTAAACTTTTCTTTTTCTAATAAATAAGCCCGTTCAAAGTGTTTGGCATCAACATGAGCGTCAACTAACTTAATTTGGGTCTTCACTAAATCAGATAAATCTCTGCCAACAGCTAGCACAAGAGGCCTATCTCCAACAGGTATGGCAGTTAACGACACTAAGCTTGGAAATGTCGAACCATCTAACTTTATATACTGCCACTGGAAAACTTGCGGCTGCCCCTGCAGGGCCTTTTGAATGTATTCCATTGCCATATAATTAGATTTTCGACCACAAGGTTGGAGCTCTGGAGATAAGTCAGCGGGTGTTAACTTAAGAAAACTCTCTTCACTATCAACTCCGTGCATCGCAACGGCAGACGAATTACATTCAATATAAGTTCCTGTACTCATATCAATAATTGAGAGGGCATCAGCAGAAATGTCAAACAGCTTTTTATATTTGTCCCTTTCGAAACAAACTTCATTAATTTGACTTTTTAGCTTCTTATTTTCATTTACTAACGCCCTGTACTCGGACTCGTTCATCTCAATATATCCATTTTATATCGTCATTGGAGCGAAAATTTAATTATAAATTACCCATTAAAATAAACTGTAAAACGAAACTATGGTGGTGCTCAATACTGCAACCTTAAACTCAACAACTGCTAGCGTAGCTGGCACTAAAACTAATCGTAAAGTTTGAGCTATAAAGATAATGAGAGATATTACAGGCATCACTCGGGAAATAATAATCTATTCAACAAGACCACTTTACAGGTGTACAACAACAAGTAGAAGTCGTAAACATTATTATCAGGTACTGTACCTTGCACAGCATTATATCGGCCTATTTTGAACTAATTTGAATTTTAAATTATTCAAAGTTAATTGATACTGAAATGCACTTACCACACAACATAATTAAGGGGCTTGGCATTTGACATGTTACCTACTCTAAAGAGCATTAACTGAACTGCAACTATTTGAATAATAACTCTTTCAGTCATCATCAAACGCTCCTTAAGACGTTAGTATTCATTAGGTAATCTGTATCTTAACTTGCCATTAGCATAGCCATTAGGAGAGGTGATTTAAACTGACATTTGTTACCGAATACTGACACAATGGCCATCACTAAAAAGCGCATTTTCTAACTCAGCTATATTTTGCATCAATCTTTTTCAAAGATCATAAATACAGTGACTAAACCAATCATTAACCAGGTTTTTTGCGCCAATAAAAAATTGACCAATACCACCGGAACTACCACCTGCACCATTCATATTTAAGACTCTTTATTCTTAGGTGATAATTCGCCTTGATTAATCTATTTAACGTTTAAAACTATTTATTCTTTTTAAAATCATCCTCAGTAGCGCCAGACCACACCTTACTTAACAGGTGCATGGCAGTGGCTACGCGGTTTATGGGCTTGATTAGGTCTGTGGTATCAGATTGTTGCATATCAAGCTTTATGGCTTCTAACGAGCTCGCCATTTGCCCAAGTTGTTGCACCGCTTGGGTAGTGGGGTCGCCCTCTACTTTTAGGGTTTGCTTACTGCTAAAGGCACTACAAATATGCTGCCAGCGGGCGGTTTTTTCGTCGTCCATCACGCCCCGCAAAATTGCCAGTTTAAGTAGGTTTTCTTCGGCGCCCGAAGTAAGGGTTTGAGCTTCGCCTGTGTAGTGGTCACCAATTAACTGCATTAGCTCGTCATGATTCATCACAGCCGAGACTTTTTCGGCCATTTTATTCATGTTGCGATAACTACCTTGTAGTTTAAAGGGCGGCTCTTCGCGATAGTCTTCTGCGGTAGCCGCTGATTGTATGTATTGTAAATTTACTTTCAAAATCACATCTTGAATGGCGCTTAAGTGCTTTAACACACTGATGATCTCGTTCACCTCTGCACCGCTATATTGATGGCTTAAGTCGCTACTGCTGGTTTCACCATTTTGTGCCATAGCCACTAATTTATAGACATCTTGCATATCTCTTAATGCAAGGGGAGCTAACACTGGGTTAGAGGTTAGGGAGTTTTCAATGTAACTCAGGGCAAACTGCTCTTCTTTGCCTCCTAGTACATCCCCTAAGTTGTAGATGTCAGCGCGGTTTGCCAACATATCAGGCACTTTAAACACATCCCCAGACTCTGTGTAGGGGTTACCCGCCATGACCACACAGAATTTTTTACCCCGCATGTCATAAGTCTTAGCTTGGCCTTTCCATACCCCTTCGATACGCCTGGTGCCGTCACATAGCGAGATGAACTTTTGTAAAAACTCAGGATGGGTATGTTGAATATCATCTAAATACAACATCACATTACTACCCATTTCTAAGCCTAAGTTAAGTTTTTCAAGCTCTTGGCGGGCAGTAGCATTAGGTGCATTTTCAGGATCGATTGAGGTAACATCATGACCAAGTGACGGACAGTTTATTTTCATAAACACCAAGCCTAAGCGGTCGGCTACATATTCCATCAAGGTGGTTTTACCATAACCTGGTGGCGATATAAGTAATAACAGCCCCATTAAATCGGTACGTTTATTGTCGCCCACAGTGCCCATTTGTTTAGCTAGGTTATCGCCAATAATAGGCAGATACACTTCGTTAATTAAACGGTTTCGCACAAACGAACTAAGGGGTTTCGCCTTGTAAGCATCGAGTTGTAGCTCTTGCTTGCTTAGCTCCATTTGTTGCTGGCGTAATTCATGATATCGATGAAAATTCGCGACATGCTGGATATGATATTGGTTTAGCCGTTCGCTAAATTCATCTAGGGCTATAAGCAGTTGGCTATCTTGAATATTTGAGTGATCACTCAACAAGCCATCAATGGTGACATTTAGATCGACCTGACTAGGGCGAGTATTTAGCTTGTCTCGGCAAATAATAAGGGCTGCGGCTTCTGGTAAATAGTGGGCGAGTTGCACCCTATCACTCTCAGACAAAGTAGCCGCTAACCAAGCGTTAGTAAGTGACCACTGCTCTTCTAAGCCCGAAATATAAACCCCATCAGTTGGAGCCTGCTCAATTAACTGATTAAACTGTGCCATGGCTGCTTGGAATTCGTGACCATGGCCCAAGGCATCTAACTGCTTAGTAAAACTCTCAGATAAACTTTTAGCTGGCTGGCTACTGATAAAGGCGAGTTTGTTGTGCGCCAATTCTGCACTTAAGTATTCTGTACTTTGCTGAATTTCGTTGTAACTAAAGGTTAATCCAAATTGCTCACAAAATCCTTGTAATCTTTGCAGCAAACTTTGCTGTAGTTGCTCAAAACCCTTAAGGCTATTAAAGGAATTTGCCAAAAGCTGGGCACTAAAAGCATGACTTTGCCAAATCTTTTCTTGGTTTTTGTCTCGGCTTGAAAACGCCCAAAACATCATGGCTAAACCACGGGCTTTAGGGGCAAAACGTAATAAGTCTGCCTTTTGATGCACAGGTAAAATAGCTTGTAAAACCTTAACGGTATCTGAGTCATGCACGCCTTTTTCGTAGCCTTCTTGATAGCGAGCTGCAATATACTGGCATACCAGTTCAAGTAAGGCCTTTGGATCATCCGCTAGTTTGTATAAGGCATTAATTGACTGACCATTTTGTTGTTGCTCAGCATCACGAATAATTAAAGAGGTTAAATATTCAATACGGCTTACTTGCTGATTTTCAGATACTAACGCCTGTTGCCAATAAGGTTTGAGTTCGTTCAACTCTTGATTGTCGAGTTGTTCAAAATAGTCTGTGCCCACTAAGTGGCGATATAGACCATCATCACGGGGTAACAAGGTTAGGTCTAAGTTTTGTGAATTCACACTAAACTTATGTTTGCCTAACTTGATAACAGCGCCACCGTCTTCAAAAATATCCTGCTTATCCCGTAAACTGCGAATACCTTGTTCTTTTGCAGCTTTTAGTTGTGCTTCTAAATCATCAGCTTTAACTGGGTCATTCAATTCACGTAATTGCGCCACCAAATCGGCGATTTTCATCACCATGGGGTCTGAGGCAAAGTATGTATTTAACTGGTCTGCATCGCCAAAAGAGTAAGCACGACGGGCGACGCCTTTTAAAATACGTTCGGCAGCACCAAATAAATTTTGCGAGCGACGCTGTTGGTCTTCTAATAAGCTTTGTTTACGACTTTCGAACACACTATGTAATTCTTCACGTTTATCCATAATGTCGGATAAAAACTGATCATACTCACTAAATTTGGACTCTAACTCTTCGAGCTGAATCATTAGCCGTGATAGTTGTTCGTCAGCTTTTTCTGGCGTATCCACCATGGCAATGGCGCTATTAATACTTTGGGAAAACAAACGGAACTGTGCCGCAAATTCAGCAGAAGACTCACCAGAACCTAGTTCTTTGCGGCGCTTTTTACCTTGGGCTTTAACTTGGTTTAACTTGGCATAGATCTCAGAAATATCGTCAAGAATTTTAGTTCTTACAGTAGCGTCATCAACTTTTAAGCCATTCAATATCTCGGTTAATAAATCTAAGCCAACAGATAAACCATCTAGCTCATCGATTAATGGCTTAATATCAACTACTAGTGCAACTTCAGCCACACTATTTTCTAAGGTAATAATTTTGTCGTGGTATGGCTGTAAGGCTTTGTCTGCCGCTAAAAACTCAACGGTAGCACTACTGACAATTTCAAACTGTTCAGTTACTTGGCTATCTAACTCGGTAATACGAGTTTTGTTGATATAACGCTGATCTTTAAGGGTGATCAAGTGACCACGCTGTTGTCGTAAAGCCGTTAAACAGTCCACATATTGTTCGGGCGATTGCCAATCACTAATCTTAACAGTAGTTAACACATCAGCCTGTTTTTGCTCGGCTTGAGCTAGGGCTTTGTCAGCCTGAAGGCGGATTTGCTCAACTTTAATAAATTCATCGATTACTAACTCAGCAGTAGCGGTAATGTTTTTAACGACCTCACCTAGACCACCCACTTCGGGCTCGGTTAACCAATAATAACTGTCGAACATAGTGCGACAGGTTTTGATTAAGTCTTCGTATAAATTACGACTGGGATTTGGGTTAGCCACACTGCGATTAATGGCAATTAAATCTGAAATACCCCGTACTAATTCTTTATTGCCAATGCGGCTAAAAAAGCTGTCGCTTGTGGGCTGTTTAGCGGCATGTTCTTGACTGAAATAAGGGGTTTCCCACACTTGCATAGGGTGTACCCGAGTCGCTTCGTCTTCAGCCACAAACACCACCATAGTGCCGTTTTCAAACACACTGTACCCGTGGGCGTAGATAGGATTTTGTAAGGCTTTACGAATAAGATTGTAAGAATACAAGCCCACTAAACCAGACTCTGGCTCGTAAAACACATACAAGACATCTTCGCCATTGGGCGAGCGGATAGTACGTTTAAAACGCAGACCTTCTATCTCATCAGGGAAAGATTTAGTTTCACCATTCTGTAGATAATAACCACCGGGGAAAATAATGCCGTGATCTTCAGGTAACGACACGCAAGCCAAGCCTATAGCATCAATACGTGTCACTTGATTCGTGCGGGTGTTAAATACTAGATAACGATACTGTTTTTCTCGGTAGGGCTGAATTTTTAAGAGTATCAAGCTACCAATTTGTGCATATTGAATATCAGCATCGGCCAAGCTTTGGGTTTGGTCATCTACTGGCTCATTATAAATGCCTAAGCCATCTTCTGTATTATTTTCGATCTTGATAGTGAGCTGACCGCTTAGGGTTTCAACAAACACAGAATCAAGAATATTAACGTGTGGGTGCTGGCCTGTTTCGTGTTGTTCACGGCCTGCTTTTAGCCATTCAAAATCGTGGGATGGAGGTGTTTTTATTGCCCGCTCACCGCGGTTGTCTATATAAGTAGCACTACCATCTTTGTTAACACGCCACTGAAATACTCGCGTATCTTCAATTTTTCGGCCAATTTGAAACACAGCAAAAAGCGTCTGGTTTTGCACCTTAAGCTGAATTAAACGAGCCTCTTTGTAATAAACATATAGCTCACTGAACTCTTTAACAAAGTTAGCATCTGCTAAAAAACTACCCGCTAGGTCTTGGGCTTCAAGGTCATATCCAGTGTCACTTTGCTTGAGCTTAAACAAACCAAATACATCTTGTACTTTGGTTTCTTTTTTAAGGCCAATGAATACGTTGTAGCCAAATAAAATACTATCGCCAACAGGTACTATATCTCTGGCTACACAGTTGTTTTCGGTTCTGACGCGTACTCGGCTAAGTACATCCAATTTCGCTTGACCAAACTCATCAATACGAGCTTGATTAAGGACATCGACTTTTTGTTTAAGAGCTGACGCTTGCTCGGTTAAGCGCGAGCGAATAACTTCATAAGCCCCGCCCTCGGCAACCGCTTGGTCAACTTGGTTTTGATCTGTTGTAGCTTGTTCTGCCATAAAGCCTCTCCCAGCTAATGAAAACGAGCAGCGATATCACTGCCCATACACTGTTTATTAGCTTGAAGTGCTGTCGCTCTTTTTACTTAAGGCATTGGCAACTAAATCCATAATTTGAGGATTGTCTCCGCCTTCTTTTAGAAATTTAGCAACCAGTGCGGTAATAGCCGTGTCTTTTGCATTTCCACTTGCACCACCAAACCCAGCAATTAACTCTTTGGCGTCTTCTACAAAGCTGGCATCGCCATTGAAGTGATCTGCAAAGGCAGTTTGTAGCGTTTCACTTTTACCTATGGTGCCATCAATAGACTTGCCCACAGACAAAGATTTAACAAAGCTATCTAGATAACTGGTATCGCCGCCCACAATGTCAATGTTTGCTTCTTTTAAGGCTTCAGATAACACTAGAGCTTGCTGTTTAGCTATTTCTACGTTGGTAGTAATAGACTCCATGTTTTCTTCGTGATGTTTGTCTAGGCGCATTCTGAATTCTTCGTGTGAACGCTGACTGTCAGACATAGTCCCCATAGCTTCAAACTTCTTAGTCATACCCTCAGCTTCGGCTGCAGCTTTTTTGGCCATGACTTCGGCTTCTGCCACACCGGTTTTTTCAACGGCATCGGCTAAGGCTTCTTGTACTCTAACCTCGGCCATGCCTTCTTGTTCTTTAGCAATGGCTTGTGCTTCCATCACTTTAGCTTCTGCTAACCCAGTAGCTGCAGCAAGGGCTTCTTTACCTTCTGCTTCTTTACGTTGTGACAAGGCTAGCTTTTCGGCAACGTCTAAATCAGCCATCGCAATCACAGATTTCTCTTTGGCAATGTACTCAGCAGATTTCTCAGCAGCTTCAGCAGCTTTAATGTCTTTCACTAGAGCTTCTTCAGCTTCGGCTTCGGCGGCAATCACTTTTGCTTTTTTCAAGCGTTCAGCTTCAGAAACCACACGTACGTCGTTAATTTCTTCTTCTTTTTCAGCAACGGTTTTATCGACTTCTACTCGGCTGCGAATAACATCCGCAATTTCACGCTTTTCATGTTCTAGGAGTTTTTCATTGGCAATTCGCTGTAAAGAGGCTTCTTTTTCACGTTCAATTTGCTCTAGCTCTCGGGCTTTTACAACACGCTCTTCTTCAATGGCAACGGCACGTAAGCGGTTATTCTCGGCAACTTCAACTTCGCGCTGTTTGTTTTGCTCTTGCACTTCAATTTCTTGCTCGGCTTGTACACGGGCTTGTTCAGACTTCAGCTTTTCTTCGTGTTGCACCCGTTCAGTTTCGGCAGTCTCCCGTGCAATTACAGTTTCTACTTCACGTTTTTGTTTCGCTTCAGCATCAGCTTGCTGACGTTCTAGCTCTAAAATTGCTTCGCGGGTTTCAACGTCTTTACGCTTGATTTTCATCTCTTCATCACGCTCAAACACATTGGTTTGAATATGCTGTTCTGCGGTAAGTTGCGTGATTTTACGAATACCTTGCGAGTCTAAGATATTATTTGGGTCAAGCTTTTCAAGTGGTGTTTGTTCTAGGTAATCAATCGCAACATCTTCAAGTACATAACCGTTTAAGTCGGTACCAATGTTATCGATAATCATGTCGCGGAACTTGTCACGCTTGGCGTATAAGTCTTCAAACTCTAAAGACTTACCAACGGTTTTTAGTGCTTCTGAGAACTTGGCACTAAACAAGTCTTCTAATGTGGCTATGTTAGATGCACGCTCACAGCCAATAGCTTGAGCTACCTTCATCACGTCATCACGGTTTTTGTTCACCTTAACAAAAAACCCCACTTTGATATCTGCACGAATATTATCATTACAAATCAAACCATCAGAGCCGCTTCTGTCTACCTCAATAGTTTTTAATGAGATATCCATAATTTCCATTTTATGAAATACCGGGATCACCACACCACCAGTAAAAGTAACCGTAGGTTCATTACCCATTTTGTTAATGATCATGGCACGGCCTTGCTCCACTTTTTTGTATAAACGGGCAAGCATAAGCGTGATCCCCATAACTAATACAAAAATGCCTACGGCAAGAGAAATCCAAAAAATCACATTACTTTCAGTATTCATTCGTTGACTCCATTAACTACTTAATATTGGGGAAAAAGGTTATACGCTAGAAGATGACATAGCCATCACTTCAGCTTCGCTGGCAACCGTATAGCTATCAGTTTCTTGTGAAAACTCTAACAGCACAACACGGCTTCCTTTACTTAAATCGTTAGGAACGTTAGCCCTAATGGTGTACACCATGCCGTCGTCAGATGCGGCTTGGCCAAAAGACTCAGTGACAGTTTGAGTCGTTACAGTACAAATGACACCATGTAAGTCTTTTTTCGAGACGGCTTCGTGGGTGTGAAATACTTTACGCAAAGGTTTACAACATATAGCGGCAAACGGAATCGCTATCACCACAGCAAACACTGCCACAATAAAACCAACCGCGGTAGCAGTGAGCACGCCATCGAATAAGGGCATTAAATATTTGCGGGCTAAATAGGTAAAGGCGAAGGCATATATATCTACTAAGGTGAGGACAACCGTTAACGGCACACCATCTAACCCGAGGCTTTCTATCCAAGTACCACTGGTGGCGTCAGCATCACTGTCAGTATCAAAATCAAGAATTTCAATATCAATTAAACCTGCAAAGGCCATCAACCAAAACAACATAAAAACAATTAAAGGAACTGTGAATATAATGATGGGGAAGCTAAACACTTCGTTTAAAAAAAGTTCCATTTTGATCTGCTCCGTTACTACGTTTGAGAATCAAACTAATCAGGTCATTAAAAATTGAAATTACTTTTAAAACATAGATTTGTCAATGAGAAGAGTTTCTATTCGTGCTGAAGACTTGTAATAAAAAAATTCGCTTATATGAAGAAGGTGCCCCCCCTTCTTCATAGCTTTTTATTACAATTTTTATATAAAACAGTGTTGCTATGATAGCCCTATAGAAACACTGCTAATGCTTAGTTTAATGCAATACCACCTAAAATGGCATGAATTCGCTCGGCATTTTTACCTAAATCACTGCGGCCTATACGTGACTTACTGCGTACATCTAATAAAGTCATATCACCTGCAGATTGAATTCTAATCACCACATCATCTATAAAACCAAACCAAGTTGTTTTATCAAAGGCCTCAATCTGCCCGGTAGCTTTATTTGCTGTTACCACTTCAAAACCTAGATTCTCAATAGAGGCAAGCGCTGCATCAAAAACGTTATCACTAGAATCTTTATAACTTTGAGTTTGTAACTCTGGGTAAGCACTGCGTTGCTGGCTTGCAATTTCTTCTCCTTGGTAGGCCGCAGGGTTTGGTGCGTCTGCTCGTAAAGCTAGAATGGCATTAAACTTAGGTGGATTAACTAAATCAGTAGTAATGTCATGAATTGCAGGTACTGACTTACCTTTATTCATCATACCTAAAGGCAAACCAATCGCGACCACAGCACACAATGCAGCTAAACCTGTCGATCCCCAACCGATATTTTTACGCATAAAGATAAGTTGAATCACAATCAACACTAGGGTAATCCCACCAATAATCAACGCCACACGAAATCCCATAAAAGCCTGCCTAAGCTCTAAAATTTCAGCCTGATATAGAGGGCCTGATAGCAGCAAAACAAGTACAGATAAAATACCTGCAATTAAAGTAATAATTTTCATAAAAACTCGGTCCTGTGATGTGATGATAAATAGCAATTTGAATAGATGATAATATATAAATAATGACTACAAAACGAATTGTTCCATTAAAGGTTAGGACATAAACAAATATGATGATGGATAGCACAACAGAAATGTGGATAAGACTCGGTGTATTTATTGGTGTTTTAGCAGTTATGATGTGTTGGGAAGCACTCACACCTAACCGAAAATCTCCTGTATCTGAGCTGGCTCGTTGGTCTACTAACTTTGGATTAATATTTATTGGTTCATTAGTCGTGCGCTTGCTTATTCCTGCTGGTTTAGCCGCGGTAGCTCTGTGGGCACAACAGCATAATATAGGTTTATGGAATCAATTTTCTGTAAGTTTGTGGTGGTCAATACCTATTACTGTTGTGCTATTTGATTGCCTAATTTACTGGCAACATAGAGTGTTCCACCGCGTGCCTTTACTATGGCGGCTTCACCGGGTACATCATGCAGACCCACATATTGATGTGTCTACTGGCCTTAGGTTTCACCCAATAGAAATTGGGCTGAGTATTGCCATTAAGTTAGTGGCGGTTGTTGTACTTGGTACTCCTATAATGGCGATTCTAATTTTTGAAGTGCTACTCAATGCCACCGCAATGTTCAGCCATGCAAATATTGCACTTCCTAAAAATATAGAAAAGACACTTCGCAAAGTCATAGTAACGCAAACCATGCACCGTATTCATCACAGTCAAATTGTTAGCGAGACCGACAGCAACTTTGGTTTTAATTTATCGATATGGGACAGGTTATTTGGTAGCTATACCGAATCAGCAAAAAATGGTGATGACGGCATAAAAATAGGGCTCAAAGAATACTTAACTACAAAGTCTAACAGCAATTTAATCAACTTATTATTCATGCCATTTAAAGGTGACACTAAGCCTTATAAGTAAGGCAATGCCAATAAAATAACCAAGGCAATCCAAATCGTTTCTAGTAATAGCAGTAAAATAGGCTTTACACCTACAGTTAATATTTGTCTTAAGTTTGACTTCATGCCTATGGCAGCTATGGAGATAACCAAAGCATAACGAGAGACGTCAGTTGTTGCTTGGGTCACAAAAGCAGGGATCTCAAATACGCTGTTTAATCCCATAAAGATGGCAAAAAAGATTAAAAAAGCAGGAAATTTAGGGCTTTTAGCCTCAATGCCTTTATCTAAGTTCAACTTAAGCAGCAATAATATACACAGTACAACTGGCATTAAAAAAGACACTCTAACTAGTTTAGTTAAGGTGGCTAAATCTCCGGTTTGCTCTGAAACAGAATACCCAGCACCGACTACTTGCGCGACATCATGGATGGTCCCCCCTAAAAAGATACTAGTTTCTGTTTGCGATAATCCAAGAGCATCTGCAATAACAGGGTATAGCACCATAGAAATTGTAGATAAGGAGGTAACGCCTATCACAGTTAAAAGGGTGTCTCTGTCTTTATGTTTATCATTAGGAAGAATAGCTGAAATAGCCATAGTAGCCGAAGCACCGCAGATCCCCACAGCCCCGCCAGTTAGCACCCCAAAGCGTTTATTTAAACCTAGGGCTTTGGACAAGACTACGCCAATGGTAATTGTGCTTACGATAGCAAACACTAATAGTAAAGCAGTCTTCCAGCCCAAAGTAAGTAAGTCACCAAAGGCAATCCTAAACCCCAGCAATGCCACACCAAACCGTAAAACATGGTTTGCAGCAAACTCAACACCTTGCTGACATTGAGTATCTTCATATAAAAATGACATGGCGATACCCAACAACAATGCAAACAACATGGCAGGTGCACCATAATGCTCGCTTAAAAATAGCGCTGCCAAACCAACAATAATCGAAACAGACAACCCGGGAAAAACAGCTCTTAAAGATAAAAAGTTCGACATGCTATACAAGCCTAAAAATTGAAACTACCCCAAAGACTCTAACCTAAAGTAACAAGTGGTGTAACCCATTATGAGAACAGTAGTTTTTTGCAACTAAAGGAGAATGTGAATTGGTGAAATTTGTTATAAAAACATAAGCGGGACTAACCAAGTATTAATTATAACAAGGGGTTAGTGTTAAAACACATCATCTTCACTATACACATTAACATCTAGATCGCCTTCCATGGTTTCATACACTAGAAAACTAATAGGTCTACAGCACACTTGGCAATCTTCAATGTACTGCTCGGCCACATCAGATGCGTCGAGTAGAACTTTTATGGTTTCACCGCAATATGGGCACCCTATAGACTTGGGTGTTAATTCGTTCAAGGTTGATAACCTCCCCTAATATATTTTGCTGAATAACAATGTTGACTCGTTATATATTAATATCACTTTAGTGCCTATGGACATTAACTATTGAATAAGTGTTCATTGGCACGCTAATCTTTTCAAGCTTGTTGCTGCCAAGGTATACGGTATCAGTTAACTTTCATTTTTTAAAAAGGCTAAGATCTTCTTGTTTACTAAACCTGCTTGGTCAGCGTTAATAAAATGGCCACTTTCCTGAATGATTTCAGCCTGAACATTTGGCAATACTTTATTGGCTTGTTGCACTGTGTCCAAATCGTTAACTAAATCATCATCTCCTACTAAAAGTAATACTGGCATAGATAACCTTGATAATTGCGCATCGCTAAAAGGTTGCATATCCAAAAGGATAGGCGATCTTGGTTCGTTTTTAATGGTGCTAAAAAAACGGTCTTTATACAGAATATCAATATTCTCTACGCGACTAGATAAGGTTTCTAAATTATCTTCAAGGCCATCTCGCTCTGGATTTAATTTAAACCACATATTAGCAAGAATATCTAAACTGGGTTCAAGCCAAGTGATAGTTTGAGCTGGGCTTAGTAAAACTAGAGTATCAAATCGTTCTGGGGCACTAAGGGCCAAATTTGTGGCTATCCCCCCCCTTGAGATGCGCCAATCAGATTTATTTGTTGCAGTTGTAGCAGTTCAAATACTTCAAAATACCAAGCCACTAAAGTTGTTATCTCTGTATCTTCATGGCTAGGTGTAGATTTACCGGCGCCCCAAATATCATCAATGGCGTATACCCTATAATGCTCTGACAGGGCCTTAATATTGGGGTACCACATAGTAGAATCTACGCTCATTCCATGGAGTAACACAAGAGGTTTTCCATCAACAGGTCCTGAAACTAAAACATGGGCACTACCATTTGAAGTGGGTAGCTTTAATTCACGGTAGGGGATATCCCAAAGGGTAAGCGCGCGGTTGTACAGCTGCTCACCACTTAGCTCCTTTGGGTTTTTGCTTACTAGATCACGATACTCTGAACTTCTATCAGCAAGACCGAAAGTTTGGGTCACTTGATCTTTAAATTGTGCTCGCTCGCAAGCTGTTAACAAATATATAAATAGGAATAACCGGGGCAAGCTTAAATTCAAGACTACTTCTCTTACAAATGACTTATAATCAGCCACCTATAATAGAGGGTTCAGTTGAGCTTAGATAGTTGAAACATTATGAACTTACTATTCGTACTCGCTACCTTTAGTTTGATTCAGTTACGTTAACTTTTTTGAGAGTCTGATACCCAGTAATAATTCTGACTCCAGTAGTTATCCAGCACATGACGGCATAGACCAGAGCTATTGGCACAAAGTATTGCGGGAACAAACAAAACAAACACAATACAACTATGGTTTCGAAGCCTTCTGCTAAACCGCCCATGTAATGCAGGCTTTTGTTAGGGTACTCAGGATTTTGCAAATCGTATTTACAAGCCATAGAGGCAAACGCCAAAAAGCAGCTGCCAGTGGCCGTAAACGAGAGCATTAAGAAGCTACCTGCAATGGCATTTTGCTCTGGGTGACTCACCACAAAAGCAAACACAATGGCAGAGTAGAATATAAAATCTAGGCTGATATCTAAAAAGCCACCAGCATCTGATGTTTGGGTTTGTCTAGCAATTGCTCCGTCTAATCCATCGCAAATTCGATTTATTAAAATTAAAATAAGGGCTAGGGTAAAGTGCTCTGAAATGATAGCAGGAACGGCTAGCATGCCTAATATGAACCCAGCTACTGTTACCTGATTTGCAGTGATACCCGAGGCAATTAAAGGCTTAACTATTATCGCTAAGGGAGACCTAAGTAGCTTATTTAGTAATGGATCTATCATAAATCAGTCACCCTATGGCGTTTCTTTGGACTGATAATAATCAGCCAGATTAAGTTGTTTAGCAGAGGTAGGTATATCGTTAAGATCGTGGGTCACCATTATGCTAGGAATAGCTTGTTGTGCTAGTTGTTGAAACGTCCATTTTCCAATTTTTTCTCTATTACTTGGGTCAAGAGCAGCAAAAGGCTCGTCGAGCAACATTACTTTAGGTTGATTCGCTAGGGCTCTCACTAGACCAACCCGAGAGCGCTCTCCTCCACTTAAAGATTGTGGGTAACGCTTACTGAGATGTTCTAAGTTAATTTGCTCAAGCATACTGTGAGCTTTAGTACGGCGCTGCTTTTTTGAATGTAAATCAGGGCTTTTAGGTAGAGCAAAGCTAATATTATCCTCAACACTTAAATGAGGAAATAAAAAAACGTCTTGCATAAGTAACCCGATATGGCGATTTTCTACAGTAAGTTGACTAACATCTTGCCCATCAATAAAAATCTGCCCGCTGATGTTTACATGTTTAGGTTGATTACCTAACAACCAATGTAAAAATGTAGACTTTCCAATACCACTAGGACCAATAATCACTAATAAATCATCTGGGTTTAGTTGGATATCTGGAAATCTAATTTGCCACGTTTCACTTTCAATTAGGCAATTTTTAATACTTAACATCTAGAAATTCCCAATGTTGAATGTTTTGGCCCCGCAACCCTACTAGACAAGAGTGCAGTCATTAAAAAAGCTGCCAAAGGCAATAAAGATTGCAATAAAATATAAAGTGCAGCCACATCTTGTTGGCTACCTGTGCCAATAGCAACGGCTTCTGTGGTAATAGTAGTGACTCGACCAGCCCCTATCATTAAAGTAGGTATGTACTGAGCAATACTCACCGCAAAGGTAATAGCAAACGCTGACAAAGTAGCAGGAAATAGCAATCTAAAGCGTATTTTCCACCAGCGTTGCCAAGGCGAATATCCAAAGCTTGCCCCAATTAACTCATAGTTAGCGTCAATTGATTGAAACGGCCCTTTCAATACCAAATAAGCATAGCCAAAGGTAAAAGGTAAATGGGCAAAGACAACCCAGCCACTATGATATCCACCTTCTAACCAAATATGCGACACCTGCCACCCCAGCACCATGCTCAGTTGCGGTAGTAAAATACCTAATAACCAAATGTAATCTGGTAAATAACGGCCCTTTTGTCGCTGTAATTCAAGGGCTAACAAAGTAAACAGAATACCCAGTATTGCAGCGCTTACTCCGATGAACAGGGCATTTTGAAGAGGTAAAGCAACAAACAACCATTCGTCTTGCCATAACTGAGTATTCAAATTAGGTAAACTAAAGGTATCGCAGTGCCAATTAAACCCCAAAGACCAAAGAGTCAATACCAGCACCATAAGCAAAATTAATAACCCTGAAGCGGGTAGCCACACACTGCCTAGAGTATCTACAAAACCTAAACGAATGCGCCGTCCCAACACCGCCCAATGCTGTAGTGCTTTGATGGCCAGTTTTTCGTGGCAGTATAGAAAAACAATGGATACTGCCAACAGTACTAACAGGAGTACATTAGCCCAAAACCCTAAGGCTTGATCACCCTCACTAAAACTGCCTTGCCAGCGATACACAGACACAGCAAACAGTTCAGGAATATTCGGGCCAACCAGTAAATTCATATCGACCACAGACAAGGTATAGGCAGAGGCGGCGAGTAACGCTAAACGCATATGTTTCAATATATTTGGGAAAACCAACAACCACCAGCTTGTACTTGTATCGTAGCCTAAGGCTCGTCCTTGCAATAACCAGCCGTGTAAGGGAAGTTGCCGCCCCACAGTAATCAAAATAAGCAGAAAGAATGGCACTTCTTTTATGATAATAGCCATAATAAAGGTAGAGAGCCCTTTGCGAGGCAAACCAAACTCACCATTTACAAAAAATACACCTGACTCACTAAATAAAAAAACTAATCCTAGCGCAATCGCTAAGTGAGGTAACGACAGTAACGGCGAAAGGTATTTTTCAAGCCATCGGCCGCCAACTTTTGAATGAGACTGGTACTGACTGTAAATTAAAAAAGCCAGATACAAAGACACAAGACTGCTAAACAGCGCACTAAACATGCTCTGCCAAAGTGATAGCCCTAACCCTTGATAAGCGAGTAACCTTGAAAGGTCAGCAATGGAGGTATCTTCATCAGGCCAAAGTCCAAATAAAATACCCCACACAGGTAAACTGGCAATACATATAATGAGCCACCAGCCTAATACTCGACTTAACCGCCGTAACGTTGTTGCCATGCATCCTCAAGAATTAGCTGCCACGAACTATGAGGCTCTCCATGGGCTGGTAATGATGAACGGCTGTCAAACATCGACTTTAGAACTGATGGGTCTCCCCATTCACCCGCAAATTTTTGCTGCTGTGCCTGCTCACTTAACATAAAGTTAATCACCACCTTTGCAGCTTCTGAATTAGGAGCAAATTTGGGAATAGCTAGGTTGTGGCTATTTGTAATAGCGCCATCGATAAACGAACGCCTAACACTTGATTCTGATATTTGCTTAGTGGCTTTTTCTTTTATCCACTGATTAGGGTTAAAAGACACCGCCATAGACAGACTCTTTTGTTGGTATAACAAAAACTGCTCTGAAGACGATGTAGGAAACGCCTTACCTTGCTGCCATAAATATGGATGTAATTTATCTAAATAAGCCCAAAGTATTGGTAGCAACTCTTCTTGTGCTTCTTGAGTCGCCGCAAGGTATAAGCGTTGTTCTGCTTTGGTTAGGTTTACCAAAAGTTGCTTTAAAAAAGTAGAGCCGTGAAACTCGGGAGGTCTGGGGTACGTCACAGTTTCAGGGTTATTGCGAGCGATAGTTAATAAATCATTGGCACTAAACTGAGCATTAGAGAACACCGCTTCTTCAGCGATTAGATTGAACTGACCTATGCCCCAAGGCACCTCATAACCATCCATAGACTCCCCAAAGTCAACAGTAATAGGCAATGTATCTACGGCTAAATTTGCGACATTAGGAATGCTAGACCATAAATTACCCAGCAAATGATCATGTTGTTTTAAATAGGCAAAGTTTTCCCCGTTCACCCAGGTTAAATCAATGGCGCTGGTACGGCCGTTTTCTGCTTTCAAGCGAGCCACCGCTTCACCCGGGTCGGTGACTTTTACATGAATTAACCTAACACCGTATTGTTTTGCTATTTCTCGCTTAGCCCAACGTAAATATTCGTTAACGGCTTTAGAGCCACCCCAAGCATAAAAGTACACCGACTTTCCTTTTGCTACTTTAAGGGTTTGCTGCCACTTAGCATCCGTTTCATCTAACGTTTCAACGACTAAGTCTTCAGCCATAACATTAGATATGCTCACACTAACCAGTAAAATTAAACCGGTTAGCTTAGTGCTAAAACGTCGAAATATCATTTAATCGCCAATCATAATCAAAGTAATCAATCGTAAATTTTTGAGTCTTTAAAAACTCAACTTCTTGCGCATCGTTCGCAATATCTAGTTGATAAGCCTGTATCAAATCTTCTATTTTATTAAAACCTTGATAGCCCTTTTCAAAATCATTCGAGTACCATTTAAAGATTGACGATAACACAAGCTGCTTCTCTTTAAGGTTAACCTTATTACGGGTGTCGTCACTTAAGAATAACTTCATTTGATCATCCAGCTGGGCAATGACCTTGTCTTCTACAAAGGCTTCATTACGCAATGGCGGACAACTCACAGCAGCACACACTAAGGCGGCATGGATTCTCGGGTACGTGAACCACTCTCTGATCATCCCATGTTCAATACCATCTAGATGGCGTTTTTTACCTAATAAAGTAAAGAACTCTTTCTTCCATGGACTTCTTAATATGCTTCCTAAATCTCTGATGGATTCAGCCTCACCAGAAGCAAAACTTTTATAGTTATCAACAATTAACTTTAGGGTGAAACCATTATATGCATTCATTAAAAAGCTTAATTGCTGCATATCAGACCAGGTCTTATACTCTTGCTCAGAAACCGCAGACAAGCTTACCAAATAAGCATTAAGGGGATCTGGATTCGCATTCAATTTGGCGTAATCAACTCGTGTTTGCTTATTATCATCAGACACCACGACATTTTGTAGTACTTTTGTAAACTCAGTGTGCTGATGTTCAAAGGCATGCACTGTATTTGATAACATTATTAACCCTGCAATTAGTAGCGAACTTTTGATGGCTCGCTTAGTAATTGAGTCTACCTCAGACACTATGACCTTCTCCATTTATGAAAACGCTCTACAAGTTTCAATAGGCCTTCTGGTGCATTGGCTTTTTTCCATACTCCAGCCACGTTTTTATTCGCTTCAGCCATAGTCGGATAAATATGAATAGTACCTAATAACTTGTTCATGCCTAAGTTATGTTTCATCGCTAATACAAATTCAGCCAATAGCTCACCTGCATGAGCGCCAACAATAGTCGCCCCTAAAATTTTATCTTTGCCTGGCACAGTGAGTACTTTTACAAAACCTCTAGCGTGGTCGTCCGCAAGCGCTCTATCTAAGCCGCCAATATCGTAACGGCTTATATCGTATTCCACACCCTGTTCTTTCGCAGCGGTTTCGTTTAAGCCAACCGTTGCAATTTCTGGCTCAGTAAACGTAGCCCAAGGGATCACGCTGTAGTCGACTTTAAAGGTTTTAAAGCCTCTAAATAATGCATTAACCGCAGCATACCAAGCCTGATGACTCGCCGTGTGAGTAAATTGATAAGGACCAGCCACATCACCTGCAGCTAAAATATTAGGGTACTTAGTCTGCAACATTTCGTTGGTGATGATGGTTCTATCGGTTTCAATGCCTAGTTTTTCTAAACCAAACCCTTTTAAGTTTGCTTGTCTGCCCACTGCCACTAAGATTTTATCAAAGGCTACGCGCTCTTCCGCGCCGTCTTTTTCAAGTACAATAACCTGTCCTTCGGCGGTTTTCTCAATCGCTTTAGCTGTAGTATTTAAACGAACATCCACCCCATCTTTTATAAGCTGTTTATACAAATGCTCTGCTGCATCTGGGTCTTCTTTGCTTAAAAGTTGATCATGCTTTTCGATTTGTGTGACCTGTGTACCTAAACGACCAAAGGCTTGAGATAGTTCACTACCTATAGGACCGCCACCTAGCACCACTAAACGTTTAGGCTGTTCGGTTAGGTTCCAGAGGTTTTCAGCTGTTAAATAATCGACATCTTTCAATCCAGGAATAGGCGGCACAAAGGCACTGGCACCTGTGGCAATAACGATATTTTTAGTAGTAAGTGATTGCACACCATCTTCGGTTTGAATATCAACCTGCCAAGGCGACACTATGGTTGCACTGCCCGTTACTACATTTACACCTAAAGACTCATATCGCTCTACCGAATCATGGGGCTCAATGGCTTTTATAACATTGTGCACTTGGCCCATTACTGCTTTAAAGTCGACTTCTGGCGCTTGATAATTGACACCTGATTTTTCAGCACCTTTGTGCATATGCGCCAATTTGCTGGCATGTAATAAGCTTTTTGAAGGCACACAACCGGTATTCAAACAGTCGCCGCCCATTTTGTGTTTTTCTACCAAGGTAACCGAGGCTTTAACAGCAGCTGCAATATAAGCTGTCACTAAACCTGCTGAACCTGCACCAATTACCACCATGTTACGGTCGAAAGTTTTTGGTTTTTCCCAGCCTTTGTAAACACGCTTAGCTTTGATGATATTAAGAATAAGTTTGGCAATTAATGGGAATATCCCTAACAACACAAAAGATAAGATAATATTAGGTGAAACAATGCCCGATAAAGATTCGATGTTTGCTAACTGAGTTCCAGCGTTAACAAACACAAAGGTCCCCGCCAACATACCTACTTGACTCACCCAGTAGTAAGTAATAGTGCGAATACTAGTCACACCCATGACTAAATTAATAATGAAGAATGGGAATAAAGGCACTAAACGTAGGCTAAGTAAGTAGAACGCTCCGTCTTTTTCGATACCAGCATCGATTGATGCAATCTTTTGACTAAAACTATTTTTAACCCAGTCTCGGAGTAAAAATCGTGACACTAAAAAGGCAATAGTAGCACCAGTAGTAGAGGCGAACGATGCAAGTACTAACCCCCAGCCTAAGCCAAATAACGCACCGGCGCCTAAGGTTAATATTGCTGCACCAGGCAAACTCAAGGCAGTAACTATGATGTACAAAATAAGGTACCCAAGGAAAGCTTGCAGCCAATTTTCTTGAATAAATTCAGCTAACGCTTCTTGGTTAGCTTTTAAACTGTCCAGCGTTAGGTATTGTCCCAAGTCAAAAACAAAAAAAGCGCCTATTAAACTTAATATCAGGACGAAAAGAATTCCGCGTTTTACATTCATGGTATTTACAAACCTTATTCCAAATCAATAATCAATGTTAATGGCATAAATACCATTACTGCCCACTGAAGACCTATGCAGTATGTTATTTATTTCATTGTATATCCAAAACAATTAGGGCTCTGTACGGTTTCACTTACGTTTCAGTTCCTATATTTACCATAAAAAATCCTTAAGGATATTAGGTTGTACTTGACCCCGTAGCCAAGCTTGCTTATAAATGATGCTCTTTTATTTACATAGAACACTTAATGTCTGTTAAACACCCCATTATTGCGATTACTGGTTCCTCTGGAGCCGGTACCACTACTACCACAAATGCTATTCGCCATATTTTTAGAAATTTATCGGTGAACGCGGCGGTAGTAGCCGGGGATAGTTTTCATCGTTTTACTCGCCCAGAAATGGAAGTAGAAATACGTAAAGCACAGGAGCAAGGTAGACACATAAGTTACTTTGGTCCAAAAGCTAACGATTTTGAAATGCTCGAAACCCTGTTTAAAGAATACGGTGAAACGGGTATGGGTAAACACAGGCAATATCTGCATTCATTTGATGAGGCGGTGCCTTTTAATCAAATGCCCGGCACCTTTACACCTTGGCAAGACTTACCTGAGAAAACCGATGTTTTATTCTACGAAGGTCTCCATGGTGGTGTAAAAAATGATGAAGTAGATGTAGCCAAGCACGTAGATTTATTGGTTGGCACAGTACCGATTGTAAATTTAGAATGGATTCAAAAAATTGTTCGAGACACCACAGACAGAGGCCACTCTCGCGAAGCGGTAATGAGCAGTATAGTGCGTAGTCTAGACGATTATTTTCACTACATTACGCCGCAGTTTTCCCGAACTCATGTTAATTTTCAACGAGTCCCTACCGTAGATACTTCTAACCCTTTTAGTGCCCGTGAAATTCCTAGCCAAGATGAAAGTTTTGTAGTGGTGCGCTTTCGCCGTGAAATGAAAAACGTTGATTATCCCTATCTGTTACAAATGATTGAAGGGTCGTTTATGTCTAGAATCAATACTATAGTCGTACCTGGTGGCAAAATGGGCTTAGCCATGGAGCTGATTTTAATGCCTCTACTAGAAGAAATACTCGATAAAAAACGTCGCGCAGGGTTTCAAATGGACTGGGTTAGCGAAAAGTAAAATACCTAAGTTTCAATTGGAAAAACAATAACAAACTCAGTAAATTCTCCCTCTTTGCTATTTAAGCTAATCTCCCCACCTAGTTTTTTAATGATATTGAACGTTACAGATAGTCCCAGACCTGTGCCTTCTCCTACGGTTTTAGTAGTAAAAAAGGGCTCAAATATTTTTTCTTGAACATCAGCGGGAATTCCGGGGCCATTGTCACGCACCACAATAAATATACTCTGGTCTTTTTTCTCAGCAATAATAGATATTTTAGCGTTATCAGTACCCGCTTCAGTTAATGCTTGTGCTGCATTTTTAATTAAATTGGTAAGTACTTGTTGCATTAAGCCATTGTGAGCCATAAATTCTGGTAACTCACTTAGCCGCGTATCTATGTCAATACTCTTACCTAGGTCATAACTTAACACTTTGAGGGTATCTTCGACTACTTCCGGAAAATCACATATTTCTAATTCAGTAGACTGACTATAAGTAAAAGATTTCAGATCAGTAATGATATCCCTCACTCTTTTTAAACCGCTATGAGAATCACTTATAACAGCTCGAATATCTTCTAAGACAAAGGCCATATTTTCTTCTTCAGAGAATTTTGAAATGTTATTTTTTAATTGTACTACCTTGTTGTCTTGCCCCATATCAATGGAACTTAAAAACTCCGACTGCAACTCCTGTAGTTGCAAGATACTATTTAGGTATTCATCCATGGAAGAAAAGTTACTCATTACGTAAGACAACGGATTATTTATTTCGTGAGCAATCCCCGCGGCCATCTGCCCTATACTGGCCATTTTCTCTTGTTGTTGTAATGCTTGTTTAGTGGTCTTTAATTCAACTAGGGTACTTTTTAATCTTGTATATTGCTTTTTCAAACTACTTTCAGCTTGTCTCCTCTCCAGTAACATTGTTAGCTGCTCAGATGCCTTACTAATTACATTAATTTGTTTCATTGATACCTTACCCATTTCACTTTCTGGAATGAAATAAACAAGTAGATATAACGGCTTGTTGTATACAATGAGGGGAAACGTTAAATAACTACCAACTTTTTCTGGCAACTTTGTTTCTAAAGATGACAGATTAATATCTTCCGGCAGGAGATTAATTTGCGGCAGTTTTTCATCAAGAGCACTTTTTAAGTAATGGGAAATTTTAGGTAAACCTAACACCAGGTTTAATTCAGCCTTAATGTCTCCAGCGTGACATTCACAAAATTCAATCTCACCTTCGCTATCATTGAGTATTTTTATATGAAATGCGCAAGATGCATAAGATAATGCTGATAAAGAAGAAGAGAACATTTGCAACAAACTAGAGAGTGATTCATTACTCCTAGAAAATTTAGTAATACACATCAACATCTCTGTTTCAGCATCGTGCTGACGCTTGTGGTTATCAATATATTGAAATGTATCTATTTCTCGCCTAAGAGTCGTAATATTAACACTTTGCTTGTCCGGCTCCGCAGACAAGCAAGCATTTACTTGTAAAGACTCCATCCAATGTATTTCATCTAGGTCAAAGCTAGGATCCCTTAAAATAACAATACGTGAATCTTGATTAGCCAAGCCGTTACGTACAAACTGGGTTGTTTCTTTACATAATGCTTCATCTTTATCGCTACCAATACTTGCCACTATCAAAGCAGGTTTACCATGCCTAAACTGCTTTTTGAATTGTCGAAAGCTGTCATAGTGCTGAAAGTCACACCAGTTTCCTAAGGCGTTTTCATGTAGCGCTAAATTACCCACACTAAAAACTAATACTGCTATGTTTTTCGCCTCTACCATCTCACGGATCCTAAAAAAGCTGCTAGAGTATATAGCCTAGATTAGATTTTTCGTTCCGCAAGTTATTGTTAATATTAGATATTAAGCAGGAGATTACATATATGAAGCTAGTTAGACTACTCTATTACAGCAGAGCCTCTCGAGAAATGTCATTAGCAGATTTGAAAGATGTTCTAGATACCGCTAGAAATAACAATGACAGCTTGAATATTTGTGGAATGCTTTGTTACGACAAACAATATTTTTTACAAGCGCTAGAAGGGGAGCGAGAAACACTCAACGAGTTATATTTAGATATAGCAGATGACGCCAGACATGACGAAGTAGTCATAATCAGTTATGACGAAGTGACTCAGCCAAGCTTCCCACAATGGAAAATGGGATATGCCGCCAGTTCAGCTCAATTTGCAACTTTGTTAAAAGAACTCGGACAAACAGACTTTGCTCCAGCAGATATGACACCACAACAGGCACTTACATTTTTACAAAAGATGTCAAAATTTCAGTCAGAGGTGTAAACCAGCATCCATTTTACATTGTGGGAAGCTTGCCTCAATCTGCCACGTCAGCGGGAGTTGCGCCTACCTCTATGACAAACTTTGTAACAATCCATAGTTAATAGTCATGATTGCAACCTTTTGAATTTATAGGCTTTAACATATAGTGTGTTTAAGTATGTAACACTTTCTGGAAAGGTTATGGGACAAGAAACAACAAAAATTTTAGTCGTTGATGACGATATGCGTCTACGTAGTTTGTTAGAACGCTACCTAGTGGAGCAAGGCTTTCAAGTAAGAGTTGCCGCTAATTCTGAACAAATGGACCGTTTATTAGAACGGGAGAACTTTCACTTGATGGTCCTAGATCTAATGCTTCCTGGTGAAGATGGGCTGTCTATTTGCCGCCGTCTCAGACAAAAAGAACACCAAATACCTATTGTGATGTTAACTGCCAAAGGTGATGAAGTTGACAGAATTATTGGCTTAGAAATGGGCGCTGATGACTACTTACCTAAGCCATTTAACCCTAGGGAATTACTGGCACGTATCAAAGCAGTATTAAGACGAAAAACTACCGAAGCCCCTGGCGCGCCGTCGTTAGAAGAACAAATAGTAAACTTTGGCAAGTACTCACTTAATCTGGGTACTAGAGAAATGCTTGCCGATGATACGCCAATGACACTTACAAGCGGAGAGTTTGCAGTACTTAAATCTTTGGTTACCCACCCCAGAGAACCGTTATCAAGGGACAAACTTATGAACCTTGCTCGTGGTCGAGATTATAGTGCATTAGAGCGCAGTATCGATGTGCAAGTGTCCCGGTTGCGCCGCATGTTAGAAGAAGACCCTACTAGCCCTAGATATATTCAAACAGTTTGGGGACTAGGTTATGTATTTGTTCCCGATGGTGGCAGTGCAAGTTAGCTTTGAATATATGTATTTCAATCACTAAAAAGCAGGCAATTATACTATGAAGTTACTCCCCAAAAGTGCTTTTGGGCAAACTGTATTATTGATTGCCATTTTATTGCTGATTAACCAAATTGTATCCTTGGTGTCAGTCACTTTTTATTTTGTCAGCCCAAACGTTAAGCAAATCAATCACCTACTGGCTAACCAAATAAAAATGGCATATGTCGCTGGTATAGACTCTAAAAATTCAGCGTTACAGCCTCAATTACATGAGGTGGCTGGCATGCAAATTTATACTCAAGAAGAAGCCATCGCACAGGGGCTAGACCACGCGATTCATTATCAATCTTGGTCTAATCAGATGTCTGAAGTTTTAGGTGGCAAAGCGCAAGTTAGGATCAGCCAAGATACGCCCTTTCTATATTGGATAAACCCTCCTCAAAATCCATCGACTTGGATTACCATCCCTATGGTTGGCCTAGGACAGGGAGACGGCTCCCCTCACCTGGTGTATTTATTAATGATAGGTATCCTAAGTGTTGGTGGCAGTTTGATATTTGTAAGAAGACTTAATCGGCCATTGCAAGCCCTACAAGACGCAGCATTATTAGTAGGTAAAGGGTTGGTGCCTAAACCTTTAAAAGAAGAAGGCTCAACAGAGCTTATTGCAGTGACCCGAGCTTTTAATCAAATGTCCAAGGGTATTAAACAACTAGAAGATGACAGAGCATTATTAACGGCGGGTATTTCCCATGACTTACGCACCCCATTAACACGGATCAGGTTAGCTTCAGAGATGTTGCCGGAAGACCAAGAGTGGATTAAAGAGGGTATAGTGCATGATATCGAAGATATGAACGAAATCATCGATCAATTCATTGATTATGTGCGTCAAGATCAACAAGAGTGCATGGAAAACGGCAACTTGAATGATTTGATTAAAGAAGCCGTACAAGCTAGAAACATCGAAGAAAATCATGATATTAAATTAAATTTAAAACCACTACCTAATACCTTAATTAGACGAGTAGCGTTAAAAAGAGTGTTAGACAACCTTATCGAAAATGCCTATCGTTATGGCAGTAATAATATCGAAATTAGCTCAGCTCACAATAAGAAAAATAATCAGTTGTATTTTTCGGTGCGAGATTTTGGGCCAGGCATACCAGATGATTGTATCCAGAGTCTGTTTGAACCTTTCACTCAGGGCGATAAAGCTCGGGGAAGTTTAGGGTCAGGCCTGGGACTGGCTATTATTAAGCGTATTGTGGATATGCACTCAGGCCATGTCACCTTAGAAAACCACCCTGAAGGCGGACTTATCGCAACTATATTTATAAGTGCCAATATTTAGATTGTTTACTTACAAGCGTAACGCGAACAATTAGCAGGGTAATATTACATGTCGATATGCAATGTTACCCAACAACCTCTGAAGCTCTTTGCAAATGAGTTAATCCTCAAGAAATATTCGGTTCATACCCCATAGTGATTACAGTTTGATTATTTTTAATGTAACTATCTAACCAAACGCAAGTATCGTCATAATTTATTGGCTTAGAACAATAATATCCTTGAATATAGTCACACCCAATATTCTGTAGTTCTTCAAATATAGCTTGCGTTTCAACACCTTCAGCGACAACTTCTTTTCCTAATCTGTGGCAGAGCTCTAGCATTGACTTTACTATAGAGAAGTCTTCCAAGTTAGCTGTAATCTGCATTACAAATGAGCGATCAATTTTAATGATTTGAGCAGGTAGCTCTCGCAACAAAGACAAGGAAGAATAACCAGTCCCAAAGTCATCTAGTGCAATAGTAACCCCCATTGAGGTTAAATTATAAATCACATATTTAGCCCTTTCCATATTCAACATAATGGCACTCTCTGTAATTTCAAAACACAATAACGAGGGTGAAATAGGGTAGCGTTCTAAGCAATCACGAATATAAGGTACTAGCTCTTTGTCTAATACATCTGAAGATGAAAGATTAACACTCATACATACCGGCAAATAATCTCGATTCCAGCCATATGCCTTTTGTATAGCTTGTAAAATAACCCAGCGTGTGATTTTACCAATAAAACGACTCTGCTCAATTAATGGAATAAACTCTGCAGGAGAAATAATAGTGCCATTAGCTTGAGGCCAGCGAATAAGAGCTTCAAACCCCTTTAAGCGGTTGTCAGCAGGACTCAAGATAGGCTGGTAATATAGCTCGAACTCTTGCTCCAATAGCGCATCATTAATTTTAGATATCACACTTATCTTTTTGGGAGATAGTGTGTCTATTGAGGGGTCGTACAATACATAATTTTGATTATTCTGTTTAGCCACATACATGGCAATGTCTGCATTTTTCAATAGAGCTTCACTATCAAAGCCATTTTCAGGAAACATAGCAATACCAATGCTCATATCAATAACCAACAGATGGTCATCAATGGCAAAAGCATCTTCCATCACGTCGGTCAACTTTTGAGCTTCACTTAAACATGAGCTTTCATCTACGTTATTAATAATTAAAGCAAACTCATCTCCACCTAAACGAGCAATGACATCAGATTTTAATAAGCTGTTTTGTATACGATCACCAATTTGAATTAAAAGCTTATCTCCAACGGCATGGCCTAAGGTGTCGTTAATTTCTTTAAAGCGATCTAAGTCAGCCATGATAATCGCAAAAGGCGCGCCCTTAGAAATAGCCTGATTTAAGTACTCTGAAAAATACAAACGGTTGTATAATTTAGTTAAAGGGTCGCTCCTAGCTTCTACATAACGGGCATCTGCATTCTTTTGAATTTGTGTCATCGAACTTAAGCTCAAACGAATTACTATAATGACAAAAGCTCCCCCACCAGCCAAAATAGCAGAAAGCCCTAACTCCAAAAATGTGACTGGATTGGATAATAATACTAATAAAAAGAACGAGTAGCCTAATATGAAAGTCAATATAAGTATGAATAGCAAATACCAACTTCGGTACTCAATACTTTGACAAATTCGATAGCTAGGCTTTACCGCTAAAGCCAAAAAGACTAAGCCACACAAAACAAATAATACTGAAGCAGCTTCTATCATGGATTCACAAATCTCTTTTCAGGTGTATAAACTTAAATTAAATATAGCTATTAGATGGGTACCCTTTTTTCATAGGTATTTTTAGAGGAGAAACTCATCCTTGTTTTAAATCATGTAAAATAAATCATTTCACAGCCTTCAATAATTTTAACGACTGTAAGTCGTAAAACCCCATTGCGGCTAAATCAATAGTTGGTAAATATTAAAGTAAATTCAAGCTAATCACTTATGCTTTTAGTCTATTAAGTATGCAGTTTTAGTAAAGGTTTGAAAATAAAGACTAAAAAACAGTGAAACCTTATTTTAACTTCTCAGGTCTATGTTGCCTGAAGCTAAACCTCTGTTTTATTCAAAGTATAAATAGTCACCTTTAAAATCATTCACAGGAGTAACAATGAAAATCTGTACACGCTTTTTTCTCGCTACATTTTTAATGATAGCCACCATGACTAACCTACAAGCAAACGAAAAACCAAAGCTCATCATTTTTGATGTGAACGAAACCTTGCTTGATCTTGAGTCAATGCGTACTTCAGTGGGTAAAGCGCTGAATGATGACGAAAGCCTGTTACCTTTGTGGTTTTCTACTATGCTGCATTACTCACTGGTAGATACCACTAGAGGAGAGTTTCATGACTTTGGAAAAATTGGTGTTGCTGCGTTACAAATGGTGGCTAAAAACAACGGCATTATCTTAACTGACGAACAAGCAAAACAAGCCATAGTGCCCCCCTTGCTATCTCTTCCTCCACATCCAGATGTTCGTGAAGGTTTAACTCTGTTAACGGACGCAGGTTATAAGATCATCAGCTTAACCAATAGCTCAAATACGGGTGTAAAAGCACAATTCGCTAATGCAAATTTAACGCAGTTTTTTGTTGAGCGCTTAAGTGTTGAAGACATAGGGTTCTACAAACCAGATTTACGTAGTTACGAATGGGCACTAAAAGAAATGGGCGTAAAACCAGAAGAAGTACTTATGGTAGCAGCACACGGTTGGGATATAGCAGGGGCAAAATCTGCCGGCTTACAGACTGCTTTTATTGCTCGCCCAAATAAGCAACTTTATCCACTCGCTCCGCAACCAGATTATTTGGTTAATGATTTATTGGAGTTAGTTGAAGAGTTAAACAACGCATACCCCGAATAAATTCGTTCGGGATAGTACCAATCAATACAAACAAGCGGCCTCAATACTGGCCGCTTGTTTATAAACACTAAAAGCATTGAGTGAATTAAGCCTGCCCTGCAGGAAGACCATAAGTACCGGCGTGAATACTTTCAACGTCGATACTATCGAAGCTATATTCTGCGTGGCAATATTGGCAATTCATTTTTATATCGCCATCTTTTGCCACAATATCTAACAACTCATCTTTGCTCACATTCGTTAAAGCTTGGGCACTGCGCTCTTTACTGCAACTACATTTGAAAATGACACTTGTAGGCTCAAACAGCTCTACTTCTTCTTGATGATATAAGCGATGTAAAATATCGTTGGCTGATAACAAGAATAACTCTTCATCTTTAATGGTGTCGGTTAAAGTGCTTAAGTGGTCAAAATCTGTATCTGTTTTTTCTGTAGTTTGACTGCTAGTGGGTAATACCTGTAAAAACATGCCACAAGCTTTAGCTGCGTCATCTGAAAACTGGGTGCGTAAAATGACCTTAGTCGCTAACTGCTCTGACTGTTCAAAGTAACCTTCAATACATTCAGCCAAAGTAGGCTTATCTAACGCCACCATGCCTTGATAACGCTCCCCCTTTTCTGGGGTAATAGTAATCACTAAAACACCTTTTAGTACCAATTCAGAGAACGCTTCTGGCAACTCGGTTAATTCTTCATCCCACCTTGCCACACCACGCATCTTCTGCTTATCAGTACCGTTTATTACAGCATAACTTAAAGGGCCTTTTCCCTGAATTTGAATGGCTATATCCCCCTTAAATTTTAAGGTTGCGGTTAGCAAACTAGTGGCAGCCATTAACTCACCCAGTAGTTTTTGAATCACTGAGGGGTAAGGATAAGAATCTAGAATAGCCTGATAACTAGATTGCAAACGTACTAGTTCTCCTCTGACATTCCCTTGATTAAATAGATAACGATGAAGTTGGTCAAATGCCATGTGTGTATACCTTGAATATTACTGTTGCTTAAATTGGATGATTTGTCGGCGTTGCTTCTTATCAGGCCGATGTAAAGGCTTAGGACTATGAAAGGCGCTAAGTTTACGCGCTTCAGCGTTACTTGCACGCAGCTTTTTACTGTCTTCCGTTTCTTGATACATAAGTTGTGCAGCAGGCGCGCCTTGTCGCTGCTCTGTTACTTGTTGCACCACCACATCTTTAAAATCGAAACCTTGGGGAACTTTTATAGAAGCTCCAAGCTCTACAATTTTACTAGGTTTGCTGCGGTGACCATTGTAATGTACTTTACCAGCTTGCACAGCATCTCTAGCTAAGGCGCGAGTTTTGAAAAAACGGGCGGCCCATAACCATTTGTCTAGACGAACGCTTGCAGGGATATCAATATTTTTTTTCATGATAAATTTGTCGTTTTTTTGTAACGTTTAGGGTTTAGAGTTGTAGCGCTCGCTCCTACTCGCTATTATTAGGACTTATTTGCTTAACTAATAATCTAGCAAGCATGTTTTGACATTTTAATCAGTCCCACCGAGAGACAATGACAGTCGCAAATTATAACTTCAATCAACTATGGCTCCAATTAGTTAAAAATCAACATAAAATTAATTTTGTGGTGGTTGTACTATTGAGTATTTTTCTTCTAGCCTATGCAGCTGAATTAACATGGCGATTATGGCCGCACCCAGAGCAAACTAGCGGCCAAAGCACACTTACATCAAATAAAAAAACTCGCTCGAATAGTCCTCAAACTCTTAATTTAGCTGCCCTAAAAAGATTGAATTTATTTGGCGATTTAACCGCTAAGCCAGTTCAAGAGAAAAAAGAGAAAGTAACCGATGCTCCCGTTACTAGATTAAAATTAACCCTAACAGGTGTGGTGACAAGTACCGAAGAAGGCCACGGTGCTGCAATTATAGAAAACCGCAACCAACAAGAAACTTATGGTGTGAAAGATGAAATTGAAGGCACCAATGCTACCTTAGAAGAAGTTCACGTTGACCGAGTAATTATTAGTAACAATGGGGTAAATGAAACCCTAATGTTAGATGGCGTGGATTACAACAAACCATCTAGTCGTTCTGCGACTAAACCACGCCCAACACCCCGAGCACAGTCTCCACGGGATGAAGATGAGAATCGGCGTACTTTATCTTCAGATGCATTACAAGCTAGGCGAGAATTACAGCAAAAACCCAGCAGTTTTACCGATTATATTGCTGTTGCCCCTAATAGAGAAAATGGAGAGCTAACAGGGTATCGTGTGAGTCCAGGTAAGAACTCATCTTTATTTAAAGAAGTAGGCTTAAAGTCTGGTGACGTTATCACTGATATTAACGGCTTAGATCTAACAGATATTCAACAAGGCCTTGAAGCAATGAATTTATTAAGAGAATTAGAGTCTTTACAAATGACAATACAACGTAAAGATGAATTACTTACCATCTACCTTGATTTGCCCGAACGGGAAGAGGAACAATAAACATGAAGTCTATTATACGCTTAGCTACATCAAGAGCATTACTCGCCATCGCGAGTGGTGCCTTCTATGCAATGTCTAGCTTAGTGGCAGCCGCCGACTACTCTCCAAATTTCAAAAATACAGATATTGGCGAATTCATTAATATTGTGGGTAAAAACCTGCAAAAAACCATTATTGTTGATCCTAATGTTAGGGGAAAAATCACTGTACGTAGTTACGACTTACTTAACGAAGAGCAGTACTACCAGTTTTTCCTTAATGTATTGCAAGTGTATGGCTACTCAGCTGTGTCTATGCCAAGCGGTGTTATCAAAGTTATTCGTTCAAAAGACGCCAAGGCTTCTAATATTCCGGTAGTAGAAGGCAGCCCTTTCGATGGTGATGAGATGATAACCCGTGTTATGCCTGTCTATAACGTACCGGTTCGTGAACTTGCGCCTTTGTTGCGCCAACTTAACGATACCGCTGGCGGTGGTAACGTTGTAAGTCACGATGCATCAAACGTTATGATGCTGACAGGCCGCGCCGCAGTGGTGAATCGTTTAGTAGAAATTATTGAACGCGTAGACAAGGCCGGAGATGAAGAAGTAGAAATCGTTAAGTTAAAATTTGCATCTGCCACTGAAATAGTGCGCATTATTGAAAGTATTAACAAATCACAAAGTAAGGCCAATACTTCAGGAAAGTCTGACCCACGAGTCGTTGCCGATGATAGAACTAACAGCATCATTGTCAGTGGAGACATAAAAGCCCGTCAGCGTATCGTCAATTTAATTGAGCGTATGGACCAAGAACTAGAAACCAGTGGTAATACTCGGGTTATATTCCTGAACTACGCAAAATCGGAAGACCTAGTCAAAGTTCTACAAGGTGTGAGTGCAAGTATTCAGGCTGAAGAAAACGGCGCCACCAAAGGAAAGTCAACCAGCAATCGCGAAGTCAGCATTGACTCTCACGAAGACTCAAATGCATTAGTAATAACTGCAGAGCCAGATATGATGCGTTCTCTCGAAGACGTAATCCGCAAGCTAGATGTACGCCGCGCGCAAGTACAAGTAGAAGCCATTATTGTTGAAGTGTACGAAGGCGACGGCACCACACTAGGGGTGCAATGGGCCAGTGAAGATTACGGCGGAACTCAGTTTTCTAATGGTGTAGTGGGTATTGGCTCATTGGCGGTAGGAGTTGAAGAAGCTTCAGATACGACTACTACTGTTATTGCGTACGATGATGATGGCGACCCATCCGGTACTTACGATTCAGTTGAAGAAGGCGATTATTCTACTCTAGCTTCTCTAATGAGCAGTGTTAGCGGCTTTCTAGTAGGAGGAGTATTTGATGGCTGGGGTGCCGTGTTACAAGCAGTTAGCTCCGATACTAATGCCAACATACTAGCCACACCACACCTAACAACCATGGATAACGAAGAAGCTTACTTTATTGTTGGCCAAGAAGTGCCCATTATCACAGGCTCAACAACGGGTACTAATAACGCTAACCCATTCCAGTCTATTGACCGTCAAGAAGTGGGTATCAAGCTTAAAGTGACGCCTCAAATTAATGAAGGTGATGCCGTTCAACTATTGATTGAACAAGAAGTATCTAGTCTTAGTGGCGCCACTAGTGTTGATATTATTACCAATAAACGTGAGATCAAAACCTCAGTTATTGTAGATGATGGCGGCACAATCGTATTAGGTGGATTAATAGATGAAGACGTACAAGAAAGTGTATCTAAAGTGCCTTTGTTAGGCGATATCCCTATTATTGGTCACTTATTCAAGTCAACCACAACGAGTAAAAATAAGCGTAATTTAATGGTATTCATTCGCCCAACTATTATACGTGATGGCGTGACCATGAATGAAATCAGCAAGCAGAAGTATCAATACATACGAGCTCAGCAATTAGAGCATCAAGCTGATGGTATTCCTTTAATGCCCTTTAGTGATGCACCATCACTACCAGAATGGGACGACTCATTAAGCTTGCCTCCTTCGTTTAACGACTATATCGAAAGCAAAGATCTAGAAAAGGATGACGAATAGTTATGCCTGATGTCGATGAAACTTTAGGACGAAGTGCTTTAGAAGCAGAGGAGCAGTCATTATTAGAAGCGGGCGCTGATATAAATGCCCCTATTGATGAGCCTGAGCATAAGCAACTTGCATTTAGTTTTGCAAAAAGGCATCAAGTCTTGCTAGATACAGGCGAGACGCCTGCAATTTTATACCATACCTTAGAAACTCAATTCCCCGTATTTGCTGAGGTTAGACGGTTTTTGGGAGCCGAGTTCCGCCTTAAAGAGATTGAAGTTGACCAGTTTGAATCCTTGCTAACTAATGCTTTTCAGCGCGACTCTTCTGCTGCTAAACAATTAATGGAAGACATTGGCAACGAGACCGACTTGTTTAGCCTAGCTGACGAACTACCTGATACCGAAGACTTACTCGAAAGTGAAGATGACGCACCTATCATCAAATTAATCAACGCCATGTTAGGGGAAGCGATTAAAGAAGGGGCATCTGATATTCATATCGAAACCTTTGAAACCCAGCTATTGGTGCGATTTAGGGTCGATGGAGTACTGCGAGAAATTTTACGACCAAATCGTAAAATGGCGTCTATGCTAGTGTCTCGTATTAAAGTTATGTCTAAAATGGATATCGCCGAAAAACGCGTGCCACAAGATGGTCGTATTACCTTAAGAATTGCTGGTAGAGCCGTTGATGTGCGGGTTTCAACTATGCCTTCTAGCCATGGCGAACGAGTTGTATTACGTTTATTAGATAAGAACAATGTAAGATTAAACCTTGAAGACTTGGGTATGACCAAGGTAAACCGAGATCATTTTTCAAGCTTAGTTCGTAAACCCCACGGTATTATTCTGGTAACCGGTCCTACAGGTTCTGGTAAATCTACCACCTTGTACGCTGGCTTAAGTGAAATTAACTCAAAAGACAGAAACATTCTGACGGTAGAAGATCCTATCGAATTTGATTTACAAGGCATCGGACAAACCCAAGTAAATGCCAAGGTTGATATGACCTTTGCTCGGGGCTTACGTGCAATATTAAGGCAAGATCCAGATGTGGTCATGGTTGGGGAAATACGTGATTTAGAAACCGCTCAAATTAGTGTTCAAGCAAGTTTGACCGGTCACTTAGTGATGTCAACCTTACACACCAACACCGCAGCAGGTGCAATCACACGCTTAGAAGACATGGGTATTGAGCCCTTTTTGTTATCATCAAGTTTACTAGCGGTGTTGTCACAAAGACTAGTCAGAACCTTATGCCCAGATTGTAAAGTCAGTCACACACCTAGCGAACAAGAATGCCAAATTTTAGGTATTCATTCAGCGGCTGAGGCTAAAAGTGTATTTTCCCCTAAAGGTTGTGCTGCCTGTAACCAAACAGGCTACCGAGGCAGAACAGGTATTCACGAGCTATTAATAGTCGACGAAGGTATTCGTGAGTTAATGCATAATGGTCATGGCGAGCAGGCGATAGAGAAGTATATTCGCCAGTCTACCCCCAGCATCCGAGAGGACGGCTGTAATAAGGTATTGTTAGGATATACATCACTTGAAGAAGTGTTGCGTGTAACTAGGGAAGACTAAATGGCTGCATATGCTTATCAAGCCATGGAGAAAAGTGGCAAAACCAAAAATGGGGTGTTAGAGGGTGACAACCCTAGGCAAGTAAGGCAGTTATTGCGCGAGCAAGGGCTAATACCCATGCAAGTAGACCAAGTCGCTGAAAAAGAGCGTAAGTCTCAGCAAGGTTTTACCTTATTTAAAAATACTATTTCTGCCTCTGATTTATCCTTGTTGACCAGACAACTTTCAACCTTAGTAGAGTCAGCGCTTCCAATAGAAGAAGCCTTACTAGCTGTGGCTGAACAATGTGAGAAACCTCGTCAGAAAAACATGATGATGGCGGTTCGTAGTAAGGTTGTAGAAGGTCATACTTTGGCTGACGCTATGGCAGAATTCCCCCATGTATTTGATGATTTATTCAGAGCTATGGTGGCGGCAGGAGAAAAATCAGGACATCTAGATACTGTATTAAACCGCCTAGCCGACTACACCGAAAAACGCCAACAAACCAAAAGCCAAATTACCCAAGCTATGGTTTATCCCTGCATTATGCTGTTTTTTGCCTTTGCAATTGTATTGTTACTATTGACGCAAGTTGTACCCAAAATTGTGGGGCAATTTCAGCATATGGGGCAAGACTTGCCAACCATTACTCAAGCTTTAATTACGGTTAGTGATTTCTTGCAAGCATACGGTATTTTTGTATTTATTGCTTTGGTACTCATCATAGTCATCATTAATCGAGTGCTGCAACAACCTACTATGAAAATGCGTTACCACAAATCGATTTTGAGCATGCCCATGTTAGGAAAAATATCTAAGGGCCTGAATACTGCTCGCTTTGCTCGTACATTAAGTATTTTATCATCCAGCGCCGTACCATTACTTGAAAGCATGCGTATAGCCGGTGATGTGTTAGAAAACTTACATATCAAAGAAGCAATCAAAGAAGCTGCAGGCCATGTAAAAGAAGGCTCTAGTTTACGGGCGTCTTTAGAACAAACAAAAATGTTTCCGCCTATGATGATGCATATGATTGCATCGGGTGAGCGCAGCGGTGAGCTACAACAAATGTTAGGCCGGGCGGCTGATAACCAAGACAGACAATTTGAATCTTTAGTGAGCGTATCACTCAAAGTATTTGAACCAATCTTAATAGTGACTATGGCAGTGGTAGTTTTGCTGATCGTTATCGCTATTTTACAACCAATTATGGCTTTAAACTCTATGGTGAATATCTAATGAAACAACATTTAAAACCTATTGCATCTCTTAAATCTCAAGGCTTCACATTAATAGAAGTCATGGTGGTACTGCTTATCATCGGCATTATGGCAGGTATGATTGCGCCGCAAATATTAGGAAATCAAGAAGAAGCGCAAGTTAAAACAGCAGCTATTGATATTCAAAGCTTAGAGAACGCATTAACTCAATATAAGTTAAGCAATAACGTGTTTCCTACTACTGAACAAGGGTTAGAAGCCTTAGTAAGCGAACCAACGATTGATCCTATCCCTCGTAACTACAGAGCAAATGGCTATATCACACGTTTACCTAATGATCCTTGGGGTAATCCTTACCAACTTTTAAGTCCAGGCGAATTAGGTCAGTTTGATATCTTTTCAAACGGACCAGACGGTGAACCAGGTACAGAAGACGACATTGGTAACTGGAACCTTAACGACTACTTAAACTAATCAGTTTGAGCGCCCTCTATGTGCAAATACTTCTCCAAGCATCAAAAGCAAACTGGTTTTACCTTAATAGAGGTAATGCTGGTATTGCTTATCATGGGCTTGGCAGTAGGGGCTGTGGTACTCAACTATTCTGGTGAAAGTGCTCAGGACAGACTGAAGAAACAAACCCAACGTTTGCAGATTGTCTTTAATATGGCGGCTGACTTTGCCGTGCTTAACCAAAGACAATTGGGTCTGCGAATAGAAGAAGACGAGAATACATATTATTTTATGTATTTAGATGAAGAGCAAGCTTGGCAAAAACTCGAAGATGATAAGTTATTAAGTGACCATACTTTGCCACAAGAGTTTTCCATTGAATTATCTCTAACGGATTTACCTTGGGATACAGGTCAAAGCTTATTTAGTGACGACGACCTATTTGAAGAAGACTTTTCTCTTTCTGAAGATGGCACTGAAATTGGTAACGAAGAAGACAAACCCCTCGACCCACCTCAAGTTTTTATTTTCTCTAGTGGCGAAATCACTCCCTTTTCTCTGTCGTTAGCTTACGAAGCTGACTTTGGTAATGAGCAACCTGTATACTTTAGAGTGAATGGCCAAGATATAAGTCCAATCGAAATGGAAGGCCCTTTAAATGAGCTATAAACATAGCTCTGCAGGCATGACGTTACTAGAAGTTATGGTGGCACTTCTTATATTTGCATTAACCGCTACTGCTATTATGAAAGCCGCCAGTGAACATTTAACCAGCGTTTCTCAAATTGAGGACATTACCTTTGCCACTTGGGTGGCTAATAATCGATTGTCTCAATTACATGTTGATACTAGCTGGCCTGTCAAAAACAACAAGAAAGGCTCCCAAGAGATGGCCGGTCGTACTTGGTATTGGCAACAAACAGTAGAAAAAACCAGTGATTCTGAAATGGTTCAAGTTGAAGTGTCAGTTGGTTTAGATGAAGACTACGAAGGGGTTGTTAGTTCTGCCGTCACATTTATAGCGAAACAAGACTAACCATGGCTGCAATTAAGTTAAGACGTAACCGTGGTTTTACACTACTTGAAATACTGGTTGCTATTGCGATTTTTGCTTTAATTGGGGTAGCAAGTACTGGTGTTTTAAACTCGGTAATTGAGAGCGATCAATTATCAGAAGAGAGGTTCGCCAAACTAGAAGAATTACAACGAGCTATGTTGACCATAGAGCGGGACATCATGCAAATGACTAATCGCTCAGTAAGAATTAATGGTGAAGCAAGCAGTGTGGTTGTGTCAGGTGGTGAAGATGTAATGTCTAGTGATGCAGGAGGTTTAGCCTTTGTACGCGCTGGATGGCATAACCCTCAGATGTTACTCCCCCGCAGTACCTTACAAAGTGTCGGCTATCGTTTACAAGAAAAAGAGTTGCAGCGGGTCTATGGTAACTATGTTGACAATGTAATTGGATATGAACCTAAAGTTAGGGTGCTATTGTCAGACATAGAGGACTTTCAAGTTAGCTTTTTGACCGATGAAACAAAGCTAGAAGATGCCGAAGACTGGGAAGAGATATACTCAAGTGAGGTGTTGCCACTTGCAATATCAGTCACTATTTCTAGTAAAACCTTTGGTGAAATACGCCGAGAGTTTTTGGTGGGAGGCAGTGAATAATGCATCTTAGGCCTTCAAAGCAAGGTGGAGTAGCCCTTATTATAGTGCTAATGATAGTCGCAATAGTGAGCGTATTAGCCACAGAAATGGGGTCTCGCTTACAACTGCAAATCAAACGCGCCTCAAATATAAAAGATAATAATCAAGCATATTGGTATGCCATGAGTGCAGAGCAATACGCCCGTAAATCAATAAAAGATTTAGTCGAGAATGACAGAGATTTAATTTATTTAGATCAGGCATGGAATCAAGAATATGTATTCCCTGTTGATGGTGGTGGCATTGAAGCCAAACTGGTCGATATGCAAAGCTGCTTTAATCTGAATGCCCTGAGAGATCCTGGCGGTACATCAAATAACAATGCTGGCACAACTGCAGAGGCAAGCTCCGATACAACTACCACTGCCACAACGGCTTTGCCAGATAGAGTATTAGCCTTTCAAAGGTTATTGGAATTGGTTGAGGGTGATATTCCCACCTATAACGTAGAAACCATTCGTGATTCCTTACTGGATTGGTTAGATGAAGATGACCAACCTACTCAACTTGGTGCAGAAGATGGTGAATATGAAAGCCGGCAATTTCCTTATTTACCAGCCAATAATTTTATGGCCCATAAATCAGAATTACGTCTAATACACGGTGTTGAAGTGCAATGGTTAGAAAAACTACTAGAGCTAGTATGCGTGCTCCCGAGTGATAGTTTATTTTTAATCAATGTAAATACGGTTACCGAAGAAAACGCAGCAGTGATAGGGGCTGCAACCGGGTTAAGCTTAGCCGATGCCCAGTCTGTTTTAGCAAACCGCGGGGCTGAGGGGTTTCAAGAAGCTACAGATTTTTTAGCAGAGCCTGCTATAACAGCCTTGTCACTCAGTGATGAACAAAAAGAATGGTTCGATGTCACAACTTCGTATTTTATGTTGCACACCAGAACTAAGTACAATAACGCCACTTTCGCGATGCAAAGTGTGTTAAAAATAAATGAAGATAACAGCGTAACAGTTGTTAGCAGAGAATTTAGCGGATTCTAAGCTATATAGTCAAGCCACTACAAAGTACGCGAGTTAGAGGTGGTTTGAGTATATAATCGTACATTCAAATTGTTAAACTAACATGATAAGTCAAAAGGTAATATAACCAAATGGAACAGTTAGTGGTGCGTTTAGGTGCCAGCTCACACGAGCCAATTCATTGGCTTGTGTGGTCCAGCCAACAAAATGAGATTATTGCATCCGGTGAGCTACCCTCAGCCGAGCATCTTGCCACTTTAGCTGACAGGGCGGGAGGCAGGCCAATATGCGCCTTAGTACCTACTAGTGATATTTTACTTAAATGGGTGACGTTACCTGCTAAAGCCGGGCGTAAAGCCATTGCAGCCATCCCGTTTATGTTAGAAGAAGATATAAGCGGTGACATTTACGAGCAATTTTTTGCTTTAGGCCCCAAAAAAGGGGATAAACAAGCTGTAGCTATTATGCAAAAAGCCACGATTACAACTTGGTTAGAGTTAATTCAAAAAGCGGGGCTAAACTGCGACCAAATGTTGCCGGATATCCTAGCGTTACCTAGAGCTAATAAAGAAGCTTGGTCTATTTTGGAGCTAGGCGAACAACTTTTAATTCGCCAAGATGACTGGGCTGGACTACAAGGTGAAGTGACTTGGTTAAAACAAGCACTAAACCATCAAGCCAGACGCAATGAAACGCCTTTGCAAGTCAGTGACTATTCTGGTGTAGATTTAGCAGATATTAATAATCTAGAAGTCACTAGTCAGCCTTTAGAACTCCCCATGAAAGTACTCGCCAGCGGTGCTAAAAATAGCACCTTCAATTTGTTACAGGGCGAATTTAAGGTTAATAACAAAAAATCTGGTTCATTGAAAAAATGGCGTGTTGCTGCAGTATTAGCCATCATTGCGTTAAGCACAACCTTAATTGACAAAAGCCTTGAACAACAAAGAGTGTCTAAAGAGCTAGCCAGTTTAAAAGAACAAACAGATAAAGCTTACAAAAGCGCTTTCCCAAACTCTGGAGCTTACCGTGATTTAAGACGTACTATGACTCGTCAAATGCAAAGCCTCGAACAAGGGGGCGGCGGAACATCAATGTTAGTGATGCTGAACCAGCTAGAGTCTGCATTTGGAGAGTCTAAGGTTAAGCCTCAAACCCTGCGATTTGATAAAAAACGTACTGAAATTCGTATCCAAGTGATAGCCGCTAACATTGACGCACTAGACAAATTTAAGCGCCAAGCTGAAGCCCAAGGTTTTGAAGTAGAGCAAGGGGCCATTAATCAAAAAGGCAACCAAGTTGTCGGCACCTTATCGGTGAGGAGCTAAACACTATGGAAAAAATTAAAAACATATATCAGCAATTAAATGAACGAGAAAAACGTCTAGTTTTAATATCTGCTGTATTTGTAGTAGTGGCGATATTTTATTGGGGTATTTGGTCACCTTTAACTACCTCTATTGAAAAAGGCCAAGCCGCCATAGATAGTCAAAGAAACCTGCTAACTTGGGTCCAAAAAAATGCCAATCGAGCAGCACAGTTACGCAGTAGCTCTGGCCGTGTTAGTGGCTTTTCTGGCTCATTACCACAAGCAGTAAATCAGGCTGCCAATAGGTTAAAAATTGTTATTTCACGCATGCAACCTCAGAACAATGAAATCCAAGTGTGGGTAGATCAAGCGCCTTTTAATGATGTGTTGAGTTGGCTACAAAGCCTAGAAAAAATGGGAATTATCATTCTAGATATAGATATCGCTGAATCGGACTTACCCGGTCATGTTAAAATTCGTCGCTTAAAACTAGGAAAATCATGAAGTCAGTATTGAAGTGGAGCCTCTTGGCTTTAGTGGTTTATGCCATTTTTTTAGTTGTTAAATTGCCTGCAGTGCAAGTGCTTACTCGGATAGATTTAGGTAAGGATCTTAAAATAAGTGGTATTTCTGGCACTATTTGGGAAGGACAGCTAGAACAAGTGGTTGTAAACGGTATCCCATTAAATGACGTAAACTGGTCTTTATCCTTTTTTCCACTTTTGACAGGAAAAGCTAGCGCAGAAATAAGCGCCGGAAACATTCGTGATTTAGAACAAATATCCTTAAATGGTTCGGTCACAATTTCTCAACAAAGAGTTCAGGCTGAAGATTTAGTTGCTTACGTTCCCGCTGAGTTGGTGGTGAGTGCTTTGCCTTTACCCATACCAGTTGAAGCAAATGGCCGTTTTAAAGTACAGCTAACATCCCTTGATTATACTAAAAGTTGTCAGGTTATTGATGGTGCCGGGCAATGGTTAAATGCCAGTTTTACTGGCCCTAAAGATGTGATTAATTTAGGTAACTTCAATGCAGACTTAAGTTGCTTAGATGAAAATATCATTGTAGATGTCAAAGAGCCCAACAGTTTTGGTTTATCGGCTAAAGTGACACTACCAGCTAATATGAAATTTAAAGTGAATGGGCGCTTTAAACCTGATGCTGATTTACCCAAAGAAGTCCATCAAGCTGCTACTTTTTTCGGAAAGCCTGACGCAAACGGTTACTACCCAATCAAATTTTAATCACTGCAATTATAAAAATGATTTAGGGAGATATCCGACTAGCACTAATGTCATCCAATAAATATCGATAATCTTGTACCGCAGGAAAATTAGTTATCTCTCGCATAGGCTGCTTACTGTCAGGATTACTCACTGCAAGTAGGTGTTTAATTCCAAAATCTTTTGCAGCCTGCAAAATCCCTAAACTGTCATCAACAAATAAAGTGGTGTCTGGGTTAAACCCAAGCTTAGCTTGCAGTTTTTGCCACAATTCTTGAGATTCTTTGGTTACCCCAAACTCATGGGTAGAAATAAGCTGGTCAATATGTTCATCTAGTTGGGTGTGCTCAACCTTCAAAGATAAGCTATCGGGGTGTGCGTTAGTGACTAAGATCACCTCACGGCCAGATGCCTTTAAAGCATCAATAAAGGGAATGCTATCTTCACGCATGCTAATTAAGTGATTAATTTCACACTTTGCTTCCATAATATCTAAGTCTAACTTTTCAGCCCAAAAATCTAGGCAATACCAACTCAAGGTGCCAATCACTTTTTCGTACTCAGCAACCATAAACGCTTTTGCATCTTCTATAGAAACACCCCGTTTTTTAGACAATTTAATGGGCACGTACTCTAACCAAAAATGATTATCAAAATGTAGGTCCAACAAAGTACCGTCCATATCTAATAAAACAGTATTAATTTCTTTCCAAGCAAGCGTAGACAAGTGGCAAGTCCTCTATTTAACAGGTATATTCAATGAACTAAAACTGCTTAATGATGAAGCAGTTAGCCATATTACTTGAAACATCAGATGAGCAACATAGACAAAAATAAAACACTACCAAAAATCCATCAACGTAAAATCGTTGCCGAAAGTTCATTAATGAAAATTGAGCAACTTGATCTTGAATTTTCGAATGGAGAAACGCGAATATTTGAAAGGATGTGTGGGAGCGGTCGAGGGGCCGTGATGATAGTACCTTTTATTAATGACCATGAGTTTTTGTTGGTACGTGAGTATGCCGCTGGTACACATAGCTACGAATTAGGCTTTCCTAAAGGGCTAATTGACCCAGGAGAAACCTCTGATATAGCAGCCAATCGTGAATTGAAAGAAGAAGTGGGCTTTGGGGCAGAGCTTTTACACCCTCTTCAGAAACTAAATTTAGCAACGGCTTTTTTTGACGCACAAATGCATATATTTATTGCTGAAAACTTATACCCTGAAAGTTTAAAAGGCGATGAACCTGAGCCCTTAGAGGTGGTCAGATGGTCTATACATGAGTTAGACGCACTGATGGCGCGTACAGATTTTATTGAAGCAAGGTGTATTGCAGCCTTATTATTGGCGGAAAAGTGGAAGAGAGGACAGTAATGCCCACCCAAGACGCACAGAAATTATTAGACATAGCCAAGCAAGCGGCTGTAGAGGCGGGAAAAGTAGTACTAGAAATTTATTACAGTGGTGATTTCACCAGCTACCAGAAAGACGACGACTCACCTGTAACTACCGCTGATTACAAAGCAAATGAAGTGATTTTAGATATATTAAAACGGGAAACCCCAGATATTCCTATTATGTCTGAGGAAACGGATTTAGGCACCTTAGAACTAAGAAAAAAGTGGACACGTTATTGGTTAATCGACCCCATAGATGGTACCCAAGAGTTTATTGCCCGCAGCGGTGATTTTGCGGTGAATATTGCCTTAATAGAAAACAACGTCCCTATTATGGGAGTGATTTACTGGCCTTCAGGTGAAACCTTATATTCTGCTCTAAAAGGTCATGGAGCATTCAAAAAATGCCCACTTGAGCACAAACCTATCCATGTACGTAAACTAGATGAACCAAGTAACGACCCATTAATTATCGCAATTAGCCGTAGGCAACCCAGAGAAAGAGTAATTTCTAGCCTCAGTGAAGATCGGGTTTATCAGACCCTACCAGCCGGTAGCTGCTCTCTGAAAGCCTGTTTTATTGCAGAAGGAAAAGCAGATGTTTTCTTGCGTTTTGGCATTACAGGGGAGTGGGACACTGGCGCTTCACAATGCATAGTTGTAGAAGCTGGAGGCAAAATTTTATCCCGCAACTTTGAGCCTTTAAGCTATAACGAGAGAGAAAGTATCATTAATCCTGATTTTTTTATTACCGGAGACCAAAATGTTGATTGGCTAAATATTGTCAAGCAAGAGTTTGGTAACAACAACCAACCTAAATGAGAGACTTATGAAATCTAAAATTTTGAGTTCTGCGTTTATTAGCCTAAGTCTTATTTGTGGCAGCGCCAATGCAAATTGGAAACTAGTAGAAGATGAATCAAGCGTAAACTTTGTATCCACCAAAAACCAACACATTAGCGAAGTTCAAAAATTTACTAAGCTTGATGGAAGGTTTGATAATGATGGAAAATTAGCCATTGATATCGATTTGGCGAGTATTGATTCTGGTATTGAAATCCGCGATACACGGATGCGTGAAAAGCTATTTATGGTAGACAAATTTCCAACAGCTAAATTAATCGCGCAATTACCAAAAGCAGTTTTAGCGCTACCTAAAGGTGAAACCACTTTAGTCAGCTTACCCGCAAAATTGAGCTTATTTGGCCACAGCAATGAAATTCAAGTTAGTGTGCAAGTTACCCGTAAAGCAGACAACGGCATAGTAGCGACTAGCACTAAACCTATTCTTATTTCAGCGAAAGACTTTGGTTTAGCACCCGGTATCGAAGTATTACAGAAGCTAGCAGGATTAAGCGGAATAGGGTTAACGGTTCCGGTTACTTTTAACTTAGTTTTTGAGTAACACTAAGATTCTTTAGCCTCTGAAGCTTCAAATTCCCCAAGCTGCTGCTTGGGGATAATATTAACAGTTTCATGTAACTCAGAATAAACCAGTAAGACTTCACCTGACTTTAACTGGTTATGCACTTGCTGCACTTTGTCGTCTAAAGACACATCAACAGAACCGTATTCAGTACCTTCACGAAGCACAAAGCTTTCAATAATATTTAACAGCGTTTCTAACTCGACATCAGCAATTGGGATAATCATTGGCTTAACTCCCTAAGCTTGCATGAAAGATGCAAAGAAGCGGTTAGCTCTTTGATGCATCCAAATTCTAGGACGCCAAGGAGCGCCTTGCATAAAGCCAACATGACCACCTTTATTGCTTACCTCTAAGCAAACGCTAGGAGATAAATTCGTCACATCAGGAAGAATACTTTCATGCATAAAAGGGTCATCTTTGGCATGCAAAACTAAGGTGGGGGTCGCTATCTTACCTAAAAACATACTGGCACTCGACTTCTTATAATAATCATCAGCATCTTTAAAGCCATGTAATGGAGCGGTCACATTTTGGTCAAAATCTCTAAAGCTTTTAAAAGCCTTAATTTGTGATTCATTTACCTTGATTAGGTTTCCAAAATCAACAGCTCCCATTTTAAGCAGTAGATTTTTAACCATGCTTTTTAATAAATAGGCTTGGTATACCCTAGAAAAGCCTTGGTTAATGCTCAAAGAGCACACATCCAATTTAAAAGGGGCAGAAACTGCCATTGCAGCTCTAATGATTTGCTGTTTAGGGTGTTCACTTAACAACTTTAGCAACATGTTAGCCCCTAGAGAAAACCCTATAGCCGTCTTTTTGGTTTCAGGAAATTTATTCTCTAACCAATTTAAAAAGTACCATGCGTCTTCGGTTTCGCCAGAGTGATAAGACCTAGGTTTAGTATTGATTTCGCCGCCACAGCCACGAAAGTGCATTAACACTACAGCATAACCTTGCTTTACCAAGTTAGCGGCCATATCGTTGCTGTAATGGGAACGTATCGACCCCTCTAGTCCATGAAACATAGCAACTAAACCTAAAGACCTTTTAACATCACCAAGCCAAACTAAGTTAACAAAATCGCCATCGGGCAAGGCTAGCTTCTCCTTACGAAGATCTACTTTGGCGCGTTTTTGAAAAAATCGAGGAAAAATAGTTTGCACATGTCTATTTTTAGCCCACCAAGGCGGAACAAAATCACTTTCAACAATTTCACCGTAACGGACTTTATCTGAAGGGGGAGCTTGTACGGACATTTACTACAAAATGTTTAACTAAGGTTGCTTAAGCTTACCGCAAACTACATAAAAGTAGAATACCGCAAAACATTGCTATAGCTGTCTTCGTATAGATACAAAAGTCATCTCACTGTAACTGCTCACTGTTTGCCAATTACACCTATTTATAGTTTTCTTAAAGCAAGGGCTTGCAACAATATACCTAATAAACAAAGGGTTAACAGACAATAAAAACCATTTAAAATTTTAACTTAGTTTTTTGCATTATTGGCATCAAACTTTCAATAGCCTATTTTTTTATCCAGCACCAATAAAAAACGGAGGTTTAATGAACCATTCTAAATCATTAATACCCTTAGCCATGTTGACCATTACATTTGTCACTCAATGCGCTAACGCTAATATAGGGTTTACACATAAATACAAAAACAAACGGGAGAAAAATAAACCGCAAACTCGTTTAAATGAAGGGCCTTTTGACCAGCAATACGTATCTGACATCCTAGAGGAACTCAATCAAATATCCCTTGAAGAGAATCTAAAAGACAACCTTGAGAACACCCACAAAAAATCAGAGCCAACTAAAACTGCTTACTGAATCCGTCTTAGCTATGATTAAAATTAAGCTCTAAAATAAAAGCATTTTTACTAGCTATAGAAGGAGCTTAAGGAAAAATTAAAGTCACTGTCCTGTTAAAGTACTTTATGCAATAGTCTGCCAGAACTCAATTACATCAAAAGTAAATAAGACGCAGCGTTAGTCGGTATCACCCTACTTCATACTTTTCCTGGTGTAATACAGGCAATAGTGCGGAACTCCCTTGTCATATGAGCTTGATCACTAAATCCGAATTGTTGAGCGATATCTGCCAGACTAACGTTTTTATTCAGCCTCAAAAAGCTGACTGTTTTCTTTACCCTCAATATGCGTTGGTAATGTTTTGGAGCCATCCCTAACCAGAGTTTAAAAAGGCGCTCTATTTGTCTCTGACTCAATTCAATGTTTTCATTTAGGTTTCTAATAGCTTCGTTTTGTTCGATAAATTCTAGGGCTTTTTCTAGGGGATCTGGAATTACGTTGGTAAAAATAAAGCTTTTTTCTGCCCATAAGTACAAGGCTTCAATCTGCCTTTCGCTGTTTTTTTGCATCCTGAGTTCATAATAAATTTGGTGGAGGTTATACAGCTTATCTCTTTCTGGTAATAGTAACGTTGGCTTGTCGTAGTGATGCCCTAAAACGCCATAACCAATTGCCGGATGGAAGCGAATGCCTGCGAGTTGGGCACCAGAGTGCAGCACAATGTTTTCCGCTTTCTTCTGTATTGGGAGCATAATCACACCTTTCGGTAGAGTTTTATTGCCAAGCATTACATCACCAGAAAGATTAAAAATAATGCCACTGCCTGCATCAGAATACAGTGGTTTCACAACCGAATTTGATTGAGCTACAGACGCAGACCATATTCCCTGAATAAAAGCAGACAGCTGTCCCGAGGGCTGAGACAGCTTAAAATTCAACGCCGTTTTAATTGATTTATTACGGTTTATAACTTCCCACCTCAGGTCTAAATGTTTTAGCAATCCGGTTCCAGCTGTTGATTGCATTAATCGCAATAGTCAAGTCCACTACGGCTTGTTCACCCAAAGCCTCTACTATTTTCTGATAGCTATTATCATCCACTGCTTTACCAGAGTTCAAATGCTCAGCCCAATTCAGTGCTGCAATCTCTGTGTCAGAGTAAAAAGGCATGTCACGCCATGCGCTTAAACCAATAATACGATCTTGATTTTCACCCTGACTCAACGCTTCTTTGCTGTGCATATCAATACAGAAGGCGCACTGGTTGATTTGAGACAATCTCAACTTAACCAATTCCCAGATTTGGACCGTCACTGTTTCTGAAATGCTAAATTGTTCACGCAAATAGCTTTCCTGATTTATCAGAATCTGCATTGCTTTGGATGCTAATTCGAAGTAGTTTGCACGTAAAGTCATATCTTATTTCCATAATAATTGTTAGAGCTAAGATAGCTTATGACTCAAAACAGGTATTGAATATTTTCGACACCTATCCAGTTCAAAATGACATTGGTTGAGGCAATTTAATGACAATTAAAGTGACTGTCCTGTTAAGTACAGCGAAAGCTTCAAGTTCTTTTTTGTTCATTTGCATCTGCCTATCCTTAACTCTCAACAGAGAAATTTATGATATGCAGTTACACAAAAATCGTTACAGTCTCAACTCGCCTGAAATTTGAGTTTTCAAACCCAATGACAAAGTAAACTCTTCAACATCGAAAAACCAACCTTTAAAGCATCAAAACACCCACCCAAAACCCAAAACCAATCAGGAAAATGCCATAATGAAAAACGCTGTTTTTTACTTTTTTAATAATGACTGTCTTTGTTATTATCGGTTCTTGTTAGGCATCTTTGTGAAACTTAACGAATGGTTCGCCTGGAAATTCTTTTGTAGCTATTTCAAATAATTCTTGGTGTATTTTAGTAACACTATCAACGCTTTGTAATACTTGATCATACATTCCATCTGTGAGGGCAGTTGCAGTACCAACAATTCTTGGACCTACAGCTTCAACAAGTTGATCGGGTGTAGGGTTTTCTATAGAAAATTTACAATCATTCAAGGCTTTTTGAAGATCATTACGATAAAATTCTGATCTCATATTTGTAATCCTTACGGCACTTTCAAACCGTCCTTGCTCTATAGACAAACTAAACAATAAATTAGGGTGCTCTTTGAGCAAAAATTCTAAGCGTCCGAGTTCTATTTTTAGGTCGCTATAGTCAGAAGTATACATAGCTCGCAATTTAAGTAATCGATTAGAATCTTTTTCAAGGGGTAAGATTGCTCTCTTAAGGTTTAATAAACCATTTATCTGCCTTAAGGTTACAAATAATGCGGCATTTAATGCTGTGATATTATCCTTAGTTTCTTTATTCTTTTCTAGTGTTCAAATAAAAAGCAGAAAAAGAACCAAAAAAAGCTGCACATAAAACAACTATTGCTTTTAAAAAGTAGTCATATGTACTTGGGACAATTCTATGTTCAATTGCTAATGAGGATACATACCAAAGGTTTAATAGGATAAGAGCAAACAAGACGCCTAGAACCTCAGGTAGCATATCTTTAAATTTCAAATCCGATCTCCATTTGTGCTGCATAGGTTGAATACTTTTTTAATAATGACTGTCTTTGTTACTGTGTTTTACCAACCTAATAGTTGGCTTGTTGGGGGCTTTGTTATTTTTAGGTGCGTTTTTGATAATCGTTCGCGATATCACTCATTTTGTAAATATGTAGTTTGCTGTTTACCTTAAATTTGCTCAGGTAATCGCTTATTCGTGACCTGACTTCAGAAATATCAAAACTATTATTATCAATTACTGCAACGATATGTAGCATAAACTTAGGCGCGCCTGCTTTGTCATACACTTCCTGCATTTGCTGAGCATTATCTAACGTCTTCTGAAACCGCTTAGTATCTACATGTTTTGATTTGAATAGCTTTATCTCTGCTGCGTGAATTTGGGTATCAAATGTTGCCACCGCATCAAAATTAACCCAATCGCTATTTTGAGGGTTACGAATATTTACGTTTGCTTTGAAATCAAGACTTAAGCTTGAAGAAAGAGTGTTGATAGCGAATTGTTCTGCCATTACAGTATCAGTTACCAATTTACTGGACATGCTTGTAAACGTTGGGGATGCAAATTCATTTAAGTTCGCTTTCCCCCCAGAGTCTTCTTCTATCTCTTTAACTTCCTCGGCAATCTTCTTCCTTTGCTGCTCGCTAGACGCACTACGTGTATTGTTAACGAAGTTTTCTTCGTTCCGATAGTCAGATGGGGCGTACAATACTTTATGATTACTATTCAAAATCCAGAAAAACAAAATAACGATTAGTGTCGGAAACAACATTAAGAACCAGATGTAAGCGCTTTGATTTTCGGAGCTTATAAACGGTAATACTGCTGTACCACTGATCTCAGCAATTGCAGCAAACATTGAAATAACTGTGAGAGGGTTTTTAATGTGTCCAATTTTTTCTATCAAAATTACCTTCCGTGTGAAAATTTAACCAAGCACAAAATCTCCGAAGGAGCTCCAGCGAGTACCAATATGCTATTGTTAGCTACCTTAAACGCTTTTTCTGCTTTCCCAATAAAAATTATCCCTAAAAAGAAGCATGGGAACCAAATTAGTCCAATGCCGACGTACTTAAATACAAAGATATCGATATACAAACCGACATACGACAATGCAATTAGAGCTATACCACTCCAAGCAAAATTAATGACAGTGAGCCATTCGGAGAACGAAAATATTTGACTCGATATTATCCGTTTGGTTGCGTCATACAAGACATTACACCCAAAAATAATAGCGATAAACACCCACAAGTTTTTAGCGGAAATCATATTTAGCAGAAAAAACATTGGCATAAAAAATATTAGTAACGCACCGATGACTAGCGTCTTTGCAAACCATTTATCAAAAGTACTCATATCCTTCCTTAGCTACTAATGAGCCTGTAGAAAAAGGCTATTTTGACTCATCATTTTCTACACCTCTGTTTAACTATTATCTTTTAACTACTTTGCCTTGAGCCGATGTCTTTTTCAATTTTATTACTTTTTTAAAAGTGGCTATCTTTGTTATTCTGTTGTTATTTCTAACTTAAAATCCGAAGGGCTTTATTCACTGCGTGATGGTTGGATATCGCTTCACCATCCTAGGTGAAACGCCCTGTGCGGAGCCGCATGCGGGGTGTTGTGGGGCTGGAGGCTAGACACCTCCGGCTACCCGATTAGGGCTGCTATTGAGCATGCCAGTTAATATCGATCTTTTTATGTGTTGCCACACAGTCACGTAAATACAAATTGATGAGACTTTGATAAGGAACACCGGATTCTTCAGCCATATTTTTAAAGTAAGAAATAACATCTTCTCCAAGACGCATGGTTACAGACTTTTTTAATTTGCTTGCGTATGGGTTTTTACGCGACTTCATTGCTGATAAATCATATTCATTTTTCATTGTTAATGCCCTCGCAGATAATTTTTACTTTCATATTTTGTCGCTTTTCTAGCGGAAATAACTCTGATTGTATTGCCATCATCACGTTCACAGTGACAAATTAGCAACAAGTTAGTTTCATTGCTCATTCCCAACATTAAAAAGCGGTCTTCGGTTTTGGAGTTATCTTGATCAAAGAATTGCACCGCAAATTCATCAAAAAACACTGATTTAGCTTCCTCAAAAGAAACTCCATGTTTTTTAATGTTTAATGCAGCTTTAGCCGTATTCCATTCGAATTTAACCATATGTACATTGTATGTACGCGAGGGGGGATTGTCAAAGAAGCCCTAACAATTTAGTGTGCGGCATTGTGTCGTGTTTAAACACCCAATAACGTCGCACATAATTCAGGCTACTTTATTACACGGCCTGTACATGCTTCTTTTATAACCGTTTTTTACCTATCAAGCAAAAACCACATGGGGAAGTGCCCCAAAATGTCCACAATTTGCTGTTATCAGACAAATGATAATGAGGGGTCTTTAGTCACAGTAACTTTTTCGCAAAAACACCTCTATGAATAAGTCTAGGAATATAAGAGAAGCTGACGGGCTTAAGCCCGACCTACATATTACCAGCCTAATAGTGGGTTGATAGGCTAAAGCCTAACCTACGGGTTATATATATTCTTTTTCTGGATTCAACGTACATTGCGTAAAGGGATATACTCCCTTATTAGTCACTACACCTCATCAGGTGGTAGGCCTTCGTCGCATTTTTTGCAGTTGAGTTTATGGCCAAGCATGGCGTGGCGGCCTTCAGTGGTAGTCACCCATGGGCGGTTGGTCCAAGGTGGGTTATGTCTCACATGTTGAAAGTGGCCGCAGGCTAATTTGGCCACCCAATTATCTTCTTCGTCTTTGTGATAACCAACAATGGGCTGTTCCATAGCGTGGGTCTGTTTACCTTTTTTATGACTAATAGCTTGCCAAGTTATTCGGCCATGCTTGCATCGAAGTCTTGTTGCTTTTGCTCAAGCTGTTCTTGTAAGTCAAGCCATTCCATTTCGGCATCTTCTAGGGTTGATTTTTGCTTGGCTTGGTCAGCAAGAACTTGTTTTAGTTGCTCTTTGTTGTCTGCGTTGTACAGTTCAGTATCGCTTAGCTGTTCTTCGAGTGTGGCAAGTTTTTTCTGGGCGTCTGCCATGGTTTTTTCGTGCTTTTCTATAGCTTTGCGTATTGGCTTAGTGGCTTGTCTAAACTCTGCTTCTAGGCGTTTTATATTTTTACGGTCAACTTTTGCGGCGGGCTTTTCGTCGCTGCTGTCTTTGGTTTTATCACCTTTTAAGATCCAGTCTTTATAGTCGTCTAGGTCACCATTAAAGGGTTTCACGTTGCCGCTGTCTACTAGATAAAAGTCATCACACACAGAGGTTAATAAAAACCTGTCGTGAGATACCAGTACCATGGCACCTTCAAAGCCTTGTAATGCCATGTTTAAAGCGTGGCGCATTTCTAAATCTAAATGGTTGGTAGGTTCATCAAGCAGTAACAGGTTAGGTTTTTGGTACACGGTAATGGCTAATACTAACCTTGCTTTTTCACCCCCAGACATAGGTGCCACTTTACTTAAGGCGTTGTCGCCCCTAAAGCCAAAGCCCCCTAGATAATCCCGTAAGCTTTGCTCTGTGGCTTTGTTGTCTAGCCTTTGCATATGGGCAAGGGCAGTATCGTCACCCCGTAAAAACTCTAATTGATGCTGGGCAAAATACCCAATTCGCAGCCCTGCGGAGGTTTCGTAAATACCTTCCATGGGTGACTTTTCGCCGGCGAGTAATTTGATAAGGGTAGATTTACCCGCTCCGTTTTTACCTAGTAGCCCAATGCGGCTGCCGGGCACTAGATTTAGGTGGAGTTTTTCTAAAATAATAGTGTGATCGTACCCTACTTTTACCTGTTCTATTTTCACCAAAGGGTTAGGCAATTTAGGAGGGCTAAAAAAAGCAAAGCTAAATTCAGACGCCGCCATAACAGGCAGTAAGGTTTCCATCTTGGCTAGCTGCTTTACACGACTTTGCGCTTGTTTGGCCTTACTCGCCTTAGCGCCAAAACGATTAATAAACGACTCTAAATGAGCGATTTGGTCTTGTTGCTTGGAATACTGCAAGCTTTGTAGGCGCAAGCGCTCAGCCTTTTGTTTTTCGTAAGCATCATAGTTACCTGTGTAACTAATGAGTTGTTGCTGCTCTACGCTGATAATCTCGTTAACTGTGCTATCTAAGAAAGACTTATCGTGAGATATCAACATTAAGGTGCCTGTATATCTTTGTAGCCATTTTTCTAACCATATAACCGCATCTAAATCTAAGTGGTTAGTGGGCTCATCTAATAACAATAAATCAGAGTGACACAACAAGGCCTGGGCTAAGTTTAAGCGCATACGCCAGCCCCCCGAAAACGCTGAGACTGGGTTTTTCATGGCGTCGTTAGCAAAGCCTAGGCCTGCCAATATAGTGGCTGCCCGTGAGTCTATATCGTAGCCACCAGCTTGTTCGAGTAAACCATGTAAGATGGCAATTTTTTCGCCATCATGGCTTTGTTCTGCGTCAGCCAGTTGGGCTTGTAATCGCCTGTATTGTTTGTCTCCGTCTATTACATAATCGAGCGCTGAGCGTTCAACAGCTGGAGTTTCTTGGGCTACAGATACAATCTGCCAATCTTTGGGAATATTAAAATCACCTTGCTCGGTATGTAACTCACCTTTAATCAACGCAAATAAGGTAGATTTACCGCAGCCATTGGCCCCAATAAGGCCTGCTTTATGGCCCGGATACACCACAGCATTTGCGTCTTGTAGCAACATTTTGCTGCCACGCATTAAAGAAACATCAGAAAATTGAATCATGAAAACCTGTTTTAGATTGGTCCTTGTACTTACTTTGCTCGTAAATATATATGAGCTTTGTCAAAACAAGAGATAACACTACATTTTAATTGCGAGTATCATAGCAAGATGACAACACGAAAAAATCCCTAATATGGTTAAAATCAATGGTTAACAAAACAAAAAAACGCTTTGTGGCCGGAGCCACTTGCCCTAAGTGCCGAGCCTTAGACACTATCATGCTGTATTTTGAAAATAATGTAGAAAAACTAGAATGCGTACAATGTGGTTATTCAGAATCTCAAACTGAAAAAAGTGTTACCCAAGCTACCCGTACCAGCGAAAGTGTCATTGGTGTCTTTAAGCCAGAATAAACCATAAAGCGCCCGCTACTTTGGTGTTCAATTTTAGTTTTCGGAGTTAAGTATTCAATCTCTCATTCCCAGCGCTAAAGACCTGTGGTTTCTGCCTTTAGGCGGCACAGGCGAAATAGGCATGAACATGAACCTATACGGCCATGCTGGGCAGTGGTTAATGTTAGATTGCGGTATTACCTTTAATAGCCCATTGTGCCAAGAGGCCCAGGCTCACTTGCCGGGCCAACATAAGCACGATGTAGTAGCGGCTGACCCAGCATTTATTAGCCAGCGTAAAGAAGACCTCGCCGGAATAGTCATAACCCATGCTCACGAAGATCACCTAGGGGCATTACCTTATTTATGGCGACGCTTTAAATGCCCGGTATACACCACTAAATACACGGCTGAAATACTGCGCCGTAAGTTATCCAGAGGCGGCCTAGGTGACAACATACCTATTATAGAAATAGACAGCGGTCAGCGCATTGATATTGGCCCTTTTAACTTAGAATGGATGCTGATTACCCATTCACTGCCCGAGCCCCATGCATTTGTAATAAGAACCGAGGCAGGCAATGTGTTTCACACCGCCGACTGGAAAATAGACTTAGCCCCAGTTACAGATAAACCCTTTAACGCCCATCCATTTAAGTCATTAGCTAAACAAAATATATTAGCCATGGTGTGTGACTCAACCAATGCCACCAAAGCAGGGCATTCGGTGTCTGAGCAAGCATGCTACCAAGGCTTAAAACAAGCCATAGACAAGGCAAAGGGTCGCGTGGTGGTGGGGTGTTTTAGTAGCAATATTGCACGGCTGATTATTTTAGCCAGAATAGCTAAAGAAACAGGGCGCTACTTTTCCCTTTTGGGTCGCTCATTACAAAACACTGTAGGCGCAGCTAAAGCAACCGGGCACTGGCCAGACGATTTACCAGTACTAGACGCGTTCAACACTGGATACTTACTACCCGAAGAAGTGCTTGCAGTGGCAACCGGTAGCCAAGGTGAGCCAAGGGCCGCATTAAACCAATTAGCAAAAGACACATACCGAGACGTGTCGTTAGATGAAGGCGACTTAGTTGTATTTAGCTCTATTGTTATCCCAGGTAACGAAAAGCCCATCGAAACCTTACTCAAAGCGTTTAAAGCCCGAAAAATTCAGACCTTAACTGCCGAAGACTCCCCTTTACCAATTCATGCATCTGGGCACCCATGCCAAGAAGAGCTCAAGCAAATGTACAATTGGGTACGCCCCGACATAGCCGTTCCTACACATGGCGAAGCACAGCACTTAAAAGCCAATGCCGATATTGCTAGCCAAAGCCATGTACCTCGTTGCCTAACAGGTCTAAATGGCGATTTATTTAAACTCGCTCCCGAAGTCAAACTAGTCAAACAAGCCGTTAAAGCAGGCCGCATCGCCATACAGCAAAATTAAGCACGTTTTAACAACCTTCGCTTTTACTCACAGTGATTAACCGTGTTAAAAGAAGCCCCTTAACTCAATTCTAACAAGCTCAGTTGTTTACTTGATAGTAAACAACTTCGCACTCAAATAACGGGTCTTGGTGCAGGTAGCGTTTAACGTAAGTCATACCTATTTTTTTCATTACCCCAACCGAGCCAAAGTTGTCTTCATCGGCAATGGCAGAAAAGTGCGTAATGTCCTTGTTTTTAGCTAAGGTATTTTTAATATGCAGTGCCGCTTCTGTGGCATAACCCTTACCCCAAGATGATTGCAAAAACCGCCAGCCTAGTTCTAAATTATCAAACTCTGGGGCATCAGAAAAAAACTGCATGGGCCGCACTAATATCCACCCGATAAACTCATTGGTTGCACTGATATTGACTTGCCATAAGCCCCAGCCTTTTTGAACATTGGCGTAGCTTTCCATCCGCGGGATAAACACCTCGTCTATGGTCTGCATCGAAGAAGGCTTACCGCCATTAATAAAGCGCATTACCTCTGGATCTTGGTCAAGCTGAAATAAAAGCTCAGCATCGGCTTTGGTCATCAATTTATAATGTAAACGCTCTGACGGGGTAATATTCATAAGGTAGTAACCAGCAAGACAATATAGAGATCATGCTACAACAAATAGGGTAGCAAACGCGTAATTAGTTAAAGGTTTTAGCCAATAGAAAAAGCAATACCAAAATTACAACCCTAAAAATAAAGTCAGCAGGCTAAAAGCTGTTTCGTTAGTTACTTTTCAGCAAGGCTAATTTTGCACCAAAGCCTATGAATACCACACCAGTGATTGAATTTAACCAAGTTTTAAATCGTGTACTGTTTGCAACATTTTTAACACGAGCCAGCGCCATGACCATAGTCGAAAACCATATGAAATTAACGATGGCGTGGGCCGATACAAGCACGTACGCATTTAAGGCACTGTCACCATGAGAGATAAACTGAGGAAAGGCAGCTAAGTAAAACATAGACACTTTGGGGTTAAGGGTATTTGTGAGCAACCCTTCGAGAAACGCATTGTGAATAGAACTACTTTTTGGAATGTCTTGGGGTACCTCAACGGGCACTGTGTGTGTTTGGCTAAATGCACTTTTTATCGCTTTAATACCAATCCATACTAGATATGCCGCCCCGAGCATTTTAAAGATAAAAAAGGCGGTTCCTGACTGCACAAGTAAAATAGATATACCGAATATAGAAAGCGTTCCATGAATATATAAGGCTCCTACAAATCCTGCTGCATTGGCAAACCCTGCTTTTTGTCCAAATAATGGGACGGTTTTAGCGATTAAAAAGCCATTAGGCCCCGGAGATATCACCAATAATGACGCCACTGCAATAAAAGTGATGAGGTTATTTATATCCATTCTGACTCCTTAAGCTTTTAGACTAAAACGAAAAAACTCCGTTATTTTGATTTATGTAATATTGCTTTTATTAAAATTAAAAGCCTGACAGATTATTCGTTTATAACGCTAATCAAAAACAGGCCTGAAAAAACTGCGTTCATAGCTAATAATGCACCTAGTGTCTTTTGCATATTGAAATGCCGTCATGCAATCTGCATCTGCAAATGAATCGTTACGATATTGCTCGTAAGCAGCCAAACTAGGGAAGGTAAACAGAGCTAAAGCTATGTTGTTCGCCCCTTCTGAGGGTAAGAAATACCCATTATGGATGCCACCAAACTTATTCACTAATGGGATCCACATTTTCGCGTATTTTTCGAATTCAGTTAATTTTTCTGGATCAATTACATATCTGAGATAACAGGTTACCACTTTCGTATTCCTCACTACTTCAACAAAAACTCTATTTACGGGCCAAATTTGGGGGGTTAATAATGAGGAGGTGGCGCTTCTTCTTTTTCTGACGCCATATTGCTTGGCTCTATGGCACTGACTTTTGAGTCTAGGCGTTTTAGGGCAAACTGCAGGGAGTCTATTTGTTTTTGCTGCTCAATTAACGCTTGGTTTAAGCTTTCTATGGTGTCTTCTTGAAACGCCACTTTCATTTGTAATTGTTCTATATCTGCTTCTAATATACTCATTAATTTTCCGTATTCCACTTTTCTAATTTGCCATTACTGCTTTCGGAGATAATCTCAGTCGCATTGAGAAAACCAACGCTATGCACCACTGCTGATGCAGGCTTGCTGCCTTCTCTGGGGGTAACGCGCCATTCGTTTAATTCTTCCCCTGTTTTTACATCCCAACGATTAATTCTTCTGGATGGAGACCCTGTTAATAAGTATTTTCCATCTGCTGAAAAAATCGCAGTGGTGAATATTCTTTGTCTCGCTAAGTATTTTAAGCTGCTGACCTCTTCTCCGGTTGTTAAGTCCCAAATTCTGGCTGCTCGCTTGCTATCTGCCGTAAAAGCATAGCGACCTTCGTCATCAAGTGCGACTTCAGTTACACGGCTAGAATGCTCAAATTTATGAATAACTTGTGCGGTACGGGTATCCCATAAGTAAGCGACATAATCATTACCGCCAGTTAACGCATAAAAGCCATTAGGTGAAATATCTACACTGTTTATTTTTTCTTGATGACCTAAAAATTCTAGCCTGCGACCGGTTTTTGGTTCAAAAAACATAACCTTGCCATTACCCCGCCCCACTAAAACACCTCGGCCTTGATTAGACACCGCAATGTCTCGAATACTGGCTTCATCAATTCGCCAAAAACCTTCTGGCTCACCAATTTCCATATTCCATAAAGCAAAGGCTTCTCTATCTGAAGTCACTACATAAGAGTTATCATAAGCAATATGAATATTGGTCACTGAATTATTACCGTCGTCTTGATGGCGCCACACATATTTTTGGCTATTGTTTGTTAAATCCCAAACGGTAATGCCGTTATCAATACTCGAAACCACAGCAAGGCTGCTATCAGGTGAAATGTTGGCAGAATGAGACCCGCCAGAAGCATGGCTAATTGAACTTACAGGAGTATCATTTGTCCCACTGCAACCCAGTATGAACAACATAATGACGACAAACATAACACTTGGGTTGGGAAGGAGTTTCTTCAATGGATTTCTCTTTTTTAGTGAGGCACATAGTATATGCTCATGACCTAAGCGAATCATTCACATTTGCGAGAATTATAATGAAAAAGTCTATTTTCACCATGCTAACGCTATCTTTTGTCATCTTAAGTGCATGTCAACCACAGCCCAAACCACCCAAAGATCCGTTAGAAGTTGAAATGCTTCCCCTTGAGTCAGATTTGGAAAAACGCTCTTACGCGCTAGGTGCCAGCATTGGTCAGATTGTAGAAGATAAGATTAATAAACAAAAAGCAGTAGAAATTGAGCTAGACCATGTATTACTTGTGCAAGGTTTTATTGCTGGCATGCAGGGTAAATCTCAGTTAACTGATCAAGAAGTAAAATCACTAAACCAATTAATCGATGCTCAAGTGAGAGAGAAAAACAAAGCGATTAGGGCAAAACAAACCGCAGAGAACAAAACCGCTGGGCTAGCCTTTCTAACAGAGAATGCTGAACGTGCTGGGGTTATTCAAACAGAGTCTGGACTGCAGTATGAGATACTTAGGCAAGGTGAAGGTCGCTCACCTCTCGTCTCTGATACTGTCAAAGTCCAATATAAAGGTACTTTACTTAACGGTATTGAATTCGACTCATCTTATGCGCGAAATAAACCCGCTAGTTTTCCTTTAAACCGTGTAATCAAAGGCTGGACTGAAGGATTACAATTAATGAAAGAAGGGGCAAAATTTAAGTTTTATGTACCTTCAAAGTTGGCATATGGTGCTCGTACTACTGGTAAAATACCGGGTAATTCAACCTTAATATTTGAAGTGGAATTATTAGACATTACTCCAGCCGGTTAACCTAATGCGCACCTAATAAAAAAGCCGAACATGTTGCCATGTTCGGCCTACTACTATCATAATGATATATCAGCTAATATCCTTGCTAAACCTTATTCCCTCAGTACAATTGCCCTTTGAAAAGGGCGTTAATCCCGATTAAATCGGGTGAATCAAAACAACTATTTGTCGGTTGTAAAACTATTCTTTTAGATATAACTAAACTTACCTCAAGTTGGAGTTGACTTTACGTGGTAGCTTGAATATTTAGTGGCTAACCACCCCTCTTTGTTACTTTAAAGGTTAGCCGAGCAATCCATTAATACCAATTATAAAGACAACATTTCTTGTAATAAATTGCGCTAACAAAACGCTACTTATGACAACTTAATATTACAAATTTAAGAATATTGACTAAGGATATTTACAGCTGAACATAACTACTGCTCAATTCCTCTTGTAGCAATGACAAAAGCGTTAGAAAATCACTAGCAATGAATCAATTAACGTAAACACCAACAAATTGAAAACAAAATTAATTACCCCTGAAGGCTACAAAAAACTCCATGATGAGCATGAGTACTTGTGGACTAAACAGCGCCCAGAAATCACCAAAGTCGTAACATGGGCAGCTAGCCTAGGAGACCGTTCTGAAAACGCAGATTATCAATACAATAAACGTTTATTACGACAAATAGACAGGCGTGTTCGTTTCCTTCGAAAATTACTTCCTGAATTACAGGTGGTGCATCATTCGCCTCAACAAGATGGCAAGGTGTTTTTTGGCGCTTTTGTTGAAATTGAAAATGAAGAAGGCGACATTATGTTTTTTCGCATAGTAGGGCCTGAAGAGATTTACGGCGAAGAAAAAGACGTTATATCGATCGACTCACCCATGGCGCGAGCTTTACTTAAAAAAAGTGTTGATGACGTGTTTGAAGTTAACACTCCTGCAGGAACCAAAGAGTGGTTTATCAATTCTATTGAGTATAAAGAGGCTTTTGATAAAAATTAATGATGGTTACTAAGGTTTACTTAACTAAAGTAGCTTGCAGAGTCTGATTTTTCATTTTTATTTGTTTTTTTGCTAGTAATTTGACGACTCAAACCCTATATAGTTGCCTAGATAAAAAATGCATGGCAACTAGGGTCATCAAATATGATATTGGAAAAAATCGCACAAGAGTTACAGGTGCAAGTACAACAAGTAAAAGCAGCCGTAACTTTGTTAGATGAAGGCTCTACCGTTCCCTTTATAGCTCGTTACAGAAAAGAAGCCACAAACGGTTTAGACGACGCAGATTTAAGAAAGCTAGAACAACGCCTAACCTATTTGCGTGACTTAGAAGACAGAAGAAAGGTCATCATCAAATCGATTCAAGACCAAGAAAAGATGACACCTGCTTTAGAAGCCAGCTTACTCGCCGCTGACAACAAAACCGAGCTAGAAGATATTTATCTACCATTCAAACCTAAGCGTCGCACCAAGGGCCAAATAGCGATTGAAGCAGGGCTTGAACCCTTAGCCGACAAATTATTTAATGATCCACAGTTAGATCCTGAAACCGAAGCCAACAGTTTTGTAAATAAAGATACCATTGCTGACATTAAAGCAGCCTTAGATGGTGCGAAATACATTCTAATGGAACGCTTTGCTGAAGATGCTCAGCTATTACAGAAAGTTCGTCAGTACCTTAATAAGCACGCACATATTAAGAGCCAGCTAGTAGCAGGCAAAGAAAATGAAGGCAGCAAATACAAAGATTACTTTTCTCACACTGAGTTATTGAAGAAGGTTCCATCTCATCGCGCACTAGCCATGTTCAGAGGGCGAAACGAAAGCATTCTGCAAGTAAGTCTAGATGCCGATCCTGAAAAAGACGAAAACGATAGAAGCTCTTACGGTGAGCAAATCATAGCTGAGCACTTCAATATAAAATTTGCTAATAGGCCTGCAGACAAATGGCTTGGCTCAGTTGTACAGTGGACTTGGCGTGTGAAGATTTTACTACACATGGAAAACGAGCTATTTGGCGCAGTGCGGGAGCAAGCCGAGCAAGATGCTATCAACGTATTTGCTAAAAACTTAAACGACCTTTTAATGGCAGCACCCGCTGGGCCTAAAGTGACTATGGGCTTAGATCCAGGTTTACGGACAGGGGTAAAAGTAGCCATAGTAGATACAACAGGCAAGGTATTAGCGACGAGTACTATTTTCCCCCATGTACCACAAAATCAGTGGGATAAATCACTGCGCACTATCGCCACTTTATGCAAGCAGCATAAAGTGCAACTTATCAGTATAGGCAATGGCACTGGCTCAAGAGAAACCGATAAGCTGGTTGCAGAGATGATTAAAGCTAATCCAGAACTTGGCGTAAGTAAAATTGTGGTAAGCGAAGCTGGGGCCTCGGTTTATTCTGCCTCTGAGCTTGCATCAAACGAACTGCCAGATATGGACGTATCATTGCGAGGCGCGGTATCCATAGCTAGACGCTTACAAGACCCACTTGCAGAGCTTGTAAAAATAGAGCCCAAAGCCATTGGTGTAGGGCAGTACCAACATGACGTAAGTCAAAGCAACTTAGGTAAATCTCTCAATACCGTGATTGAAGACTGCGTAAACGCAGTAGGTGTGGATATCAATACTGCCTCTAGTGCACTACTGAGCCATGTTTCTGGTTTAAATCGTACTTTAGCAAATAATATAGTGCAGTTCCGTGACCAAAGTGGCGCTTTTAAAGATAGAAAAGCTTTGCTTAAGGTGGAAAGGCTAGGGCCTAAAGCCTACGAACAAGCAGCAGGTTTTTTAAGAATTATGGATGGCGATAACCCACTCGACGCCTCTGCTGTGCATCCAGAAGCTTACCCTGTGGTAAATTCAATTATTGAACACACATCAATTGCGGTAAACGATATTGTGGGTAATTCAGATGTCCTTAAAAAATTACAACCTGAAGCCTTTGTCACTGACAAGTTCGGTTTACCCACAGTTACCGATATCATTAACGAGCTAGACAAACCTGGTCGAGATCCTCGCCCAGAGTTTAAAACAGCTAACTTCAAAGACGATGTACATTCTCTTAAAGACTTGAAAGTCGGTATGATTTTGGAAGGCGTAGTGAGTAATGTGGCTAACTTCGGCGCATTTGTTGATGTTGGCGTACATCAAGACGGATTAGTGCATATCAGTGCAATGACAGATAAGTTTATTTCTGACCCACGTGAGATTGTAAAAACCGGAGATATTGTAAAAGTTAAAGTGATGGAAGTTGATGCAGATCGCAAGCGGGTATCATTCACTATGCGTATGGGAGATACCCCTAATCAAGCTAACAAACCTAAACACACTAAAGCCAAACAAAATACCCCCCGTTCAAATGGCGGTCACCAATCATCTAAACCCGCAAAGCAAAGTAATCAAATGATGGGGAACGCATTTGCAGATGCATTTGCAAAGGCCAAAAAGTAAAGCAGATTAATTTACCTGTCCTAAACGTAAAAAAGCCCTTTTAAAGGGCTTTTTTATTATTCAGGGATATCAAGCTGAAAGCTGTAAGCCTTGCTCTTTTGGAGTAGTAGACTGCTGATAAAAGTTTTCAATCACAGACACCCTACGGGTTATTTCTAAACTTCTATTCTGTAAAGCCTGATTAGCGGCATCTTGAACAAACTCGAAAGATTGCTGCCCACTTTCACTGTCGACTAAAACAGAGCTGTTATCTAACGCGCGAGTATGAGGTCCTTCATCGATAGCATCAACAATTTCATCTAACTCCGGCCCTTCAAAAATATTACTGTTACTTTCTTCTGAAATGCTAGGTGATGATTCCTTAAACGCGACATGAGCCTGCTCAGACCTTTCAGAAGCAATTTCTGTACGGGCTTCAAGAGCAATTTGAGAGGCCTCTGCTGCCACTCTTAAATCTGCAGCACTTGGCTCTGCTGGCGCTAAAGCCGCAGCTTTAACTTGTTGCGCTTTACGTATGGTTTCTTCAGGAGTCGACTCTTTAGAAACATCTATTGATACTTCTCCACTTACCGCATATTGTCTTCCATCAGGGCCAATTTCATACTCATATTTGGGAGCACCGGCATATTGGCCACCAACAGAAGCATGGGCCTGCTCATGGGTTCGAACTTCTGCATCTCTCTCTTTTAATTCTGCAGTTTGTTGTTGCTCAGCCTGCTGTTGCTGCTTTTGCTCTGCGCTTTCTTTACCTGCACTTTCATCTTGCCCATTATCTTGAGAGGCATCATTTTGACTATTGAGTTGCTGGCCTGCTTGTGGAGTTGGCTTTTCATAGGTAAGAGGTTGTGGAGCTTGCCCTGGTGTTTTGACTTTGTCAGCGTCTGATCCTACCCCCGTTTCTGCAGCAGAGTTTTCAGCCGAACTAATTGCAGGGACGGTTTCTCGTTGAATATTATCCCTACGGACAGATTCAGTATTAACTGTGCCTGCATTAAAAATTGTAGGGGTAGGGACCGGCGGAATGACATTCATGGCATTAAAGTGTAATTAAGCAAAAATATCGAGTAGGGTTCCAACTGTACCATTGGCAACATCTAGAACCTTAGCTGACGCTTCCGCATTATTTGCACTAATCGACATGCCCACTAAATCGGAAGTTATCCCAGATGTACTCTCTGGTAAAAGCTGTTTAACACTGCTGAGCTGATTAACAGTAGCATTCGCTAAAAATTCTTGAGGATCACTTGATGAGGCAGACTGAACCGAAAGGCTAGCCAAATTATAGGCATTTTCCGTAATATTATCAGAAGCAGTTTGAATACCGAAAGTACCACTGACAATAGCAGAATTAATATTATTACTTACATTCACAGGCGCGTCCCCACAATTCAACCTTAACTGTGCAATTATTAATCATTTACGTGAATAATGAAAGCTTTTACTTAGCTTATGTTTAAATGAAAAGGTTCAAAACTATATAAAGCAGCTATACCTGCTAAAGGCTATCAAATTAAAACTGCCCGTAATCGCTTAGCAAAATCCTCAGTATCAGAAATAAAAGGTGCGTGTGATGCCTTCGCAATAATCTCAACATTTGCTAAGTGTGAATATGTATTAATTAAGTCAGCTATCTTAATTGGAACTAAACTATCAAGGCGCCCTAAAAACACATGACAAGGCATTTTTAGCTGTTTAAGTTGCTCCCTTAAATCTACATTTTCTAGCATGTTCAAGCCAGCAACTAAGGCCTTTTCAGATGGATTCGGATACTGTTGCACATTCTGCTTAATTGTCTTTACATCAAATTTAGCGTTTTCACTTCCCATAGCTTGAATCATTAAAAATCGCTCCAGCATTTTAGAAAAGTCTAATGCCAATTGACTGGCAAAGAGTGCCAGCACATCAGTATCTATGCCTGGCCAGTCGAGGCTTTTTGAAAACTTAGGGCTAGAACATATAAGCACCAACTGCTTCAATTTATCGGGATAATCAAAAGCGATTTGCTGCGCAATTAAGCCTCCTAACGACCAGCCCACTAATATGCAGTTGTTAGGTAAATGTTCTGCAATCATTTGAGATACGCTATTTATATTGTATGGCTCTGGCATTCTTTCATGGTTCTGCCCATACCCAGGAAGGTCAATAGTAGTAATACAGTAATCGTTAGCGAGTATATCTACCAAAGGTTGCCATACGCCACTGTTTACCCCCCAACCATGCAAAAACGCAATATTGTGACCTTGCCCAACTGTTGTGACATTTAAACTAAACGACATATTTCATCTACACTTAATTGAGGGTTAACAGCAATCCCTTTTTAGAATTATTGAGCGATATCAAATTGAAGCAAAAACCGACCAAGGATGGCCTAAAAATGTTCACAACCTTTGAGCAAGATTGTTTAATATGCAAACAATCATCCACCCAGCTTATTTGTGGCTATTGTAAAGAAGACTTAACCTTATTTGAACTGGCAGCATATGAATACAATCTAATGGTAGTCCCTAAAGTAAAAAAGGGACTAACAAAGGCGAGTTTTAGCCACTTAGTGGCCTTGGGCGATTATCAATGGCCACTTTCAAAATTACTGACTGGGCTGAAATTTTCAGCTTATATACCCAATGCCAAAGCACTGGCGACCTTATTTGTTGAGCATTGTATTAAAGAAAATAGTCCCCTCCCCCAGCTCATAATACCCATACCACTACATAAAAATCGTTATTTGCAGCGAAAGTATAACCAAAGTATTGAGCTGGCTAAGCACATTAATAAACTAACCAATATTCCTTTAAATACATCGATTATTTACCGTCACAAAGCCACACATGCACAAACCAACTTGAGTGCAGCTAAACGTAGGCAAAACTTAAAACATGCTTTTAAAATAAGTATCAACAATAACTTAATGCAGTATCAGCATGTCGCTTTATTTGATGATGTGATCACCACCGGTACAACAATGAATTATGCCTACAACACCTTAAAAGCGGCCTACCCCCACCTAGAGATAGACATTTGGTGTATCTGCCTTACCCTTGAGAATCGATAAATTGAGACATAAATATGGCATTAGTCAGCAACCTACTTGTGCCATACCACACACCTCTGAAGTTAACATTATTAGCAAAGGCAATAACCTTTCCTTTACCAACATTATGCGCTACCACAGCGGCACTCCCACCTATTTGGTTCTGTATTTCTTGGGCAGTATAGCCTGCCATAAGCGGAGTTTGAGGATAGGAGGCGACTGAAACAAAAGGTTTGGCGGGTTGACGAAACACTAAAGTACTATTACGAAAGGTAGGTAAAGTTCTAGTGTGATAACCAAAAGCAAGTGGGTGGCTTAAATCTAGTTGAGCTTCAAAAACGGCACCTGCAATACGCTGCTTAGCTGATAAGTTTTCTTTATCTTTATAGTTTAAATTATCTGTTGCAAATGCTGAGTTAATCTCACTAGCGCCTTTAACCGCAACTTGAAGCCAATTTTTGTTTGAAAACCAAGTTGCCGCTGATTTTTGCCCAATTAAGACTCCGCCTTTACGAAGCCAAGTGTCAATATTTAAAGTCACTCCGTCAGACAGGCTATTATATGCCCCCTGCACCCAAATCATATGGGTATAAGATTCTAGATTAAACGAGTCAAGTTCATATACATCGGTAATGGTTACAGGCATATCAACATACTGATCGAGGTAATGCCATATCTCACCTACTTCATATTGTGATGTGCCTTTTCCACCAATTAATAACACTTTAGGTTGGCGTACATTAATCATTTTACGGCTACCTAAATCTATACCCTGAGTGGTTAAGCCTGAAACAATTGAATGAACCGAAATCCCCAAACCTGCTTTTTGTTGTTCGATAATAGTCATCACGTTATCGGGCTGCTTTAAGGCCATAGGCACAACAACCGCACCTGCAGAAAAACTCGTGCCACCTAGATTGGTTTTAGCAAAAAAGGGCGCACCAGCTACTTTCACTTTTACATTGTTGGCAAGTAATCGCTGTAATAATTTAGGGGCATTATAATCATCCCAAGAAAATGCATAGGCATACGCGCTTGATTGTAACTCAGGTAAAATAGCTTGCGACGCAGAAGCACTTTGTTTATTGACTCTTGGGGCCCTCTCTACTTCGGTATATTGAATATTAAATGCCAGTGGTAAATTCCAATTTGAAACATCATAAAAGGTGTTATCGTCGAAGCTTTTACGAGTCGAGAACAGAGACTTAATCAAGCGGTATTGGGGTTGATTCAAAGGTACAAAATAACTGTGTTGTGCTTCAAAAGTTTGATCATCTACTTTGGTGTTTCTAGCCAGTGGCCAATATTCAATTTTATGGGCAGCCAATATTGATAACATTTTATTGAAACGGGTATTATCGAGCTTTTCCTGCAACAAATAACCGGCCAAATCATCATCTTTTACTAAGTCATTTGTCTGTTCAAGAAACTCAATTTGATAATCTAACAAGGCTTTTTTATTCGCTAATGCTCCAGCAAAAGTTGATAAAGATGTCGTTACTTGATTTTGTATAGTGTCAGAAAATGACAACTCTCCGTTTACAGTATCTTGAACATGACCGCGACTACTGGCTTGCTCGAACAAAATACCAATACTTCCATGTGCATCAGGGTAGGTTGAGCCTTTACCATAGTAAAAATCATCGTAAGACTCGCCACTAAAGTAGAACTGCTGAGTTTTATCTAACGCTGCAGCATGAAAATCTCCTAGCTTGGCAGTCAACTCAACGTTTTTTCTAGGTGTCCATGGGCTTTTTCTGGACGGGATACCTGGCTGAAAAAAGTAAGTACTGTTTGATCCCATCTCATGAAAATCGGTCAGTACGTGAGGACGCCATTGATGAAACTGGGTAATTCTTGCTCTAGATTCAGGGTGAGTGAGCAACAACCAATCTCGATTTAAGTCAAACCAATAATGGTTAGTTCTTGCTGATGGCCAAGCTTCTTGATGTTCTCTATTTTGTGGATCAGACACCAAGGTTTTGCCTTTATGCATATTGGCCCATTGAGCAAAACGAGACAAACCATCAGGGTTAAGGCTTGGGTCTAATAACACCACGTTATTATTTAATAAGTCATCTATTTTTTGACTTTCGCCAGCCGCTAAATAATAAGCCACCAACAATGCTGCATTGCTTCCTGAAGCCTCATTGCCATGAACACTGTACCCCATCCAAAGAATGAGAGGATCATTCTCATTTGCTGATGTTCCTAGGTTTTTCATGTGCTTTGCTTGTATAGCGGCTAAATTTTTCTGATTATCAGGAGAGCTAAACGCTAATAAAAACAACGGTCTATTTTCATGGGTTCGGCCTGTTTCAACAATATTCACCCTGTCTGATTGAGCTGCCAGTAACTGCATATAATTCGCCAGTTGATCATGACGCACATGCCATTCACCTACTTCAGCTCCCAAAGCTTGTGTGGGTGAAGTAATATTAGGATTATACTCTGTATCTCTAGGTAAATAGGCACTATCACTGACGGCAAAACCGTAGTGACTAATAACTAAAAACAAAAAAGCGAAAAGTCGCAGCATTAAATTCATAAAGTTCGATCCGATGAAAAAGCAGAAGTTTTTAGAAAAGGGTCGCACGTTTTAGTTAAAATTAACATAAGGAAATGCTATTACCCGAGTGTTTTAGTCAAGTAATTTTGTTATCCTGTGGCCATTAATGTTTTTAAGGTATTTGATCAATGATTACAATTTCTGATACAGCTCAAGCCCATTTTGGCAAACTACTTGAGAAGCAAGAGCCAGACACCAATATCCGTGTATTTGTGGTCAATCCAGGCACGCCCAGTGCAGAGTGTGGAGTATCGTACTGTCCACCAGATGCAATCGAAGCTTCAGATACTGTTTTAGAGTTTAACGGCTTTGATGCTGTTGTTGATTTAGAAAGCGCCCCTTTCCTTGAAGAAGCGGAAATCGATTTCGTGACTGACCAGATGGGCTCACAACTGACTCTTAAAGCGCCTAATGCGAAAGCCAGAAAAGTTGACAGTGACGCACCATTAAACGAACGTGTGATTTACATGATTGAGTCTGAAATCAACCCACAACTTGCCAGCCACGGCGGTAAAGTGATGTTAGTAGAAATCACTGAAGCCAAAGAAGCCATTCTGGAGTTTGGTGGTGGCTGTAATGGTTGCGCACAAGTTGACGTCACCTTAAAAGACGGTATTGAAAAACAGATGTTAGATCAGTTCCCAGGCGAGCTTACCGCAGTGAAAGATGCCACAGAACATCAAGCTGGTGAACACTCTTATTACTAAAAAATACCTAATTAAAGGATATCCCAATTAACTGGTTACAACAGCTAGCCAAAAACCCCACTAAAAGCTGGACAGAGTTTAAGCGGGGTTTAGGGATATTCTGTGTAGGGGCAATATTGATATTAGTGGGGGCAAAATATAATGCCCTCATTCAAATACCTGGTTTATTAATTCTCGCAATAGGTTGCCTATACGCCATAAAAGGCTACCTAGGTATTTTCGCTCACCGTATGACTGCCAGCTTTAAACCGCCACCTGATCACTTTGAAACTGATAACGATAAAGATAAATAAAGTAGCCTCCAAGACTCAGCCCTCTTGCTAATAAAAACAAAACCATAGCAATCCATAGCCCTTGATTTTGCCATTCAGAAAACACATAAAAAGCCGGAAAATACACAGCCAAAGCACAAAATAGCATACTATTTCGCATGGCTACTGCGCGGGTTAACCCAACAAATACGCCATCAAAATAAAAACACCAATGGGCAATTATGGGTAAACTAAAAATAAACCAATGATAATCGGTGATTGCGGATTGCAGGTGTTTTTGATCTGTGAGTAAACTAACAATTCCTTCGCCAAACACCATAAAAACCAAACTATAAACAACCGCTAACAAACTAGACCAAATTAATCCATGCAGAGTGACTTGCTTAATGCCTTCCCTTGATCCTCGGCCTTTTTGTTCACCCACCAATGCTTCTGCCGCAAAGGCAACACCGTCTAACCCCAAGGCAATAAGCGTAAAAAATTGCATAAGAATGGCATTAATAGCCGCATTAGTTGGACTGAAGCCCACTCCTTTAAAAATCAAAAAAGCAATACAAGCCTGTAATGCTAAGTTTCGAAAAAATGTATTACCATTCAAATGCAGTAAGGGCTTCAACTGTGAAAAAGTTAACCAATGTTTATCGAATTCTAATTTAGGTAATCTTTTTGTGGCTAACCATAAACTTGTCGCTGTGATTGTATACTCACTGGCGACAGTCGCCAATGCAACGCCCTCAACCCCCCAACCGAATACAAACACAAAACATAAACTTAGCGCCACATTGATTAGGTTACCAATAACTTGAATTGCCAATACTAGCTTGGTTTGTTGTTGACCTAAGTCGGACGGTCTTAGGAAGACAA
>NZ_JBDVBQ010000055.1:0-20746 GCF_039942875.1 Paraglaciecola sp.
GATGGGGGTGAAAAACAAGGGGGCGGATATCTATTACAAATATTTACCAAAAATAGTATAGGTCCTATCTTTTTCGAGTATATACAGCGAAAAGGCAATAAGGGGTTTGGAGAAGGAAATTTTCAAGCCCTATTCGAGTCTATTGAGCTTGATCAAGAACGGAGGGGCGTGATTTGATTTTCTGCTTTATTCTTTTAATTAAAAAATAGTTGTATACACAGATAGTTAAAATATAAGCTAAATCAAGAATAAAGCTCTAAAGATATACTTTCAAAAAAATAGCACGCAATTTAAAAAAGGAGTAAAAACATGTCAGGGATAATCAAAGAGCTTGAAATCTCCCCTAGGGCCATATTCCAATTACTTATCTCTACCTTGATGATTATAATTGTCCTAATGGGGTTTGCTCCATCTCTTTACAGTGCATTAAGTGGTGAGTTTAATACAAAGCTTCTCATTCATACTCATGCATTACTATTCTTAAGCTGGATGTTTTTTTACACTTTACAAGCAGTTCTCCCAGCCATAGGCAAGTTGGAACTCCATATAAAGTTAGGGAAATTTGGTCTTCCCCTTGCCCTTATTTTAACTATAAATGGCCTTTTCGTTACTTTTGTTATCTTCTCTAAATTTGTTCTTAGAGGAGATGTTGAAGTTGCACGCTTTTTTTTAATACAACCTTTAACCGATATGGTGGTATTTCCACTTTTAGTAATCGCCGCAATATGTTTTCGAAAAAAGCCAGAAACCCATAAGCGCTTAATGTTGTTAGCAACACTAATGCTAACAATAGCAGCAATAGTAAGAATTCATTATTTAACCATTCCAGGTATAAAATTTGTAATATGGACGTTACCAGTTCTAATATCTATGGCTTATGATTATTATAAGAAAAGGATTATTCACCAAGTATATATATTTGGTTTAATATTATTTGTTCTAATTTATGCGAGAACTCGAATACTAAACGATACAGTGGCTTGGACATATTTCACAGACCTAATGATAGCATTGGTAACCTGATCCCAGTTTCAAGAGTACCTCCATCTAGAATAGATAGATTCAGCAATCTGCAAAGTATCATTTAAGATACACTTATATAGCTATGAAGACCTCCTTTCTATTTAAAATAATATTAAGATGAACTTATATAATTTTATAACCTTTCGGCTTAGCTCAAGGAATAGACTGTGATGATGAATTTTAAGCAAAAGTGCTTTAAATTAAGGCAATTCCGCTTGCCAGTATTTAACTATGTAATGTACTATCAACAATCAAAAAATTTTGTTAATGGGTATATCTGCAGCTCTATTTTTTTAGGGCAATCTTATGAACGCTAATATCTCAGTTGCAAATAACATACACACAAAGGTAAGTCTGAACTCATATAATACATTTACTGAATTGAGTGAAATTGACATTGACCACGGGAAGTATTTTAGTATGACTGGTCATGAACAGCTAGTAATAGAGCGAATTACAACTTTAGCATCAAAGTATGCTGAAGAAATAGCAATTGACGCAAGTTCAAAAAAGCTTACTTATAGAGAGTATTTTCACAACGCAGTATCCTTATGCAACCTTTTAAAAACTTTTAAGGTAGCGACTAATGATAGGGTTATAGTTTTTCTAGATCCATCTGAGCATATTCCAATTTCGCTATTGGCTATCTTAATGTCTGGAGCTACTTATGTCCCATTAGATGTTACTTGGCCACAAGAAAGAATTAGCGCCATTTTAGATGATGTTTGCCCTAAAGCAATTTTAACCCAGAATAATTATAAGCATCAATTTCAGCATTTAACAAACGTTAATATTGTTGATCTGGATTTTGCGGGTGAATTTGCCATTGAAACTGTCACAAAGCCAATACACACAAAAGCAGACTTAGCTGACGTTGCTTTAATATTTTATACTTCTGGCTCTACAGGAATGCCTAAAGGCGTAAAACTCACTTACGGCAACTTGCAAAGTTATATAGAAAGCTCACAAGAGACTTATAAGTTCAACAATTCAGATACTCACCTGTCTATAGCTAAAAACTCATTTAGTATTAGTATTTTCGATTTATTGGTACCTTTTTATTGTGGAGGTAGCCTTAAGATCAAGCCTCGCCAACTGTTACTTAATCCTGACTCATTATCTGAGCTTGTTAAAGACTCGACCTGCTTTCATATGGGACCTGCACTGTTAGAGTCTTTAATTTACCATGCAGAAAGTATAGGACTCTCATATCCTAATATCCGCCATATATCTAGTGGCGGAGATATGATTCCTTCTTCATTATTGGAAAGAAGTAAAACTGTTTTTCCCAATTCAGAGATTTGGGTTATTTATGGGTGTACTGAAATAGCGTGCATGGGGGCAACTTGGCAAGTAGATAGAAACTCAGTAACCAATGTCACCTATGTAGGTAAGTCATTTAAACACTCAAATATACTTCTACTAGATGAAACTCTTACGCCAGTATCAACCGGAGAATTAGGTGAAGTTTATTTTACTGGCGATGGAGTAACTCCAGGTTATCTTAATAGAAAAGAGTTAAACCAAACAAAATTTATACACATTGATAACAGTCGTTATTATGCTACAGGCGATTTCGGTGTTATAGACGAAACAGGAAATCTTCAACTTAAAGGCCGAAAAGATTTTCAAATCAAAGTAAATGGCATCCGCATCGAAACAGAAGAAATAGAGCACCATCTAAACAATATAACGTGTATTGAAAAGAGCATAGTAATTGGTGCAAAAGATATCAAGGAAGATGTAAAGATAGTAGCCTTTGTAAAAAAACAAGAAGGTACAGAAAACTTTAATGAAAACACTGTTAAACAAGAACTAGCGGTATCTTTACCAGACTATATGGTCCCAAATAAAATTTACCCAATAGATAAGTTCCCTCTTAATACAAACGGTAAATTAGATAGAAATGAGTTGATATCAATAGCAGAGAAAAGTCTGACAGACAACCAATCAAGTATTTCAGATAAAGACGAAGTAGCGAAAAAACTTGAAAAGCTTTGGTTCAGCACAGGCTTATCTGGAACGATTCATTATGACAGCAATTTTTTTGACATGGGTGGCGATAGCTTAAGTGCAGTACAACTTGTGTACTCGCTAAACTCTAACTTTGGAATAGACTGTGATTTTGAGTTTATTTATACAAACCCAAACTTTAATAGCCAACTCAATACAATAAAATCAGGGCATGTAGAAGCAGTTCGTCCCCCCGACACGCTAGTTGAACCATTAGATGATAAACAAAATAGCTCTGCTAAATCTGTATTTATCACGCCAGGGTTGTATGGACATGTTGTTACATTTCATAATTTTGGAAAACGTTTATCTGACAAGTGGAAAGCATATGGTTTGCTCTGCCCAAATTACGAAGGTGAAACAGAATCATCAATAGAAGAGATTGCAAACCGCTTAGCAAACGACATAATAAAAACACAACCAGAAGGGCCATACTATCTTTCTGGCCACTCTTCTGGGGCTATTGTTAGTCTTGAGATAGCCCGAAAGCTTCAAACCCTAGGGAAAAAAGCCTATGTAGTAATGATTGAAGCTAGGCTATTTGATAAAGCTCCTCGAAAGCCACTACGTAAAGTGTTTATGATTTATCTTAAAAATAAATCTAGGTTGTATTTAGAGCGACTATTAATTAATAAAAGCAGTAATAACCTAACCAACCAACAAGATCCCAATAACAGAGCGGATCAAAAAAGGTTGCTGTCTTTACCTAAATTAAAAGGGGCGTTTACTTTTTCCAAAGCGCAGGTAGAAAGATACAAAATCACCCCTTGTGACATAGATACCATTTTAATTAAAGGTAAACAGAACATATGGTGGGATGCCTTAAGAGAATGGCCTGATGACTATGGACTCAGCGAGTATGTTAACTTAATTGGTACTTTATATAGTAAAGGAGAACACGTTAGCATTGTAATGGAACGGGAAAATCATGACGAACTAGCGCAAGTGCTGGAAGAAAGTTTATCAATGTTTGATTCGTAATAGTTTAGAAAAGCCATATTTGATATCTATTAAATTAATTTAAATCCTGCGCCTCAAATAACACAAATAGGTATCAAAATTGCTTTAAATATTTGAAAGTTATGTAACATAGTTACATAAAGATTTATGGCAGAAATTCAGCCTAGCTTTACATACATTCTAGCCAAAGAGTTGATAGGTAGATATACTCTTCGGAAAAAGCTTTAGGTGATTTATTTTTCACCTGTTGATAACTATTAATATAGGAATTTCACTACAAGCAAGTTTAGTTTTTACCTAATTGGTTAGCATCGACCAAATATATTACGGAGAATTTATAGTGAAATATCTTATAACTGGAGCTGCAGGCTTTATTGGGAACTTTGTAGCTGAAAGGCTATGTGAACTTGGCCATCAAGTCGTGGGACTGGATAACTTAAATGATTATTATGACCCCAAGTTAAAATACGCACGATTAGATAGATTAAAAGCTTTTGACAACTTTGTTTTTATAAAGCTAGATTTAGCAGACAGAGAAGAAATGTCACTTTTGTTTGCTAATGAAAAATTCGATAGAGTTATCCACCTTGCAGCACAAGCTGGTGTGCGATACTCGATAGAAAATCCTTTTGCTTACATAGACTCTAACATTGTTGGCATGATGTCCATTCTCGAAGGGTGCCGTCATAATAATGTAAAACATTTGATTTATGCATCCTCTAGCTCCGTATATGGCGCTAACAAAAAAATCCCATTTTCCACCGAAGATAATGTTGATTTTCCAGTTTCACTTTATGCGGCAACCAAAAAGTCAAATGAATTAATGGCCCACACATACAGCCACTTGTATTCAATCCCCACTACTGGATTAAGATTTTTCACTGTGTATGGGCCTTGGGGAAGACCTGATATGGCGCCTTTTCTATTTACAGATGCAGTTGCAAATGATCGTTCAATAAAAGTATTTAACAATGGGAAAATGCAACGAGACTTTACATATATCGACGATATTGTTGAGGGTATTATTCGCATTCAAGATGTTGTTCCCTCTGTAAACAATACAGAATCTAACAAAAAAGATGATGAACAAGTTGGGTCACCACTATATAAGGTCTACAACATCGGCAACAATCAACCTGTCGAATTGGAACAATTTATTAAATGTATTGAAAATGCGTTAGATAAGAAAGCAACAAAAAACTACCTCCCCATGCAAGATGGTGATGTAGTTAGAACCTTTGCTGACGTAACAGAGTTAGAAAAAGCCATAAACTTCAAACCAAAAACAGATTTACAATATGGTATTAACAATTTTGTGGCTTGGTATAAAGAATGGAAAATGTGATTAACAAACGCCACTCTAGTAACTTGCTTTATTGTTTGTTTAATCATACTGCACTCATATTAATGATTCTGATTATACCTTTTTCTGGTACAGAACTATTAGGCAGTAACTTATTGGGCATTTCTGGTGCAAAACCAATCAACCTAATTGGAGTTTTGTTATTTTGTACTTGGATATTAAAAGGGGCTGAGTTTATAAATTTTACGAGCAAAATTAGGGCAAAGGCCTTTGTCCTATTTTGCGCTTATCTGATTATATTTTCATTGGAGTTTTTTCGTTCTTATCTAAACTTAGGTGTATTATTAGTCAGAAATATAGACGCGTTTGGTGACTTTGGCACTTCAAAATTCGGCTACATTTTATCCTACTATGTTAGAGCAATATTTACAGTTTTTAGTTTTTTTTACATCATAAATCACATTAAAAATACTAAGCAAATTGAAACTATAGCCAACATTATCCTATTCAGTATTTTCATATTTTCTTTATTTACACTACTAATAAGCTTCGACCTAGTGATCAGTGGTGCGCCTAGGTCTGCCATCAGGGAAAGCTTTCAACTAACTTTCAACTTCCATTACAATACAGTCGGAACACTAATTATGTTAGGCATTCCTCTAGCACTGTCCCGCAGTTTATCATATGGAAAAGGCTGGTATATTGTGTTTGGTACCATACTAATAGCACTATTGTTCACACAATCTCGAGGGGCGATTTTGGGCGGGTTAGCTGGGGTGTTCGCATTCTTCTTTTTTCAAAGAAAAATAAGTATCCCAATGCTTTTATCTATTATCTTTTTAGGGTTACTCGGGTATCTGTTATCTGATTATATTATACCGCTATTTTCAAGAGGCTTAGAATCAGGTAATTTATCAGAAATTAGCTCAGGTAGGATAGATTCCATGTGGATACCATTGATTGAGGAGTTGATGGCAGAACCCCAAAAACTATTATTTGGGTTAGGAATGTTTGGCATGATCATGTCTGATTCATATGTAACCAACTTTAACTTTTTTCAAGCCACTCATGCACACAATGCATATTTAAACCTGCTAGCTGATGCAGGGTTAATTGTGTTGACTCTCTTTTTAATATTATTTTACTACTCAGCTAAAAAGGCCTTTAAGTACTCTAAAAAGTTAAATGAACCGACTTATAATGCGCTGTTTAGCTGCGCCGTAGCTTATGCCGTATCGGCACTAACAGGCAGGCAATGGTTTCCTATAGTTGACAATATGCTTTTATACCCAGTAATAGCATTACTTGTGGCATATGTAATTTGCTATCGAAAATTGAAACGCGATACAAACTCAGGCTTAACTAAAGAAGCGGCATTTACATGAAAATTAATGTCCCAAAATCTGTAGGCTCAATAGCTAAGTTGCTTTCCACCAAGGTTTTTACTAAAGCAATGGGCGTAATAGTGCTAGCTATTTACACCCGTTTGTTAACAAAGGACGAATTGGTTGTCATTCCACTGTTTTTTATGCTGACCTCCATAGCAGCAATTCCCCTAAATTTTGGTATTTATCCTATTTTAGTTAAAAAACTACCGCTAATGCTTAAGAATGACATTAGTGAAGGCAAAAAGCTATTTTGGACCTGTGCTTCTTTCCTTTCAGTGGGAGGACTAATCGTAAGTGTTTTAATATATCTATTTAGTGATTTTTTAGCAGAATTATTACTCAACAGCAATGAACAAAAAATAATCATAGAGCTCACTTCAATAGCATGTTTTCTATTCGTAATAGAATCTATTGCTGATAGGTTATTATGGGCTACGGAGAGATTCGGAAAAACTGCTAGAATACAATTAACCATAGCGATAGTCCGGCCGATAATTACTATTTCATGTTACTTTTCATTCGGACTGATGGGCCTTGTAGGAGGCTTGGTATTATCCCAGTTGCTAACGACCTTACTTTCCACATATTATTTAAGAGACTATTTATTTAAAGAAAAACCTCAATTTCTTGCTTTACCTCCAGTATTAAAAGAATCACTACCTTTTTACGCCGAAAGCTTTCTGATGTATTTCAGAAGAGAAGGCGACAATTGGTTTGTAACTGTAGTTTTAGGCCCAAGCAGTCTATCAATTTATTATGTAGCAAAAACAGTATATACCGCCTTTAACGCTATTTATGACGCCATAGACAGAGTTATAGTTACCCGCTACGCAAAAGAGTTTGAGAATAAAGATTTTAAAAATACAATTCAGAAAACCAATGATTATTTAGTTCAAATAATCATTCCATTTATTTTTATATCTATCACATTTTTACCCGTGGCTATTTTATTAGTGGGTGGTAACGAATTCGCAGGAGCTATTTATCCCGCATCTATTTTACTGCTAGCCTTATTAATAAGTATCATGAGAATACCTCTAAATCGAGCTATGTTTGTTGCGACAAAATCAAAGTTTCGCTTATATATGACGCTAACAGAATCAATCTTTTTAGGCTTATCATTGGCATTACTAGCGCCCTATTATGGAATTGCAGGTATAGCAATTTCCAGAGTAATAGCACAAATAGGTGGAGCGGCATATGGGGTAATTATGGTGGGACATATACTAAATATTTACTTACGCTATAAGTTATTTTTCACCGTTTTAATATTATCTACATTATCATTTAGCCTAGTTTATTTTAGTGCTAATGCCATTTTCGCTGCTAATAGTAATATTTTAATAGTTGCTATCTATGGGTTAATCTGCTGGCTACTTTCATACGGTGTATTGAGTTTTCTATTTAATAAAGACCTTCCTAAAACTATATATAGTTTAATAAATAAGAATGTTTAGGTAAGTAATAAGGAGTATTAATATGATATATATCGTTTTAGGTATGCATAAATCAGGCACAACATTAATTTCTCGAATACTACACGAATCGGGAATAAATATGGGCGAATTTGATGCCTCGGTTTCTTACGATAAAGGGAATCAATACGAACGAGAAGAGTTTCAGATTATAAATAAAGAAATTCTAAAGTGCGGAAATGCTCACAGTACTGACGTAATTGAACCACTAAAAGGGTCATACTTAAATGACGAGTTTACTGGCTCTATAAATGCCATAGAGAAACAGCTAAATGTCGAATATGATAATTGGGGCTTTAAAGACCCCCGAACCTGTTTGACATACTCTTTTTGGAATACTAATTTACCTGACCATCAACTTATCTACGTATTTCGTTCTCCTATTGAAATTTGGAATCATTACAGAAAGAAAATTCCGAAATATAGAATGTTAAAGAGATTTATAGCAAGCTATAAAGCCGTTAAAGCTTGGTACATCTATAATAACGAAGCTTTTAACATAGTAGCCGATAGCAGTAAGAAGCAATATTTAATCGAATACAGCGAGTTTATGAATTCAAAACAATCTATTGAGAAGCTATCAGAGTTTATTGGTGTAACACTAAAAGATTCTCGTGATCCAAACTTATACAGAGCCAAAAGCACTGCAGGTATAGGTTATAAATTCTACATTTTTGTCGCAAAGTATCTGTTTGGTAAAGACATTGATAAGTTATTTGATAACCTAAGCAAGCTTCAAAATAATAAAGGTCAAAGTCTTTAGGTTATATGAAGTAATTATGGTCTCTTAATTAATCACAATTATTATAATTTTAGGGAGGCTTTATATATGAAGCTTGTTTTTTTCGACTTTACAATTCCTTATTTACTCAAAGATAGCCAATACCCTGTTGGAGGGTTCGCGGTTCAATTGAGTAGTTGGTTAAAAGGCCTACCCTCTATAGGTTCACAGGTGGGGGTATTAACTTGGAAAGGAGCAAAAAATTACGTCGACCAAGAACACAGTTTTGACCTGCTTGATACCTACGACCCCAAAAAAGGTATAAAAATTGCTAAGTATTTTTATTATTACATTCCTACATTAATAAAAGTTACCAAAAAGTATAATCCAGATGTAGTAATTCAAGCTTGTTCTGGCGTCAACACCGGAATTCTAGCGTTTGTTTGTAGTTATCTAAATATACCTTTTGTATATAGAGTAGCGAATGATATGGATGTAGATGGTAGGTGTAACGATAGGTTAAAGGCATACGAACAAAAGGGATACTATTATGGGTTGAGGAAATCATCAGCCATTTTATGTCAAAATACGTATCAATATGACTGTTTGAAAGAACTGTATCCCAATAAACCAATGTATGTTTTACATAACCCATTTGATACATCTAAAGTTCTCGAAATTACTAAGAATAGACAGAACAGGTCTTATATTGCTTGGGTTGGAGTGTTTAGCAAGCAAAAAAATATACCTTTGCTTTTAGATATCGCTCGCCAAGTGCCTAATGTAACTTTTAAGATAGCAGGAATGCCAGCAAAAGATTTAGACACAGACTCACTGCTTGCAATAAAAGAATTAGAAAAATTACCCAATGTAGAATTTGCTGGTTATATAAAAAGAGAAAATATTCATACTTTTTTAGACTCTGCAGTGGCATTGCTGAGCACTTCGCATTATGAAGGCTTTTCCAATACTTTTTTAGAAGCTTTAGCAACGGGAGTGCCGGTTATCGCGCCCAAAAGAATAGATCCAGACATGATAGTATCTAAAAACAAACTTGGTTTAACAACGGATGACGATAACCAATTAAAGGACTTGATTACAGAGATGGTTAGTAAAAAAGAACATGATTACCAAAGCTTATCCAGTAGATGCAAAGCATTTCTTCTTGATAACTTTACGCCTGAAGCTAAATCAAAAGAATTAGTCACCTTTCTAAATGACACACTTTTTCAAGGTGAAAAGAAATGAAAGTATTAATATTCGTAGCGTCCCTTCGTTCGGGCGGTGCTGAGAGACAAACAGTAGAGTTAATTAAAGGCCTAGCAAACGATAAGGATATTGAAATAGAGCTGGTTTCTATGTCTGAAGAAACACACTATTCCGAAATATTTGAGCTAAACATAAAAACCCATTATCTAGTAAGACGCTCACGATTTGACGTAAGTATATTTTGGAGATTTTTTCAATTAGTAAAGACGATAAAGCCTGATGTAATTCATAGCTGGAACTCAATGTGTTCGATTTATACGGTACCTACGGTTTTTTTTCAAAACATCAAATTTATCAATGGATTTCTACGAGGAGCTCCACCTACTCTCCCAAGATTTAAACAGGAATGGATAAGAGTGAAATTAACGTTTCCGTTCTCAGATATTATTTTATCGAATTCTAAGGCCGGTCTTGTATCTTACAGCGTGCCAGAAAGTAAGGCTAAGTTTGTACATAATGGATTTGACCTAACTAGAGTAGAGAATTTAGTGAAACCTGAAGATGTAAAAACTGAGTTTCAACTGGAAAATGATATTGTAGTCTCCATGATTGCTAGTTTCTCACAAAATAAAGATTTCGAGACATTCATTAAAGTAGCAATAAAAGTATTATCAACTCGGAATGATGTAACATTTTTACTAATTGGTGACGGAAAAAACTTAACTCCGTGTAAAGGCCTAGTGCCAAAAGATTTACAAGAAAAAATAAAATTTTTAGGTAAACAAAAAAATGTAGAGAGAATCATACAAATTTCAGATATTGGTGTTTTACTTTCTACGCACATCCATGGAGAAGGTATTTCAAATTCAATTATGGAGTTTATGGCCCTAGGCAAACCCGTACTTGCCTCCAATAGTGGGGGTAATAATGAAATAGTAGACGATGGTAAAACTGGGATTATTTGTAAAGTAGAAGATTTCGACTCTGCCTATAAAGGATTAGACGAATTGCTCACTGACCCAGATAAAAGAATTGAATACGGAAACCTAGGTAAAAAAATATTGTTTGAAAAATTTAACCTTGGACAAATGGTAGAAAACTATAGAGTCCTCTACAGCAGTTTAAAATAAAATTAGAGCATTGACTAAATTGGGAGTTCAAATGAAAAACGTAAATGCTCCAATTTTTATAATTGGAATGCCGAGGAGCGGCACTAAGTTATTGAGAAGCCTTTTGGTTAATCACGATGACATATTTATTCCTAGCATCGAAACTGAGTGTTTACCATCATGGACTTCAAAATACTCTGAGGTCAACTTTTCCGATAAGGGCGAGTTTTCACAGTTTTATGATGAAGTCACTAAATCTATTTACTTTAGCCATCAACACAGGCATGGCAAACAAATAATAGATAAATCTATTTGGTTTGAACGTAGTAAAGGGGGTGACATATCTAAAGTATTCGAAGAACTAATCAAGCACGATACAGCTTGGACAGAAGGCAAAATATGGGGGGATAAGTCCCCATCTTATATCAATCATGTTACAACAATTCGCCAATGCTTCCCGAACGCGAGAATCATTCTAATTGTGCGAGATGTTCGTGATTATTGTCTTTCTATAAACAAAGCATGGGGTAAAAACATATACCGAGCAGCTCAGCGTTGGTATGACTCCCATAAAAAGGTACTTCCTCAAGTTTCAGCATTGGGGCATGAGGGCTTAACCATTAAGTATGAAGACTTGACTCAGGACCCTCAAAAGCAACTTGAAAAAATCTGTAACTTTATAGGTATAGAATTCAATAGCAAATTGCTATCTGTTACTAACTCTACTGAAAATTTAGGAAGTGCAAAGGGAGCGACAACTATTCTTTCAGACAATCAGTCAAAGTGGAAAAAATTATTAACTTCCAATGAGATTTATAAAATAGAGTCCTATTCATGGCCTATTTTAGAAGAGTTTCAATACGAAATAACTCATGAATTTAATAAGGTCAGTAAAATTTCAATGGTAAAAACATACTATTACAAATTGGCAGATGGATATAACTTGCTAATGACTAATCGAGAAAAAGGTATTCTCTGGAATCTACGGGTTTATCTTAGAAACATGATTGACCGCATTAATATTAAACAAAAAAAATGACATTTTATTTATGACTAAAAAATCTGTTCTTATGATCGGAACTTCTTTCGGAACAATGGGTGGTATAAGTACCGTTGTGAATGCCTATAGAGAAGCTGGTTTATTCAATTTGTGTAATATTACTTATATTGCAACACATAGCGATGGCTCTAAATTTAAGAAACTTAAATTGGCTTTGTTTTCATATTTAAGTTTTATATTAGCAATGTTGTCATTTAAGTATGACATAATCCATGTCCACGTATCGTCAAGAGCTAGCTTTTGGCGTAAATCAGTATTCATTACGATTGGAAAATTATTATTTAGAAAGAAAATTGTTTTTCACCTTCATGGATCTGAGTTCAAGGTGTTTTTCGATGAAGAGCTCACAGGTTTAAAAAAAACAATTGCATTAAAAATCATCAACATGCCTGATTTAATCATTACGCTTTCAGAGTCTTGGAAAACATGGGTTGAGAACACTGTCGCCAGCCCAAGAGTGATTTTTATACACAACAGTATATGTCCAATCACCACAAATAAGGTAGTCACTAAAAAAAGGCTGCAATTGCTATTTTTAGGGCGTATCGGTGAACGAAAAGGCGCGTTTGATATAATTGAAGCGTTGGCGAAAGATAATTTAAAGAATTGTAATTTCGAGCTCTTGATGGGTGGTGATGGCGATTTAGAATCAGCTAAATCCCTTGTCAACAAGTACAATTTACAAGAAAAAATCAAATTTATTGGTTGGGTAAGAGGAGAACAAAAACTCAAGCTACTGCAAGAGTCAGCCATTTTTCTTTTGCCCTCATATAATGAGGGCATGCCAATGAGCTTACTTGAAGCACTTGCCAGCGGCCTTCCAATAATAGCATCGACTGTAGGAGGCATACCTCAACAAGTATCCGATGGAAGTGAGGGTTTTTTAGTGGAAGCCGGCGATATTGATTTACTTAACTTGAGAATACACGAATTACTCAATAATGATGATTTACAAGATAGAATGGCTCATGCATGTATAGAGAAATTTAATAGTCAGTTTTCTACTAGTGTTGTCCTACCCCAGTTAGAAAAAGTATACCTAGAACTTAGACGTTGATTAAAGAGGGAGTGAAGTATGGCAAATGAACTAAGTTGGTATATAAACCGCTTAAGCTGCATGTCTGTTGGTGAAGTAATTTATAGAACTAAAACAAAACTATTTACGACTATAGAAAAAAGGAAGCCGAGTGCTGAAGTCGTTATTTCAGATGAACAAATCAATGCAATAACTCTAAAATTTTTACCTCACATGGCATCTCAAAAATTGCCAGAAGGTAACCCTGATGTTTTAAAAGTTGCTGATAATGCTGTAGCAGGAAAGTTACAGGTATTCACAGAAGTTTTAAAATTTGATTCAACACCAAGCTGGAATATGGACCCTAAGACAGGTGTGAAATCTCCAATGATTTACGGAAAAACATTAAATTATAGAGATGAATCCTTAGTAGGTGACATTAAGTACCTTTGGGAGCCGAGCAGACATTTACATTTTCCTAACTTAGCCTTCGCATATAAACATACTCAAGATAAAAAATATTTAAGTTGCTTATATGAGCATATGCGCTCGTGGATTGATGAGTGCCCTCACCTAATGGGCCCCCATTGGATTAGCTCTTTAGAGTTGGGCATAAGATTAATAAACTGGGCGTTAACATGGAGTATTTTAGGTGAGCAATTACAAGATTTGTTTGACTTACCAAATGGGAAGCAGCTACAAAAAGACTGGTTAAAAGTCATTAAACAACATGTTGAGTTTATTGATGGGCACTATTCAAGATACTCTTCAGCAAACAATCACTTAATTGGTGAAGCTGCGGGGGTTTATATTGGTTCAATGGTCTGGCCCTTAGATGAAAAAATGACCCAAAGTGGTGCGAAGGCCAAAACAATACTAGAGCAAGAGGCCATCACTCAAAATTATAGTGATGGAGTAAATAAAGAGCAGGCTATTTCTTATCAGCAGTTTGTTCTTGATTTTTTACTTATGCCTTATCTAATCGGCCAAAGCTACAATGATCATTTTTCTTCTCAGTACCTCAAAAACATCGAAAATATGATGAATTACCTTGCTGCACTTATGGACATCAAGGGTAATATCCCCATGATTGGAGATGCTGATGACGGCTATGTTTTCCGCTTTGAAGGTAAAGCAGCACATTGCCCCTACAAATCTCTGCTAGCTACTGGCGCAGTTCTTTTTAATAGCCCGCTATTAAAGAGCAAAGTGGAAGCCTTCGATAGTCGCTCTTGGTTGCTATTCGGAGATGTAGGCCTCAAATCATTTAATTCTCTTGAAACCTCTACTACAGCGTTTCCTATTAAAACTGCTTTCAAAGAAGGGGGGTACTATATTATTGGCGATAAGTTAGGTACTAAGGATGAATACAGAATGGTCATGGATATAGGGCCATTAGGTTATGGTGGCATTGCCGCACATGGCCATGCTGACAGCTTATCTTTGTATTTATCAGTACAAGGTAAAGAGTTTCTTATTGACCCGGGCACTTACGCCTATCACACAGAAAAAAAATGGCGAGATTATTTTAAAGGTACGTCTTCACATAATACTCTAAGGGTTGATGCTAAGGACCAATCCGTCAGTGGAGGTAACTTCATGTGGGTTAAAAAAGCCACCTCCACCTTGCTAAAGCATGAAGAGCAAATAAACTCCATCGAATTATCAGGCAAACATAATGGCTATGCAAGCGGGAAAAAACCTGTAGGGCACGAAAGACAACTTGTTTTAGATAAACAAAAATCTGAGTACTTGGTGACAGATAAAGTAACTTGTCGTAACGATCACATTGTGGAACAGTTTTGGCATATAAATGAGCATTGCGAAGTGATAGAGCTAGCTAGAAACTTATTTGAAATTTCAAATGGAGACCAGAAGATATCATTAAAGCTTGATGATGCATTTGACGTAAAAATTGAAAAAGCAAATGGTGACTTACCCCTTGGATGGGCTTCTAGAGCATTCGACTTAAAAGTACCAAGCTACACAATAGTGGGTACCTCCAAGGTAAACAACGATAAAGATTTCACAACTTGTATTAAAGTAAAAATTTAATTTTTAATTAGGGAACAGAATTATGAAAATTAGCATATTTGGTCTAGGTTATGTAGGCGCTGTATCAGCAGCCTGCTTAGCAAAAGAAGGACATTCAGTTATTGGTGTTGATCCAAACGCAACAAAAATCTCTCTTATAAACCAAGGCAAGACTCCTATCATAGAGAAAGACCTTGAAGACCTGATGACAGCTGCAGTAGAGAAGAACTTACTAAGAGCGACAAGTGATGTAGCCGATGCGATAGCTTCAAGTAGCGTATCTCTAATATGCGTAGGTACTCCTAGCCAGTTGAATGGTAGCTTAGATCTAAAATATGTAAGAAACGTATGTGAAGAAATTGGGGAAGCCTTAAGTAAGAAGACAACGTATCACGTAGTAGTTGTGCGCAGTACTATGCTACCAGGAACCATGGAAAACGTAGTAATCCCAACTCTTGAAGCAGCTTCTGGCAAAAAGATTGGTGTGGATTTTGGCGTATGTATTAACCCTGAATTTTTACGAGAAAGTACAGCTGTTTACGATTATTTCAATCCACCCAAAACTGTAATTGGCGAAACCGACGTTAAAAGTGGCGATATTATGGTCGAGTTATTTGGTCATTTTGATGCGCCTCTCATCCGAGTAGATGTATCGACAGCTGAAATGGTTAAGTATACAGATAACGTTTGGCATGCCGTGAAAGTATCTTTTGCAAATGAAATCGGAAATATCTGTAAAGGTGTAAATATAGATAGCCACACGGTTATGAATATATTTTGTCAAGATACCAAGTTAAATATATCCCCCTATTATATGAAGCCAGGCTTCGCTTTTGGTGGTTCATGTTTACCTAAAGATGTAAGAGCTTTGCAATATAAAGCTAAAAGCTTGGACTTAGATTTGCCTTTAATCGGTTCATTATTAGACACCAATAATAACCAAATCGCTCACGGTTATGACTTAGTCACTAAGCAGGGTAATAGAAAAATATCTATCCTTGGTTTCAGCTTTAAAGCTGGTACAGATGATCTTCGTGAAAGTCCAATTGTTGAATTGATAGAAAAATTAATAGGTAAAGGCTACGACTTAAAACTTTACGATAATAGTGTAAATATCGCAAAGCTAACTGGGGCTAACAAAGACTATATTCTTAATGCCATACCTCATATCTCAAATCTAATGGTAGATAGTATGGAAGAAGCTGTTACACACGGTGAAACCATAGTCATAGGTAACAAATCTGCAGAGTTTAAAGACATACTAGATAAAATTACGGAAAAGCAAGTTGTAGTTGACCTTGTAAGAATTGTGGACTCAAAGAGCGAAGAAGGGAAATACGATGGCATCTGCTGGTAAGAAAAAGAAAATACTAATAATAGTAGAAAACTTACCATCTCCTTTCGACAGAAGAGTATGGCAAGAGGCTACTACCTTAGTAGATAATGGACACCAAGTGTCTATTATCTGCCCAACAGGGAAAGGTTACGATAAAAAGTATGAAGTTATAGATGGCATTCACATTTATCGTCATAACCTCCCCTTTGAAGCTGATGGGGCATTAGGTTATCTTGCTGAGTACTCTGTTGCACTGTTTTGGGAATTTTACCTTTCGTTTAAAGTTTTATTTACCAGAGGCTTTGACGTCATCCATGGTTGTAATCCACCTGACTTAATCTTTTTAGTGGGAGGTTTCTTCAAACTTTTTGGTAAAAAGTTTGTATTCGACCATCATGATATTAATCCAGAACTGTATGAAGCAAAATTCGACCGTCGTGATATTTTTTATAAAATGATGGTGTTGTTTGAAAAGCTAACTTTTAAAACAGCCAATATGTCAATTGCTACTAACGAATCTTACAAAAAAATAGCCATAGAGCGTGGCGGTATGAACTCAGATAAAGTTCATATTATCAGAAGTGGTCCTAAATTAGATAGACTAAAGATTATCCCACCTGTAGAAGCATTAAAAAAGGGTAAAGACTATCTAGTTGGCTATGTAGGCGTAATAGGTAAACAAGAGGGTGTTGACCACCTTTTACGTGCAGTTAGTTATATAGTTACCGAGAAAAAGCGACATGATGTTCACTTTATTATTGTAGGTAGTGGTACTGAGCTCGATGCATTGAAAAAATACGCCAAAGAGTTATCCATAGAAGACTATGTGACCTTTACTGGAAGAGTACCCGATCAAGACTTGCTAGAAAGTTTAAATACTGCCGATGTATGTGTTAACCCAGATATAGCGAATGAAATGAACGATAAGTCAACCATGAATAAAATAATGGAGTACATGGCCTTAGCAAAGCCAATAGTACAATATGATTTAATCGAAGGTCGATTCTCTGCTCAGAAAGCATCTTTATATGCAGAGAAAAATAACGAAAAAGACCTAGCAGATAAAATACTATATCTTCTAGATAACCCTGAGCTAAGGAAGGAAATGGGTGAATTTGGCCGTAATAGAGTAGTCAATGAACTCGAATGGGAATACGAAGCTCCAAAATTAATTGCTGCTTACGATAGCCTGTAGTGCACCAAAGCTTTATCATTTTATAAATGATAAAGCTTTCATAATTTATGATTCATTCCATAATTGGCTAACTGCTGATATTAACAAGCCTATTAGTAAAGGGAATATATAATATGATACACATGGAAATATCTGACAAGCAATTTCAAATGGACTCTCTAGATGGCCTTAGAGGCTTCGCTGCACTTTTAGTAGTTTTTAGCCATACTAGTAATCAAGGTGCTTTTTTTCTGCCTTTACTTGATTTAAGTGGAGTTGGAAAATCAGGTGTTTTTTTATTTTTTCTGTTGAGTTCATTTTTACTGACTTTACCCTTACTACGTAAGGGTAAAGATATTTTTACTTTCCCTGTGATGTCTCATTATTGGCAGAGAAGGTTTTTTCGCATATACCCCCTTTATACTTTGTACTTATTGTTAGGGGTAGTGAGCACTTGGATTTTAGTCACCTTTATTGGTAAAAGTGGCAGAGGTATTCCTTTTGAATTAACTTGGTTTGAGTTTCTTAAACACCTAGCTTTGCTTGAAGGCAAAGGGGTTACTTGGAGTATTGCAGTAGAATTTAAGTTTTATTTTATTCTCCCGATACTAATTTTAGTAATTGTCTATATACGTCAATTTGGAACGGCAGCAATTGTAAGCTTATTAACATTTTTAATGATTGCTTCGCAAATAATATCTCCCCAGTCTGAGTCTCTTACCAATGATGCTCGCCTACTTCCTTATATGCCTATATTTATTCTAGGTATTTTTATTGCTGTGCTTCATGAACACATTAACAAAAATAAGCCTAACCACAAAGTAATGATGACATTAAAGTGGTTAGGATTTATCGGAGTTATTGGTGTCATAATTATGACGCCAGTTATTTATTCAAAAATCACTGGCGTAAGCGTTCCTAAAAACTACTTTCATAAACAGTTTATTGCCTATTCTATATTTTGGTCATTTATTATTCTTTCCGCTGTAAATATTGATGGAATAATACAAAAATTATTTTCGATAAAAATACTTAGGTTCTACGGTACCCTAAGCTTTAGCCTTTACCTCTTTCACCCAGTTTATATATCCTTATTAATGAGGCTTAATCTAAATAGTTATCTAGCTGCTTGGTTAGTTCTTTTAAGTTCAACTATTACTGCCTATTTAACTTTTGTAATTTTAGAAAAACCAATCTCTAGATATAAATTAAAATTTAAGTCAGACCCAAGCCAAGTTAAGCTATAAAGGATTAAATTAAAGTATGAGTAAAAAAGAAGCACCTAATTATAAAATGGAACCTAAACTGCATAAAACCTTTTATATACCATCTTTAAATGGAATCAGAGCATTAGCCTTTATATTGGTTTACTTAAGTCATGTGGGGCTGGGGCACATTATTCCAGGCGGCTTTGGGGTCACAGTCTTCTTTTTTCTTAGTGGCTACTTAATTACCACTTTACTTAGAATGGAATACGAAAAAACATCAAGTATTAGTCTCAAACATTTTTACTTAAGGCGTACCTATAGAATATTTCCTCCAATGTACATCACCCTTTTTGTTGGGGTGCTGTTTTCTATAGTAGGTCTATCTTCAAAAGAGTTTGATACTGCTGGGCTGATTGCTCAGATGCTACACTTTACCAACTATTACTTAATATTAGTGGGATCTGACGGCCTAGTTCCATCAACTTCAATATATTGGTCATTAGCAATAGAAGAGCACTTTTATCTAGTATTCCCTTTAGCGTTACTTTCTTTGATAAAAGGAAGAAGTTATCAGTCTATCGCTGCGGTTCTCACTTGTTTATGCGTACTAGTCTTGGTTTGGCGTTGTATTTTAGTAATGGTGTTCGACGTTGGCCATGACTATATTTACCATGCCTCTGATACTCGCCTAGACTCATTAATTTTTGGGTGTATACTGGGGCTTTGGGGTAACCCAATGCTTGAAAAAAACAGTTTCTTAGATCAGCAAGGCAGCACTTTAAAAATGTCTCTAATAATATTAACGTGCTGTGGGGCAATTTTGTTTTGTTTTCTGTTTAGAAATGAAGTGTTTAGAGAAACTTTTCGCTATTCAATACAAGGAATAGCACTTTTTCCGCTATTCTATTATGCAATTAAACAAAGTCATTGGAAAATTTTTTCTATATTAGAATACGCCCCCATAAAATGGATAGGAATTTTATCTTATACACTGTACCTATCACACCTTTTGGCGTTGAGCCTTGCTGGGTCCATTCTTTGGGATAACCCCTCCCCTATTCTAAAGGCATGTATAGCTTTTTTAATAGCATTACTATTTTCTGTGGTAATGTATAAATTTGTTGAAAAACCATTTGCACGGTTAAGAAAAAGATTACATGACTCATAATGATTTAGGTTAACTTACGACTCAACAAAATCTACTAAAAGCAATACTACAAATACTTTGGAGTCATCCGGCAGTATAGTTAATTAACTATACTGCTTTAATTTGCCTCAAATCATGTCTTCTTAACTTTGGTTATTAGAGTTAATTACACTAACTTTTTAAACACTCTCTGTGAAATAAACAACCGAGAAGTTAACATCAGCAGAAATAACAATGTCACTACATTAAAGCTTCCGCCAGCACTTTCACTTGATGTTGTAGCTTGCTCTGGAATTACAGTAGCTTCAGGAGTCACCTCCTCTTCCTCTACTGCTTCTTCCTCTACTGCTTCTTCCTCTATAGTTTCCTCCTCTACTGTGTCTTCATCCTCAGTCTCCGGCACAACGGGTCCTGGCGACGCTGGTGCCGCAACAGTTGGTGCTTCTGGCTTTTCCTCAATAACCTCTGAATCCGCCGGCACTGGGTCGGTGGTGTCTGACTCTGAATCCGTTGGCTCTGGGTCGGTGGTGCCTGACTCTGAATCCGTTGGCTCTGGGTCGGTGGTGCCTGA
>NZ_JBDVBQ010000056.1:0-164340 GCF_039942875.1 Paraglaciecola sp.
GGTGTTTTTCGGGATAAGCGGCAACAGCAATGTCAAAGTCGGCAACATCTTTTAATAAAGTCACTAAATCAGAAGCGTAAGATTGAGGCTTAGCTATCCCTTCTGGCAAATCTCCTCGAAGAGCAACAATTTTTCGAATACCGCTGTCCCAATAATCTTTAGCTATTTGAATTAGCTCTTCCCGCGAGGCATCAACACAGGTTAAGTGGGGGACCGATTTGATACCTGTTTCTGATTGAATACGCTTTACCACATCATGAGTTCTGTCACGTTCACCACTATTGGCTCCATAGGTAACCGACATATAGGCAGGCTTTAGAGGCGCTAAACGTTCCACTGACTTCCACAGAGTCTGCTCCATAGATTCAGTTTTAGGAGGGAAGAATTCAAAAGACACATCTATGTCTTTTACTTCTGATAATGATTGATTTAATGCATCTATGCCGCGTGCGTAAGATACCATTGAGGTACTCCAAATAAATTTAGCCGTTTAGACGTCTAAAATAAGCTTTGTATGTAAAGCCGTCAAGATGTTTAGCAGTCTATCGTTGACCTTTTCTGCGTAATGTTTAGAATTTCCCCGTATAAGAAAGATAAAACTTGGTAAATTTTAGCAATGGCAGATCCAACAAAGTGGAATGGAGAGTATATCCATCCTTACGCTGAGCATGGTAAAAAAAGTGAATTGGTTAAAAAAGTCACGGTTTCTATTCCTCTCAAAGTACTGAAAGTATTAACCGATGAGCGTACCAGACGTCAGGTGAATAACCTGCGGCATGCAACTAACTCTGAGTTATTGTGCGAGGCATTTTTGCATGCCTTTACTGGGCAGCCATTACCCGATGATGAAGATCTTGAAAAAGACAACGCTCAGCGTATTCCGAGAGAGGCAAGGCGTCTAATGCAGGAAATGGGGTTGGAGATAGATACCGATACCGAAGAAGAGTAATACATTGAGCAATGTAAAACCTCATTCCATATAAATGTTAAAGTACTGCCTGCCTAGGGGAGGTAGTAAGTTTATGCTTGGCCGACTTTACCCATAGTCATACTGCCCTCCTTTAGTTAAAGCCTGTTGATAGGCACTGCGAGCGTGAATAGCTTTTACAAAACGGGTTATGTTTGGTAAATCAGCAGCTGTACCTCTCGCTACTGCAGCCTCTAGAGGAAAGCTCATTTGAATATCTGCTCCAGTTAACTTTTCTCCTGCAAACCATTTGTTTTTTGCCAAATGCTGTTCAATAAACTGCATATTTGTTTTGATTATAGGGCCATAATAAGCATCCATAAGTTTATCGGCTATTTTATTGGCTATGACTTTTACAAACCAAGGTTTGGCTTTTTCACGGGCTTTATCGAGTACCAGTTTTGCAACAAGAGGTGGCATTAAGGTACCTTCTGCAAAGTGAAGCCAGTAAGTATATTGCCAGTGAACAGGTGTATTTACTGTGGTTTGAAAAAGCTGGCTACTCTCTAACGTTGCACCGTAAGTTGATATTAAATATTCAATAATCGCCCCTGACTCGGCGACTGTGATGTCGCCATCCGTAATGATGGGGGACTTGCCTAAAGGGTGAACTGCTTTTAAAGATGCGGGTGCTAAATTTGTTTCACTGTCTCTCTGATATTGCTGAATTTTATAATCTAGGTTGAGCTCTTCTAATAACCATAAAATCCGCTGTGAGCGGGAGTTATTTAGATGGTGCAAAGTGATCATTTTAGTTTCCAGTTTAGGCATAGGTTAGCTGTTTATTGTTATGTATACGTCCTAAAACTATTTAGGACCAATTCTCCCTAAAAATTGTTATCTATTATTAGGCTTTATGTGGGGTGATAAGAGTTTCAGAAAACTATTTAAGTCTTACTCCGGCTTTTGTGCCTTTTTCTATCACTTGTTCTTTTACCCATTGCCAAAGTATGGGGTTGGCACCTCCAATGGCGCTATTTTTTGCTAAAATTTGCTCTATGGTTACATCATGTTCAAGCCAGCTTTGACAGCCATTATGAATATTTTGAATTACAGGCATGAGTCTATCTATGGCTTTGGCAAATTTAGCTTCAGGGGTGTTTGCATGTTCAAACTCAGTCCATAGGTCTAGGTAGGCGACTCCTTGTTGCTTGGGTAATATTGCAAAGATGCGCTGTGCCGCGGCTAGTTCATTTTCGTAGTCATCGTGATTGGCATCGTAGGCAAATTTGTCACCGGTATCAATCTCTACAATATCGTGTAACAGCAACATAGTAACTACTGTCAAAGCGTCAGTTTTTTGCTCGGCATAAGGCAGTAATGTCAAAGCGAGTAGGGCTATTTGCCAGCTGTGTTCTGCACTATTTTCATAACGCTTAACCCCAACAGGCTTTATTTTTCTGTCTACATTTTTTAGTTGTTCAATTTCAACAATGAAATGGGTAATCTTTTGAAAGTCTTCTGTCATAGTAGGCTCATTGTGTCGCTTAATAGTTTGGGATTATGCCATTAAATTGGCTGGGTGTTATTTTCCTGATGGATCTAAACTCGTAAAATAAGTCGCAATATTATCTATGTATTGCTTATGCCGCCACTTCAGAGGCCACTATCATATTTTAACGTTCAACAAATAATACTTGCTGTACCTCAGATTACTCCGATACCCAAGAACTTACTGCATCTGTTCTTTGAGTCTAGCTAAGACTACCGAAAGTGGCTTTTGATAGATAGTGAACTAGACATTGGAAGATTACTTGAAATTAGTTATAAATTTATTCTTCAATTAAAGTGAATCCAAAATAAAACAACAATATGAGGATATGCTTGTTTATGGTAAATATAGTAAACCTACTCCGAGTTGGGGTGGCTGTTTTGATGTTTCATTTGGTAGTTAAACGTGTACCTTAAGCATTCAATGCAATAAAAAAGCAATAAGGCGCTAGAAGATAAGTATGAAGATAAGGTTGTTAAATCAATTGATTATTAGATTTTTTGTAGTTCTCTTTTGGCTAATCAGTAGCGCTCAAGCTGAAGAAGTGTTTTTTGACGATGAAGTTAATCACATTGACCTTCTGCAGAAAATAACTTGGTTGCAGACAGATAGATACGTGCAGTTATCTGATGTTCAAGGTCTTGACAATTGGCAGCAGAATGCAATGCCAAACAAGCTGAAAGAAGATAAAAGCTTGTGGGGTACAATTGATTTATACCGTTCTATTTCAAGCGATGAACCTTTTGTTTTTAAAATTGGTAACCCTTTACTTGATTATGTTGACGTATATTTACTAGATGATAAAAATCGAATTTTAAGCTCCTATTTAATGGGAGCAAAACGGGAGTTCTCTAAACGCCCCATTGAGCATAGATTGTTTATGGTTCCTATTGACCCTCGTCAGCCTGTTATTAAAGTTTTCTTCAAGGTACGTGACGATGGGCCTATTGTATTTCCGGTAACGTTAAATAAACAATCCAATTTGATTGTTAACGAGCAGCTTTTGTTGTTAGCAACTGGCTTTGTGTGTGGTGGCTTAGCATTATTGGGTGGCTATTTTTTCGCAACCTATATATTTTTACGTAGTCCTGTACGTTATTGGTTTGCTGTATCCAATGCTGTTTTCTTTTTGTTTTTTTTAAACATCAAAGGCATGTTGGGTCAATTTACCGGTTTCACAACTTATATCTCAAATATAAATGCAGCGTTATTTGGGGTCTTGTTGATTACTATTGCTAAGGTGACTTTCTCCATCTTAGAAGTTGTACCTACAATATGGCGCCATTCTTTTTATGCTCTAGGGTTTGTGACCGTTGCAATGGCATTTTCTGCAGATACCAATAGTCAAATTATTTTTGCAGTATTAATGTCAGCATTATCTTGTCTAATTATTTTAATTATGGCGTTTATTTATAACAAAAGTGATAAAAAAGTCGCTAATTTAGCTTGCTTGAGTGGGCTTTCGCTTATCGCAATTAGTGGCTTTACTCGGGTTAGTATGTACCTAGCTACCGTGCCAATATTTGAATCAGTTTCATTTGTTTTTACCGTATTTATCATATTAGGTATGATATTAATTGCTTTGTCGATAGAAGCGCACGAACGAGTAATCATAAAGCGACATCACTTAAAGCAACAAACAGCTATAACCGATTTGCATCATTACTACGATTTTTTTCAAAATTCTGCAGAAGGCTTGTATGCCTCTAAAGTGGATGGACAACTTGTATCTGTTAACCCAGCAATGTGTAGTTTATTTGGTTATAAAAACCCTAAAGAAATGCTGCTTCAGGTGAACAATGCCGACGAGTTTTATGCTGATTCTTCAGACCGTGAGCTAATACTTGGTGAAATTCATAAAAACGGAAAAGTGATCGGTAAAGAAATTCAGGGTATTCGTAAAGATGGCAGTGAGTTTTGGTTTTCAATATCAGGGCAAATAAAAGAACAAAATGATGAACGTTATTTATTTGGTTCTATCTTTGATGTTACAGCACGTAAACAATCAAATATGAGCCTTAAATACTTAGCCTCACATGATTCGTTAACTGGAGTCTTTAATCGGCGCGAATTCGATACTCGATTACAGAGTGCCTTGCATCAGGCTAAAAGCCATAATACAGATCTAACCCTACTTTATTTAGATTTGGAGCAGATTAAGCAAGTAAATGATACTTGTGGCCATAAAGCAGGCGATCTATTAATTAAGCAGTTGTCTTTAAAGTTGGGCTCTGTGGTTTCAGACAAAGGTATGTTTGCAAGAGTCGGGGGGGATGAGTTTGCCGTGTTATTAGAAGGTGATGAAGCACCTATGGCCTACTTACTAGCTAATGAACTTCTAAATGTTGTAAGAGAGTTTCGTTTTACTTGGGAAAATAAAGTATTCACGCTAGGGGTGAGTGTGGGGCAAGCCCCTTGGCAGCCAAACATTAGTACTCCTGAAGAGTTAATGAGTATGGCAGATTCTGCATGTTTTATGGCAAAGAAGAAGGGTCGTAATCACATTCATACATTCTCTGCTGATGATAAACATATGCAAAGGTACGATAAGGAGCTGTCTTGGGTTTCCAAAATAAACGAGGCCTTACAAAATGAACAGTTTGAATTGTATTACCAGCACTATTTGCCTTTAAGTAAAAAGAACATTGGTCATCAATATGAACTATTACTTAGAATGACCCAATTAGATGGAAAGGCTATTTTACCGGAAGCTTTCTTACCAGCGGCTGAGCGTTATAGTTTGTCCGCTAAAATAGACCGATGGGTAATTGAGTATTATTTCAATTGGTTAACGAAACATCCTGAACACCTAGATGAATTAACCCAAGTTAGTATTAATTTAAGTGGTCATTCTATAGGTGATAAGGAATTAAAGTTATTTATTTTAAATGCATTTGAAAAGCATAGTATTCCCTACCATAAAGTAAGCTTCGAAATTACTGAAAGCATGGCCATTGTTAGGATGGAAGAAACCATAGAGTTTATCAATACGTTTCAGAAGTTAGGTTGCGTATTTGCCTTGGATGATTTTGGTAGCGGCATAACGTCATATAATTATTTAAAAAGCTTGCCCATTGACCAAGTAAAAATTAACGGAAGTCTTGTGAAAAATATTTTGGTGGACCCCATTGATTTGGCTATGGTGAATTCTATTCACGACATTACTAAAGCCTTGGGGATGGAAACTGTGGCTAAGTTTGTAGAGTCTACTGAAGTAATGGTGGCATTAGGCAAGGCTGGAATTGATTTTGCTCAAGGGTACGGCATTGCTAAGCCTATGCCTCTTTTAGAATTTAAGAAGTACTAATTCTAGCATCGTAAAAGTAACGCTCTTGTAAACAAAGTAATAGTGCCCATATAGACTGGTACTTTTATGCGTGTCATTGACTGGTCTATATTGAATACAATTGGATAGATTACATAGAAGTGTAAGTACTGGTTGGTTTATACAAGGTCTAGCCTTTTTGGCGAATATTCTAAGGTATACACACCCAGCAAGTTTTTACCTTATTTGAAGTATGTATAGAAAAATATGACCACTAGTGCCGAAAAGTATCAATATGTAAGTTCCGCAAAATTACCTACTCGTTGGGGCCAATTTACAATTCATGGGTTTGTAGAGCTAGATTCTGGTCAAGAGCATGTCGCCTTGTCTTACGGTGAATGGTCGATAGAAGAAGTTATACCTATGCGTATTCATTCTGAGTGCTTAACTGGCGATGCTTTGTTTAGTACTCGATGTGACTGTGGCGCTCAGCTTGAAAAAGGCCTACAAAATATTGTAGAAAATGGCAAAGGAGTGTTGCTGTATCTACGTCAAGAGGGTCGAGGGATTGGTTTACTTAATAAAATCAAAGCTTACAAATTACAGGACCAAGGCATGGACACTGTAGAAGCTAATGAGCATTTGGGGTTTGACGCAGATTTAAGAGACTACAGTATTTGCCAATTAATGCTGCAGACCCTAAAAGTACAAAATATTAAATTAATGACGAACAACCCAAAAAAGCGTGCGGCCCTTGCTCGCATGGGATTCAATGTAGCCGAACGTGTGCCTATTGACCATGGTGTAACTGATGACAATCGTTATTACATTCAAACTAAAACCGAGAAATTGGGGCACCAATTTACTCCAGAGCAATATATCAAGCGCTAACTAATTTCTTTTGTTCCGTTAATAACAAATTTCAGTCTGTATTCAGTCACTGTTAAGTTTACACAGCGTATAACTATTCTTACGATTTGTTCTGCAATTATTTGTTGAACTCTTAAAAGTCATAAGAGGAAAAGGATATGGGAAATCAAGAAAAGTACCTGCTGATATATTTATGCATTTTATGTGTGGTTGTGGGAAGCCTGGTGCAATTAGCCCAAGCTGATGAGCAAGACACATCCTCAATTAATGAATTAGGCTCCGTATTAGATCAAGCTGAAGTGGATCAAATGTTGGCTCCTATCGCTCTATATCCTGACACTTTGTTATCTCATATTTTGGTTGCCGCTACCTACCCTTTGGAAGTGGTTCAAGCTGCCAGGTGGCGCAATGCAAATGATACTTTAGATGCAGAGCAAGCCTTAAATTATGCTGAAACTCAAGACTGGGACCCCAGTGTTCAAGCCCTTGTTCCATTTAATGATTTATTACAAACTTTAAGTGATGATTTGCAGTGGCTACAGCAGTTAGGTGAAGCATTCTTGTTTAATGAAGAGCAAGTGTTATCTAGTATTCAAACCTTACGTCAAAAAGCCTATGCCTTAGGCACTTTGAGGGATAATGAATATCTAGATGTGGAGCAGCAAGATAGTGAAATTATTATTCAGCCGGTGCAAAAAGAAGTGGTATATGTACCTTATTACGATACTAGTGTGGTATACGGTAGTTGGTGGCATCACAGTCAACCATATAGATGGCATAGGCCTCTTCATAGTGTTTTAGTTTCAGGTTTTTATTGGAGTATTGGTTTTCACATTCGTCCTAGCTTTTATTTTGGTGGCTTCTTTTGGCCTAAACGTCATGTGTTTGCTGATTATAATTATCGTCGTCACTCAACTAAGTATTGGTCACAACATAAAACTAAAAGTCAAAAAGTAAAGGTTAGAGATTCACAGCGTTGGACTCATAATACTAAACACAGAAGAGGGGTGCAGTATCACAAAAATGGGCAAAAAGTTGTTTATGTGAGTAATAGTAAAAATGGTCGTTCTGCCATTGTGAAAGATAATACAAGGGGCAATAAGAATAATAAAAAGCGTATTATCAAATATGATAACCATTCACAAAAAGAGAAGTTAAACAGTAAGCGCGTTAAAACGGCTTTGCAGACTAAAAATGTAAAACAAGATAGAAGTAAAAATAATGCAAAAAGTAAGTACCAGTCACATCAGAAGAAGTCTACTGTATATCAAAAAAATAGTAAGCAGCATACGAGCACAAACAAACAGGTTTTAACTGAAAAAAATAAGCCCAAGTCTCAACAGTATGGCACGTATAAGGCTAGTAAAGTTGATAAATCACAGTCTCAAACAGCAAGCTATAACCGCCAAAACCAGACTAAATCGACTAAACAAAGCTATAATACTAGTAGGGCTAACTCGAATCGACAGAGCTACAAAGCGCAGAATAAGTCGCGCAATGTGAACAGTTATCGCCAGAGTCGTAATCAACAAAAACAATAATATTAAAACCCAGTGGCCCACGCTATTATCATTCCAATAGAATGATAATAGCGTGGGCTTTTTTGTGAACATAAAAGTAGATGATTTAACCCATCCCCAAATTAAACAGTTATTACAAAAGCATTTAGATGACATGTTTGCCACCTCTCCACGTGAAAGCGTCCATGCCTTAGATTTATCTGGATTACGTCAGTCTAACGTGACTTTTTGGAGTGGTTGGCAAGGAGATGAATTGCTAGGTTGCGGTGCTTTAAAAATATTATCCGCTACACACGGCGAGATTAAATCAATGCGCACGTCTGAACATCATATTCGTAAGGGTGTGGCGTCTAAAATGTTGCAACATGTTATTCAACACTCCCAAAGTATTGGACTACACCAATTAAGTTTAGAGACAGGATCCCAAGATTTTTTTAAACCAGCTCGTCAGCTATATATAAACCATGGTTTTAAATATTGTGGCCCTTTTGGTGATTACCTTCTTGACCCAAACAGCCAGTTTATGACTTTATTTATTACAGAGTAGACTTTTAGCGCTAGGGACTAAGCTGTTATTTTGATAAAATGCTCCTTATGTCAAGAGTTTGAGTTATAGGTCTTATGAATTTTAAAGGTGGTCACATCCTGTCGGTAAATCAATTTGACCGAGAGGCAATTGAGCAGGTTTTTACTGTTGCACATCAGATGTTGCCTTATGCAAAAAGGCAAAAACGAACCACTGTTTTAGACGGCGCTATTTTGGGAAACTTATTTTTTGAGCCTAGTACTCGAACTAGAGTGAGCTTTGGTACCGCATTTAATTTATTAGGGGGCGAAGTTCGCGAAACAACAGGTTTGAGTAATTCTGCTTTGGCAAAAGGCGAATCTTTATATGACACGGCTAGGGTATTAAGTGGTTACTCAGATATCATTGCTATGCGCCATCCAGATACAGGCTCGGTTGCTGAGTTTGCACAAGGAAGCCGTATTCCTGTGATAAATGGTGGTGATGGTGCAAATGAACACCCAACCCAAGCTTTGTTAGATTTGTATACTATTCAAAAAGAGTTACAGGATCATGGTAGTGGTATTGATGGCATGCACATTGCGATGATTGGTGACTTGAAGTACGGACGAACCGTTCATTCTCTTTCTAAATTACTATGCCTGTTTAAAAATGTGCGTTTCACCTTGATTTCGCCAAAAGAACTGTCGATGCCAGCTGCAATTATTGATGCAATAGAGAATGCCGGCCATCAGTATAAAATTACTGAGCAGTTTGAGGGCAGCCTAGATGCTGACATTTGCTATCAAACTCGCATTCAAGAGGAGCGTTTTCCATCGCAACAAGAAGCGAATCAATATCGAGGTAAGTTTCGTTTAAATCAACAAATTTACACTAAACACTTCCAATCAAAAACCGTGATCATGCATCCGCTTCCCCGTGATTCACGAGCCGAAGCCAATGAGTTAGATAACGACCTTAATTTAAACCCTAACTTAGCTATTTTTCGCCAAACCGATAATGGCGTGCTAGTGCGAATGGCCTTATTTGCCTTAACATTGGGGGTCGAAAATATCGTATCTCAGTTTGATCGTGACGTGCATTGGCATGTAAATCCTTAATACCTGAATTAGCAGAAGCTAGTCAATTTTATAAAATTTTAAGAAGACATTATGAACAAATCAGAAAGCTTATTTACTCGTGCCAAAGAACACATTCCTGGTGGAGTAAACTCTCCCGTTAGAGCATTTAAAGCTGTGGGAGGTACCCCACCTTTTATTAATAAAGCAGACGGTCCTTACCTATATGATGCTGACGGTAAGCGTTATATCGATTATGTGCAGTCATGGGGACCTATGGTTTTAGGTCACAATAACCCTAAAATTCGTGAAGCGGTTATTGATGCTGCGCAAGATGGCCTGAGTTTTGGTGCGCCCACAGAAATTGAAGTTCAGATGGCTGAAAAGGTTTCTAAACTGGTGCCTTCTATGGAAATGCTACGTATGGTGAACTCTGGTACTGAAGCCACTATGAGTGCCATTAGATTGGCTAGGGGATATACCAATCGAGATAAAATTTTAAAGTTTGAGGGATGTTATCACGGGCATGCAGATGCCTTGTTGGTAAAAGCAGGATCTGGTGCACTAACTTTAGGTGTACCAAGTTCACCAGGCATTCCAGTAGACTTCGCTAAGCATACTTTGACCATGGAATATAATAACTTGGATTCGGTAGCTGCCGCGTTCAAAGAATATCCTGAAGATATTGCTTGTATTATTGTTGAGCCCGTCGCCGGTAATATGAACTGTATTCCACCAGTGGATGGGTTTTTAGAAGGTTTAAGGGATATTTGTGACAAATATGGTGCGGTACTTATTTTAGATGAAGTGATGACCGGGTTCCGTGTTGCAAGAGGCGGCGCTCAAGAAAAGTATAATATTAAGCCAGACTTAACCTGTTTAGGTAAAGTGATTGGTGGCGGTATGCCAGTAGGTGCTTTTGGTGGTAAAACTGAAATCATGAAGTGTATCGCACCTGATGGCCCAGTTTATCAAGCGGGAACCTTATCTGGGAACCCAGTTGCTATGGCAGCAGGAATGGCATCTTTGACAGAAATAGAACAAGATGGCCTATATGAAAAACTAACTGCGACTACTAAAACTTTGGCTGAGGGCTTTAAATCTTTAGCGAACAAATATGGTATTCCGATGTCTGTTAATTACGCAGGTAGCATGTTTGGGCTGTTTTTTACTGATGTTGAGAGGGTCACAAATTATCAACAAGCTATTAGTTGTAATACTGAGCAATTTAATTTGTTTTATCACGGCATGTTAGAAAAAGGTGTTTATCTAGCCCCTGCATCTTACGAAGCAGGCTTTGTATCTGCTATGCATGACGATGATGTCATTGAAGAAACATTAGCGATAGCCGACCAAGTGTTTGCTATGGTTGCAGAGAAGTGCGGATAATATTAAGTTGGATAGTTTTAGGTATATACAGCATCAAATACAAGTGAATCTTATCTAGTGTTAGCGCAAGTTTTACAGCCAATATCATTAGCATTGCTAGGGATTATTGCTATTTACACAATAGTGCTGGTGGTATTACTCAAAAAGATATTGAAAAATAAAGCTGTAGAATTTGCAAGCTCACCTGCTACAAATAAACCATCAGATACCGCAGACTCTAGTTTTGAAGATAAAGCTGATGAAGCAATGCGTCTCAATCAAACATTTCGTAAGTTTGTTCCTAAGCAATTCGTAGATCATTTTGCTAAGCATGGCTCTGACACTCTTGAGCTTGGCCGTGCAGATGAAGATGAACTAGCGATTCTATTTTCTGATATCAGAGGTTTTACAGGGCTATCAGAAAATATGACGCCTCAGGAGCTGATGAATTTTCTTAATTCTTATTTCTTAAGAATGAACGACCCCATTCATCAAAATAGTGGTTTTATTGATAAGTTTATTGGTGATGCTGTAATGGCCTTGTTCGATAGGCCCGCTGGCACTAATACAGATAAAGCTCAGGATGCAATCCGTGCGGCATTAGGGTTACGTGAGGCTATTATTCTGTATAACGAGCATAGAGCTAATTGCGACTATCCAGCTGTGAATATTGGGATTGGGGTGCACTTTGGACCAGTAATTATTGGCACTGTAGGTTCAGAAGACCGAATGGACACTACTGTAATTGGTGACGCTGTAAATATTGCCTTTAGACTTGAAGCCTTAGCGCCTAAATACTTTACGGATATAGTGGTAAGTGCTGAAACGCTCAAGCAAGCAAATGCAGATGGGGTATTTAAATACAGACTTTTAGATTGGGTAAGAGTTAAAGGAAGACAAACGCCTCTTGAAATATATGAAGTGATTGACCATCAAGCTGATGAAGTCAAACAGTTAAAGTTAGCTAATGCTGAGTTTATTAAACTTGGCATAACTTACCGAAAACTACAGCAATGGGATCAGGCTCAACAATCTTTTCAAAGAGCGATAGAAATTAGTCCCAGTGACACATTAGCAAAACACCATTTATTTCAGTGCGACGTATTAATGAATTCAGACTTACCAAAAGATTGGGATGGTTCTATTCTGCTTTAGCTTAAGGTTAGCAACTTAGACCATAGTTGTTGCCATCGATTCACTTTATCTGTTGAACTTAGGAGTTTTGGGGATATGGTTATTGAAGGCTGCAACTCGCAGTACTGGTCTAAGACGGTTGCATTGAGACTAGCTAACCTATTGTTCTTATGAGTGTATGTGGCAAGCAGAAACGTTTGGCATAATGGACATCGTAAAAAATTTGCTTGTCCTGAACCTTGTTTGTAACACTTTAATTGAAATTGACTTGATAGAGTGATTTGTCCATGGGGATCAGATAAATACTCAAGTTTTTGAAGTTTACAAAAATCGCAATCGCATACCCTAGGTGAATAATTTGATAAGGTTTTGGGCAGGCTTAATTTGACCTGAACCTCTCCACAAGAGCATTTTCCAGAGTATTCATACATAAGTAATGTTCTTAGTTACTCTTTAGCCTGCTGTTTAATAAAGTTAATTGAAGGAGCAAAGAACGCACCGCCAGTTTCAGCGCTGGTGAAGTCTAGAAACTTGTCATAGTTTCCTTCTTCATCACCAACAATTCTACTTGTGAGTATCTCAGTAAAAGGTTGTGGACTTTTAGCACAGGATACGCAATATAAGCCTTGAATTGTCATATCACCGTAGGGCATATTTTGTCTGAGTACCTCACGGTTGTTGCCATACTCATCTTTTAAAGAAGTACGTATTGTATGAGAAAATGGGGCAGTGTTATCGCTCTTAAATTCAATATTATCTGCTTTTGTCCGTCCTATAATCTCTTCTTGTTCAGAGACTTCTAGTTGTTGCCATTTCTTCATATTATGCCGGTAACGTTGAACATGGATATAGCTACCACCGGTAAAGTCAAGGTCCTGATCACCTACTAGAGCTACCGAAAATTTACGCATACCTTTTGGGTTTTCAGTACCATCAACAAAGCCTGTTAAATCTCTACCATCTAGATAACGAAAGCCTCTAACTTCTTCATATAAATCCACATGGGGTTGCAGTAATTGAATAACTTCAGCTCCTATTGCATGACAGATATCCATTCGGTCAGCTTTTATTTGTATAAACAGGTCTCCCGGTGTGGCTGGTGCATTACGGTCGTCACTATTCGTAATGGGAAATGGGGATAATTCTTGAGGGATTAACCTTGGATACAGCTCATACCAATAGTCTGTTCCAATAGCCACTATGCCTGAGACCATAGCTTCGTAATACTCTTCATCATAGTGAGCAAACAAGGCTAATATCTGAGCGATCTTTTTACGCATGGTTGATGCGTCATCGTCAATAACATTAAGCGTTAAATATAGAGCATGCAGATTCGGCTCTGCACAAATACCTTTTTGAGCCTGAGTCATGAATACATTCTTATTTGAATAAGCACAAATACCTTCGAAGTGTCGTTATGTGGCTTTGATTATGCCTATATAGTAATCGTCTGATGAAGGCATTGAAATAGAATCAAATAGAATTGTTATCTTATCTTTACAAATTCGACGTCAACAAAAACTCACAAACCATAATTGAACATTATTCATGCTGTTATGGTGCATATTTGTTTTTAAAAGCACAGGTATACCGCTGAAGCCTATATAAGTTCTATTGGTGTGTTATTTGCACAAAATAATATACAAGGAACTGAGAAAGGGTAAGCCTTTATGCCAGAAACTATAGAGTTTATAAAAAATCTCATTGATGTAACACCCGTTTGGTTATCTTCAATAGTAACCTTTATTTGTGTATTTATGAGCCTTTGGCTGTGTAAACGTATTGTCTTTTTCTATTTAAGCTTTTTAACGAACAAGTCTAAGTTTGCTTTAGACTCTTTACTATTAGAAGCAGCAGCAAGAGCAACCAGTGTCTTAATTTTTGCTATATCTTTGAAGATAGCGGAGCTTATCCTAAGTAACTTTGTTTCACTTTCTGATAGCAAAAGTGATTTATTAAATACCTCTAGCCAAGTGTTATTAATTTTGGCTTTGATTTTATTTATCGATAAGTTTTCCCGTTTAAGTCTGAGCCAATATGAAAGTAGCTCACCCTTTATGAAGACTAGCGGCAGTTTGATACGGGGCACTTCACGCGTTGTTGTCTACTGTATTGGCATGTTAGTTATTCTCAGTACACTGGGTGTTTCGATTACGCCCATAGTGGCTTCTCTAGGTATTGGCTCCCTCGCTGTGGCATTAGCATTACAACCCACTTTGGAAAATTTCTTTTCTGGTATCCACATGATAGCTGATAAACCTTTACGGGTAGGGGATTTTGTAGAGTTAGATTCTGGTGAGCAAGGGTTTGTAGAGAAGATTGGCTGGCGGTCAACCTGGATAAAAATGCTGCCTAATAATATTGTGATTATGCCAAACAGTGTGTTAGCTCAATCTAAACTCATCAATTATTACTACCCTGAAAAACAATTATCCGTGCCCGTTGATGTTGGGGTGCATTACGATTCTGACCTTGAGCACGTAGAGAAAGTCACGCTAGAGGTGGCAAGAGAGATTTTGCATTCTCATAAATGGGGGGTCCCTGAATATGAAACATTCGTGGTATTTCACACTTTTGATAACTCGAGCATTAACTTTACTGTGATGTTAAGAGCTCAAGAGTATTTTAATCGATTCTTTATTAAGTCGGCTTTCATAAAGGCATTACATAAAAGATTTAAGGACGAAGGTATTGTTATACCTTATCCAATTAGTGCGATTAACTTAAGTCAAGAAAATGCTCAACAAAGCATAACAAACCATAACGACACTTAGTGTCGCTATGGTTTTAAAAGAATTAGTAGCCAGCCGCTTGTCCGTCTTTGCGGCTCTCAGATGCGCCAAAATACACACCTGTTTCAAGATCACGCATTATGGCTTGATAGCCGCCGTAGTTACCTACGCTATCTTGCAAAATATGACCTTTTTGAATTAAATTACGTCTTACATGAGGAGCAAAACCAGACTCCAAGTGTACCTTACCACTATCGCTCATTTTTGTGCCCGTTGGTTGACTTGAGCCTGAATGTAGCATTCTTGGGGCGTCTCCAGCTTCTTGCAGGTTCATTCCAAAGTCGATCAAGTTGGTAATGATCTGCGCATGCATTTGTGGCTGGGTGCCACCTCCCATTACACCAAAACTTAACCAAGGCTGGCCATTACGAGTCACAAAGGCAGGAATAATAGTATGGAAAGGCCGCTTGTTTGGGGCATAGACATTGTTGTGGCCGGGCTCTAAGCTGAACAACTCTCCTCTATCTTGTAATACAAATCCTAACCCTGTGGGTGTCATACCAGACCCCATGCCACGATAGTTACTTTGAATGAGTGACACCATATTGCCTTCTTTGTCTGCCGTTGTGAGGTAAACAGTGTCACCGTCATTTAAGCCTGCATCGAAGCGCTTGGCGGCTTTATTGCTATCAATTAGTAGACTGCGCTTCTTCGCATAATGTTTTGATATTAACTGAGCTACAGGAATGTTATTAAAATTAGGGTCAGCATAATATTTTGCTCTATCTTCAAAGGCCAGTTTTTTAGCTTCAACAAAAGTATGAATATACTGCTCTGAACCATAACCCATGTCTTGGATATCATAGTTTTCTAAAATATTGAGTATTTGTAGTGCTGCTATACCCTGACCATTAGGTGGTAACTCCCAAACATCGTAACCTTTGTAGTTGGCTGAAACAGGTTCAACCCACTCTGATGTGTGGCTGGCTAAATCTTCATAACTTAGAAAACCGCCTTGTTTTTCCATGTAAGCTGCGATTGATTGAGCAATATCTCCTTTGTAAAAAGCATCTCGTCCACCAGTGGCTATTTTTTCATATGTTACGGCTAAGTCTTTGTTGGTAAAAATTTGTCCTTTAGCAGGTGCTTTGCCATTTGGCATATAGGTTTCTTTAAAACCGGGAAATTTGGCCAGTTTGGGAACACTTAACTGCATATAGTGGGCAATTAGCTCACTAACAGGGAAGCCATTTTTAGCATACTCAATACTTGGTGAGAGTATGGCTGCCATAGGTAGACTGCCAAATTTCTGATGTAATTCAAACCAACCATCTACAGCACCAGGAACTGAAACAGGAAGTGGCCCGTATGCTGGAATTGTATCTAACCCTTGTAGCTGAAAATGCTCCAAAGTTAATGATTTAGGGGAGCGACCTGAAGCATTTAATCCGTAAAGTTTCATTGTTTTGGCGTCCCAAACTATGGCAAACAAATCACCACCTATACCACTGCCTGTAGGTTCTACTAGGCCTAACATAGCATTGGCTGCTATCGCTGCATCTATGGCATTGCCACCTTGTTTGAGTATATCTAAAGCCACCTGAGTGGCTAAAGGTTGGCTAGTTGCCACCATACCATTGGCAGCTATGACTTCTGAGCGAGAAGCAAATGACTCTCCTGTCACTCTGTCATATGACCAAGTAGGAAAAACGACACTCAAGAATACAAAAGAAGTAACAAAGTTGGTTAGATTCATTAATTAAACTCGTTTAGGTTTGATAGTTTAGGATACACGGATTTCGCAATACTATGTACTTAGTTATTTACAAGCAGAAAAAAGCCCCGCAATTGCGAGGCTATGGCCTTCCTGGCTTAGAGGTTCCGAGGCTTAACTCGGTATCTCTTTATGGGAGTTTGTAATTGTTATTATCCCATTTTTCTAAAGCTTTTTGATATTAACGACCAGATGTGAAGTCAGGGTAAGCTTCTAAGCCACACTCACTAATGTCTACGCCTTCAAACTCTTCTTCTTCACTGACTCGGATTCCGATAACAGCTTTGATAATTGCCCAAGTGATTAAACTTGTTACAAATACCCATACGAAGATAGTAACAGCACCTAGCAATTGGCCACTGAAAGTAGCTGCATCAGAGTTAGTAACTGGTACTAGTAATAGACCAAGTAGGCCCACTACGCCGTGAACAGAGATGGCGCCAACTGGATCATCAATTTTTAACTTATCTAAAGCTAAGATACTGAATACCACTAGAATTCCACCCATTGCACCAAACAAAGTTGCCTGAAGTGGAGTTGGAGTAGACGGTTCTGCAGTAATTGCAACTAGACCTGCTAATGCGCCGTTAAGAGCCATAGTAAGGTCAGCTTTCTTAAATAAGATGCGAGCAAGTAATAAAGCAGCTACTAAACCACCAGCAGCGGCAGCGTTAGTATTCATAAATACTACAGCAACACTATTTGCACTTTCTACAGTAGCAGTAGCTAATACTGAACCACCGTTGAAACCAAACCAACCCATCCATAAGATGAATGTACCTAAAGTAGCTAAAGGTAAATTTGCACCTGGGATAGCGTTTGCTTTGCCGTCTACATATTTACCCTTACGAGCGCCTAGCAATAATACGCCAGCAAGCGCTGCAGCAGCACCAGCCATATGTACGATACCAGAACCTGCAAAGTCAGAGAATCCATTTTCACCTAGGGTATACATTCCGAATACAGATGCACCGCCCCAAGTCCAAGAACCTTCCATTGGGTAAATGAAACCAGTTAGTACGATTGTAAATGCTAAGAAAGACCAAAGCTTCATACGCTCAGCAACGGCACCTGAAACGATAGACATTGCAGTTGCAACGAATACTACCTGGAAGAAGAAATCAGCTGAAGGAGCATAAGTAGCTGGCTCTGCTTCACCTGTTGCACCATCACCAGTAATACCACTGAGGAACCAAGTAAAGTCGTCACCGCCATACATGATTGAATAACCACACACCATGTACATAATGCATGCTATAGAATATAAAGCGACGTTTTTAGTTAAAATTTCAGTGGTGTTCTTAGCTCTTACTAAACCAGCTTCTAGCATAGTAAAACCAGCAGCCATCCACATTACCAATGCGCCACATATTAAAAAGTAAAATGTATCTAGGGCGTAGCCCAACTCAAAAGTTATTTCCACAATCCTCTCCTCAAAATCTAAATGGCTTCGCCATCGGTTTCGCCTGTACGAATTCGAACGGCATGCTCTAAGTCATAGACGAATACTTTTCCGTCACCAATTTTGCCTGTTTTAGCTGCGCCAACAATAGCTTCAACTAAGCGTTCAACTTGATCATCCTGAACAGCAACTTCAAGTTTTACTTTAGGTAAGAAATCTACTTGATACTCTGCGCCACGGTAAAGTTCAGTATGGCCTTTCTGACGCCCAAAGCCTTTAACTTCAGTGACTGTCAAACCATCGATGCCGATTTCAGATATTGCTTCTCGCACATCATCAAGCTTAAAAGGCTTAATGATCGCTGTGACTAGTTTCATGGTGTTACTCCCAGTGTTTTAGTTATATTTTGCAAATGATTGACAAAATTACAACAAATCCTATGCCATAATTTTTTTCCATTAAAAACAATAGATTACGTTTTTTGATTAATGTTTTGATACATATTGTCGCACTGTTTGAGTGCGATTGTTCCGTGTTGCCTTTGTTTGGTGCTTTAGGTTTTGCGGAGGCATATTTAGGCCAGATACATGATGAATATATGGCTTTTTCCTTGCTAAATATTGAAGGCAATTAGAGTCTGCTAGACATTATTAGTAGGTACTACCTTTAGTGGCGCTCAATGTTGTTTACGGCCTTCCTGCATAGATAACACTGATATGATTTTTTACTGAACTTCTATGTAGTTACGTATACGCTGAGCTAAGCTAAAAAAGGCTTTCTCTTAAACAGGTGGTAGATTAGGCAGTTTGAAATATCTGAAAGCGATGGATTTGCAATCGTGAGTATTGAAGGGTCTCTAAACGCTTTAGATTTGCTGTTTATGTTACAAAGCCGTGATTATAAAAGCGTTATTGCAAAGTACGATAAGGTATTAATTGACTACTCAGATGTAATTGGCTCTTCACTTACCATGGAAGAAGCAGTTTGTATTACCTTGCTAGGTAAAATGGATTTAGATAATCAGTAAGGTATACATATAGCAGTGGCAGTAAACGAAAATGAGCGAGCTGTGATGGAGAAAGTTACAGCTGAATTATTTTCTAATGGTGACGCTAAAGTCACAATCGTAAAATCAAAACAGCAAGGTATCGATATTCTTAATTTACCTAGCCGTTAAATTAGATTATTTTTTTTGATTCTTAGTATTCCATACACGCTTTTTTGTAGGTAAGTTCAACTGGCTAAGATGCATGTCTAATGCTTCTATGGATATGCGTATTTCCCTTACGGATAACCACAGAGAATACAATAGTAGTACTAGGCTACAGGCGAATATTGAGCTTCCTACCGTTTGGTAGTTGGCGTAAATAGCTAGCATAGATAACACGCACATAAAAAAGGAAGCAATGCCAGCCGCTTGCATATTTTTTATTAATTGAATTCGCTGCCTTAAGTTTTTGATTTGTGCATTAGAGTTTGTATTTTCTTTTTCTAAATCAAAGTTTCGAATGACGCTTGCAAGTGCTAAAAAACGATTAGTGTAAGCGAGCAACAATAAGGATATTGCTGGGAACAACATGGCAGGTGTAGTGAGTGTAATATCCATTGAAATTGGTTGCTTTCTTTAAGTTACTAACGTTTCTGTGATTAATATTGTTGCGTTTATTCAGAAGGGCTTGCCTAAATCTTTACATATTATAATCACTGTATGTGGGTATATTTAGAAAAATACTGCTTTATTTTTCTATTGCGAGCCCAGATTTAACCCAGCCTAACATATCCCCTTCAAGATGGTTAATCTTAGAAAAACCGTTGTCGGTTAAAATGCCTGAAGCTTTATTGGCTCTATACCCAGAACGACAATACAAAACAATTTCTTTATCTGTAAAGCTATGAAACTGGTCTAGGTTGCTAGAAACCTCACTTAAAGGAATATTGATGGCTTTAGGAATATGTCCATCTGCAAATTCTTCTGGGCTTCGTACATCGATTATTATATATGAATAATTTTTATCATTAAGTATTGCAGCTTGACTAAGCTCAATCATGTCAGAAGCTTGTGCAGACAGCCCAAATAAACTTAAAAAACCAAACATAATTTGTTTAACCATCTATATTTCCTAAGTAATGTTAACAACTAGGATACTAAGTACACTTAGCCAAAGTGTAAAGTATTTAAGCTATAACTATGGCATTGCTAACAAGGGAATAAACTAAACATTAGATTAATGAATTTGAGCTGTTGAGTAAGTTAAGAAGTAAAATAGCAAAGCAGCAATCATTGTTACCCAAGTTGCACTGTTAACAATGATTAGTACTCGTTGATTGTCTGCTAACGTAACTTGTTTTGGCAGCCCGCAGCTAGGCATTCTTATCTTTTTATTATTGTAGTAGGCGGGCCCTCCCAAGCTAATGCCCATGGCTGAAGCCGAGATATTCAAGATAAACATTGATAAACTTTTATAGCTTTTTACTTGAGTTAGAGCTGTAGCTCCTAATTTGAGGTTGCAGGCCAATATAAGACTGCAACAAGTTAGGCATGATGGGACTAGTTGTAATAGTTTTATTAACCTCCTAGTTGGCCCTCCAAAATATCTAAAACGAATGAGCTTCACATTCCAAGAATGGCTTAATTCATATAAAACCCTATAGACTAAGGCTCCAACTCCTCCGGCAATAAGGTACCAAAATATAACGGAGCAATACTGATAACAAAATCGTAATAACACTGATTCTATATTGGCTTTTACTATACCCATTGGGGATAGCTTTTCGGTTTCACGTAGCACTATGGGGGACAGCATTTGCCGAGCTAGAATTTTCTTCTCAGATCTTAAGGCTTGGTTGACCTTTTGGGTTTGCTTAATAACATACTGAAATTTTAACGCTGTCAAAAGCATGATACTTTCAAAAAATAGCGGGAATTGAGACAGTAAAATAAATACAGCAATAACCGTACATACAGGGAGTAAAAGGGTTAAGGGGGCTAAAATTCCGGCTATTTGTTGCTGCCGAATCTGCCTTGGTTCTGAGGTCACCACTTTGTTTGCCATGCCTTGAGCCATTAGCTTGAGTAATGTGAGAGGATGGTATTTTTCAGGCAGGTATACGAATTTTTCAATGAGTACAACTAACACCAATACCCAATAAGCGAGTAGCTGCTCACTTATTAGTATATTGATTAAATTAGACATACCGACTCTAGCTTACTTCAGAGCTAAAATTGTTTGTATCACAAGCTCTGCTGAGTTTTTAGCCGCTTTTTCTAAATAGGTTTGGAATGAAACCGTCGATGTTTTTCCTGCTATATCTGATAACGAACGTATTACTAAATAGGGAACGCCAAGTAAGTGGCAGCTCTGAGCTATAGCGACACCTTCCATTTCAACGGCACAGGCTGTTGGAAAATTTTTACGAATTGTAGCAGCAGCTTGATCACTTCCAACGAATGAATCACCCGTGCAAATTAATCCAAGTTCAACTTGAATGTTAGTCATACTCTTGGCTTGGTTATAAGCTGCATCAACCAGCTTTGTTGCACATTCAAAGTGGGTAGGCATGCCGGCACACTGGCCAATTTCATAACCAAAGTGAGTTAAATCGGCATCAAAATGTCGTAATTCAGTTGCAATAACAATGTCACCTATATTCAAATGATTGGAAAAGCCGCCAGCCGATCCGGTATTAATGACATAGTCTGGTGAGAATTGCTTAACTAATAATGTGGTGGAAACAGAGGCTGCAACTTTACCAATACCGCATTTGACGAGCACAACATCAATGGAGCCAAGTTTGCCTGAATACACTTTTAAGTGGTTTACATGTTGTTCTTTACATTGTTGAAGAGAGTCTTGAAGAAGAGTTATTTCTTCATCCATTGCACCTAATATGGCAATTTTCATAGAGAGGTTTCTGAGTCGTTTTATTTTGAATTAAGTTTATTACGTAAGCGTTTGATTTAAAACATGCAAATAAACAGATCTCTTAAATAATCGTGTTTTAACTCTGTTGTTTGGGGGGCATTGAGTTTCGATATTTAGGACGAAATCAATCTATTAAGCGACAAATAGATTGGCTAATAGCGTTTAAAAGCGCTAATGTTAAATAAATGTTAGCGGTGGGGTTGATATGTTTAATATTAGACTTAGTTTGACGCATTATGTTTGTTTGTTATTTGTGTTTGTTTTACTGGGTTGTCAGTCTAGGGCCTCTCACAATCATGTTGCCGTTTCTGCAGAATCCCTTCTATTTGATCAAGGTTTTAAAAGCTTTTCCAATCATAGAGTAGAAACTGAATATGAAATATTTTATCTAGATGAAGACGCCAAAACCTTTGTGCATGACATCATAGGTAACATAGATAACGAGGTTGATCAGGTTGAGGCTCTAGTACATGCTGTATTTGATCGCTCTGAATTAAATCTGCTGTATCAAGCCAATGCAAACACTGTTGCCAATGATACTTTTAAATTGAAAGAAGCAAATTGTTTATCCATGTCTATTATGACCTATGCACTGACTAGGGAAGCCGGCTTTAATGTGGATTTTCAAGAAGTTTTGATTCCTGAGTATTGGACTCGTCGCCAAGGTTATAACCTGCTTAATGGCCATATAAACTTAAAATTCACTCCCCACCTGGATGCTAATGTGCTCAATTTAAGAACTCGTAGTTATCAAATAGATTTCGACCCTCAGCCTTCTAGACGGAGCTTTCCTAAAAAGCTTGTATCTAAAGAGCTGGTAGTAGCCATGTTTTACAATAATAAAGGTGCTGATGCTCTTGTGAAGCAACAATTTCCCTTAGCTTATGCCTATTTCAGAGAAGCAGTATTAAGTGAGCCATTGTTTACTTCTGCTTGGATTAATATGGGGATCTTATATCGTATGGCTGGATATTTAGAAGACGCTGAGAAGGTTTATTTGCATGCTTTACAGCAATCTCCTGATAATTTGACAGGACTGGAAAACTTGGCTTATTTATACAATATTACCGGTAAAGTAGAGTCCGCCAATGAGATTATTGCCAAAGTTGAACATAAGCGCGCTGTAAATCCCTATTACCACGTAAACTTAGGCGAGCAGGATATAGAGCAACAAAACTGGAAGTTAGCTCTGGGTCATTTTAAAAAAGCACTTATTTTAAATAGGAACATGCACGAGGGATATTTTGGTTTGGCTAGAGTTTACTTTGAAATTGGTGAGCTAGATGAAAGCGAGCGTTATTTGAAACTGGCAAAAAATAAAGCTCTCAATAATCATTATGAAGAAAAGTATCAGAGTAAATTAGATTTTTTAAGCAGTTTGTAATCGTACAAACTGCTTAGTTTTATGTTTAACAATGGCTCTAATTAAAGGGCTAGGCGACACCCAACTCTTCTAGCCTCTCTTTTAAATAGCTTTTGGCTGTATATCTATCTGATAAAACAACTTCGGGATTTGGATGTAAAAATAGAGGCAGTGAAATACGAGCTTTAGTCTGATCGCTTCCTTCTGGGTTTACAACCCTGTGAGTGGTTGACGGGAAATAACCGGCAGAGGCTTCTTGTAACATATCGCCTATATTCACGATAAGATTACCAAAATCGCATGGTACATCAATCCACGAATCGCCAGTGCCTTTAACTTGTAACCCAGGCTCATTTGCTGACGGTAATATAGTTAGTAGATTAATATCTTCATGTGCAGCAGCTCTTATCGCATCTGCCTCTTCTGAGCCGTCTAAGGGGGGGTAGTGTAAAATACGCAGTAAAGTCTGCTCACTTTCGGTCACCATGGTCGATAGTGACTGGGTATACTTAGCAGATATCTCTGCCGGCGAGTATTTTTCAACCCAAGTTAATAGCTCTGAGGCTAATGCATTGGTATCTCGGTAATAAGCTGCTATTTCCTGTTTGAGTGATTCTGGGCATCGTCCCCAAGGGTAAAAATGAAAATACTCTTTGATATCTTTCTTTTTAAAGCCTTTGGCTGTCTCTGATACACTGGTTGGGAAGAAACCATCATGGGTTTCACGGTTGTACAAAAAGTCATTTTTTTCATCAGTATTAAAAAAAGCTTGCCAGTTTTTATATATGCTAGTGACACGCTCTTTGCTTATTGGGTGATTTTTTAATACCCCAAAACCAGTTTTGTGTAATGACTCTACAAATAATTTATCGGCATTTGGTGCCTGGTAATCTACAGCTGTTAATTCCATGGTTTACTCTCAACTCAAAATCTTTATATATTTACTACAGTTATTTTTTATATGCTTAGATAGAAACCCGCTAAAGCGGCGCTCATTAAGTTTGATAAGGTTGCGGCTAATACTGTTTTTAATCCAAGTTGCGCAATTTCTTTTCGTCTATTTGGCGCTAACGCTCCTATGCCACCCATCAATATTGCTATTGAAGAGAAGTTAGCAAACCCACACAATGAGAAAATCACAATAGCCTGAGTATGGGGTGACAACTCTGCTTGATATTTCAAAAAGTCTAAATAGGCGACAAACTCATTAACCACCATTTTTTGGCCAATAAAGCTACCCGCTATATTAGCTTCATCCCATGGAACCCCTAGGGCCCAAGCTATAGGCTGAAAAAGGTACCCTAAAATAATTTCAAAGCTTAAATCTCCTGCTCCAAACAACCCGCCGGCCCATCCAATTAAGCCATTTAGTAGAGCAATAAGCCCTATAAAAGCCAGCAACATTGCCCCTACATTCAATGCTAAGTGTAATCCAGAAGCGGCACCACTTGCAGCAGCATCAAAAATGTTAGCGTACTGGTTATCTTCAGTGGTTTTTTGATCTAGCTCATTTTTAAACTCTTCTGTTTCAGGAATGATTATTTTTGCCATCAACAAGCCTCCAGGCGCAGCCATAAAGCTAGCAGCTAATAGGTATTTAATCTCTACCCCCATTCCTGCGTAACCTGCCATTACAGAGCCTGCAATAGACGCTAGACCACCAACCATCACAGCAAACAACTCGGAGCGAGTTAAATTAGGTATAAATGGCTTAATAACGAGAGGCGCTTCTGTTTGACCTACAAATATATTTGCTGCTGCAGACATAGATTCTGGGCGACTTGTCTTTAAGAAAAACTGCAAGAATCCACCGATCACACGAATAATGACCGTCATTACCTTCAGGTGATACAGCACTGTTATCAAAGAAGAGAAAAACACAATGACAGGTAATACATTGAACGCAAAAATAAAGCCCATTGATTTATTACCCATAGGGCCGAAAATAAAATTAATACCGTCTTGGCTATAACCAATGATGTTTTCTACATATCCAGTTAAAGAGAGTAAAAAGCTAATTCCTGGCGGGAAGTACAACACCAAGGCTCCAATACCTGCTTGGATTGCGAAAGCGCCGCCCACTGTACGCCAATTTATGGATTTTTTGTGAGCAGAGAATAGATAGGCAATAAACAACATTAAGGCAACGCCAATTAGACTAACCATACTTTTTCCTTATTTTTATTATTTTGTGTAGCATGTAACGGTAAGTTGTTATAACAAACTTTGTTGAATATGTGACTTAATAACATCTAGGGCGATACGATTTTCTCCCCCTTGAGTGACTATGACATCTGCTGTAAAGCGACTTGGCGCAATAAATTGGTGATACATAGGCTTTACCGTCGATTCATATTGTTGAGCTACTGACTCCAGAGTGCGACCTCTTTCAGCAATATCTCTTTTCATTCTACGTAGTAAACAAATATCTAGTGGGGTATCGACAAATATCTTTATATCAAAAAGAGGTTGCAATGCTTCGTTTGCCAATAACATGATCCCTTCAATTATAATGACAGGCGCTGAAATCAAGGTATCTGTTTGCTCGAGTCTAGTGTGGGTTTTATAGCAATAACTTGGATATTCTATAGACTTCCAATCTTTCAATGCTTTTAAATGTTGAATTAACAACTCATGCTCAAAGGCTTTGGGATGATCGTAATTATTCTTTTCTCGTTCTAGCATTGGAAGATGATCTTGGGACCGATAATAATGATCTTCACGTAAAACTTGAACGGGTTTACCTTTTTCTGAAAATTCTTTTAGAAGATTTTCGGTAAACAGTGATTTACCAGATCCTGATGCTCCAGAAATGGCAATAACTAAGGGGGCAGACATACCACTCCAGATAATTGAATTAAGACTTATAGAAAGATAACAGCGGAAACGCAAAAAGTCAGCACTTGAAATCCGCTTTCAAGTAACTAATGAAGTAATAGGCTCTGAACTGATTGTTTTTTATTCTATCGATAAATTTATAGTCGTATTTATTTACCAATTATTTCTAAATGCGATGGGTCAATGTGCTCAAGCGCATAGTTATGAAGTTTAGATCTAGATCCTTCTCCTTGAGCTTTGGGAGGATAAAAGAGCTCTTTTTCGTGGGGCTGATGTAAAAATACAGCATCTAAAGTTGCCCTAATTTCACTCAATGTTTTGTCTAAATTGGTACTGAAGTCGGGACGTTTTCGCTTGGTATGACCAATTTCAATTAGTCTGTAAAAATACTTATTTGCTAAAGCTATTATGTCTTCTGGTACATCTTTGCTTTGATTTAGAAGAGGGTTTGGCTCTTTTATACAGTACTCTAATAAAGCGACATAAAAACAAAATGGCTTATTGGATAGCTCTACTTTTTTTCCAAATTTTACATTGTTTAGGGTCTTGTCGTGTAGGTTGATGGATAATTTCACGGGTGAGTCTGGGGCCGAAGGCTCACTTAGATTGTTGTCAGCGTTATTGCCTTTTGCATAAATTTTATAATTTAGGTAAGTAAAAATTAGGGCTAAAAATAGAGCTATAGGGGTTAGCGTCGTTAAATAGGGCCATTTGAATACCGCTATTGAAACCTCAATTTTTTGACCTGTCGGCGTTAGGGTTGAATTACGTGTTAGATACGCCCCGTCAATATCAATACTGACATTTTGCAGTTTTAATAGTTTTACATTGGAATCTTGTTCAGTTAAGTAAAGATTAAGCTGATCAATGTAACGCTTAACTGATGGGGGGTGGGAAATAGTATTGAATATTGGATTGGCTAAACGAAGTTTGCTGATGTCCAATGCTATTCTTTTCTCTATGTTTAGGGTAAATAGACTGGCTTCATATTGGTGTTGAAAATATTTTGCAGTTGAGTAAGTACCTTGAAACATTATCCATAAAATAAAAAAGTAGCCAGTATATTTGTATGATGTTAACTGTGGTGAAGTCATAATTGAGGCACTTCTATTAATAAACATTCATCGGGTAATGACATATGATTGAAATATTCAGAGCCCATGTTAGGACTCAACATTAATAGTATTTTTTGCATCTCACACACTAAATCTGTGTTTTGGGTATCCATCTTTAAATACCACTTCGCTCCACTTACATTTTCCTGAATTCGGGTAATGTAATTTTGCGAGAACTTTTTACTGTCTTCTTCTTGCCAATAAGATGAAATAATATCCACCTTTCCTGAGGCTAATAATTTACGTAACTCATTGTGATCATTCGCATAAGTAATCTTTACATCCTGTTCAGATAAATCCAAAGATTTTAGCATTCCCTTGGGTATTATGTGGCCAGAGCGGCTGCTGGGATAATCTAATAAACCTAATTTCTTGCCCCATAAATATTGTTTGTTGATAATCGGCTTTTCTTTTACTGAAATTAAATAGGCAGAGTAGTTTTGATAAGCCCCAATGACTTTATAACCATATGTTTGATCGGTGGCAAAAGCATTCATTAGATTTTCTTTTACTAAGGCTAAATGTGCTAAGCCTTTACCTATATACTGAATAATATCTTCATCTCTATTGCTCCATCTAACCTCAACTACTCCAAATTGCCGATCGATTACTGGGTCAGAGCATAAAGCGTCAAGTAATAAGTCTGCTTGATATTGATCTTCCACAAGAACAACAAAGCTATCTGCATTTGTTTTTGAATGAGTATGACAAGAATCTGACTCATTGATGATGACAGGAATCGGTTCTGGAGTATTTACATTTACATAGGCACCTAAACACCACATCAAAATTATGGATAAACTGATCGCAGAAAGAAAAATTGTTTTGTAATATGGTGAAAAAATAGACAAAATTTAGTGGGCTAAGCTTACTTGTTGAGATGCTATTTGTTGATTTCAACAGTTAGTTTTATTTATTGCAATAGGTAAGTTTATTTGTTTGAGTTAAGTTGTTGATTTTTATGAATTAATAAAAAACAAGGTTGAATGATATTAAATGCTTTTTACTTTTTGTAATTTGTTCAGTATAGACGTATGTGTTTTAATTAGTAATAAGCTAAAAAAATACGCCAGTACTTATTTTGTACAGGGAGTTTTCAAAATAAAAATAAAAGAAATAATTTAATAAAATAGCAATATTTAGTAGGTACAGTTTCGTCAAGCATACTATATATGCCAAAAAACTTAGAAAACACAAAACTTAGGAAACACACAATGTTTAAGAAAACTAAACTCAATCGCATAGCGATTGCAGTGGCCATGTCTGTTGGCATGTCTTCAGCTGCAATGGCGCAAGTTACCTCTTCTGGGATGTCAGGACAGATCGTTGGTCCAAATGGTAATCCAGCTGCAGGAACAGAAGTAAAAGTTACGCACGTTCCAACTGGCTCTGTAAAAACGGTATTAGTTAATTCAGCTGGTACCTTTAACTTGAGAGGCTTACGTGTAGGCGGCCCTTATATTATTGAATTAGACTCAGATACCTTTGCAGATCAAACCATCAGTGATATTTATTTAGAGTTAGGTGATACTTACAGTCTTAATCGTGCATTAGAAAGTGAAGTAAACATTGAACGTATTTCTGTTACTGCATCTCAAATTAGTAGTGCAGCGTTTGGTCAAATAGGCCCTTCTGCTAGTTTTGATCTTTCTACATTGGAGAATGCTCCTGCAATCAACCGTGACCTTACAGATATAATACGTATAGACCCTCGTGTTTATGTTGATGAAGGCGGAAATGGCGGAATACAGTGCGCAGGTAAGAGCCCTCGCTTCAACAGTTTAACTGTTGATGGTGTTCGTATGAATGACTTGTTTGGTCTTAATTCAAACGGTTACCCAACAGAAAGAATGCCTTTCTCTTATGACGCTATCGAAAGTGTTGCAGTTGAAATTGCACCATTTGATGTTATTTACGGTGGATTCTCTGCTTGTAACATTAGTGCGGTAAGTAAAACCGGTACTAATGAAGTGCATGGTTCGTTTTTTGCGGATTATGGAAGCGATGAGCTAAGAGGCGATTCTTTAGAAGGCGAAGGTGTTTCTCTTGGTAATTATTCAGAAAGAAGATACGGCTTCACAGTTGGAGCTCCGTTGATAAAAGATAAATTGTTCATCTTTGCTTCGTACGAAAAATTAGAAGGTGCAAACTTATTTGATCGTGGGGCCAGTGACTCTGATGCGGTTGTTAAAGTAGCAGCGACTCAAGATGAATTAGATCAAATAGTTAGTATTGCGAACAGCCTTTATAATTATGATCCAGGTTCAATTCCTTCAAGTTTAGAAAATGAAGATGAAAAGCTTCTAATTAAGCTAGATTGGAACATCAGTGAAAAACATCGTGCTTCGTTTACCTATAACTACAACGATGGTAATAACTTCACTGAGTCAGATGGTGATTCAGATGAATTCGAGTTTTCAAATCACCTATATGAGCGTGGCGCAGAGTTAGAGTCTTTCGTTGGTTCGTTTTATTCTGATTGGTCAGATAAATTCTCTACAGAGATTCGTTTGTCTCGTACAGAGCTAGATAATCGCCAGAATTCAGTTGGTGGTGACGGAACGCCAGGTGGTAATGACTTTGGTGAAATTCGTATCCAAACGGAGAATGGAGTTGATGTTTATATTGGTTCTGATGATAGTCGTCAAGCTAATGACCTCGATTGGACTGCTAACAGCATTATGTTACGTGGTAACTATTACGCTGATAATGGGCATACTTTTACTTTTGGATATGAGCAAGATAAGTTAGATATTTTCAATTTATTCGTTCAGCACACAGAAACGGAAATCCGTTTTTATAACCAATATGACAATGATGGTGTTTTAATCAGTTCAGGTATCGACCAATTTGAAGCTGGATTAGCAGACGCAATCTACTACAACTACGCTATTGACGGTGAGTTGGATCACGCTGCTGCGGACTGGAGTTACGCAACTCATAGTTTATACGCTCAAGATGAATTTTATCTAACAGACGACCTTACAATAGTTGCTGGTTTACGTTATGACTGGATTACTTCCTCAGATAAGCCAGCAGAAAATTCTGACTTTGTTGCAGATTATGGATTTAGTAACTCTGCTAACCTAGACGGCGTTGGTTTATTTCAACCACGTGTTGGATTTAACTATACCCTTAGTGCTACTACTGAATTACGCGGTGGGTTAGGTTTATTCTCTGGTGGTAACCCTAACGTTTGGATGTCTAATAACTACTCAAACACTAATACTACTCAAGTAGGTGCTAGAGGACGTGATCACGGATATACCGATGGTTCACGCAGTTTGTTTGATGACGACATAGTATGGGTAAATACTGAAGAAGGTGTGACTGCAGGTCCTGGTTACTCTATTCCTTCTGAGTTAGATGCAGATGTTGATGCTGGTGAAGGTTCTAACTTTGAATTAAATTACTTAGATCCAGGTTTTGACATGCCTAGTGAATGGAAGTTGTCTGCTGGTTTAACCCATGAGACTGCCGCTGAATATATCTTCAATGCAGATTTACTTGTAACCTTTACTCAAAACCAAGCTATGACTTTCGCGGGTCAGTTAGAAGAAGATGGTGTGAATGATGAAGGTTATGTTAATTACTCAGATAGTAAAATGGATACGTTTGTATTGACAAACTCTGATGAAACTTCTGTTTCTTATTCATTGACTGGTACAGTAGAAAAGTCTTGGGAGTCAGGTGTTCGTTTATTCGCAGGTTATACCTATAACCACGCAGAAGATACGCAACCAATGACTAGCTCTGTTGCATTTTCTAACTATCAGTATCGTGCCTTTACTAATCCAAACGAAGATGTTTCTTCATTGTCTGATTGGAACATTGCGCACCGTTTTACAGCCGATTTAAGCTACACAGTTGAATTGTTTGATGGTTTAAATACCCGATTTAATTTGTATGCAGTTGCTCAATCGGGCAGTCCATATAGTTTAACTCGTGATGATGGAAATAGTATTTTTGGCTTCGCTCCTTACATTGACAGCAATAGTGTATTACCTATTGGTGGAGAGCGTAACGGTGAGGAAGCCCCTTGGTGGTCTAAAGTTGATATTGCAGTACGTCAAGATGTGCCTGCATTTGCTGAAGGGCATACTGCTTCAGTTAGTTTTGTAATTGATAATTTCACCAATATGTTGAATGACGATTGGGGTATATTAGAAGAGACTAACAGTACAGTAACTGTAGGTACTCCTAGTCCTGCATTCATTGATGGTGATGCATCACTTTGGGAAGCACGCATAGGATTTGATTACAAATTCTAAACTTTAATTAAGTTTTAATAATGTTAAAGCCGACTCGAATGAGTCGGATTTTTTGTTCTAAGGGGTATATTGTTAATGTTTAAATTGTATTTAGGGTTATTACTAATGTTGTCTTTAGGTGGGTGTGCGGTCACGCAAACGTCTTCAAAATTACGGGTCGCAACCTTTAATGTCAGCATGGAAGCCACAAATTATGTGGAACAAATTAGTAACATAGAGGGAAATGAGCTCTCTCAGTATTTAATTGCGGGTAATCACCTTCAGATCAAAAATATTGCTGAAATTATTCAAAGGGTTCAGCCTGATATTATTCTATTAAATGAATTTGACTATTTAGCTAGCTCTGACTCAGATATTAAAGCTTTCTTAGATAATTATTTAGCTTTGTCTCAGAATGACTCAAGCCCTGTTTTTTATCCATATTTCTTTGCCGCACCTGTGAACACAGGCGTTGATTCTGGCGTTGACCTTAACAAAGATGGTGTGACTTCAGGTACAAAAGATGATGCCTTTGGATTTGGCCTTTATCCTGGTCACTATGGCATGGTGGTGTTGAGTAAATACCCTATCAAAAAAAGCAATGTACGTACTTTTCAAAAGTTTCTGTGGAAAGATATGCCTGATAATTTGTTAGACACTGTTAAATATGAAGATGGCACTCATTATTACAGTGAAGAAGCTCAGCAGGTACTGCGCTTATCCTCTAAATCTCACTGGGATATTCCAATTGAGATCAATGGTAATGAGCTACATATTTTAGCAAGCCACCCAACCCCCCCTGTATTTGATGGTCCTGAAAATCGCAATGGTAAGCGAAACCATGATGAGATCCGTTTTTGGCGAGATTATTTATCCACAAAGACAGAATCAAGTTACATTTATGATGATAAAGGTGAGCGAGGAGGCTTTAAAGGAATAAACTTTGTCATAGTGGGTGACTTAAATGCTTCAGCTGATGAAGGGGATGGTTTGAAAAGAGGCATTCAAGGACTGTTAAATCATCCTGACGTAAACGATTCATTCACACCTGAAAGCCATGCAGCGAAGTTACATACACCCGATAGCACTTTTTCTGCGAGCCATACCGCATTTTGGAGAATGAGAGCGGATTATGTTTTGCCGTCAAACTCATTCAAAATAATAGACAGTGGAGTATTTTGGCCAGACAGTGATGACCTTCATTACCGTCTTATTAAAGATAGAAAAAGCTCTTCTGATCATAGACTGGTTTGGGTAGATTTAGAATTTATGTGATTGAGACTAAGGTGTTAGCCTCATACATTTTCAAAAAGCGCTTCAACTCTATCTCGGGTGTCTTCAATGTCATTAACATCAGCGGGTGCGATGAAAATAGTATCGTCACCTGCTATGGTCCCTAACACACCATCTTTTTTACCCAAAGAGTCTAGTAAGCGGGCGATGAGTTGTGCAGCTCCTGGGCTAGTTCTAATAATTACCATTGAATTATTATGTACAACATCTAGTACAAGTTGTTTAAGGGGGCTTTTCGCTGTTGGCATGCCCAATTCTGGAGGCAAGCAATATACCATGTCACCTCTAGCGTTTCGGGTTCGGACTGCGCCAAACTTACTTAGCATGCGAGACACTTTAGATTGGCTGATATTATCAAACTCTTGTGTTTTCAAGGCTTCAACAATATCTCCCTGAGAACCAAAACTTTCAGTTTTCAAAATATCTTTAAATGCTTTAATTAACGCTTCTTGTTTGTTACTTGCCATAAGTCCCTCGATTTTTAGTTAGACTATTTTGCCGTATTGCTTGGGTTTTCGCAATTTGCCCTTATAACGAATACGCGAATAAGAGCATTTTTTGGAACTGTTTGACTCTATTTATTCTTTAGTTGAATAATAATCATCAGCTTATGCATATATTAAAAACTTTCGGTTCCTTGTATAATCATTCGGTTACAAACTGTTAAACAAGAATAAACTTGTATTTCACAACCTCGTTAGCAATATCTTATTGATTGCAACGCAGAAAGTACTTCACAGGAGAGAATCATGAAAATAGCTGTATTAGGTGCAGCCGGCGGTATCGGCCAAGCGTTATCTTTATTGTTAAAAACTCAATTACCAGCAGGTTCAGAGTTATCTTTGTATGATGTTGCTCCAGTAGTTCCAGGTGTTGCTGTAGATTTAAGTCACATACCAACTGATGTGAAAGTTAAAGGTTATGGCAAAGATGACTTAGCTGATGCATTAACCGGCTGTGACATTGTATTGATACCAGCAGGTGTACCTCGTAAACCAGGTATGGATCGTTCTGACTTGTTTAACATTAACGCTGGCATCGTAAGAAACCTAGTAGACGGCATTGCAGATAATTGCCCTGAAGCTTGCACTTGTATTATCACTAACCCTGTAAATACAACTGTTGCAATTGCTGCAGAAGCTCTTAAAGCTAAAGGTGTTTACAACAAAAATAAATTATTTGGTGTAACGACTCTTGATGTTATCCGTGCCGAAACTTTTGTTGGTGATTTGAAAGGTTTGAACCCAGCTAACTTACATGTACCTGTAATCGGTGGTCATTCTGGTACAACTATCTTACCTCTACTTTCTCAAGTTGAAGGTGTAGAGTTTACTGACGAAGAAGTAGTAAGTCTTACAACTCGTATCCAAAATGCTGGTACTGAAGTAGTTGAAGCTAAAGCAGGTGGCGGTTCTGCGACATTATCTATGGGTCAAGCTGCAGCTCGTTTTTGTTTGTCTCTAGTTGACGCTATGCGTGGCGAAAATGTTGTTGAATATACTTACGTTGAAACCAATAGTGACGACGCGGTATTTTTCTCTCACCCAGTACGCCTAGGTAAAAACGGCGTAGAAGAAATTCTTTCTTACGGTGAGTTAAGTGAGTTTGAAGAAAACGCTAAAGCTTCTATGATTGAAGGCTTACGTGGTGATATCACTTTAGGTGTAGATTTCGTTAAAGGTTAATTAACCTTTAGAAAGAAAAAACCAGCAAGCTCGCTGGTTTTTTTATGCCTTTAATTTGAGTAGCTAGGCTGGAACAACTGGATTTCTAGGTACAGTCTTGTTGGTTCTAATAGGGCGAGTTGGCCTAGGTTGCCCCGTTAATTCATTGGTCAATGAATTCCTCCCCTGAGTAGTTGGAGGGCTTAGCTGTTTCAATTGTGTTTTTGGTAGTTTAGTGTAAATACAATCTCGTATATTCGCAGCTGTATAACCAGCCCGTACCTTAATTCTTACATGGGGAATGTGAGCCGCATCTAATGCACCACTTACAAAAAAGTCTCTTTGGCTCTTATAGCCTTCCTTCCCTTTTAGGTGTACTAAGTCGATTGCCATTACCGGCGACATATCACTCTTAGAACATAAAACGAAATCTAAATGTTTGCTGCTAGCTCTGGTGGTGGCACTAACACTGGTTTTTCTGTTAGTACTTTGGCGCACGCTTAAAATATCACTCATTTTAACGCGACATAGAATTCTGTATTCGTTGCCAACGGCTTCATCTATTAGAGATAGAAATGTGCGCTCCACAGGAGTAAACAAATTCCCTTTCTTCTGAAATGGAAAAGCAATGCCAGGTTCGTTAAGTTTCATTGCGGCTACTGCTACTATTATCAGTAGCATCATTAATATAATTCCAAGTTCCATGATCTCTCCAAGAGCCAATGTCGGTTTTTTGACAAACGTTTGTTGTTACTTGGATAAGCAAAGAGAGTGCCAATGAATTAGAAATAAATAATGGCACATGTAGAAGCAAGGAGGGTTAAGTAAGGAGTACCTAAATACTTGATTTAACTAAAATATCAACCTGACTTCCGGTGCCGTCTTTAGAAATGATAACTACTTTTTCACCATGCTCATATTGTAAAACGATTCTACCTTTCAACATCTTTTCATCTTCAGCCTCACCAAGCTCTTGAAGATAAAAGTTTTTTGTAGCTTGCTGGCCACTTACGGCAAAGTAAGACAAACTTGCGGGTAATTTAGTGTCAAATAGTTGGCAAAATTTCGCGTTTGGATAAAGGGGTAAAGTGTAAAAGTCAGCTGGGCAAATTTTGCTTACAGTTGGAGTAACCTGTTTATCTATCGATAGCTCGTCTGCAATTAAATTGCTTGAAGTTACCATCATAAGTAAGCTGGTAGATTTTAGAATATATTTTAACAAACACGTATCTCCTAGTATGTCCTTTTGCTTACTATAGAAGTTCATCAAGTTAGCAGCAAGGCAATTCAGTTGTGTAAAGGTATGCTGGCTGGGCAATGAGTATAATTATGATAAAACTATGTATAGATTATTTAAGGCTGACTTTGTTTTGTAGTGGTTTATTGATAGGTATTCAGGTGCCTGCCGTAGTGGACCAATATGAGAAACGAGTGGATGCGCAATTGACAGAAGCACAGGCTATTCTTGCTGGGTTTCAACAAACTGCAGAACGTTATTTTCAAGGTGATATACACGCTCTTTTAAAGCATTATGAGTTTAGTGAAGATGCGGTGTTTAGACATGATGCCCAAAATATTCGTTATATCACTGAGCGTGTCAGTTCATTAAAGGCAGAGCAAAACGCCTTGTTACAAAGTGCGGTTTACCGAGTGTTTCATGTGTTAGTTACTCCCGAGCGGGAGACATTTAGGCAAACCATGGAAAATTACAGTTATATGATATTAATTGATCTTCAAGCTCTAGTTTGGGGGGTATTATTTGGATTTTTAAGTGCCACTTTAGTTGAGGGAATATTACATCTATTTGGGTATTGTGTGAGCTGCCTTAGGCCACATAAACATAAGGATAATACGTGATTCTAGAGCAAGCGATATTAGATATTATTCCTGGCAAACAGCAAGAGTTTGAGGGGGCGTTTAAACAAGCACAAGTCATTATTTCGTCTATGGGGGGATATATTGACCATCAATTACAAAGATGTCTTGAAAAAGATAATCGTTATTTACTATTGGTGCGATGGCAAACTATAGAAGACCATACATTAGGTTTTAGAAAATCTCCTGAGTATCAGCAATGGAAGGCTTTATTACATCATTTTTATGACCCTTTTCCTGAAGTTGAGCATTTTCAGTGCTGTGGGGTTTTGAAACAAGTTTAAATTAAATACTAATTACATGTTTTTGGTTCATTTAAAGATAAATGAAAATAAATAGCTTCAAATACGTTCTATTTGTCATAACATAAAAATTTTAAATTCTTAGAGAAGAAAAATATGAAAGAACTCATACTGGACATTGTCTCTGATGTATCATGCCCTTGGTGCATAATTGGCTACAAAGCTTTAGAACAGGCTCTAAATAACCTTTCTTCAGAAATTGATGCCACTATTACTTGGCAGCCTTTTGAGTTAAATCCTCACATGCCTCCAGAAGGACAAGAAATAACAGAGCACATCACTCAAAAATATGGCATTAGTATTGAGCAAGCGGCTGAAAATCGTGAAGCTATTGTGCAGCGTGGCTTATCAGTTGGTTACGAGTTTGGTGAACGCCGTGGCGGAGGCATGATCTATAATACATTTGATGCCCACCGTTTACTGCATTGGGCTGAAGAGCTTGGGCGAGAGAAACAAATGGGATTAAAATTAGCCCTGTTTGATTTGTATTTTAAAGAAAATAGTAACCCAAGTGATTTTGAGCAACTGTTAGCTGTGATTGATAAGGTAGGTTTAGATGTTGCAGAAGCTAACGCTATTTTACACTCAGATAAATTTACGGCAGAAGTGCGAAAGCAACAACAGCATTATCAGGCTGCGGGCATCAGTTCAGTCCCCGCGGTGATTGTGAATAATAAACATCTCATCAGTGGCGGCCAACCTACAGAAATATTTGAAAAAGCACTCAAACAAATAGCGAATGAAGTTTAGCTAAAAATTTATATTTTTAACGTTGTGTAAAGTGATACAAAAAAGCCGCTCAAAGAGCGGCTATTTTGTATCGAATGATATCTAGCAAATTAGACATTTAAATAATCCATAATGCCTTCGGCTGCCACTCGGCCCTCGTCAATAGCTGTCACTACTAAGTCTGAACCACGTACCATATCTCCACCTGAGAAAATCTTAGGGTTTGATGTCTGGAAAGCGTACTTGCCATTTCTTGGAGCTCGTACACGACCTTTTTCATCCAATATAATCCCAAAGTCAGCAAACCAATTTGCTGGGCTAGGTTGAAAGCCAAAAGCTATAATAACGGCATCGGCTTCTAGTAGATGCTCAGAACCTTCGATAACAACAGGACGGCGACGGCCTTCAGCGTCGGGCTGGCCCATTTCGGTTTTCACCATAGTCACACCTATGGTTTTACCATTTTCATCAACTGCTATATCTAATGGCATTAAGTTAAACTCAAACTCTACGCCTTCTTCTCTTGCATTAACTACTTCACGGCGTGAGCCTGGCATACTGGCTTCGTCACGACGATAGGCACAGGTTACTTTAGTCGCGCCTTGACGGATTGAGGTACGAACACAATCCATAGTGGTATCCCCCCCCCCTAACACCACTACTTTTTTGTCTTTCATATCGACAAAGTCAGCGGGATCTTTTTCAAGACCAATATGACGATTAATATTCGCAATCAAGAAAGGGAGTGCTTCATATACACCTGGTGCTTTTTCGTTATCAAAACCACCTTGCATAGGTTTATATGTGCCCATTCCTAGGAAAACAGCATCATACTCATCTAGTAGTTTTTGGAATGGAATGTCTTTGCCAACCTCGGTATTTAAAACAAACTCTATACCCATTTCAGTGAAAATTTCGTGACGTAAATCGAGCACTTCTTTTTCTAACTTGAAAGCAGGAATACCAAACGTTAATAAGCCACCAATTTTTTCGTATTTGTCAAAAACAACAGGTTTAACACCGTTACGGATCAGAATATCAGCACAGCCAAGACCTGCAGGGCCTGCGCCAACAATGGCAACCTTTTTATCTGTTGCTACAACGCCAGACATGTCAGGTCTCCAACCTTGTTTAAAGGCTGTGTCCGTAATGTATTTTTCGATACTCCCTATAGTCACCGCCCCAAAATCTTCGTTCAGGGTACAGGCTCCTTCGCACAACCGGTCCTGAGGACAAACTCGACCGCAAACCTCTGGCAGGGTATTGGTCTTGCTAGAAAGTTCAGCCGCTTCAAATATACGTCCTTCATTGGCTAGGCTTAACCACTGAGGTATATAGTTGTGTACCGGACATTTCCATTCACAATAAGGGTTTCCACAATCAAGACATCGGTCAGCTTGACCCGCTACTTGCGTATCACTCATTGGCTGATAAATTTCAGCAAATTCTTCACGCCTGATGTGAGAGGGCTTTTTAGGTGGATCGATACGCTCTACATCAACAAATTGGTATACATTCTTCGACATGTGATACCCCTTATTGCACTTGAACACGAAGTTCGGCAGTTGACCGACTTATGTGTCCGAGTAAGTTCTTAACATCACTGGTTTTCGGTTTAACCAGTCTGAATTTAGGTAAATAACTTGCAAAATTACTTAGGATATTATGAGCATGTTGACTGCCCGTCGCTTCGTAATGCTTGTTAATTAAACCGCGTAAATGCTCGGTTAGAATGGCTCTATCTACAATAGATAGCATCTCAACTAATTCACCATTTACACGTTGCTCAATATCGTCTTGTTCATCCAATATATAAGCAAAACCGCCGGTCATACCGGCGCCAAAGTTAACACCTGTACGCCCAAGTACTGCAACTATTCCGCCTGTCATGTATTCACAGCCATTATCGCCAATACCTTCAACAACCGCTATGGCGCCTGAGTTACGTACTGCAAAACGTTCACCAGCTAAACCTGCGGCATATAATTTACCGCCGGTCGCACCGTATAAACATGTATTACCTGCAATCACACTTTCGTTAGACTTGAAAGTTGAGCTTGTCGGTGGGTGAATGATTAACTTACCACCGGCCATTCCTTTACCAACATAATCGTTAGCATCGCCAGCAATCTTCATCACTAAACCGCCTGCATTCCACACACCAAAACTTTGGCCTGCGGTACCAGTGAAGTTTAATTTGATAGGGTACTCATCCATGCCTTTGTTACCATGATGCTGAGCAATCAAACCAGACAATATAGCGCCCACTGAACGGTCAGTATTACGAATATCGTAATTGAAGGTACCGCCTTTTTTACTTTCAACTGCTTGACGTACATCGTTTAACAGTTGTTGATTTAGGTCACCTTTGTCAATTGGGTCGTTAGTCGCTTGGTTGCAGAATAATTTAGTGTGGTCGCCTGCTTCTGGTTTAGTCAAAATAGGGCTTAAATCTAATTTACTCTGTTTTGCAGTGACACCATCTAACATTTCTAGAAGGTCGGTACGTCCAATTAGCTCATCTAATTTACGAACCCCCATAGATGCCATGATTTCACGTACTTCTTGGGCTACAAACTTAAAGTAGTTCATTACCATTTCTGGTAAACCAATAAAGTAGTTATCACGTAGGTTTTCGTCTTGAGTTGCCACACCTGTCGCACAGTTGTTCAAGTGACAAATACGTAAATATTTACAACCTAAAGCAACCATAGGGCCTGTTCCGAATCCGAAGCTTTCAGCACCTAAAATTGCGCCTTTAATAATATCTAAGCCTGTTTTTAAACCACCATCAGTTTGAACGCGTACTTTATGGCGAAGACCGTTACTGACTAAGGCTTGTTGAGTTTCAGCCAAGCCTAATTCCCAAGGACTACCTGCATATTTAACCGACGTTAACGGGCTTGCACCTGTTCCGCCGTCGTAACCAGAAATGGTAATTAGGTCAGCATAAGCCTTAGCAACACCACAAGCGATAGTTCCTACACCAGGTTCTGAAACTAATTTTACAGAAATAAGGGCGGTTGGATTCACTTGTTTCAAGTCAAAAATTAACTGAGCCAAATCTTCGATAGAATAAATATCATGATGAGGCGGTGGAGAAATCAAGGTCACACCTGGCACTGAGTGGCGTAACTCAGCTATATACTGATTGACTTTATCGCCAGGTAATTGACCACCTTCACCAGGTTTAGCACCTTGAGCAACTTTAATTTGCAGTACTTTCGCATTTACCAAGTAATGAGGCGTCACGCCAAAGCGGCCAGATGCAATTTGTTTGATGTTTGAATTACGTTCGTTACCAAAACGTTTTGGATCTTCACCACCTTCACCTGAGTTAGAGTTACCTCCTAAACGGTTCATGGCGATAGCGAGGGCTTCATGAGCTTCGGGGCTAAGGGCGCCAATTGACATAGCCGCTGTATCAAAACGTGGATATAAGCTTTCAGCTGGTTCAACCTCATCAATTGAAATAGCTTCAGTTGTAGGTGTTAAAGCCAACAGGTCACGTAAACAAGCGATTGGACGTTCGTTAACTAATTCACTGTACTTTTGATAGTCCTCATAATTTCCACTGACAACCGCTTTTTGCAGGGTAGTCACCACATCAGGATTATATGAGTGGTATTCACCACCGTGTACATACTTCAATAAACCGCCATGAGAAAGAGGTTTACGTTTAAGCCAAGCTACCCGGTTTAAGTTAATTTGATCTTGTTGGAAATCATCAAACCCCGCACCTTGTATGCGACTAGGCACACCTTTAAAGCAGGTTTCCATTACTGCATCGTTGATACCTATAGCTTCAAATAACTTGGAGCAACGATAACTGGCAATGGTTGAGATCCCCATTTTAGACATGATTTTATACAAGCCTTTATTAATCCCTTTACGATAATTAATAATGGCTTGCATGGGCGGGATATCTAATTGATTAGCTTCACACATTTGCTCAATGGTTTCATATGCAAGGAATGGATAAATAGCCGTTGCACCTAAACCTAATAATACAGCGTAATGATGTGGGTCTCTAACTGAAGCCGTTTCAACAACAATGTTAGCATCACAGCGCAGCCCTTTATCGACTAAGCGTTTCTGCACTGCTCCTACCGCCATTGCTGCAGGGATAGGAATACGGTTTGCTTTAATCGCTCGGTCAGACAAAATAACAAATGCGGCACGCTTGTGTGAAACTAAATGCTCTACTTCATCACATACTCTGCTGATCGCTTTTTTGAGGCCTTCATCTGGATTGTAGTTCAGCTCTACAAATTCAGTGTAGTAATGCTCTGGATCGTACTCACGAAGTTGTTTTAAATCGGTGTAAACCATAACGGGTGAGTCAAATAACACACGGTCAGCATAGCCAGATGTTTCTGTAAATACTGACTTTTCACGGCCAATACAAGTAGCCAGCGACATAACGTGATTTTCACGTAATGGATCGATCGGTGGGTTAGTTACCTGTGCAAACTGCTGTCTGAAATAGTCATAAATTGTACGGCTTTTACTAGAGAGAACAGCCATAGGTGTGTCATCACCCATAGAGCCTGTCGCCTCTTGACCATCTTTAGCAAGCACTTTGATGACTTGCTCCATCTCTTCAAAGCTAATATTAAATTGCTTGTAATAGGTGTTCATCATTTCATCGTCAAACATTCGTTTGCCGATTTCTGGTGTTTCGCACTCTTCAATTGGGGTAAGGCGGCGAATGCTATGATCTAACCATTCTTTATATGGGTGACGGTTTTTTAAATCATCATCAATTTCGTTAGAGCGCCAAATCCTTCCTGACTCAGTATCTATTGCGAACATTTCGCCTGGCGCTACACGGCCTTTTTCAACAACTTCAGATGGCTTGTAATCCCAAATGCCAACTTCTGAAGCAAGTGTAATTAATCCATCTTTAGTAATCACGTAACGGGCAGGGCGCAAACCATTACGGTCTAGGTTACAGGCAACATGGCGGCCATTAGTCAAAACTATACCGGCTGGTCCATCCCATGGTTCCATATGCATCGAGTTAAATTCGTAAAACGCTTTAAGGTCCTCATCCATGGTTTTGTTATTTTGATATGCGGGTGGAACAAGTAGGCGCATCGCGCGAAACAAGTCCATGCCGCCAGCTAAAAATAACTCTAACATATTGTCTAATGACGAAGAGTCTGATCCTATTTCATTTACAAATGGTGCTGCGTCTGCAAGGTCAGGAAGTAAAGGTGTTTTAAATTTACCAGTTCTAGCTTTAGCCCAGTCTCTGTTACCTCGTATAGTATTGATCTCACCATTGTGAGCTAAAAATCTAAAAGGTTGCGCCAATGGCCAACGAGGTAGTGTATTAGTTGAAAAACGTTGATGAAATACGCATATAGCAGACTTCATATTCTCGTCAGCTAAGTCTAAATAAAACTTAGGTAGGTCACCGGCCATTACTAAGCCTTTGTAAACGGTAACTAAGCTCGATAGGCTAGCAATATAAAACTCTTCATCTTCGGCTAAGCGCTTTTCAGTGCGGCGACGAGCCATGAATAATCGGCGTTCTAAGTCTTGAGAGCGCCATCCTGGAGGACCGTTAACGAAGACTTGTTCAATCTGTGGTACACAAGATGCAGCTAAATCACCTAATATTGTTTCGTCAGTTGGGACGACACGCCACCCAACAATACTCAAGGTTTCTTTTTCTAACTCTTCAGTTAATACGGCACGAGCAGCGTCGGCTAATGTAGTATCTTGATTTAAGAAAATTACACCAACGCCGTATTTATGGCTTAAATGCCAACCGTTATCAGCAGCTACTTGTTGGAAAAAAGCGTCTGGCTTTTGCATTAAAAGACCACAACCATCACCGGTTATGCCATCGGCAGCGATACCGCCTCGATGTTGCATACGGTCAAGCCCTTCAATCGCAGTACTGACTAATCTATGACTAGGCTCACCTTGAGTGTGGGCAATTAGGCCAAATCCACAATTATCTTTCGAATCATTCGGATGATATAAACTCATAATGTTCACTCCTTCAATCTTCGACTGGGCAGAAATTTGTATATCTATACTGCCAATTATAAATGCAAAGCACGAACAGGATATGAAACATCCTCATACTTCTAGTGCTTACTTTATGCTGTATTTGTTCTTGGGGATACCAGTCGAGTATCGAATATTTATCTTAAGCAGGAGGTACAAAATACCGAGTATCATTTTATAAATCAATTACCATCTATTCGGGAATTTATTATTTTTGTGAATTTAATGTTGTAAATTCTTTTTAATATATAAAAAACAAATAGATAGGTTGTTTTTTTAGCTTAGTTATATGCTATAAAAAAATGTTTGTTTTTGGGTGTTTTTGTTATCAAATAGCGATGTTTTAGGATTTTAGTTAGTTATATATTATTAATTTTTTAGATATTTATTTAAAAAAAATGAATTTTTAGTCAGTTTTGTTGTCCTTCATCGATATTTAACGAGCGCGGAATTATGATCCTTTTAACATTCTTGTTAGCATGTCAGGAACACATAAAGAATTATTTCTAATTTGAGACTTCAAAATATGCCAGAATCCACTTCCGTTGAACCTTGGGCAATTCGATTTGCACAACTAATTAGACGTTTTGGAGCTATAAAAGCCGCCACTATATTTGTTATTTTTACATTGCTTTTCAATTTTGCAGGTTCTTATTTCATCAGAATATGGATAGGAAATCCTGTCCATGCTGAAGATTTCATTAGTGCGACTTTATTAACTCTGCTGAGTGCCCCATGGGTACTTTGGTACTTTTTTCAGTTAGTTAAAAAACTAGAGCAATCTAGGGCTAGTTTGGCAGGCGCTGTGGAAGAGTTAGAGCGTTTACGCAAAGATGATGAAATACTCAATCGCACTTTACAAAATAATATTAAGCAACTAAATCATGAAATAGAACAACGTAAACAAGCTCAACTAGAGCGTGAAAGCGTATTCAGTGATTTAGAACGCGAAATTGAAGATAAATCAGATAAAGAGCAACAGGCGTTACGTTTGTCTACTTTGCTACGCTCTATTATCGATGCCTCGCCAGATTTAGTTTATTACCGTAATGAAGAAGGTCGTTTTGCGGGCTGTAACCGTGTCGCTGAGCAAATGACAGGTAAGACTGAACAAGAGTTAATAGGCTTAACCCCCCATGAGGTTTATGATGAAGAGTTAGCTAGGCAAGTTGTAGCAAGTGACCATAAGGTACTTGAAAACAACGAAAGTATTACTGAAGAGTTATGGTTACGCTTTGCTGATGGACGTCGTGGCTATTTTGAAATGCGTAAAGTGCCGTTTTACGGAGATGGTAACGTGCGCTTAGGACTTTTGGCTTTTGGTCGTGATATTACTGAACGTAAAAAAGCTGAGAACCTGGTAGCAAAAGCCAGTAAAGATAAAACCGCCTTTATTGCCACTATCAGTCATGAATTACGAACGCCTTTGAATGGCATAGTTGGTTTAAGTCGAATGTTACGTGATACTAATCTTACCAGTGAGCAATTTGCTTGGGTAAGTACGATTTATGCCAGTGGTATAACTTTAGGTAATATTTTTAACGATATCATTGACTTAGATCGTCTAGACCGGGATAGATTAGAGTTATCACTAAAAACTGTTTCACTGAACGACTTTACTTCTGAGCTTGGCAGTATTATTGAATTATTAGCTGACGATAAAGAACTTACGTTTGTGGCAAAAGTTTACGATCCATTACCTGCATTGGTTGAAGTAGACGGCACTCGGTTGAGACAAATATTATGGAACCTTTTGTTTAATGCCGTTAAGTTTACTCAAAAAGGTACAGTGTCATTGGAAGTTAAAGCTGAGCCAATAGATGCTGAAACTAGTAAGGTTACTTTCCATGTTCGTGATACAGGTGTGGGCATACCTCAGCAAGAATTAGATAAAATTTTTGCTATGTATTATCAAGTCGATTTACCAGAACATCAAAGTGCTACAGGGACAGGTATAGGTTTGGCAATTTGCCAAGAAATGGTGTCGCTAATGAATGGTAAAATTAGTGTAAGCAGTGAAACTGGTAAGGGTACATGTTTCACTGTTGAGCTGCCTCTAGCAATTAGCAAAAAACCTATTCAGGTTGAGTCTTTAAAAGTCACAGGGTTACAAATTCTTCTGGTTGAAGATATTGAATTGAATGTCATGGTGGCTAAAGCTCTTTTAGAAAAACTAGGCCAATATGTCGATGTTGCCATGACAGGTAAAGAGGCTATCGATAAAGCTAGAAATAAAGAATATGACCTAATTTTATTAGATATTCAGCTGCCTGATATGAATGGTTTTGAAGTGGCTAATGTTCTTCACGAAGAGTCGTTAGTAGAACAAACCAGTATAGTGGCTTTAACTGCAAATGTGATTAAAACCCGTCAAGAATACCTAGAAAATGGTATGGATGATGTTATCGCTAAGCCTGTCAAAAAGAGTCGTATTATTGAGGTCTTTAATAGCCTCTTCTGTGAGCAACCTATTGAGCCACACCAACCTAAAGAAGAGCCAAAGAAAGACGAGTTAAATACCTTTTTAGACTTGGAGTTGTTACAAATGTTAGTGGATACCATAGGCCATGAAATGGTTCGCACTAGTGTAAAAGTGTTCCAAGAAAATATGCCGGAGTATATGGATATTCTGCAGCTTAGCTTAAGTGCTGATGAAAAAGATGAAGTTTGCTCACAGGCTCATAAAATTAAAGGGGCTGCAGGTTCGGTAGGCTTGGCTAGAGTACAAAAAATAGCAAATGAAATTCAACAAGGTGATCACCCTGCTTGGTGGCAGAATGTGCATGATTGGGTTGATCAACTCAATCAAGCTGCGGATCAAGATATGCAGAAACTGGATAATTGGTTAAGTAAGCAAGATATAGATGACTAAACCTGATATCTGAATATTAATTTAATTGGGAAGAGGGCGAATGCCCTCTTTTTTAATGCACTAATAAAGCTATTCCAAGCCAAATATGCTTGTTAGCGTTTAGCTTTTGCTAGTATGACTAACAGAATACCACCCAGTATAACGGTAGTTGAAATAGCCAAGTGCATGTCTATTGGTTCATTCACTAACAAAATGCCCCCAGCAGCGGCCCATATGGGGACCGATAATTGACACACAGCAGCAATGCTTGGTGCCAAGTTAGGCAATACTAAATACCAAATAGCATAACCTACACCTGATGCCAAAGCGCCTGATGCAATTGTATATACCCAGCCCATGGGGGTTATTGATAAGCCAGAGTTCACTAGAATAAACACTAACCCCAATAAACTAATTGGCATAAGGCGTAAAAAATTACTCGCAGTGTCATAAAGAGGTTGCTTTGATTTTGAGCCAACTATGCTATAAAACCCCCATGCGACGCCTGCAATTGCCATTAATATACAGCCTACTAGACTCGGCTTTTCTAATTCAGGTAGTACAAAATACACAAATCCAGCCACTGACAATAACACTCCAATATGCTCTTGTAAGCCCATGCGAGAGCCATTTAGCCACGCCTTAAACAACATTGTAAATTGAACGCATGCAAACAGTATTAAAGCCCCTGTCGCTGTGCCTAAGGATACATAGGCGTAAGAAAACCCGGCGGCATAGATAAATAAATACAAAGCACCAGCGTAACTACCATAGTTAGTCATTTGTGTAAGCTTTATTTTATTTTGAAGGACAATGATAACTGCCAACACAAGGGAGGCAGAAATTAAACGAATCACTGTAAAATCTAAAGGGGGGACTTGCTCCGAATTAAGAGCAAGGCGGCAAAATACTGAGTTTGCAGCAAACGCGAATAATGCAATTAGCGTAAGTGGTATCGTTTTTGTGGTGTTCATTTATACCTACATTAATAACCAAGTAGCCGTTCCTAGAAAGGCGAAAATACCGACTACATCGGTTATAGTTGTTAGAATTACACTACCCGCTAGGGCAGGATCTATTTTTAATTTTTTCATGATCATGGGTAAAGTCACGCCGGCTAGTCCAGCGGCGATCATATTGATCATCATTGCAAAAGCTATGACAGCGCCTAACATGAAATCTTGCTTCCAAATTGCTATGACTGACGCTATGAGCACGGCCCAAATAATGCCATTAAAAAAGCCAATGGCTAATTCTTTGCTAATCAACCATCTAGCGTTTGCAGAGCTGACATGACCTAGTGCCATCCCCCTTATTACTAAGGTTAAGGTTTGATTACCTGCCACACCGCCCATACTTGGGACAATCGTATTTAGAATGGCTAAAACCGCTAATTGGCTTAAGGTTGCTTCAAACATATCACTTACAGCTGCAGCCATAAGCGCAGTAAATAAATTAACACCCAGCCAAATAGAACGGCGCTGAGTACTTTTTATTACAGGGGCAAAGGTATCTTCTTCATCGTCTAATCCCGCCATGCTCATCATTGAGTGTTCAGCGTCTTCACGAATAATATCAACCACATCATCTATGGTAATTCGACCTACCAGTTGATTGTTTTTATCTACTACAGGTGCTGATAGCCAATCATAACGTTCGAAAAGGTTAGCGACTTCGCCATCATCCATGTCCACAGGTATGGCTTCAGAATCTTTGATCAAATCTTCTACTGGCGTATCTGGAGCGGCAGTAATTAGTGTGGTTATGGCCACGCCGCCCATTAATTTATCTTCGCGATTTACCACATAAAGCGTATCTGTGTGTTCAGGAATATCCCCCTTTAAACGCAAATACCTAAGCACTACATCAACATTTATTTTAGGCCTTAAGGTGATGGTATCTGTATTCATGATAAAGCCAGCCGTGTCTTCACCATAAGAAAGTCCTAGCTCAGCTCTTTGTCTATCTTGTTCGTCCATGGCTGCTAAAATATCTTGAGATACGGATTCAGGAAGCCCTCGTAATGTATCAACAAGGTCATCGGTATCCATTTCTTCTAACAGGTCAGATGCCATGTCTGGTTGCATGGTATCTATAATGCCATTACGCACATCTTCGGCTAATTCTTCTAGTACATCACTATGTAAATCTGAGGAGATGAGTTGCCATATATCTAAGCGGTTTCGACTTGGACTTGATTCCAATAACAAAGCAATATCACAAGGTTGTAAACGCTGTAATAACTCTGTGGCTAAATCATTGTGCCCTTCTTGCAATGCTTGATTGATGGCATGTCTTTGGCTACGAACACTTTTGGATTCAAAGGTATCTGGCATAGTTGATTAAAAATCCCCAATAGTAGAAGGTTGAAAGGACATGCTGAAAATAAAGCGGCTCTGTAATAAATAGTTTAATTGATGCAGGTGTTCTGGTCAGCTGATATTTACGTTCTTTTTAAGTCCATTTGATGAACCTGACTAACTTTAGGTAAGATAAGAAAAACCTTGAGCAACATAGTCAGGAGGATACAGCCTTATCATCACTTGTAATGTAAATTCACTCGTCATTCTTCTTTTATCTGTCTCTTTATTTTTTGTATCAGAAGTCATAGGAGGTGAAACATCGAAAACTGATAAAAGTGTCAATGCTTTTGTTGCCCAGGATCCTGTTTCATTAGCCCAGTGGTATCATTTAGATTCAAACACCATGAATGAAACGCGCGCGATAGGCGTTTATCTTCCTCCTTCTTATGAAGAGCAACCAGATAAAGACTACCCGGTTATATATCTACTAGATGGAGATAAAACAAATTTACTTGGGATGAGTGCAATCGTGGAGTCTTTGAGTACTGATGCACTGGAAAAACAAATTCCCGAGTTTATTGTTATAGCTATCCCTAATACCCATAGAGCCAGAGATTTAACGCCTACGGCTACGGATTTAATTTTTAAGGGGACGGAATTAGCTAAAATTGAAGGCAGTGGTGGTGCTGACATTTTCCTAAATTTTCTAGAATCAGAGCTCCTTCCAAAGATTGATAACACCTTTCGTACTACTGAGACCAAAGTATTGGCAGGCATGTCTTTTGGCGGTTTATTTGCTGGCCATGTTTTGCTTCATCGCCCTAAAGTATTTAGCCATTATCTATTGGCCGACGCTACCTATGTTTGGGATGATAATTACTTGAACCGTATGCTGCATAAGTCTAAAAATCTATCTTCATACAAAGTAAAGGTATTTATGGCTTTAGCAAATAATGACCATATAGGGGCACATGGTGTTGCCAACCTAGCTTGGGGTATTGAGTTTTTTGATAATTTACAATCTCAACGTTCTGACACTTTTAACGTCTCGAAGCGCTATTTTCCAAAGGAGCGACATGGTACTGTGATGATGTTGGCTTGGTATCACGGCTTAATAGCTTTATTTAAAAAATCACCTTAATTTTATTTGTCTTCGGGGAGTTCTATAACTTCTTTTAACTCACTGACTTTATGCTTAAGTTGCTCAATTTCTGCCTCAATAAGTTTGTGTTTTTCTTTTTCAGCATAAGCTAGGCTTTCCTTTAGCTGTTCGATTTTTTGCAGCATATCGTGTTTGTCTACTTCAATCTGCTGAGCTTGTTCAGCCTTATCGAACACCACATCTTCCGCTGTGGATTCACTTTTTACTTTTTTGAATGCTGGAGAGTGGGCTATTACCCTTTTAGCATCAGGACCTGCATGTTGACTAACAAAATTAGGAGACATAATTTCAATGTCGTTATCGTGTAAACAATCTAACACATGGCGATGAAAATTTGAGCGTGCGGTTAATAGATTTTTAGTTTCGACCAATAAACCACTTACTTTGTAGCTAACTGAAAAGTCACCTAATTGGATTACATGAACAAATGGGTCTTCAAGGCCGCATTGATCGGCAGCTCTTAATAGCAACTCATCGATACGGCTATGGTGTAAATCGTATCCTAAAGATAACTCAACTGAAATTATAGTTCCTGAGCGACGAACCACGCTCAATGCTTTATTGATCAATATACTATTGGGGATAGACACTAGCTCACGAGATTCAGTTTGCACCTCACAGTCAAATAAACCCAATTCAGTGACACGACCAAAGGTATCGTCAATACGAATAAAGTCACCGGTACGAAAAGGCTGAGTGAAGCGCATTAAAGCACCGGCTACTAAATTTCCAAATATCGTAGTTGATGAAAATGCTAATAACCCAGACAAAACCAAACCAATTAAACTTAGGACTTGTAACTCTAAGTTTTCTTTTAAAGGTAATGAGATGACTACACAAATCAAACCTACAAGCATTAATAATAAGAGCACTAGTTGGCGGGTGAAGATGTTTTCATCACCAGTATGCTTAAGCTTATTGAACATGAATTTTTGGCTTAACCAAGTCATACAACCAAAAAAGCATAGGGTTACCAGTACAGGTATCCAATCCATCAATAAATTATCACTTAAATCCATAGTATCTCAGTTTTTCAATAGGAAGTTATTGCGTAAAATGCATCTTATCACCTTGCTATCGTGTATCTAGATAATTACCTATGAATTTGCTCCAGTACCATATATAAACAATCATCTATAGGAGCTTTCTCTGGATATTCGGCTTTAGAAAAGCCAAGTTTAGTATAAGCATTAATGGCGTTTGTGTTATCAGAAAAAACAAATAGTGAGCAGGATTCAGTGTTTAAATCAGTCTTACCTAAGGTGATTAACTGCTTGATTAGGTGGGCGGCAATGCCTTTTCCTCGAAATTTTGGGTTAACCACTAACCTTGCTAAGTGGCATTTTCTAAGCTTAAGGTAATATTGCCCAAATGCTAAAAGTTCTTCTTCCTTAGATATCAACGCAAATGACTTTAAGGTATTAATATTTAAATCACGTTTAAAATTAACTAAATTTAATGGATAACTAAAATTAGGGCCTGCCCATGTCTTTAGTTCATCTTCATTTTTAAACCAAGACATTAATTCAATAGTGTTTTCTTCAGTAACTTGGGTTAAATACATAGTCGTCCAATGGGTAGGTCAACTAAAATTAAGGGAGTTAGGTGTATTCATTATGATTTCCAACCTTGTAACCAAACCTCTTGGTTTTTAAGCTGAGTCCAATCAATAGGTTCAGATCGTTTTGATAAGATTGCTTCGATTAGGCAATGTATTAGGTTGCCATTTTCATCAAACTCTACCTCTGTAATCAAGAAGTGCTTTTCTTTGTTTCTAGGCTGAACTGCCGTCCACTTACTATTGAGCAACTTTCTAGGATTAAGGTTCATAACTTTAGCTTTCCAATTACCTTTCCAATTTGCAGGTGAGAAGTTATACGTTTACTCATCTTCATTAAAACAAGTTGCCACCAATACCTCAACGGCATCCAGTGCTTTTTCTGCATCTTTGCCTTCACTCACAAACCTAATTTCTTTACCTTGATTTCCTTCGAGCATCATAAGGCCTAAAACGCTGTTAGCTGAGGCTGTTTTGTCACCTAAATGTAGGGTGATTTCTGCATCAAACTTATTAGTCAGCTGCACAAGTTGTGTGGCTGCTCTGGCATGTAGCCCTAGCTTATTAACAATAAGTAATGTTTTTTCAAATGTAGGCATAGCTGGTTTGCTCCAACTTAACGATTAAGCTCACGATGTCGTATTTGTACATCAGGGTGAGAGTCAGTAAAGGTCTTGGCTAGCATTTCTGCCACATACACTGAACGGTGTTGGCCGCCAGTACAACCAATAGCAATGGTAACGTAACTGCGGTTGTTGCGCTCTAAATGCGGTAACCAAGTAGATATCAGGTTTTGAATCTGCCAAATAAATTTAGTCACGATAGGCTGTGATCCCAAAAATATTTGTACAGGTGCATCCAAACCTGTGAGGTGTTTAAGGTCTGGCTCCCAATGAGGATTGGGTAGAAACCTCCCATCAAACATATAGTCAGCGTCTTTTGGGGTACCATATTTAAATCCAAAAGATTCAAATACTAAGACCAATCTAGAGCTTTTTTTACCTAAAATTCTTTCCCTTACGAGTTCAGCCAGCTGATGTATTGATAGTTGGTCTGTATCTAGGTATAAATCGGCTCGTTCCGCTATGGGTGCAAGAAGTTGGCTTTCAGCCTGAATGGCAGCAGATAAGGACTTATTTTGTTTTGAAAGAGGGTGTAAGCGCCTAGTTTCACTAAAACGCTTTATCAAGATGTCGTCACTGGCATCTAAATAAAGGATCGTCATATTCCAAGACGGGGGTAAGTAGTTAAGTATTTCCACCAATTCATTGGGATCTTTAGGTAAGTTGCGTACATCAATACTTACAGCTACTTGATCATATTCATCCACGACAGTGTGAATTAAGGTTGGCAGTAAATTAACAGGGATGTTATCTACGCAGTAATAACCTAGGTCTTCTAGGGAGCGTAACACGACTGATTTACCTGAACCCGAACGGCCACTGATGATGATGAGTTTCATTATACTATAGCCTTGAATAGTTCTTCATCTGTGGTGGCAGCACGCATCTTTTTTAAGGTTTCTTTGTTAGTGAGTTTTGCGGCTATCGCCGATAAAGTTCCTAGGTGTTCAGAAGCTTTATCGGTTGGAACTAAAATCGCAAAAAACACGTCCACAGGAGAGTTATCTATGGCTTCATAATCTATAGGGGTCTCACTAGTAACCACTATCGCAATGACTTCTTCAAGGTTTTCAAGCCGCCCATGGGGTAAAGCAATACCATTACCAATTCCTGTGCTGCCCATTTTTTCTCGGCACATTAGGCTAGATAATATGGTGGCCTGATCAATCTCTAATATGTGCTGATTAGCAATATCACTGATACGTTCCAGAATTCTTTTTTTACTCGCTCCCTGAACTGCACATATGGTGCAGTCAGGGTGAAGGATATCTTTAATTTCCATTAGCACATTCTAATTATTGTCACGAATTTTAGATTAGTGGCGTTGTTGTTTTTCCTTGTACTTTAACACCTGTCGACCGAGCTTATCTATTAATCCATCTATTGCTGCATACATATCTGTATGTTCTGAAGTGGCAAAGACCTCAGTACCACTGAGATGTAATGTGGCTTCGGCTTTTTGATTAAGTTTTTCTACATTTAAAATCACGTGTACATTATTAATGTGATCAAAATGTCGTTCTAATTTAGTGAATTTTGTGTCTACGTAGTCCCTCAAAGAATCTGTAATATCTACATGATGACCGGTAAGGTTAATTTGCATATCGCCTTTTCCTTCTTTAATTCGCCTATAATAGGCTCTTACGTTGATTTGACGGGGGTATCATTAATGATTCCCGGTATTTTGCGATTGTTCGCCGCGCCACCATAATGCCTTGGTCGGCCAACAATTGAGCAATTTTACTATCACTTAATGGTTTACTGGGCATTTCTGCTGCGACTAACTTCTTAATCAAAGCGCGTATAGCAGTAGAAGAACATTCGCCACCTGTCTCTGTGGCAACGTGGCTTGAGAAGAAGTACTTAAGCTCAAAGATCCCACGTGGTGTGTGCATATATTTTTGAGTAGTTACCCGTGAAATGGTGGATTCATGCATGTCGACCATTTCGGCCACATCATTTAATACCATAGGCTTCATCATTTCAGGGCCATGTTCAAAAAAGCCCATTTGTTGTTGTACGATACAGTTAGATACTTTCAGTAAAGTGTCGTTACGGCTTTCAACGCTTTTAATGAACCACTTGGCTTCCTGCAGGTGAGATCGTATAAATTGGCTGTCAGATGAGCTTTTGACACTTTTACTCATGGCTGCATATTGCTGATTGACATTGAGCTTTGGCAAACTATCTGGATTAAGCTCTACTGTCCAACGACCGTTCTTTTTGGCTACCGATACATCTGGAATAACGTACTCTGACTCACCTGTTACTATGGCGGTGCCTGGTCTTGGGTTCAGAGTTTGTAATAAACGCATTGCTTCACGTAATTCGTCTTCTTTCATGCGAGTCTTACGCATTAAGGTACGATAATCTTTACTACCGATTAAATCACAGTAATCGGCAATCAACATTTTAGCTTCTTCTAACCAAGGTGTGTCTGGTGCAAATTGTTTTAGTTGAATTAGCAGGCACTCCTGCGCGCTACGTGCTCCAGATCCAATTGGGTCAAACATCTGAATACGCTTAAGTACCACTTCAACTTCATCCAGTTCAATTTCTTCGTCATCCATGCTTGCAAGTACTTCCTCAGTACTAATGGTTAGATAACCAGCTTCGTCTATGGAGTCGATAATTGCCATGGCTATAGCTATGTCGGTATCACTAAAGTGAGTTAAGCGCATTTGCCATAATAAATGATCTTGAATATTGTCTGTGGTTTCCCCTTGGAATATTTGATCGTCGTCGCTTATGGAGCCTGAGCTCGAAGAAGACGATGAAGGTGCTGGAGCTGATGATGCGCTGAGATACTCGTCCCAAGTGCTGTCTAGGGGTAAATCTTCTGGGATGTCATTATTTTGTAGGGCATCGCCAGCTTCCACACTGTCAACGTTTACATCTTGTTGCTCGGTTGCTTTCTCTGCGCTATCAGCGGAGTGATTCGTCTCAAGAGCTTTATCGCCATTGGAGCTTTCGGGTTGCTCATCAACCTCAAGCAAAGGATTAGAATCAAGGGCTTCTTGAATTTCTGTTTGTAAATCCAACGTAGACAGTTGCAGCAGCTTAATGGCTTGCTGTAACTGAGGTGTCATTGTGAGCTGTTGGCTAAATTTTAACTGTAAAGAGGGTTTCATTCACTTCTTATATTTAATGTAATGTGTTTATCAGCCGCGTTAGTTTATGTGTTAACTATAGCCTGAATTGCTCACCTAGGTATACATCTCTTACACGTTGATCACTTAAAACTTCTTCCGCCGTACCCGACGCAATTAATTCTCCGTGACTAACAATGTAAGCTTTCTCACATACATCTAGGGTTTCTCGTACATTGTGGTCTGTTATTAAAACACCTAAACCACGATCTCGTAAATGTTGAATTATGACTTTAATATCGTTAACTGATATAGGGTCAACACCTGCAAAGGGTTCATCCAGTAGGATAAAGTCTGGATCAGCCGCTAAGGCTCTAGCTATTTCAACTCGACGCCTTTCACCACCAGATAAGCTCATACCTAAACTATTACGAATGTGATTGATATTAAACTCGTCGAGCAGAGCATCCGCTTGTTGTTCTCTTTGTTCTTTAGATAATTCTTTGCGAGTTTGCAGTATTGCCATTAAGTTTTGAAATACAGTTAACTTTCTAAAGATTGAGGCCTCTTGTGGAAGGTAACCTATACCTTGCCTCGCTCGAACATGCATGGGTTGCAGGGTTAATTCTTGTTGATCTATGTATATATCACCTTTGTCCAAAGGGACTAAGCCTACAATCATGTAAAAAGTCGTGGTTTTTCCGGCACCGTTTGGTCCTAACAATCCCACTATTTGTCCCGTCGATACTTCAAGGCTTACATCTCTGACCACTTGGCGAGATTTGTATGACTTTGCTAAATGGCTAGCTTTTAATAGGGCCATTAAGGTTGTTTATCCTGTTGTTTTTTCGTTTTGGTTTTTTCTTTAGTGACAGGTTGAAAGGTTGTGATTACAGGTACACTTCCTTTCTCATCACCTTGAGCAATAATTTGTTCAAGTTCCATATTGAACACGATAGACTCGCCTTTTACGCTACTTGCGTTTTGTTCTATTTCGGCGCCACCAGAAAGGGACAACGCTCTGGTTTCTCTTTGATATTCAATTCTGTTTGCCTTGGCTGTGACTATACTGCCATCTTCTTGTTGTTGCGAGTATTGGGCGGGTTTACCTGTAGCAATGAATATTTCTTTACCATCACCGGCGCTTGCATCTATTTCTAACTCATCCGCTTTTAATTCTAAAGTACCTTGCTTGATGACAACATTGCCTTCATGAAATGCTTTTTTAGCGATACCGTCTGCTTGCTGGTACAAAGAAGACAACTCAATCTTCTGATTAAAGTCATCCTTGCCGGCTAGACACTGCGCCGAGAATATCGATGCAGCTATAAAGCTAGTGAGATGCAGAAGGTTGATAAACGGTTTTGACATGATTAAGTAACTCGTATCTTTGGGTTTCTAGGTTTGCGGTAAAGCCATTACTATTAATGACATAATTTGGACCAACAATTTCTACAGCTTGGTCTGAATACATGGTTTTGTCAGTTAAATTGACTTCAATAAAATTAGTACGAATAGTTTGTACATATCCTTCTTTATTCAAACTAGTCACTTTTACATCTGTTTCGAATTGTAATCTTTGATCCTCGTATAGCGTCCCTTCTTTTGCGTCGACTTGCCAAGAATGTAACGTTTGGGCATATAACAAATAACTTGGTTGTTTAAATAGGGTGAAGCCTAATAAGTCATAGTTTTCCATTTTCTCTGCATAGACTTGGTGATTAATTTGACCGGATTTATCGTATAGCGTGCTTTTCATTTTTTGTGCTTGGTAGTTGGGGATCCAAGCTTCTTCAGTTTCCGGTAAATTTAGTTGTTTATCTTCTTTCAACCAACTAGGTAAGACAAGCCCCAAAGCTAAGCTAAACAACACTAAAATACATATAGTCAAACGACTCATACACTGGCGCCATGCATATTGGTGAGTTGTCCTTTAGTTAATAGGATTAAATCGCATATCTCTCTCACCGCACCAAATCCACCTTTGGTGTGTGTTACGTAATGGGCGTTACTTGCAACTAATGGGTGGCCGTCATTAACACATACATTCAGCTTGGCAGTGTTAAACATACCTAGGTCAGGCATGTCGTCACCAATTGCGGCTGTTTCGTCAGCAGTAATTGATAATTCTTTTTGCAACGCTTCTAGTGCAGGTTGTTTATCTTCACAGCCCTGCAATATATGTGTTACCCCTAACGCTGTCATTCTGTTTTCAACCATCTTTGAGCGGCGACCGGTAATCACAACCACATGAATACCTAAATTTAAGAGTGCTTTGACACCATAGCCATCTCGGGTATGAAAAGCTTTTAACTCTTCACCGTTTTGTCCCATATAAATACGTCCATCGGAGAAAACGCCGTCGACGTCGCAGGCTAGTAATTTTATGGTAGACAGTTGCTCAAATAGTTGACTATTTATTTGTCCGTATGGGGTATCAATAGCCATGATTAAATTATTCCTGCTTGAAGCAACAGTTGCATATTAATAGCTCCCACTGGTTTATCATCTGAGTCGATAACAAATAATGAGTTAATTTTATGTTGTTGCATTAATTTTAGTACCTGGGCTGCTAACATCTCTGATGATGCTGTAATACTATGCTTGGTCATGATGTCTTTTATCTGCACCTGATGTACGTCTATTCTATCGTCTAATACACGTCTGAGGTCGCCATCTGTGAAAATACCGAGTAATTTTCCTGTATTATCTACTACTCCCGCCATACCTAAAGCTTTTTTAGAAATTTCTAATAATACTGTACTTAAAGTCTGCTCTGGCGATACTAGAGGTAAGGCTGCTTCTTTTACCATTATATCGTCAAGTTTCAATAACAAACGTTTTCCTAGAGAGCCACCCGGGTGAGACATGGCAAAATCTTCTGATGTAAACCCCCTTGCATCTAATAAAGCGACAGCTAGAGCATCGCCCATAACCAAAGTTGCGGTGGTGCTAGAAGTAGGAGCGAGGCCGAGGGAGCAAGCTTCTTTTTCGACCTTTACGCAAAGTTTAACATCGGCATATTTTGCTAAGGTACTATTCACATTGGCTGTCATCGCAATAATGGTTACACCAAGGCGCTTTACTACTGGGACTAAAGCTAATAGTTCCGCAGTTTCTCCAGAGTTAGAAATAGTTAACAGTATGTCTTGTTCAGACAGCATACCCAGATCGCCATGGTTGGCCTCAGCTGGATGCATAAAAAAGGCAGGGGTCCCAGTACTGGCTAGGGTTGCCGATATTTTATGACCAATATGACCGGATTTACCCATGCCCGACACTATTACTTTACCCTTGCAGCTCATAATAAGCTCACATGCTTTAGTAAAGTCATCATCAATATATTGAGTCAATTGCTCAATGGCTTGAGTTTCAATTTCTAATACTCGTAGCGCAGATTTTTTAAACTTTGTCATGTGTATATTTAACTAAACAATAAAAATTGATAAGCACCAAAACAAGCTAGTAAACATAAACCTTCCACCCGGTTAATTCGCCTGGAGCCTCTAAAATTAAAACTAAATATTATCAGTAAAACAGTTAACCCAAGCATAACGTAACCATCTCTACTGGCCGCACTACTGTCTATTGCTCCAGGGGCAATCAGGCCAGGCATTGCGAGTACCGCTAAAATATTAAATATGTTTGAACCGATGATATTACCTAGGGCCAGATCGTCTTCATTTTTGAGCACCCCTGCAATACAGGCTGCTAGTTCTGGTAAGCTAGTGCCTATCGCAATAATAGTGAGACCAATCACTAATTCACTTAAACCGAAATATCTAGCTATGATTTCAGCAGAACCCACCATAAAGTGAGCACTGAGTGGTAATACTATCATGCCAACTATTACCCAAAAAATAGCTTTGCCGGTGCTGACATCGGAAGGAATTTCGTTTTCTGTTTCTGGCTCTAAAGGGTCGCCTTTGTCCATATTTAATGACATCCAAGTCAATCCCCCAATTGTGGCAAAAAATAGCATGATAAGAATTATTCCTTCGAAACGTGTGAGTACGAAATCAGATAGGAAATAAACGGCCATTACGCACACTAATAACAGAATTGGCATTTCTTTTTTTAGGGTGCTTGAAGCAATTGATAAAGGCTTAAGGAGGGCTGTTAAGCCAAGAACTAAGGCTATATTAGTGATATTGGAGCCAAGGGCGTTGCCAACAGCGGTATCGGTTACGCCATTAAAAGATGCTGTTGCAGCAACCATTATTTCTGGTGCTGATGAGCCCATCGCGACAATTGTTAAACCAATAATCATTGGCGAAACACCAATATTTTTGGCTAAAGCTGAAGCGCCGTAAACAAATCTATCTGCTGCCCAACTCAGAACAACTAACCAAACTAAAAAATAACCGGCTTCTAAAATCACACAAGCTCACTTCTATAAGTAATACAATTCAAACGCTATAATAGTTAATTGTCTCAAAAAGCAAATGCTTTGCATATGGAGTTAGTAATAAATATTTTGCAACTTTTCTTTATTGGTGTTGGTCTAGTAGTTGAATTAATCAAGGTTACACATCGAGTTTGTGGATTAAATACTAGGATTCTAGTGTTTAACCTGTGTGGTCTTTGAGACAATTTGAAAATAGAGGAAAGGAATTAATGAAAATGAATATACTTTGTTACTTTTTCTCTTTGTTATTCAATACAGAAAGCGAATACAATAGCCCCTTAGTTCAGTAATAAACTTAAATACATCTACTTAAAATTGGAATACCGCTAAATCAATGGAAAATTTGATTGAAATAGACAATCTTACCTTTAGTCGTAGTGGCCGTATAATATACGACGACATATCACTGCGAATAAAAAAGGGCAAAACGACCGCTATAATGGGGCCCAGTGGCATAGGTAAAACCACCATGCTGCGTTTAATGGGGGGCCAGTTAACCCCAGACTCCGGTGACATTAGGTTTAAGGGGGAATCTATTCCTAATATGAGCCGCCGTAGATTATTTGAAGTACGTCGCGAAATGAGTATGTTATTTCAAAGCGGTGCACTTTTTACTGATATGACAGTGTTCGATAATATTGCCTTTCCATTAAGAGAACATACCAAACTCACAGAGGCTTTGATTCATACGGTTGTGATGTTAAAGCTTCAAGCTGTTGGCTTGCGGGGGGCAGCAAATTTAATGCCTGCAGAATTATCTGGAGGCATGGCGCGTAGAGCTGCGTTAGCGAGAGCTATCGCATTAGATCCTGAGTTAATCATGTACGATGAACCCTTTGCTGGGCAAGATCCCATTTCTATGGGGGTGCTAGTTAAATTAATTAAAGCTTTAAATGATGCATTGCAATTAACAAGCGTTGTGGTCACTCACGATGTCACAGAAGTGTTAACTATTGCAGACTATATCTATATTTTGGCCGAAAAAAAGGTAATAGGTAGTGGTACTCCAGAAGAGATTAAAAACAGTGATTCTCCACTCGTTCAGCAGTTTTTGCAGGGGCAAGCTGATGGCCCGGTTCCTTTCCATTATCCTGCAACTTCAATTGAGGAAGCGTTTTTAGGCGGTGAACTATGAATTGGCTGATAACTATTGGCGCAGCGACAATTGAGCGTTTTAGTTTGTTTGGTAGAGCCACCTTAATGTTAATCGGGGCTATTTTTGCTAAACCTCAGCCAGTAAAAATGTTCCCCTTGCTGATTAAGCAAATCCATGTAGTAGGCGTGCAGTCATTACTTATTATTGTTGTGTCTGGTCTGTTTATTGGCATGGTAATGGCATTGCAAGGATACACCATATTAGTGGGGTACGGTGCCGAAGGGAGTTTGGGTCCTATGGTTGCGTTGTCATTATTACGGGAGTTAGGGCCCGTTGTGACAGCTTTATTATTCGCAGGTAGAGCTGGTTCTGCTCTTACCGCTGAAATTGGTTTAATGAAAGCTACAGAGCAACTTAGTAGTTTAGAAATGATGGCTGTTGACCCGTTACGCAGAGTGATATCTCCTAGGTTATGGGCTGGGATTATTTCTATGCCTATGTTGGCATTACTCTTTAGTGCAATTGGGATCTTAGGTGGCCATATGGTTGGCGTAGATTGGCTTGGTGTAGATGCCGGGAGTTATTGGTCAATAATGCAAGCAACCGTTGACTGGGATAAAGATGTAATTAACGGCGTAATCAAGAGTGTCGTGTTTGCTTTTGTTATTACGTGGATAGCAACGTTCAAGGGGTATGATTCAATCCCTACTTCAGAAGGGATAAGCAAGGCGACAACTGAGACTGTGGTATATTCATCTCTAACAGTGTTGGCCTTAGATTTTATTTTAACAGCATTAATGTTCGGTATTGAGTAGAGGAAAATAGGAATGAAATCCAGAAAATCAGAGTTATTGGTCGGTATCTTTGTTGTATTGACTATTGCGGCTGGTCTTATGTTAGCGTTAAAAGTCGCTAACGACAGTATGTCCAGTAGTACTGATACATATACCCTCTATGCCAAATTCGATAACATTGGCGGTCTTAAAGTAAGGTCAGCAGTAAAGGTTGGTGGTGTTACAGTGGGTAGGGTAGATAATATCACCTTAAGTAAAAATGATTTTACGCCCGTTGTTGAAATGAGTATTTCGACCGAGTTTAATGAATTTCCAGAAACAAGCTCTGTTTCGATTTTAACTTCGGGCTTATTAGGAGAGCAATATGTAGGCTTTCAACCTGGCTTTGTAATCGAGGGTATTGAAAACCTTGCACAAGGTGACTACATAGAAGACACAAAATCGGCATTGGTACTCGAAGATCTTATTGGTCAATTCTTATTTAGTAGCAATGATGATTAATTTTAAGTAATTAGTGGAGAGATAACGTGACAAATCGATTTTTTAAGGGGCTGATAGCGGGATTATTTGCAATCGCTTCAATGACTGCTCAAGCAGAAAGTACTAACCCTTATGCCATGCTTCAAGAAGTAGCCACAATTACATTCGATCGAATCAAAAGAGAGCATGAAGACATTCAAAAAGACCCAGAGCTTTTACGCAAAGTGATGGAAGAAGAGCTGTTACCCCATGTTGATTATAAATTTTCGGCTTTAAAGGTTTTAGGTAAACATTATAAGATAGTACCAAAAGAACAATTTCCAGAGTATATCAGTGTATTCCGTTCTTATTTGATTACCACGTATGCGTTAGCTATGGCTTACTACAATGGACAAGAAGTCGAGTTTCAACCAGTCAGAGAAGTTACTGATGAAACCACTGTTACAGTTAGAGCTATAGTCAAAGAGCCGGGAAAACCGGATATAAACCTAGCCTTTAAGTTACGTAAAAATAAGAAAACAGATGAGTGGAAAGCTTACGACATGGTAGCTGAAGGTATTAGTTTGTTATCTACTAAGCAAGGTGAGTTTGAATCTATGTTACGTAAAGATGGGCTTGATGCTGTAATGGATATGATGAAACAAACCATCAACAAACCTATTAATTTAGAAGCAGCGAAAAAGGTATAGTGGAGTGAATAGTTTCTCTGTATCTGAGTCATCAGATGGACATTTTATGCTTCAAGGTCATTTAAATCGTAATACGGTAATGTTTGCTTGGAAGAACTCGCTGAGTGACTTGAATGCTAAGCAAGATAAAAGTAACACTGTGTTGCCTATTGTTGATTTAGCAGAAGTGCGTGATGTTGATACGGCAGGTTTGGCTTGGTTGGTGAATTTGTTGAGACAAAGCAAACAACAAGATATCCAGTTTCAGTTAAAAAATGTCCCAGTTACTTTAATTAATCTCGCGAAAATAAGCGACGTAGATAACTTTTTATCTGTACAATAGTCGCCTTTTTCGCGCTTTAGGAGCGACCATGGATAATCAACAAATTGAAACCCTATTGAAAGAGTCTTTAAATCTTGCAGAGGTTCATGTTAGTGGTGAAGGTTCACATTTTCAGGTGATAGCTATCAGTGATATATTTGCTGATATGAGCCGAGTAAAAAAACAACAATTTGTATACGCGCCACTTGCGGAAAAAATTGCTGAAGGCAGTATGCATGCTGTTTCAATAAAAACCTTCACTGAAGCACAATGGCAACGAGAAAAGTTGTTTAACCTTCCCCAATAATTCACTTGTTAGTTACAAAGCCAAAATTCAGTTTTCTGACAAACGCCTACCATCTACCTTTCTGTAGGCATATTTCAATTAGAGTAGTGTTATGGATAAATTAATTATTGAGGCGTGTCCGCCTCTATCAGGTGATGTCATTATTTCGGGGGCAAAGAATGCTGCCCTTCCTATCTTAATGTCGAGTATCTTAGCTGACTCGCCATGTATCTTTGAAAACGTGCCAGAACTTAGAGATATACATACCAGCTTGTTGCTTTTAGAAGAGTTAGGAGCAAAAGCGGCTAGACGTGATGGACAATCTGTAGAGATAGATCCAAGCACCATAAATCAGTTTGACGCCTCTTATGAACTCGTTAAAACCATGCGTGCCTCTATCTTAGTTTTAGGGCCATTATTGGCAAAATTTGGTGAGGCCAATGTATCTCTGCCTGGTGGTTGTGCAATCGGTGCTCGCCCTGTAAACCTGCATTTGCAGGGTTTAGAGCAAATGGGCGCAAAGATTGATGTTGATGCGGGTTATATTCGCGCTTCGGTTGATGGAAAGTTAAAAGGCGCCCACATCTTTATGGATGTAGTGAGTGTTGGCGCTACCGAAAACCTTATGATGGCTGCGTGTTTAGCACAGGGTGAGACTATTCTAGAAAATGCTGCTAGAGAGCCAGAAATTGTTGACCTAGCAAATTGTTTGAACGCTATGGGAGCTAACGTTTCTCATGCTGGCAGTGACAAAATTGTGATACAGGGTGTAGAAACTTTACAAGGCTGCAACTACTGGGTTTTACCCGACCGTATTGAAACAGGAACTTTTCTGATTGCTGCGGCAGTCACTCGGGGCAAGGTACGCTGTGTTAATGCAGCCCCTAAAACGCTAGAAGCGGTATTAGATAAATTATCTAAAGCAGGCGCAAAAGTGACCACTGGTGAAGATTGGATTGAGTTAGACATGACATCTGGTGTATTGAAAAGTGTTGATATAAAAACTGCTCCACACCCTGGTTTTCCAACCGACATGCAAGCGCAATTTGTAGCCCTTAACTGTTTGGCTGAAGGTACAGGAGTGGTAACAGAAAACATATTTGAAAATAGATTTATGCATGTACCTGAATTACAAAGAATGGGGGCTGTTATTTCATTACAAGGTAACAGTGCAGTATGTGATGGCCAATCAACCCTAAAAGGTGCACAGGTTATGGCGACTGATCTAAGGGCTTCAGCAAGTCTAGTGATCGCAGGCTTAGTGGCAGAGGGGCAAACTATAGTAGACCGAATCTACCATTTAGACAGAGGTTACGAACATATTGAAACTAAGCTCAATGGTTTGGGCGCTAATATTAAAAGGGTAAAATGATAAGTATTGTTGAGCAGTCTGACTACTTAACCTGTATTTATAAAGAGGTGCTATAGACTTCTTTATAGTTACTGCTAGGTATGGTCAAGACTACTTAAGTTCTGCAACCTGCATGGCTAAATTGAGGAGCTTGCCATCTCTGTTTACTTCGATATCTAAAATGGTCCCAGGGGGAGTATCTGTTATAAAATCTAAGGTTTTACGGATATTAGTCGCTGGGCGTCCTCCAACTGATACTATCAAGTCTTTGACGGCTAAACCTGCCGTTTCCGCTGGAGTTCCGCTGTATACACTTGTGACCAAGATTCCCATGTCACCCAAGTTATTCTGCTCTCCTGCAAAGCCTAAGGCACCTCTGGTCACTTTACCTGTAGAAATTATTTCATCCATAACTTTTTTTGCCAAAGTGTATGGAACCGCAAATGAAACACCATCAACTGATTCTACTCTGTTGCGGCTAATTCTAGTTTTAAAATTAGCATTGTTTATTCCGATTAGGTAGCCTTCACTATCAACTAAGGCACCACCAGAGTTCCCTTCATTAAGCACAGCGTCGGTTTGAATGTAATCAAAATAGTTATTTAAACCATTATTGCTTATTCGGCTTACGATACCTTGGGTGACGGTTTGTCCTAAGTTGTATGGGTTGCCAACAGCTAAGACAACGTCTCCAACTAATGTTTTTGGATCTTCCATTTGTGGAATCGCATGCAGGTTATCTACAGGAATACTTAACACAGCTAAATCTGTAACCGCATCAAATCCAACAATTTGTGCTTCTTCAAGTCGACCATCTTGCAATGCCACTAAAATGAGTTTTGCGTTAGCAATTACATGGTAACAAGTTAATACATAACCGTTTGAAGTCATGATGACTCCAGAGCCTAAACTTGTCCGCTCAACCGCTTGACGGCGGTTGTATCCAGCATTTTCGATATTTTGACTATATATATTAACCACAGCAGGGCCAGATGCATTAACTGCACTATTAAAGCTCATTTTATTGATTGAAATAGGTTCGGCAGAGAATACTGCCAAAGGTAAACCCGTTCCTTGGCGTAAATTGGGAACAAGAAAAAGTATGACACAAGCGATCATCACTCCAATGACGATTGACTTAAATATAGAGGTTATGAATTTTAACACGAGAATATTGAACGCTTATAACACCAAGTATCGAACAATAATAACATTGAAGTTATAGCCAAGCTATATCAATTGTTTACAACCCGTTTAGCTGGTTTTAATGAAATAATATTGCACAAGGGGAAGGGAATTTGGATTGCGGTACAGGTGAATCTGTACCGCTATTTTATCTTGAGGTTATTAGCGAATCACTAAGTATAAAGAGGTAAGGCCTCGTTTTACATTTAAAGCAATAACACCTTTTGCATCCTCTAACTCTGCACGAAGCTGTACTACCGTATCTACTTTTTTACGGTTAATACCAATAATGACATCACCATTTTTAAGGCCAATACTTGCAGCAGGAGAGCGGGCTTCTAATTCAGAAATAACAATACCTTTATCACCTTGCTCAGTTTCACCATTGGTTAAGGTAGCACCTTCTAGAGCAGGGTGTATTTCCTTGGCCACTACTGAATTGGTAGACGCGTCACCTAACACCACTTCAACAGTTTCAGTTTTACCTTTACGAATTAGGGTCAACTCTAGCTCTGCCCCAGCTCCTTTACTGGCAACTTTGGCTCTAAGCTCAAGGAAGCTAGTTACGGGTTTACCATTGATTTCAGTAATGATATCGCCTGCTTGTATCCCACCTTTTTCAGCGGCAGAATCTGGTGATACTTCACTGACAAAGGCTCCTTGGCTGGCAGATAGGTTCATAGCTTCAGCTAAACCAGAGTCTATGTCTTGGCCTAAAATACCTAATAGTCCCCTACGTACTTCACCAAACTCTATAATTTGATCCACTAAGCTTTTCATCATATTGCTTGGAATGGCAAAGCCGATACCTACATTGCCACCGTTTGGTCCAAATATAGCGGTATTAATACCAACCAGTTTTCCTCTAAGGCTAACTAAAGCGCCACCAGAATTACCACGATTGATTGCAGCATCTGTTTGAATAAAGTTTTCGTAACCACCTATGTTTAGACCTGAACGCCCAAGTGCACTGACGATACCTGAAGTAACGGTTTGGTTTAATCCAAATGGGTTACCTATGGCTACCACAAAATCCCCGACTCTTAATTCGTCTGAGTCGGCTAATGGTACAGCTGTTAGGTCATCTGGCTCTATCTTAAGTAGTGCGATATCACTTTGTGGATCTGAGCCTAATTTTTTTGCTTTAAACTCTCTTCCATCAGTAAGTTTTACAGTGATTTGATCGGCATTATCAACCACATGATTGTTGGTAACTACATAACCTTCATCGGCATCAATAATGACCCCTGAGCCCAAGCCTTTGAACGGTCGTTCTTGAACTTGTTCATCAGAGCCTCCAAAGAAATGCTTAAACATTTCTGGCACTCGTTGCCTTGAGACTTGCGTGCCTTCAACTGAAATACTAACTATTGCCGGTGTAGTGTCTTCTATCATCGGTGCTAGGCTAGGTATTTCATTTTTATCACTAGAAAAAAACGGCAACGCAGCGCTTGCGGTTATATTTACAGATAAGCTCATTGTCACAATACATGCGCTTAATACAAAACGATTAATACCTTTTTTCATTAACTATCATCTCCAATTAAATACAATACAATGACTATTTAGCTCGACATAAAGTTCATTACTTCGATTCTTTCTCGGCAACCGCTTCGTTGCCAGAAAATAATCCAGAGCCTTGTGATGCAAAGTCTAGAGGCTGAACATCAGCATCTGGAATATTATTTTTTTCGCTTGGGCTGCTATTACGTAAATAGGTAGTGGCATGTTCTCCAAAGTAATTAATAGATTTGCCGTCAGCCCCCGTAGAATGGTTGATTAGTAGTTGTTCGTAGTCTTCAATTTGTTTGTTCAGCGCCTCACTTTGAGCACTGATTTGTTCAGAGATACGTTTTGTTTGGTGAAGATGTTGTGAAGCTTGCTGTGTCATTAATTCTTTAATAGTGAGTTCTTTTTCATCTTCTTTTTTATCGCTAACCTGCTTCTCATTGAAATATTTTGCAACAAAAAAGCCTATCACCATACCTACAACCAATAACAAAATGCCTACTAACCAATCCATAAAAACTCCTACATTTATTGACTATTGCAAAAAGGCTCAGTTGTTTACATTCAAACAGCAGAAATGCCTAGAGCCTAAGAGCAATGTTTGTTTAATATTGTTATTATACGCTCTGCAATTTCAATGCGGTCTTTTTATTTGAATTCAAGTGTAAATGAATGATGAAAATATAAGATTCATTCATACACGGTTTCATCTGTAATAGGCATATAGCGATAGGAAACTCGGGTAAATATGTCCACACAGACACCTTGGCAAAAATATCAACTTGATCTTCAAGAGCAAGATTTTCAATACGATGCAGCGCAAGAAAACGCGGTAAAAGAATTACAACGTCTCTTTGAAGAGCTTACGCACCCTGAACAGAAGCGTACTTGGCGTATTAAATTACAAAATCGTTTTGGAAAGGGAATGACCAAACCTTCGATACAAGGTATTTATTTTTGGGGAGGAGTAGGGCGAGGTAAAACGTATTTGGTGGATACCTTCTATGAATGTCTACCTTTTAAAAGAAAAATGCGTATTCATTTTCACCGTTTTATGCACAGGGTTCATCAGGAAATGCGTGCTTTAGATGGCCAGTCAGATCCTTTAAAAATAATCGCTAAAAAATTTGCAGCTGAAACCAAAGTTATTTGTTTTGATGAGTTTTTTGTGTCCGATATAACAGATGCAATGATTTTGGGTACCTTGATGGAAGCTCTATTCGGCCATGGCATTGTCTTAGTGGCAACCTCTAACATAGTGCCAGATGAGCTTTATAAAAACGGTTTACAGCGCGCTAGGTTTTTACCCGCCATTGAGTTAATTAATCAAAATACCCGCATAGTAAATGTTGATAGTGGCGTAGATTACCGCCTGAGAACCCTACAACAAGCTGAAATATTTCATCACCCTTTAGATGACAAAGCGAATGAAAACTTACATCGCTATTTTAAAGAGTTAGCACCAGAAGAAGGCACAGAAAACCAATCCATCGAAATAGTAGGCAGGCTGATCTCAGCTATTAACTATGCTGATGGTGTGGTGATGTTTGAGTTTAGAGCTGTGTGTGATGGCCCAAGAAGTCAAACAGACTATATGGAGATAAGCCGATTTTATCACACAGTTTTACTCGCCAATGTAGAACAAATGGGACAGGCCACTGATGATATTGCTAGGCGCTTCATCGCTATGGTTGATGAGTTCTATGAACGCAACGTCAAGTTAATTATTTCTGCAGAAGTTCCTTTAGAGTCACTCTACTCTGAAGGGCAATTAAACTTTGAATTTAGACGCTGCTTAAGTCGCTTAAAAGAAATGCAATCTCACGATTATTTGGCCTTACAGCATATTCCATAGGGACTAATTGCAAGTATGCTCCAAAGGGAGGATTGCTTTTGTACTCTGTCTAGAATATCGGTAAAATCAAGATACTAAAGCTAGTTTGAGTTGGTTCGAGCAATGGGCTCGTTATTAAAAAGAGAATAATTTAATGGGAAGAAAGTTCGAAGTTCGTAAGGTCTCCATGGCAAAAACCGCTGGAGCAAAAACCAAGGTATATTCTAAATACGGTAAAGAAATTTATGTGGTTGCTAAAAATGGTGGAACCGATCCACAGGCAAACTTATCGTTACGTCGATTAATAGAGAAAGCTAAGAAAGATCAGGTACCAAGCCATGTAATTGATAAAGCAATTGATAAAGCTGCTGGCGGCGCGGGTGAAGATTATGTACCTGCACGTTACGAAGGCTTTGGCCCTGGTGGTTGCATGGTTATCGTTGATTGCTTAACTGATAACAACAATAGAACCATTACAGATGTGCGTAACTGCTTTACTAAAACAGGTTCAAAATTAGGTGTTGAAGGTACAGTAGGACATATGTTCGATCATCAAGCTGTTTTCGCCTTTAATGGCGATGATGAAGATGCTGTGCTTGAAGTATTAATGGAAGCTGACGTTGATGTGACTGAAGTGGAAGGGGAAGACGGTGTTATAACCGTATATGCCCCTCATACGGAATACAATAATACTCGAAAAGCCTTAATGGATAACGATCCTGAGCTTAAATTTGAAGCAGAAGAAATTACCTTTATCCCACAAACTGAATCAGCAGTAAGCGGTGACGATGTCGCAAATTTTGATAAATTTATGGATATGTTAGAGGACTGCGACGACGTTCAGCACGTTTATCATAATGCGGTTGTAGAGCGCTAGTTGTTATTTTTCTAAATTACTGATTAAAAAAAGCTGAGTTATTACTCAGCTTTTTTGATTCTGAAGTAAAAAACGCTCGGCTAGAGCTTTAAGTCTTTTTTAGCATGCTACGCCAGATTTCAGCCCATCCAGGCTCTTTACCAAATAGGGTAATATTGGCCCGAAAAACACGTGTAGCAAAAAGGCGAACATAATAAATACCTATCACTAAAAATACTAGCGACAGTGCGATATGCCATATTGGTACACTCATAGAAGCAATACGCATTGGCATAAAGCTTATTGACGTAAGCGGGAGTAATGATAGTACTTTGGCTACTTGGCCATTGGGCTCGCCCATAACAATGAATACTAGCATCACGGGCACCATAGGTAACATCATTAGGCCTGTTTTCCCTGAATGATTCGGGTCATCTATAGTGGCTGCAAAACCCACAAATACGTAATTCCAAAACAATACGCCTAGTACACAAAATAGAATTATTTGGGATAGGACCGCAGCGGATACATTGAGATCTTGTCCGCCATCTGAAAACACAGAAATACCTGAAAATACAATTAATATCATCAAGCTGGTGGTGATAAGGCTTTTAAAACTAGATAAACATAAACCTAGGGCTTTACCGTCTACCCACTGTTGGTGGTTGATGCAGGTTAGTAATTGCTCGGTAATACGGTGTTGTTTTTCTTGAGTGACTGAAGTGAAGCATAGCCCAAAGCTACTAAATACTGCCATGGCACTGAGCACAGAGGCGAGTATTGCGAGGGTTTTGACGTTACCACCTACTATTTTTTCTGCTTGGTTTATAAGGTTTAATGTAATTGGATTTTCAAGTTTCTTTAGTTGTTCGTTGCTGACGCCCATCTCTTGTAACAATATCGACTTTTGAGCATCGGTAAGATTTTTTTTGAGTTCTTCTTGCCAACTGCTTTGTTGAGCAACATACAGAGTGTAGACGTCACTTTTTTCTACCTTTAGCACCCCATCTAGGTGAGTGTTTTCTATTTCATCTAAGAGCTGTTCTGTTGTGAGTGTGGAAGTTAATGTGGATAAGGAAAACTTGTTATCGAGTTCAGTATTTATCTCTCCAATAACCGCAAGATTAACGACTTTCTGAGTGCTATTTTTATCCCATACTTGCACCGCAAATATGGCCCCATAAATGGTTAACATAACTAGATAGCTAATGATGTCTTGCTTCCATTTAAAGTTACGCATAAATTCCCACCGGGCAACTAGCAATATCTTATCCATTGTGAGTTCCTTGAATGCTATTTATATAAATGTCATGCAGGCTGGGCTGGTGAATTTGTAAGCCTTCTATTTGGTGGGATGTGAGCATAGTTTGTAAAAACTGTGGGACAGGGCAAGCATGAGATAGGGTAAACTTGATGCTGTTGTTATCTAGACTGCTTGTTTTTATCAATTGTTCACTTAAAGGGAAATCACTTAATGTAACTGGATCGCTGAATTGCACGATTAAGCTATTTCCTAACTTAGCGGACTCTCTAATTTCTTGCATTTCTCCGTATAAAGCGGCTTTACCATGGTTCATTAGTAAAAATCTATCGGCTAGCTTTTCAACTAGAGACATTTGATGGGCACTGAGAATGATAGTGGTGCCTTGTTGTTTAAGAGTTTGTAGAAACTGAATTACCTTTTCTTGGTTGATGGGATCTAAACCAGAGAAGGGCTCATCTAAAAATACAATTTTGGGCTGATGGATAATGGCACTGATGAGTTGTACTTTTTGTTGATTACCTTTCGATAAAGATTTGAGTTGGTCTTTTTTTCGCTCATTTAAATCAAAAACTGTTAACCATTTCTCGGCTTGGCTATGTGCTTCAGATTTACTCATGCCCTTTAATTGGCCCATATAGATTAGGGTATCTATGATTGAACTTTCTTGATACAAGCCCCGCTCTTCAGGTAAGTAACCGAATAATTCACTAGTTAAGGTAATGGTTTTATTTTGGTCATCGAAAAACTGAATGTTTCCGGTATCAGGGTACGTTAAGCCAATTAACATTCTAATGGTGGAGGATTTACCTGCACCATTTGGGCCGAGTAATGCAAAAATTTCCCTTGAATGAACCTCAAATGATAGGTCGTCTACCGCTAAAATTTCTACATATTGTTTTTTTACTTGAGTTACCGATAGACGCATACTTTATTCCCTGAATTAGCTACGTCTATGGTAATTGACAGCGGCTTGCTATAACAGCAACCTTTAAAAGTAAGTGTTGCAAAATATTTGTGTGATTTATTATAAGTTCACAATTTGGTCTAACAACCCAATCATTAACTTTGTTCCTGTACCTGATGCAATACCATCAAATACATTTTCAACATTTTTACCTTGTTGGCCACCGGCTAAATCACTGATTGAACGGATAATGACCCAGTCTACATCGTTGATGAAGCATACTTGGCCAACAGCGGCAGATTCCATTTCAGACACCTGAGCGGTATAAACTCTTTGTAGCCACTGGCGATAGTCTGCGTTATCTAGAAATACAGACCCTGTTACACCATTGCCCCCAACTTTTATTTGAATAGGATGACCAGATGGCATTTTTATTGGGCTAACGGCCGCAACTGCTTTTTTAGTTAATTCAATCAACTCTGGTGTTGCTGTAAAATACGGCATTTGTCTTGGCTCATCCCAGCCCTCTTTCACAACAGCCATTTCTTCTGGATGAATAAAGCCATAGTTTTCATATTTTGGCGCGTGGGGGTCGTTTAGTTCTCTTGCTTTATAGCGGCCGAGAGCTGCTTCATAGTAGTCAGGTAGTATGAATTCACCTGCTTCTTTTTTATCGGGATTTACGTACACAGATTCATCATGAAAATACCAGCGTTCAGGTATGGCTATATCCCCAGGTTGAAATTCTGGGTTAATAGCCCCGGCTATACCCATCATCACTACTCTATCAATAGGAAAATAATCTAGAGCCATTTGCATTGTCATTGCGGCATTGGGAACGCTAATGCCAGTGGTAAAAATAACAATGGGCTCACCTTTATAGGTACCCAATTGGTATTTAACGCCTTTAATTGTGATAGTTTCAGTAATTTGGGCATCATCTAGCTTGCTGAATGCATGATCTATCGCTTTTATTTCAGGCTCATAAGCTGCAACAATGGCAGTCCATTTATTTTCAACTGAAAACTCTTTTGGGCCGTACTCTTGAGTTTTAGCAACAATCTGACTACTAAAAAGTACTAGGCAATGAAGCATGAGTAGGTGAATGAATAATTTGTTTAACATTTGGTTTCCTCTTATTTGAAACTTACGCAGCCAAAAGTATGAGCGTGCATTTATTATTGTTTAGTGTTTAATTGAGAAGTTATCTTTTAATTATATTTTAACGGAGTGTCGGCTCCTTAATGTGAATTATTAAGTCATGGCTTTAGACTTAGTGTTAAATATATTAGAACGCTTTAAGTTACTTTCCTATCAGTCTAAGGAACTCATTTCGTGTAGCGTCTGATGAACGCATTGAACCGAGCATGACTGATGTTATCATCGAAGAATTTTGTTTTTGTACACCTCGCATCATCATGCACATATGTTTTCCTTCCATAATTACGCCAACGCCGGTAGCCCCTGTTATTTCTTGAACGGCATCTGCAATTTGTTTGGTTAGCCCTTCTTGAATTTGAAGCCTTCTTGAAAACATATCAACGATTCGAGCGAATTTTGATAAACCTAACACTTTACCTTGAGGTAAGTAGGCAATATGACAACGGCCGATAAATGGAAGCACATGGTGCTCACATAATGAATAAAATTCAATATCTTGTACTATCACCATTTCATCGCTATCGGCTTCAAAAACAGCGCCATTGACGACATCTTCTAAGTTTTTTTCATAACCATCGGTAAGAAATTGCATGGCCTTTGCGGCGCGCTTGGGAGTATCTACTAAGCCACCACGATTCACATCCTCACCTAAAATTTCGAGAATACTTGAATAGTGGTCAGCTAATTTATTTGACATGAAGTTGGCTCTTAGAGGGGTTGTAAGTGGCATCTTGCTAATTTAGGGTTAGATAAATACCGAATTAATTGGCTAATGATAACATTTTCTATTGAATGGAATAAATACCGCTGTCACGGCATTATCATATTTATGTTTAGAACAATCGCCCTTAACGAGTTTTATTTGACGGTGACAAAAAAGATCGAACTTCAAAAAGGTAAAGGTCTAATTCTTTTTTAGCTGTCTCGTAATCTTTAGCGTACTCTTTTGAAGCGGTATCGTTTTTGTATGCTTCGAAAGCATCATCTGCTCGCCCCATCAATTCTTTAAGTTTATTTTTATTGAAATCCATATCATTTCACTTAGTTAAGAATAGAGAATCAACTCATTACACATACTTTACTACTGCTAACCCGATAATTGCGAGAACTATTAATACTGGAGACTCATTTAAAAATCTATAAAACTTTGCAGAATGCTTATTTTTATCCTTAGCAAATGCCCTCATTATAAAAAATAGATAAATATGATAAACGTAAAGGACTGACACTAATGCTAATTTTATATGCAACCAATGTGCGGCTGCAAACCATTGGGCACCGTATAGTGTTATCAACCATATACCTAATACTAAGGTTAAAATGGCAAAAGGTGTGATAAAAAACCATAATCGCCTTTCCATTACTTTAAACTGGTCTTTTACAGCCTGATTGTTAGTTAAAGCATGATAAATAAATAATCTGGGTAAATAAAAAATACCTGCCATCCATGCAACCATAAAAAACAGGTGGAAGGCTTTTATATACAGCATTGTCATATTTTACTCGCATAGGGGCCAGTTAAAAACTAGCTTGGTGTAAATTGTCTCTTAACTTATTCCAACTGATAACGCCAATGATGTCATTTGGGGTGCCTGCATATATGTAAACAGCCCCTTGTCGTTTAGTTGCCAATATTCCATATACTTCGGCTAAGGTCGCTTGAGATTTTACGCCTTTCATTTCAGTAAAGGTAATACGTCTAGTGTCACAATCTGGTTCTTGATCATAACCTACAAGTGAATACTGAATCGCATCTTCAAGGTTGGATTTGCGCACCACAGTGGTATTTACAGATGAATCTAATAAATTCACTAAGTTATCATTTTGTTCCACGACCAGCTTATAGTTATCTTCCATAACTGACAACACCCCCGTTTTTTGCAATTCCCCTAAAACAGAAGATAAGGTGTATGGAAGTTTTTGAAACTCCAATTGGCGGATAAAAATAGAGCTGTTACCTAAAAACTGTGTGGAGGTAACGTAAGCTGGCACAATCACTAGGATTGCGGGTAATATCAATTGTGGACTATACGATAACTCCATTACTGCTGACAATGCAGCTAAAGGAGCATGTACCACAGCGGCCATTAATCCTGCCATTCCAAGTAAAGAAAAGCTTCCCTGTAACTCGTTTGAATTCTCGACAAATAAACCAAGCGGAGCGGCGAGTATTGCACCGCTTATCATACCAATTACAAATACAGGCCCCATTACTCCACCTGGGATCCCTAGCCCTATAGCAATGACTGTTAGAAAAAATTTTGCACATAAGACTGCAATTAATATTTTCATACTGTCATTTTCAGCAATAAATTCATGGGCAGAGTGAAAATGTGCGCCTAGAGAGTCGGGTAAGATAACCCCTATTATCCCAGTGATTACACCGGCTATAATAAGTCGATAAACCATATTTAGACGATTCGAACGCTGCATTACGAACATTAGAAAGTTATTAAATAATGAGGCCACAAAGCCAAGCACAATGCCAAAAATAATTAAGTACAGGTATACCCATTGGCTGAAATCATGAAATTGTATAAACGATAGTTCTTGTGCTTCGCCAAATACCGCTCTGGTCATGACACTGCCACAGGCCGCTGCGAGCATAACGGGTATAAATATGTGGATCCTGTACTCTCTGAGTACTACTTCCATTACAAAAATAACGGCAGCAAAAGGGGTATTGAAAGACGCTGAAATACCCGCAGCAATGCCACACCCAGATAAAATTCTAATACTGTTATTTGGTAATTTTAACCATTGCCCAAAAAAACTACTCCCGAAAGCCCCAAGGTGCACGGAAGGACCTTCTCGACCAACAGAAAAACCACTAGCTAAGGCAACGGCCCCACCTAAGAATTGATTGACCGTGGTACGAAAAGGGATACGCCCAAAAAAATGTTTAATTCTGTGAATAACAAATGGGATACCCATACGGTAATGTTTAAAGCCTGTTAGATAGGCAATGAAAATAATGCATAGTGCACCCATTATTGGTAATACAAGCCGGATAATTGGGTCTAATTCACCATATTGATTGGTTTCTACTAAAAATTTGGTTTGTAACCAATCTACAGTTAATCGAAATAGTATAATTAGAGACGCCGCGCACACGCCCCCTATAATGCCTATAAGACACAATTGAATAGAAGTATTGGGTTTGGCGAGTTCTTTTCTAAAGGCGTTAAGGTTCATAAACAAAAAGAAAGTATTTTAATTGTTTAGTTCTCTACAGCTTATCACAAGCTATTGTATTTAAAACTAATTTCCAGAGTGTTAGTATGCAATTATGGTGACTTTACAACCTTCGAGAGAATATCTTGACTCTAGCAGAGTATAAAAAACAGTTTGGGGCGTTTCGGGTATACGCTTTTTTGGTTGTAATCATTAGTGTAGCTTTGTATCTCGGCTTTAAATTAGGAGGGGCTAACCAAAGCAGACAAGCATCTCTTATTTCTATTCATGAGCAGAGTATTCAAAACCTAACTACTGAAAACTTAAAATTAACCAAAGACTTAAATGTGTTGGGCGTGGAACTCGAGATCGCCAAATTGGCGCAGATGCGCCATAAAAGTGAAATCGAAACAATATTAGATCGAGAGAAAAAGTTAAAATCCACATTGGAATTTTATCAACAAGTCATGGCTCCAGAGCTTAAAGAAGAAGGGTTCTCTATTGAGGGTTTTTATGCCGAGCCTACATTAAGTGAAAACTCCTACCGTTTTGAGTTGGCACTGGTACAACATGAAAAAACAAAAAATACTCTTAAAGGTACCTTAAATATATCACTAGTTGGTAGTGAAAACGGCCAACCAAAAGAATACCCCCTTAAACAGTTCTTACCGGAGCAACAGGCTTTGCGTTTTAGCTTTAAATACTTTCAATTACTTAATGGAGAAGTAACGCTTCCCACCGGGTTTCAACCTGAAAAAGTCACAGTACATGCAGCTATTTATCAGTTTAAACGTAAAAAAGGTGAGTTAACCACCACATTCGATTGGTTATCTACGCGGGAATAGTTGACCATTTTAGTCAGGTACTGGATAATCTATACTACATAGTGTGTCCTTATTGTTTAATTGAGATTTTTGTTATGACTGTGCAAACCGCTTTACCTATTGAATTTTCAGATGCTGCTGCTAAAAAAGTAAAAAACTTAGTGGAGGAAGAAGAGAATCCAAACCTTAAATTACGTGTATACGTTACAGGTGGTGGGTGTTCTGGCTTTCAGTATGGCTTTACTTTTGATGAAAAGGTCAATGATGGCGATACAACTATTGATAAAAATGAAGTGACATTAGTGGTTGATCCAATGAGCCTGCAATACTTAGTAGGCGGAGAGGTGGATTACACCGAAGGGTTAGAAGGCTCTAGGTTCTTAGTCAATAATCCTAATGCAACCACAACCTGCGGTTGTGGTGCATCATTTACGGTTTAACCGAGTTTAGCTGGACTATATTTTGCTGACGGACTATTTGGAGTTTGTACTTTCAAATATTTTGTCAGCCGACGCAGCGACAAAACCTTGATATAACTCACCATTGCTCATTGGATACCGTTGAGCAAACTCGTAGAAACAACTCGGTACTACTTTTTTCGCATCTGTAAACTCAACTTCAACTTTATCTGCCATGGTGGAAGACTGCGCCAGTAACACTTCAGGCCCGCCTTTTATTTCGCCACCAGAGGTATTCAAGGTAAATCCAGCTTGTTTCAATCTACTATTAACAGCAGCCAACTCATGAATACTGTGCATATGGTTCAAGCTAACAGTGAAGTGATTAGCACAATACCCCCAAACCGACATCCAGGCAGCATATTCTGAGTGAGCAACTAAGGTTTCATACTCTTGTAATGACACTTGCCAGTGCTTCCCAGAGTATAAAAAGTCATCTTGTTGCCAAGCATCATCAGCAACCTTAGTTAGCATTTTATTAATGATACTTTGCACTTGTTGAGGCATCTCTTCAATTAGCAATTCACTTATAAATACTTTTGGTTGCCTAGTGTCAGGGTGCTCAAAGTGCTTTGCTCGCAGCTTTTTTTGTTCAAAGTTGTATTGACCTTGCTCTGTATACCCTAAGTCTAAAAAATGCTGGGCTAATTTGTTCAAATTAACCTTATCCGCATTGAATGTACGTAGTGCAATATGATCATTTACTAAGCTTGATGCTTGCTGTGTTTCTTTTGCTTCGTATTCTTCAAGTAACGTATGAATTTTGAAAGCTGAAGGCGTAATTGCTACATAACTTTGCCATAACTTAGCAAAAAGGGTATTGATTTCGTGTGCCATAAAAATCCTTCCTTCGGTAAAGCTAAATACTTAATCCAGGGCTAAGTGTGCCCGGTAAACTGACTTTTTCAAGTTCAACTGAGGCAACCGGGTAAGCACAGTAATCAGCCGCATAATAGGCGCTTGCTCTATGGTTACCGCTATCGCCGATCCCTCCAAATGGAGCTGCTCCGCTCGCTCCAGTTATAGGTCTATTCCAATTAACAATACCGGCGCGAATACGCTGGTAAAAATACTGATAGTCATCTTTATTATCTGCTAATAAGCCTGCCGATAAACCAAAACTAGTATTGTTGGCTTCTGTAATAGCATTATCGAACGTGTCATAGCGTATTACTTTTAGTAGAGGCCCAAAATGCTCTTCATCTGGTAGAGTAGAGATGATGTCAGTGACATCAATAATGCCAGGTGTAACAAAACCAGACTCTTTGTCTTGATGGACTAATGGTACTAGTGACCTCGCACCTAACTCGGTAAGTTGTTGTTGCGCATTAACCATTAGGTTCGCTGCTTGCTTTGAAATCATAGCGCCCATAAACGGCTGTTCATCAGCGTCGTAATCACCCACTTTAATATTCTCAGTTGCTTTGGTAAGCTTTTGTAAAAGTTTATCCCCAGCTGGCCCCTGCTCGATAAATAAACGTCGTGCACAGGTGCAGCGCTGCCCAGATGTTACAAAAGCAGACTGAATAATATCGTGAACGGCTGCATTGATATCAGCTACGTCTTTGACGATTAAGGGGTTGTTGCCGCCCATTTCTAAGGCTAATATTTTGCCTGGGTGTCCTGCAAATTGTTCATGTAATATTTTACCAGTACGAGAACTACCGGTGAAAAACAGTCCATCTAAACCTGTATGAGATGCTAGGGCTTTGCCGGTTTCAACTTCCCCTTGAACCATATTCAAAACGCCAGCAGGTAATCCGGCTTGTTCCCATAACTGGATAGTTTTTTCAGCTACTAAAGGGGTTAAATCAGAAGGCTTAAATACTATGGTGTTGCCAGCGAGTAATGCCGGGACAATATGTCCATTTGGCAGGTGCCCCGGGAAATTGTAAGGGCCAAAAACCGCTACCACACCATGGGGTTTATGGCGAATAAACGCTTTGCCTAAAGGCATTGAGTTTTCTACTGTGCCGGTTCTGTCATGGTAGGCCTTTTCTGATAAGCCGATTTTCCCAATCATAGCAGCAACTTCTGTTGCTGTTTCCCATAAAGGTTTGCCCGTTTCTTGAGCAATAGAAAGGGCGAGAGCGGACTTATTATCAGCTAATAGTGCCGCAAACTTTTTTACATAGGCTAAGCGAGTTTCAAGGGGGGTATTGCTCCATGGAATAAAAGCCAAGCGAGCTGCTTTTATTGCAGCATCAACTTGACTCGTATCAGCGGACTTAGCCTGCCAGATAGTTTGCTTTTTTGCAGGATCGATAGATTGAATATTATGTCCGTCACCTAAGTGCCAGACCCCATCAATGAAATGAGTAGTCATGATTATGTCCTGAAGTGAGTAGGGGCAAAGCGAATTTCATCACCATCTTTTATGCCCAATGCGTCAGCTGATTGCTGACTTATAATTGCGTAGTTTGATTGTTTGTCGACTTCAAGGCTGGTACAGATACCTCTAAAGTCTTTAATCTGCGTATTAATAGCGAAAAACTTTCGCTCTGACTCAGGTAGTAGTGCTTGAATCTTAACAGGCATTTTTCGACTAGTTTGTGCTGTTCTAATATGTTTTAGGTTGGCTTCAACCGTAGGGCCGGCATCAAAAATATCTACATACCCTCTAGAGCTAAACCCTTCTTGCTCCAGTAATTGTAAAGCTGGTTTGGTCTTCTCGTGCACTTGTCCGATGACGGCTTGAGCTTGTTTACTGAGTAAGCTCACGTAAATAGGATACTTGGGCATTAATTCAGCAATAAACTGTTTCTGCCCAATACCTGTGAGGTAGTCTACTGTTGGGAAGTCCATCGAGAAGAAATGCTCTTCTAGCCACTGCCAAAAGGGCGACTGACCAGTGTCGTCATTTATACCTCGCATCTCTGCGATTATGGTGTCAGCAAATCTTTGTTTATGTTCCATCATGAACAAAAACCTAAATTTTGATAGTAATCGCCCGTTTAAGTTTTCACGGGCGTTTTGCCGCAAAAATAGGGTGCAAATTTCAGATACCCCCGTGTAATCGTTGCAAAGAGTTAAAATATCTACTGTGTTGTAAATGTTTAACTCCCGAGAGGCGTGCACCACTTTGCTTAAATGATAATGGTAAAATGCATCATCTAAACCGACACTGGAGGCGATGCCGCTGGTACCGACTACTTCTTTAGTTTGAGTATCTTGCATTACAAATAAATAGCTTTCATCACCTGGCTGAGTCACTGATTTATTAAATGACTCAAGTGATTTATCTATTTTACTATTCAATAATGCTTCATTCACCGGTAAGGACGTAAAACCCACACCTGATTCTTGAGCTATGGCATGTAAAGATGAGTAGTCGCTCTTTTTTATGGGGCGAATAACTTTCATACTTTCTTCCTTGTAGTTATTTTAGCTCGCGACTGTTTTTGCTACTGCACGTTCAAAACGAGATAAACCTTCAATAATATCTTCATCCGAAATAACTAAGGAAGGTGCAAATCTTACGACATTGGCTCCTGCCACTAAACACATTAAGTTTTCAGCAGCAGCGGCGACTAAAAAGTCTCTAGAGCGACCTGCATATTGCTCATTTAGTACCGCACCTAGTAATAAACCTTTTCCTCTTATCTCACTAAAGCATTGATATTGAGTATTTATTTTTTCTAACCCAGTGCGAAATAGCCCTTCTTTGTGCTTAACACCGTCTAGTACTTCTGGAGTATTTACTATGTCTAGCACTTTTTCTGCAACGGCACAGCCTAATGGATTACCACCATAGGTGCTGCCGTGAGTTCCAACCTTAAGGTGTTTAGCTATCTCTGAAGTAGTTAACATGGCTGCGATAGGGAAGCCGCCCCCTAATGATTTTGCCGTGGTTAAAATGTCAGGTGTGACATCTAGGCCCAAATAGGCATATAAGTCACCGGTACGGCCCATACCTGATTGAACTTCATCAAAAATGAGTAGTGCGTTGTGTTTATCGCAAAGTGCTCTAACGCCTTTTACAAATTCAGTCTCAGGGCTTACAACGCCACCTTCCCCTTGAATGGGCTCCATCATCACAGCACAAGTTTTATCTGAAATTAATGTTTCAAGCGCACTTAGGTCATTGTAATCAATATGGTCTATGGCACTTGGTTTAGGGCCAAAGCCATCAGAGTAAGCAGCTTGTCCGCCTACTGTAACTGTAAAGAAAGTACGCCCGTGGAAGCCTTGGTTAAAAGCAATGATTTGATTTTTTTCAGCTCCAAATTTATCAACAGCATAGCGACGTGCTAGTTTAAGTGCAGCTTCATTTGCTTCTGCCCCTGAGTTGGCAAAATAAACTTTTTCTGCAAATGTGGCTTGGGTAAGTTTTTTGGCTAGCCTAAGCACTGGCTCATTAGTTAGCACATTACTCAAATGCCATACTTTTTCACTTTGCTCTTGGAGTGTTTTAACTAATTCTGGATGACAGTGACCTAATACATTGACGGCAATACCCCCTGCAAAGTCAATGAACTCAGTGCCCGCTTGATCCCATAGTCGAGAGCCTAGTCCTTTAACCGGTATAACGGCTGCGGGGTTGTAATTAGGGACCATTACTTCGTCAAATAAATCGCGGGTTACATTCATACTATTGCCTTAATATATTGGTCTCACAGAAATGATATTCGTGATGACTTTGTCCAAAAAAGGAAAATATTATGTCAGAACAATCCCTCTCTGTCTGCAATCAAATTTTACGCAACACGGCATTTTTAAAGGGGTTTTATTAGTTTTTCATGAATAGTGAATAACTATTAATTTATATTTCGGGGATTAAAATTCTTCTGGGTAGAGTCGTTACTATTATTACAGCGCCTTAATTGTGGAGGTACAAATTAGTGATTTTGCATTAATATGCGTAAAAATTATTCTGCACCAAATGTAAGGTCCAAGGTTCGAAGGTCGGTATTCTTCAGTATTTCAAGGTATCCTTTAGGCATATTTAGGCTTCTTACAAAGTCTTTCGATTGTTGTAAATCAATTAATTTGTAGCTTTTTAATATTCTATATTGTGCGTATCCATGACCTTGTTCTACCGCCTTTGCTAAAGCCGAAATGTCCGCAGCACATTTGTTTTCCACTAACTCTTGCATGGCATTGCCAATAAATACCCTCTTTAAATCCATTTTTTGTATAAGTTGGGTGCTTGTTTTTAGAGCATACTCTGAGTTTAAGTGGTTAAGAAAGTGACCTGAAGGAGTGAGTTTTAATAGGGCTAAATGCTCATCATGTTTACGAGCAGCTTCTGTTTCTTTTAAAGCTTGTATTTGCACACTATCAAATATTCTAAAATACAGTTTAGTAATCACTATTTTGCCAAGCTGCCTAAACATGCCAAGACAAAAAGCATGGTTGTGATTTAGGCCGGCAGCGCGTGCTATTTTTTTAGAAGCTAAGGCGCTTGCTAAGGCCTCTTCCCATATCCTCGTTTTTATAGTGGGGTAGGGGTCTGTTATTTGCGGCAATACGCGCCTAAAAGCTAAGCAAGTGACGACTGTGGTCAGGTTTTCTATGCCAAAAAAGCCTAATGCCGCTCTCATATTATCAACCACGACTAGCTTACCTTTGCTGTCTGTTCTTCTGTATTTAGGTTGGTTAATCATTTTTAACAAATCATTATAAAACCATGGTACGTTGGCTGCTAAAGGCTCGATTGATGAAATTGTGGCGGCTTTTAAACTTGTTGCATCTAATAACTGTGGCGTAGCGCTATCTAACCCCAATACTTTGTTATATAAAAAATCTACATCAATCAGACTTGCGGCTAATTGCGTTTGTATTTCACTATTTACTTGGTCAGATATTGAATTTATGAAGGATAACTCTGATTTGATATTTAAGTCTTTTTCTTGAATCGCTTGCTTTTCAACCCGCAGCAGTGACCGTGCTGTTTTACTTTGAGCGATTTCAATTTTACTTAATTTAGGTTTTCCATCTTGCATTAAATTTTGTTGTGCTTGTTTTAAATCTAAAAACAAATCATCAAAGCGGATCTTAATTAGTTGGTCGATGGGTAAGGGTTGGCTCATTTAATGTAAGGTTTCTTATTCGTTGTTAGTTTTATCGTTTAAGGCTGAATGAATGTTACCGCGTCAATTTATTTGTCAGCTATTTTAGTCTCTAACGTGATTTTACACAGAGACAGAGCTAACACCATTATTAACAGTATTTATCCATAAGTCTTTAACGGAATTCGCTTAGGTTTACTTTAACTAATTTTTTTATTAAGTGCATTTTAAGAAATTATTAAGTAACTCATGTCCATATTCAGTCAATAGCGACTCTGGATGAAACTGCACTCCAAAAATGGGCAAACTTTTGTGCTCAATAGCCATTACCTCTCCTGCAACTTTTACATTAGTTTTGAGTTCTGGGTGGAATTGCTCATCACCACACCATGCCGTGACCTTAAATTCTTTTGGTATAGTTTGGGCTTGAAGTAAAAGTGAATGGTAACGTGTTGCCCTAAAAGGGCTTTTAATACCTTTAAATAAAATCGAAGAGCTGTGGAATACTTGGTCAGTCTTACCATGTATTACTTTATTTGCATTGATTACCCTAGCACCAAAAACTTGGCCAATGGCTTGGTGTCCTAAACAGACCCCTAATATTGGTATTTTTCCAGCAAAATGACGAATTGCCTCAAGTGTAATACCTGCTTCATTTGGTGTACATGGACCGGGCGAAAATACCAAATATTGAGGGGTTAATGCTGCAATATCGTCGCAGCTAACCTGGTCATTACGCACTATGTTTACATCTTGCCCCAACTCTACAAAATAGCGGGCCAAATTGTGGGTAAAAGAGTCATAATTATCAATTAATAAAAGCATAAAAAATTAAGGACGTTTGATAAACCCTACTGCATCGTAGACTTTTTCAAGAGTCTTAGAGGCGCGCTCACTTGCTTTTTCAGCCCCACTTTTCATAATTTTATCTAGTTCAGCTTGGTCTTCCCGTAGTGCATGAAACTTTTCTTGAATGGGTTCAAGTAGTGCCACAACGGCATCAGCAACATCTGTTTTAAGGTGCCCATACATTTTGCCTTCATATTCAGGTACTAAACTATCTACAGACTGATTTGTTGCACAAGATAATAGAGTTAAGAGATTAGATACACCGGGCTTTTCTTTTATATCAAAGTAAATGCGTGCCTGTTCGTCAGAGTCAGTGACTGCTCGTTTTATCTTTTTGGCGATCTTTTTAGGATCTTCCAATAGACCAACAAAATTATTTACATTGTCATCAGACTTTGACATCTTTTTAGTTGGGTCTTGTAAGCTCATTACCCTAGCGCCAAACTCAGGAATGAAAGGTTCAGGTACTGTAAAGGTATCGCCATATAAATTATTAAAGCGTGTCGCAATATCTCGGGTTAATTCTAAGTGTTGTTTTTGATCATCGCCCACCGGAACTTGATTGGCTTGATACAATAATATATCTGCTGCCATTAACGCAGGGTATGTATATAAGCCAGAGTTGATATTAGAAACGTTTTTGGCTGACTTGTCTTTGAATTGTGTCATACGATTCAACTCACCCATTTGCGCATAACAGTTCATTATCCAGCCCAACTGAGTATGTTCAGGCACATGAGACTGCATAAAAATCGTGCTTTTTTGAGGGCTGATGCCGCAAGCCACATACAAGGCCAGCCCATCTAAACATGCTTGATGAAGTGCTTTAGGGTCTTGCCTGACAGTAATGGCATGTAAATCAACAAGCATATAAAGGCAGTCATGGTCATCTTGCATGTTCACCCATTGACGTAGAGCGCCTATATAGTTTCCTATGGTAAGTTGACCTGAAGGCTGGCAGCCACTGAGTACAATTGGTTTAGTCATATATGCTTCTATTATCTTTAATTTTTTAATTGTTTGGTTACGGGAGCTTTTTTAGTTAGCTAAAGCAAGCTCCGCTCGCATTTTATTGATTACATCTCGGTAATCTGCTTGACCGAAAATCGCTGACCCTGCTACAAACATATCAGCACCAGCTTCTGCAATGGCGCGAATATTATCGATTTTTACGCCCCCGTCAATTTCTAATCGTATATCATAGCCAGAACTATCTATTAAATTTCTAGTTTTGCGCAGTTTATCAAGAGATTCTGGAATGAAACTTTGGCCACCAAAGCCAGGATTTACCGACATTAATAATATGTGATGTAGCTTATGCATAACATGATCAAGGTGTGTTAAAGGTGTCGCAGGGTTAAACACTAATCCTGGTTTACAGCCATTGTCGATAATTAATTGCAAACTTCGGTCTATATGCTGCGAAGCTTCTGGGTGAAAGCTAATGTAACTGGCTCCAGCATCAGCAAACTGCTTTATCATATCATCTACTGGTTGCACCATAAGGTGCACGTCAATATCGGCGGTTAGCCCTTTTTTTCTTAATGCTTCACACACCAAAGGTCCAATAGTTAAGTTGGGTACATAGTGATTGTCCATCACGTCAAAATGCACTACATCAGCACCTGCGGCTAAAACGTTGTCAACCTCCTCGCCTAGCCGAGTGAAATCTGCAGATAAGATAGATGGGGCAATGAGGTAAGGATGTTTATTCATGATTGTCTCGTATGTAAGTGATTCAATATTTTATCTAAACCTGAATAGGGATGAAAGTCCGTAGTTTTGCACCAAAATGGTTCGTAAATTATTTTTTGGTGCACAAATTCATATTAAAAAGAAATTAATTGAGTTAATTAATTTCACGTGTTGTTAAAAAATATTTAATTAAAACAAATGGATAGATTGTTTCCCAAGTACAATCATTGTACGTTTTTTTATAGGCATTGGATTTGCTTTCAGTAGGCAAATAATAAAAATAATATGATAAAAAAACAGTAAAATTTTAATAATAATCGGAGTAACACAATACATGAAAACTTTTAAATTAACTGCAATCACTGCCACATTACTAGCAGCATCAAGCTTTAGCCAATTGGCCTCAGCGGAAGGTAGCTTGAGTGCCAATATAGGATATGTATCTGAGTATCATTTCCGCGGAATTCAACAAACGGATGCGGGTTCAACTAGTGCTGGTTTAGATTATGAAAATGGCGGTTTTTATGTAGGGACTTGGGCTGCTGATGTAGCAGATGGTCTAGAAGTTGATTTTTATGCTGGATATGGCTTTGAGCTTGACAGTGGTATTGCCCTTGGTGCAGGTTTCACTAGTTATCAATATACTGGTGATTTTGATAGTGCCTATAATGAAATTAATCTAAGTGCTGGCTACGAAATGTTCAGTTTTGAATATAGTGTGGGTACTTGGGATGGTTCAGATGACTATTTTGATGAAGATGATATGGTGGTTGAAGGTGACCCTGAAGCGGATTATAGCTTTATTGGATTAAGCTTAGAATTTGGCAGTTTCTCAGGCACTATCGGTTCTTGGGGCAAGGACTTTGACGGTGAGTACTTTGAACTAGCGTATGGCACAGAAATCGGCGGCTTTGATGTAGGTGTTGGGGTTATTGTAAGTGGTGCAGACCTTGATGACGACGAAGCTATGTACTTCTCTTTGAGTAAGTCATTTGATCTTTAATCAGTAATAATTAATTTTGTTTCTTTAAAGGCGCTATTAAGCGCCTTTTTTATATCTTATATAAATGGTACGACGAATTAACTAGTAGCTAAGGTAAATGGAGTGTGATGGTTTTTTGTGCAGTAGTATAATGCAACAAATTGTTTCAGTGCAGATAAGATTATGACAAAGAAGCTAAGATTTTCATCTACTATCGGAAGTACCGCTTTCATTGGCGTAATGGTAATTGCATTGTTTGGTTTTTTAAACCTATCAAGTTACCAACAACACAATTTTGCAGATTGCCCAGAAAATGTTGCTTTTCAGCATTCTTTGCCTCTGAGCCATCCTATAAATCGTTGTGCTGCAAAAGAGTCTCAAAGTATCAGTTGGACATCTTGGTTCACCGGCCATTCCAGCTCTTATCAATTTCACTTTATAGATTTATTAGAGTTGCTTTCCCGTGCTGCAGATTCTTCAGATAAAGCGCATCACCATTAGTACGTCAGTTACAGCTTGCTGCTATTTTTTAGAATATAAAGCCAATAACTCTGCTACTTTTAGCCTTTTGTTGCCATTTTGACTAATAAAGCGACTAACTTGCAGCTTTGTAATATCTGCACCTTGATATATGTCTCTTGTAAATTCGGTATCATGATTACTGACTAAAACCGGTATGTTTCGTGTTTCACTTGCTCGTTTTGCTAAATCAGCTAGCTTTATTTGGTTATCTAAAGTAAAGCCTCCCTTTGCGTAACTATTGAACATAGCCGTTTTACTAATTGGAGCATAAGGCGGGTCACAATAAATAATCGCACCTTGGCGGGCTTTGGCAAATACCTTCTCGAAAGAGGTGCAGGTAAATATGGCTTGCTGAGACTTTTCAGCAAAAAAGTGAATTTCTTTTTCGGGATAGTATGGGGCTTTATAGCGACCAAAAGGAACATTAAACTTGCCACTATTATTGTAGCGGCATAAGCCGTTATAGCCGTGCCTATTCAAATATAAAAAGAATACTGCTCTTTCGTACAAGTCATTGGTTTGATTAAACTCTTGCCTTATTTCGTAATAGCGTTGTTCGGCATTATTCACTGCGGTAAACAACTCTATACTATCTTTCACGTACTTATCGGCTTGCTTTTTGACAATATTATATAGATTGATGAGATCTGGATTGATGTCGTTAAGGAGATAACGCGGGTATTGGGTATTTAAAAATACAGAACCAGCGCCTACGAAAGGCTCAATTAATTTGTTTCCATCAGGTAGCTTGGCTTTTAAGTCTTCAATTAACTTATATTTTCCACCGGCCCATTTTAAAAAAGCTCTGTTTTTTTTGTCTTTTATTACAGCCAATGTTCTACCAAACTGAGATACGAATTTTATCAGGCCGAATTGTAACGGCCTATGATGAAAACAACAATTAGCTTAATCAACTTGTATGGCGATTTCTTGTTTTATTTGCATTACTCGTTTCACAAAAGGACTATTTCGAAGCATTGCAGCTGGTAACTTTTGGCTATGTAAGTTTGCCGCTTCAATTGACGGGAAGCTTTGATTGTTTAAAAGCACATACCATTTCACTGTATTTCGGTAGGTTGGGTAAATCCAAATTTGAGATTCTAATTTTTCATCCTTGATATAATTCATCAATGCATTGAAATTTGTCATGGCGGCAATTTGAATAACGAAATGAGAGTCTGGCAATGCTGATACTGCATCAATATCATTCAAATATTGGGTCTCAGCTGTTTTTAGCTCTGGAAGCTGGGAAGCTGAGGTTTCTGCTACAACAGTGCTCTGAGGTTCAGAAGTGATATCTGGTACAGCATAGTCTTGCTCAATCGAAGCTTTCTGAGGTGTTGAGGTTTCAATGTTAGTTACAATCAATTCAGGGGGCGCAGATACAGGCAACTCTGAGGCTTTTTCAGTTGCTAGCTCGGTGATCATTACATCACTCTTAATTGGTACTTGTGTGTCTACTTTTGATGCTACTTTACCTTCAACCTCTGCGACTGCCGTTTTCCAATCAGTCACTAATAAAGTGTTTAAATCATGCTGTATCTCTAACTTGGGCAATTGTTCGCTGGTTTGAGTCTTATCAGCAATGGGTTCTTCATTAATTTGACTTGATTTTTCGACCTTTATTGGGAGCGAAGGCGTTTCATTGACAGCTTCTACAGTGTTGTAAGCTGCTACCCACTTAAGGATGTTGTCAGAATACTGCCAACTCAAAATGCCAGCAAATGTGAGTACAAAAACCATACTAAGTAGGGTTATCATCCACCATTTTTTTAATAAAGGTGTATGAACATAGGTACTTTGGTTTCTATCTTTTATTCGTTCAGCAAATTTTTGACGGTTATGTTGAAGAAATGCCTCTAAATCGGTATGTTCTAGGGACTCAAAATTTTCTTCACCTAAGGTACTGCTCTCTGTGATAGGACTAATACTACTTTTTAGTATGATTGGCTTCTCTCTAGAGTGAGAAGCTAATCCTGATTTCATCTGTTCAGCCCAGCTTGATTCACCCATTAACAATACGTTTAGATGTTGTTTATTGTTTGCAAATCGGCTTTGTAAAACTAACTCCCAGATTTCTTTTACGAGTTTATTAGGGAGGTTATCGGCCTGGAAAATACTAATAAGTACAGTGCCATCCTTGTTATTTAACGGAGCTAATAATTGATTTAGTGGGCGATGAAAGTCAACATTTTGTGTATTGGTAAGCAATTGCTTGAAAATTGTTTCTCGGTAACTAGCGAGTGGAGTAAGAGGGTCTGCGTTGACAAGGGCTACATCGGTTTGGTCATCTTGCTGGCTTAAAAAGCTCTCTACCACACGGGATTGTTGTTTGATTTTATCTGTACAAACAAATACCAGTTGGGAGGAATAACTAATTAAATAATCTAAACGGTCGCTTAGCTCTGTGGTTGCCATTTCTTTTTTGCCTAGGGTCTACTTACCCACAACAAAACTGCAATGGGTAACAAATTACGAAAGAATTGACCTTAAAGTGTCTTCACTTACCTTGTTGGTAACTACGGCTTTACCAATGCTCTCTGGAATAACAAAAAACAATTCACCTGCTTGTACTTTTTTGTCATGACGCATGTGTTTTACAAAATCGTCATAAGACATAGTACTCGGCGCTGCTATTGGTAAATCAAACGCTTGAAGTAATAACTCTACGCGACTAAATTCTGACGCTTTAAGCCAATTCATATCAACTGCTACTGCAGTAGCAAGAACAATGCCTGCTGCTACAGCTTCACCGTGTAACCAGTTACCATAGCCTTGCTCTGCTTCAATGGCATGACCAAAAGTATGGCCTAAATTCAGAATTGCTCTAAGGCCTGATTCTCTTTCGTCAATTGCAACAATCTCGGCTTTAATTTCGCAGCACCTAGCAATCATATATTGCAACGCTTCTTGGTCTTGATGTTTTATGGCTGATTGGTTTTGCTCTAACCAAACAAAAAACTCATAATCATAAATCACACCATATTTAATGACTTCTGCCATTCCTGCTGCAAACTCTCTTGTAGGCAGGGTACTTAGGCTATTTGTGTCAATTAAAACCGCTTTAGGTTGGTAAAATGCACCGATCATATTTTTACCAAGAGGGTGGTTAACTGCGGTTTTTCCTCCTACTGAGGAATCAACTTGTGATAACAAGGTGGTAGGTATTTGAATAAAGGGCATACCTCTTTGAAAGCTTGCAGCGACAAACCCAGTCAAATCGCCAACCACGCCACCGCCTAATGCGATAAGTGTGGTATCGCGAGCTGCTGACATTTCTAAAAGTTGAGTGATAACAAGCTCGAAGCTTTTGAGGCTTTTATGTTGTTCACCATCAGGAAGTACTATTTTATTAACTTCATAACCAATTAAAGCCGTTTCAACTTGAGTGTAATAGAGTGGCTCAACTATATCGTTAGTAATGACGATAACTTTGTTAGTTTTAAGATGTGAGGTAAGAACCTCTGGTGTTTCAAGTAAATTAGCCTGAATTAAAATAGGGTAGCTACGCTCACCCAACTCAACTGTTAGTTTTGCCATAGTGACTGCCCTATTTTAAAAGTGATGTGAATTAAAGACCTATTTTATCAATAATTTGATTCGCGACAGCTCTCGCACTTTGGTCGTCAGTTTCAACGATATAGTCTGCAGCGTCTTCATACAGAGGGTTACGCTCTTCTGCTAAGTTACGTAATACTGTTTCAGGATCATCTTTTTGTAGTAGCGGACGACGTTTGTCTCTTTGTGTTCTTGCCACTTGTTTATCAATGGTAGTTTGAAGGTATACAACTATGCCACGAGCAGATAGACGATTGCGTACGTTTTTAGTAACGATAGAGCCTCCGCCAGTTGCTAAGACAATGCCTTGCTTGTCTGTTAAATCATTAATAACGTTTTCTTCACGTAAGCGGAATCCATCCTCTCCTTCAATATCGAAAATCCAGGCGATATCTGCGCCTGCGCGTTTTTCGATTTCTTGATCTGAGTCAAAGAATTCTAAATGAAGTTCATCTGCTAGGTGTCTTCCGATAGTGCTTTTACCTGCACCCATCGGACCAATTAGGAATATATTACGTTTTTCGGCCATTTTTGCTTATATCACAACTTAGTTTATTTAAGGGGTAGAAAAGTATTGTGCGGCTACCCTTTTATGGATTAACCAGACCTCGTCTAAAAATCGAGTTCGCGATTATCTCAGTTTTATCGTGAATTTTGCAAGCTTTGTAAAACGAAACCTACATTTATACAACAAAAACCCGCTTAATCTAGAGATTAAGCGGTTAAATTGTGTTGCTTAAGCTTGAGTCTAAAGTTTAGTTTGCACTCAACTCTTCATTTACAATTTTAGGTGTAACAAAAATTAGAAGCTCTCTTTTTTCTAAAACCTCAGAGGTATTTCTAAATAAAGCCCCCACAAAAGGTAAGTCACCTAATAATGGAATCTTGCTTATGTCGTTAGTACTAGTTTGTTGAAAAATCCCCCCTAATACTATGGTTTCGCCATTTGCCACTAAAACCTGTGTACTAATTTCTTGGGTATCAATTGCGACAGCATCACCAGTGGAAGTCGTAACTGTATCTCCACGGGTATCTTGTGTTACGACTAAATCTAAAATAATACGGTCGTCAGGTGTGATATGAGGGGTGACTTTCAAGCTTAGCACGGCTTTTTTAAACTCAACTGAAGTTGCACCACTTGAAGTCGCTTCAACATAGGGAATTTCTGTACCTTGTTCAATATATGCTTCATGTTGATTCGCAACCGTAATACGCGGGCTGGCAATAACTTCACCTTTGTTTTCAGACTCTAGGGCTGACAATTCTAAATCAATAATAGTACCGTCAAGTAAACGGGCTATTTGAATCCCAATACTGCCCGCTGGGTTAGATACAGGTAAAGCAACATTAAGCCTGTCTGTGGTCGTTGATGCAGAGCCACTGGCAAGAGCATCAGCGCCGGCTAAGGTGCCAGATACGGCTCCGTCACCAAAAGTGTTGCTTACGCCCCATTGTACACCTAAGGCCTCACTCGCATTATCTCTGACTGTTACCATACGTGATTCAATTAAAACCTGTTTAATAGGTATATCTAAAGCTTTAACTAGGGCTGTAGCTTCGTCAATTGATAGCTGGGTATCACGGAGTAATAAAGTATTGGTTCTTTCATCAACCGCGACACTGCCTCTAGGGGTGAGAATACTGTTTTCAGTCCCTTTTAAAATTTCAGCTAAATCATTCGCTTTTGCATAGTTAATTTGTACATTTGTCGATACTAACGGTGCTAATTCCGCTACTTGTTGTTTAGATTGAAGTTGCTGAGTTTCCCTAGCAGTTAACTCTTCAGTAGGGGCAATTAACAATATATTACCTTCAAGACGTTTATCTAAGCCTTTAATTTTCAAGATCATATCTAGTGCCTGGTCCCATGGTACACCTGATAAGCTTATGGTGACGTTGCCATTTACTGTGTCGGTTGTAACTAGGTTAAAGCCATTAACTTGCGCAATAATTTGTAATACCTGTCTTACAGGTACATCTTGAAAGTCTAGAGAAATGGGCTCACCTTCAAAATTTGTTTGCTCTTGTTCAGCAGGTGCATCAGCTTTACGTTTTTCAATTTCGATGATTAAGCTATTTGATGATTTTTGATGGCGGAACGATACTCTGTCGTTGGTATAAAACTCTACTCGACTTTGTTCGTCATCTTGAAAGGTCTCGATCATTTTTACTGGAGTTGCAAAGTCAGTTACATCCATCTTGAAAATTTGTTCGGAACCTAAGTCAGTTTTTAGTAACACCAATCTTAAGCGGTCTTCCATTTTGCTTAATTGCAATTGAAATTCATCGTTACTGAATTGTAATTTTGCTTGCGCTCCGCCATTGGCGAGACGTTTAAATTCTACATTTTGTAATTCAGACACAAATACACTTTTTGGCTCAGGGGTTAAGTCTACTAAAGCCATGTCTGTCTCTTGGCTGTTAGCCTTGGACGTTAAAAGCAGTGCTACGAATGCAACTAGCAAATATAACCACGTTGAATTTGTATTATGAGTTTTTTTATTATGATTTACGTGATTAGACATTATTTTCTCCAGCCTTCGAAGTCATGGTGAGTGTGGCTTGTTTTTTCTGCCAACATCCAGCGCCATCAGGTAGCATTTCTGTAAATGAAACGGTGCCATTTTTAATTGAGTTTATTTTTCCAAAAAATAAGCCAAGGTAATCGCCAATAGTTGCTTTAAATAAACTACCAGTATTTGCTTGAATTAACGCCCACTGTTTTCCATTTGATTCAAAAACTCCGGTTACAGATAGCGCATCAATACCAAATCCTTGTAATGGTTGTTTGGTTCTATTGAAATCGGGTTGGTCACAATTAGGTTGAGTTGTCACTTTTACGGTAACTCCAGTATTCCGAGGACGTTGAAACGGACTCCTCAGTGTTTTTGCAGAGTAAACAAAAGTGGGTTTACTTTCAAACTCTGGGTAAGGTTCTATGTTCACCGATGTAGTGGCTTTTACTTCTGCTATAAATGTTTGTAAATCATCAGTTTTAGCCTCACATCCACTTAGCACAGCTATGGCAACTATAAGTTTCAAAGCTTTCATTTTGCCCCTCCTTTTGAAACTGATGTAGAGGTTTCATTATCCACTGCGGCCCTGTAGGTTTTTGCTTGGACTTGTAACTTAAGAGTATTTTCTTCTTGAGTCACTTCAAAATCGTGTACGGTTACAATTCGAGGTAGTCCCGCTATCTCAGATGCAAACTGGCCAAAGTCGTGATATCCACCTGTTACTTCCATTTCAATAGGTAACTCAGAGTAAAATTCTTTAGGAATTTCCCGTTGCCAATTGAGTAGTCTAAAGGTTAACCCTGCTGATGTACCTACTAATGTAATGTCGTCTAATAAACCTGGTGTTTCGTTACTGGTAGGTAACGATTTCAACATAGATGAAAAGTCATTTTGTAAGTTTGTTAATTGTTCTTCATAAGCTTTTAGATTAACCGCTATTCTATATTTAGCTTGAAAGGTCAGTTTTAAATCAGCTTCTTTATTTTGTGCGCTTTCTAGCAGAGGTAACTTTGATTTAACTAAACCATAATATCCGCCCACTAAAGACAATATGATAACAAACAAAACAACAACTGTTTTTACTTCAAATGGCCATACCGCTACTTGCTCAAAATCTAAGTCGTTAATTTCTTTTAATTTATTGAAATCAAATTTCATTTTTTGTCCCCTTCATTAGTGGCAGAGAAATCTGGGGCGACACTGGGGTTGATTGTAAATGTAAGCTTAAAATCACTCACTGCTTCTAAAGCTGAGGTATCCGCTTTAATCGAGGATATTTCGCCGCTGCTAAATATTGCTGAATCTTCTAATTGACGCATAAAGTCGGCTAAACGATTGTTTGATTCGCTGACCCCTAAAATTTCCATGCGATTGCCACGTCTAGAGAAACTGCGAAATGACAAACCGGGAGGGACTAAGCGCACTAATTCATCTAAAACAATAGGCACAGCATTTCTGCTAGATTCAAGTTGTTCTATTAGTGCCATTCTTTGTTCAATAGCTTGTTTGTCTTTTTGAATATCTTTGATCTTTGCTATTTGTTGGTCGAGTAAGACGGTTTGTTGCTCAATAAAGTTATTACGATAGGTTTGATTAGAAATCATATTGTCTACCAAATACCCAACTGAAAACATTAAACCAATGGCACATAACGCCAACACAGCAAGTAATGTTAAATAATTCTTTTTGTCTTCTGCCCTGCGACTTTCACGCCAGGGCAATAAGTTTATATGTGCCATGGTTGAAAACTCCTACTTGCTAACCCTAACGCTATAAGTAGCTGAGGGGCTGCATGCTGTAAACTTGCTTGGTTGATTTTTTCATTGCAGGTCATAGTTGAAAATGGGTTAAACATGGTGACATTCAGGCTTAAGTCTGCTGTTAAATCTTCTGGTAAAGTGTTTAGGTGACAACCACCACCGCAAATAATCAAATCAGTGGGGCGAGGAGAGTTCGTGGTACTCATATAAACTTGAATGGCGCGATTAATGTTTTGTTGCAAGTTCGCTAAAAACATAGGGTAGGCATCTTGCTTCCATGTTTCAGGTAAGGTGTTGTCGGTTAATTGTTGTTCAATTTGCACTCTGTCTTGTGAGTACAACATCGATAAGTCTTGTATAAGTGCATCCATGCCGTAGTTATGATCTTTTGTATATATAGCTTGACCATTTTTTACCACGCAAAACTGTAAGTGACTAGCCCCTATATTCAGGCAGCAAGTTAATTCATCTGGGTCCTTGTTGCTAAACTCTGCGACAGCAGTACCTAAAGCATAGCTTTCAATATCTACAATTTTGGCTTCATAACCTTCTTCACCTAAAATGGTTATGCGCCTGTCTACTATGTCTTTGTGCACAGCACTTAGCAATACTTCAACTTTATTGTTACTGGTTTCACTATCACTGATTTCTTCGAAATCTATATAAACTTCATCTAAAGGATAGGGAATAAGGCTGTCAGCTTCGAGTTCAATTTGACTTTCAAGCTCAATGTCAGTTTGACCAGGCGCCATATGCACTACTTTATTGAGAACAGTTGAACCTGCAACCGCAATAGCTACCAACTTATTTTTACTCTTAAGTGCAAGTTTTACGCGTTTAAGAGCTTGACTGACAGCTTCGAAATCTTTGATTTCACGTTCCGCGAAAGCATTGCCTGAAATAGGCTCACAGGCAAATGCTTGTAACTTGTATTGATCTGCTGATTTCTCTAAAACAACCGCTTTTACAAAGCGAGTACCGATATCAAGGCCAATCATTTGCTGTGTTTTAGGACCGAATAATTTTTTCAATTGTTCCACACCCGATTGAAGAATAAGAATTTCACGCAAGCATTATTACGCAATTTTTTATATTTTATGGTTCTAATAAGCGTACATAGGTATAAAATGTAGATCATTTAAAAGAAGTTGCCTTGGTATTGTCTGTTTGTGAAATTACTTAAACCCGTATTAATTGTTGTTTCAAGCCTGTTTCTTGTTGGTGTTGCCATCGTTATAGGTACCTATTTTTATATCAAATCCGATCTGCCTAGTGTCGATGTGCTCAAAGACGTGCGCCTACAAACGCCTATGCGTATATACACTCAAGACGGTAAGCTTATTTCACAATACGGAGTAAAACGACGTATTCCTTTAAGTCTTGAAGATATACCTGAAACCTTAAAACAAGCTGTAATTGCAACTGAAGATAGCCGCTTTTATGATCATCCTGGTATAGATCCTATCGGCATGATGCGAGCTTTAGTTAATTTAGTTGTTACTGGAGAGAAAGGGCAGGGGGGAAGTACCTTAACCATGCAATTAGCCCGTGATTTCTTTTTAACTAGGGAAAAGCGATATATTCGTAAAATTCGAGAGATTATTCTGGCTTGGCATATGGAGCAAGTGCTAAGCAAAGAAGAAATTCTAGCCTTGTATTTGAACAAGGTTGAATTAGGACATCGTGCATTTGGTTTTGGCGCTGCTGCACAAGTTTATTATGGCAAATCTTTAAACGAGCTTACGTTAGCCCAAGTTGCGACTATAGCAGGTTTGCCCCAAGCACCTTCCGTTCTTAATCCAATTAGCCGCCCTGAACGCTCAATTGCCAGAAGACGTATTGTTTTATTGCGTATGCTTGATGAAGAATACATAACACGTGCGCAATTTGAAGAAGCCGCTGCCGCCCCTGTTACAGCCAAAAAATACGGTGCAGAAATTGATCTTGATGCTCCATATCTGGCTGATGTGATTTACAGCGAGATGATCGAGCTTTACGGTAAAGATGAAGCAGAAACGGGCGGTTACCAAATTTACGCTACAGCCACATCAGATTTGCAAGCGGCTGCGCAATACGCAGTGCGAAGAAACCTACACGATTATGATGAAAGACATGGTTATCATGGTCCATTACAGCAACTCTGGGGTGCCGAGAAAGAAGAGGCAGCAAACCTTGATGGTGAAGTACTAGATAATCAGCCTTGGTCAGAAGAAAAAATGTTGGCCCATTTGCAACAAATTAGAACCTTTGAATCTCTTGAACCTGCAGTTGTTGTAAAAGTGAATGAACGAGACATAGTTATCTTTAATCGAGCTGGTAAGTACAGCATTATTGATTGGGATGGGTTGGATTGGGCCAGACCATTTATTAATGATGCCAAGCAAGGTGCCGCCCCGAAAACAGCCAGTGATATTTTGCAAGAAGGTGCGCTCATTCTGATCCGTCAAAGGCAGGAAGACTCCCATTGGCAGTTGACTCAATTTCCAGAGGCAACAGGTGCACTGGTAGCGTTAGACCCTAAAAATGGTGCCGTACAAGCCGTTGTGGGAGGATATAGCTTTTACCAGAGTCAATTTAACCGTGCTACACAAGCTAAAAGGCAAGTTGGCTCGAACATTAAGCCTTTCATATACTCTGCTGCTTTAGATAGTGGCTATACCTTAGCGAGTATCATTAACGATGCTCCTATAACTCAGTGGCAAGCTGGGTCTGGAAATGCGTGGCGTCCTGAAAACTCACCCGCTGAATATGATGGGCCTATTCGTATGCGAGTGGCACTGAGTAAGTCTAAAAATGTAGTATCTGTGCGTTTGCTAAGGGCTGTAGGTTTAGACACAGTGGCAGAATATTTATCAAGGTTTGGCTTTGATAAAGATGATATCCCAAGGGATGAAACAGTATCTTTGGGCTCGGGCTCGCATACGCCATTAGAAGTAGTAACTGCAATGGCCACAATTGCAAATGGTGGATTTTTGATTCAGCCGCATTTTATTCAAAGAATTGAAGACGAAATGGGTGAAGTGCTATGGCAAGCCAATCCAGTATACGCCTGCGACCCATGTGATGAGGTATCCGACTCTAGTGCCAATGATGTAGCTGAAGATGACCTTGAAGCTCTGTTAGCTGCTGAGTTTGGCTTAGATAACCAGCAGGCTGAGGAAACCACTCCCAAACCCGTTTCAGAAAAAATATCAGCCCCTAGAGTTATTAGTGAAGAGAATGCATTTTTAGTAGCAGAAATGATGCGTTCTGCAGTACAAATAAATGGTGCATGGGCCAATAGAGGGACAGGTTGGCGCACGGCTTTGTTACTCAAACGTAAAGATGTGGCTGGGAAAACCGGAACTACAAATGATGTGAGAGATACGTGGTTTAGTGGTTTCACTCCTGATTTAGTGGCAACAGCCTGGGTAGGGTTTGATGACAACAACCGCCGTTTGGGTCGTACCACTGCCAATCAAAACTTGGTGAATAAAAATCCCCAAAAATATAATTATATAGGTAATGCTATGGTGGGCAGTGAAGCCGGAGCCCTGGCTGCTCAACCGGCTTGGATAAGGTTTATGAAAGTGGCCCTTGCAGATGTCCCGGAACACTTGTTACCTATGCCAACCGATTTAGTGACCCAGCGCATAGATAAAAGCTCGGGTAAATTAACCAACAGAACAGATAAAACTTCCATGTTTGAGTATTTCATTCAAGGTACAGAGCCAGACGTATTTGTATCGGATTCTGAAATCTCAAATTCTGATTCAGATAGCGAGTCAAGCAATAGCCAGTTAGAAGATATATTTTAAAATGACTCAAGGTTTAAATATTTATAACAATCAGTTATCACACAGGATATTAAAATAATGCCTCAACCGGTAAAACCTAATCCGTTATACATTCCCCACTCGGGGCCGTCTCTTTTAGAGACCCCACTTTTAAATAAAGGCAGTGCTTTTAGTAGTGATGAACGAGTTGCTTTCAATTTAACCGGCTTGATCCCACCTCGTTATGAAAGTATTAGCGAACAGGTCGACAGAGCCTATATGCAATACTCAAGTTTTGATGAGCCTATCAACAAACATATCTATTTACGAGCGATTCAAGATAACAACGAAACCTTATATTATCGCCTAGTGCAAAAGCACATAGATGAAATGATGCCTATCATTTATACCCCGACAGTTGGGGATGCCTGCGAGCAGTTTTCTGATATATATCGTAGCTCTAGAGGTTTGTTTATTTCGTATTCAGAGCGTCATCAAATGGATGACATCTTGCGAAATGCTACTAAGCGTCAAGTTAAGGTGATAGTGGTGACTGATGGTGAGCGAATCTTAGGCTTAGGCGATCAAGGGATTGGTGGCATGGGGATCCCTATTGGTAAGTTATCTTTATACACTGCATGTGGCGGTGTGAGTCCAGCATATACTTTACCTGTGATGTTAGATGTAGGGACAAACAATGAAAAGCTTTTAGCTGATCCTATGTATATGGGAGCGAGGCACAAGCGTATTGGTCAAGCGGAGTACGATGAGTTTGTTGATATGTTTATTCAAGCTATTCAGCGCCGTTGGCCTAAAGTTATGCTGCAATTTGAAGATTTTGCACAGCCTAATGCTATGCCATTACTTGAGCGTTATCGTCATAAAATTTGTTGTTTTAATGATGATATTCAAGGTACAGCGTCAGTGACGGTTGGCACTATTTTAGCGGCTTGTAAAAGTAAAAATGCTAAACTGAGCGAGCAAAACGTGACCTTTGTTGGAGCAGGCTCTGCAGGGTGCGGTATTGCCGAACAAATCATTAAGCAAATGTGCAGCGAAGGTATTTCTGATGCCCAAGCTCGTAGCCAAGTTTTCATGGTTGACCGTTTTGGTTTACTGACCCAAGGCATGCAAGGTTTACGAGATTTCCAAGAACGCCTTATGCAGTCTAATGACAACATTAGTGATTGGTCATATAGTGGAGAGTACGCGTCTTTATTGGATGTGATGAATTGTGCTAAACCAGGCATTTTGATTGGTGTATCTGGTCAATCAGGGCTGTTCACTGAAGACGTTATCCGTACCATGAAAAAAGGTTGTGAATTACCTATTATCTTCCCCCTTAGTAATCCTTCTCGACAAGTTGAAGCGACCCCAGAAGACGTCATAAACTGGACCGACGGAGATGTCATTATTGCGACCGGAAGCCCGTTTAAACCGGTAGAGTTTAATGGCAAAACTTACCCCATTGCCCAGTGTAACAATAGTTATATATTTCCAGGCATTGGTCTTGGCGTATTAGCAAGTAAAGCCACCTCTATTAGTGATGAAATGCTTATGGCAACCAGTGCTGCATTGGCTAACGCATCACCTTTAGCAAAAACAGGTACAGGCGAATTATTACCTTCTCTTGGTGAAATAGCATCACTTAGTAAAAAAATTGCTTTTGATGTGGCTAAAGTTGCGATGCAACAGGGCTTTGCCTTAGAAATGTCTGATGAAGACTTACAAGCCAGTATTGAGCGTAATTTTTGGTTGCCAGAATACAGGCCTTATAAGCGTGTCAGTATTTAGAGAGGTAACTATCTTATTGTTTAGCTTGTTTAATCTTACTTGCTAGCTTTTCACTTACAGGTAAGGTTTTGAAGGGGCTAATATTAGCCCCTCCAGTATTCCCTATTGGGACCAAACCTAAACAGGTTTTACTTATTGCACCAACAATTCTTAAAAATTGACCTACAAACTCTTTAGTATCGGCGGTCCGTAGCGCCCAAATCAACATCAGAATATGAACTTTTGTATGCCAGTAGGTAGATCCTTGCCCAAGCACATGGGCATTTTCTAGGTATGTAAACTCTAGCGAATAATGGGTGTTTTCTCTTGCCTGTTTTGCCAAACGCAATTCATCTAATACATAAGGGCCAATATTTTTAGTGAAGTTAGTTTTCATTAATATTTATCTAGTCTGGTCTGTCATTAAACAATGTAGCTTAAAATCTTGCTCACAGGGGGATTTCAACAAATCGAGAGTCATTACCTGTTACACCGAAGCAAAAGTGGGCTGATGAACAAATCCAAAACAAGTTTGTCTTCGTACACCTCATAAATAATTTGTGAGAACCGCTTATGTTCAACCTATTTAAGAAAAATCCAATCAAAAAATTAGAAAAAGCCTACTTAGTGAAGCTTGAGCAAGCAATGCATGCACAAAGAAAAGGGGACATTAAATCTTACTCTATGATCACTGAAGAAGCCGAAAAAATTCAAGAGCAAATATCGGCACTACAGCAATCAGAGTAGGGTTTTATTCTTTAAAAAGACTCTTGATAACCAAATAAGCCTTGATTCCCTCCTGTGTGTAAAAATAGCTGGTGGCTGTCAGGTTTTATCACTTCTTCGGCACATAAGTCGATTAAACCTGCCATTGCTTTGCCAGTATAAACCGGATCAAGTAATACTCCTTCAAGCTGCGCACATTGCTGCACTGCGTTAATCATAGAAGGGGTAGTGATGCCGTAACCTTCGCCATAATAATTACCATTGGAAAATACCCGTCCGTTTGCCTCGTCAGGGTTTATCCCAAGTTCAGTAAGTGTTTCTTTAAGAAGCTCTGTAACTAATTGTTCTTGGTCTTGGGTCGAGCGACTTACTGCAATACCTAGTACAGGAATATCTGCTTTAGCGGCAATTAATCCTGCTAACAAGCCAGCTTGTGTCCCAGCACTGCCAGAGGCTAAAACAATTTGATCTATGTGGATATTGTCTTTTGCTAGCTGTTGTAAAATTTCATTAGCACAGCGTACGTAACCTAAACTACCGAGAACATTAGATCCGCCCATAGGAATAAAATATGGTTTACGGCCTGAATTTTTAAGTTGGGTTAATAATGTATCTACATACTCAGAGGCGTCTTGGCTCTGACTTAGTTCATGGATTTTTGCCCCGAGAAGTCGGTCTAACAACATATTACCGTTGTGGTAATAATCTTTTTTTGGCGTACCGGCTACATCTTCTAAAATAAGTTCACACTGAAAGCCAAATTTGGCAGCCGCTGCTGCTGTTTGCCTCGCGTGATTTGACTGTAAGCCCCCCACTGTTACTAAAGTATCTGCTCCTTGTTGTTGTGCATCTGCAATTAAATATTCTAGTTTTCGGGTTTTGTTGCCGCCACCGGCTAGGCCAGTACAATCGTCCCGTTTTATATATAAATTACAGCCTAAATCTTTGGATAAGCGTGGTAAGTGTTCTAAAGGAGTTGGACTATGGGTGATAGTAACCCTTGGTATTAAATGAAACTCTGACATGGATGTTTTACCTTTTTTATATTTTTATCCTAACTTGGTTGTGGTAACTCGTCTTAATAATTTTTACAAAATACACGATTTCTTCCAGCATTTTTGGCTGCATACAAACAAGTGTCGGCTTGTTTGTAAAACTCACTAATGGATTTATCTTGTGCAGGGATAGTAACAGCAACCCCGAAACTACAACTCACAGCAATGGAATTTCCATCAATTTCCATTTTTTTTGATGCTATTTGAGCTCTTATTTTTTCAGCTATAATGTCAAAATTTTCATGACTATAGTTGCTTGTTAACATAGCAAACTCTTCACCATCAATTCTAGCGGCTACGTCATTCTCCCGCCTGCAATAATTTTGAATAATAGCCGCCACATTTTTGATAACTTGATCACCGACTGCATGACCGTACTGGTCGTTCACTTTCTTAAAAAAGTCTATATCTATCAAGACTAACACCATTGATGTCTGTGAGCGCATTGAGGTTTTCCAGGCGCTATCAAGGGACTTATCAAAAAAACGGCGATTAAAAATTCCGCTTAACCCATCTTCTTGATTAAGTTTGGTTAATGAAAATTGCTTCTCAACAAGTAGTGAGTATTCTCTATTAGTGCTTATCGCTAATAAGACCATGTAAGAGGTATATAAAAGCATCATCAGATCTTCGTTTATGCGTTTCTCAGTTAAAAACAAGGCAGTGATTAGTGGGGCTAGTAGACATTAAACCTTCTCTAGAAATTAATGAGTACATAAGACAAGTATAGGCAACGTACTGTGATTGGCGTTACTCTAGATATCTGGGTTACTTCTGTATTTCAGTTAAGTAGAATGTTTAGTCACGGTTTTTTGACCTTTGTGCTTTGGTGTAATGTCCGTACCATTTACCTAAAGGCGTGGCAGTTACTCCATGTAAAACCGCACTGATCCAAACGCCATTAATGGCTACCACTAAAATACTCTGGCTATACTCATCAAGTAAATCCTTCGACACTAATAAGGCAAACAAAGCGGTGGCTAAACCTCTAGGTCCAAACCAACCTAAAAATAACTTCGAAACAAAAGGGATCTTGGCGCCTATTAAAGATATATAAATAGCCAGTGGCCGCACTAAAAATAAACTAATAAAGATATAGCCAACTATGGGCCAGCTTAAATGACGTATAGCTTCTGGTAATAACCCCAACCCTATTGCGGTGAAAGCAGACCACACCAACAGTTGCCCTTCACTTTCACTGAACTGATATATAAAACGACAATGACCTTTTACTACATTACCAAATGCGAGACCCGCAACAAATGCAGAAATAAATCCATTACCACCTAATATAGAAGCAGTTAAATAGGAAGTTCCAGTAAGTGCCAACACACCAATACCTTCGTAAAGGCTAGTGGTTAGGTTTCGCTCTTCAGCAAATACAAATATTTTGCCACTCAACCATCCCATGGACGTACCAACTAAAATACCTACTAAAACTTGGCTACCTCCGAAAATAAGCCAGTTCCAATTAGCGCTATGTTCGTTCGTGGCTGCAGTGACTAAACTTGCGAAAAAGAGAATAAAAGGTAGCGCTAAACCATCATTCAAACCACTTTCTATAGTTAGAGTTTGCCGAATGTTAACGGGAATAGATTTATTTTTAAAAACGGCATCTCCCAAAGCCGCATCAGTAGGTGACATTATCGCAGCAACTAAGGCTATCAATGTCCATGGCCAGTTTGGAAATAGTAACAAACCTACTAGTGTTCCAAATAAAATGCTTAAAGGAAGCCCCAACAATAACATCCTTAATGGCCAGTTATCTCTGTACTTGAGGTGCTTTATATTAATCTGTGAGGCGTCTAAAAATAGCAGTACAAATAATGCTATTTCAGCAATTAAATGGGTTGTCTCTGCTATTTCTACATTGGTGAAAAAGCCTATAAGAGATAGGAGTAAACCAACACTTATAAATACCATAGGTGCCGTAATTAAAGAGAATGATAGGCGTTTAGCCACTATCGTATAGCTGCTAATGCAAAACAGCAGCACAAGAATGCCTAGTTCACTACTTAGCTCTAACATACATTTTACTCTACAGTCTGTTGATCAAAAAACACGTTAGTTCCTTTGCTATTACCTTATCAGCTGTTGCTTGCAGTGCGATTAATTATTTTTAAAAAACGTTTAAAACAAATATCCAATTTGAAAGCGTTTAATAAAATGGTTTAACAATTACCTAAATGGAGAACTGTTTTAAAGTTAAAAAGTTAACGTTAAGTTGTGTTTTGTTATTTTAAGGGCGCTGAATGTTAGTTTTTTAAACTTAAGTCATTGATTATATTTTATTTTGAGTTTTATTTCTCTTGGTTGTAATTAACAACTTTGTATTTTTTGAACGATTTTCATTAACAATATATTGACAGTACCAGTTACTTTCTGGGAATATGCTCATGTTAATAGCAAATGCTCATTTTGTTGAGTGTGATAACTTTCTGTTACGGCAAATAATAACCTTAAATTGGGGATGCAATTATGTGATTGCATCCCCAATTTTTCATTAAGATATTTCGCGGTCACAGTTTGAAAGCAATACTCAAAAGAAAAATTTTAAGGTTGGTAACAAAGATGAAGTCCAAAACATCAAGTGTAATACTCGATAATGTTAGTGAAGAACAACTACCTATTCCTAAACATAAACGTAAGGGGTGGTCACATTTTTTAGGTATATATGCTGGCGAACATGTCGCCGCAACAGAATTTGTTATAGGGGCGACCTTTGTAGCCCTTGGCGCTACCATGACAGATATACTGTTAGGGCTATTGATTGGTAATGTTTTAGCTATTCTTAGTTGGACTTTTCTTACTACGCCTATCGCGGTTGAAACTCGCTTAAGTTTATACACCTATCTCCAAAAAATAGCTGGAGATTCAATGACAACCTTATATAACTGGGTCAATGTTATAATCTTTACCGTGATATCTGCGGCTATGGTGACTGTCTCTGCAACAGCAGTGCGATTTGCGTTTGGTATCCCAGCACAATTGAGTTGGTATCCAACCAACGCTTGGTTTGTGTTAGTAGTATTGGCTGTGGGTATGATAGTGGTGCTGGTGGCTATGTACGGCTTCAATGCGGTATCTAATTTCTCTCGGATTTGTGCTCCATGGCTATTTGTAATGTTCGTTAGTGGGCCGTTAGTATTGATGCCCGCTCTAGCTGAGCATGTAATTGGTCAAACAACATTGACAAGTTGGGCTGACTTTATGCACATTGGAAGCATTTCAGTCTGGACTGGAGTCGATGCGCAAGGTGAACCTGGGATAGGTTTGCTTGAAGTGATAGGTTTTGCTTGGGCAGCCAATACCATTACCCACTTTGGTTTAATTGATATGGCTTTGCTACGCTATGCCAAAAGCCGTACTTATGGATTATGTACTTCATCAGGTATGATGTTTGGGCATTATATTGCTTGGATTTCTGCAGGTATTATGGGGGCAGGAACCGCGGTTATTGTTAAAAAATCAATCATTGAATTAGACCCTGGTGATGTAGCGTTTCAGGCTTTAGGCTTGTCTGGATTAGTGATTGTTATCGTTGCTGGGTGGACAACTGCCAATGCAAACTTGTACCGAGCAGGCTTAGCTGCACAAGCTATATTCAAAAACCATTCACGTAATAAAACCACCTTAATTGTTGGTGTCGTGGCTGTGTGTATTGCGTGTTTCCCTTTTGTTTTTAATAAAATGTTGCCACTTTTAACCTACGCTGGTTTGCTTGTTGTGCCTGTTGGTGCAATCGTTTTTACTGAACATTTTATCTTCCCAAAAATTGGTTTTACTCGCTACTGGGCTATGTTTCAGAACCTTACTCATAGTACTCCTGCTGTGGCTTCTTGGGGCTTGGGTTTAGCTTTTGGCTTTACGTTAAATGCCCTAGACGTGATGTCATTTTACTATCTGTTTCTTCCCACTTGGTTTTTTACATGTGTGGTTTATATTCTTTTAGCGAAACGTTACGGAGCGGCTGAAGCATACCCTGAAGAGCAAGCAAAATTAGATGCCTACGACCGACAAGTAGAAGAACATCATGAACAACAAGCACAGCTAGAAACTGTGTCTACACCAGAACCAACTTTAGTAACAAAGATAATTCACTGGGTTTCACTTTTAAGTTTAGGTATTTCACTAGCTTTGGCATGCAACACTATGTTTTTAAGTGCCGACGTGGCGGCTTACGAAAGCAATCGCGATTTATTCTTTGATGTTGGATTCATTTGTACCATTATTTATTTTGCGTCTGCCTATTGGGTCATGCAACAAAATAAAAAAGTTGTAGCGTAAGTTAATAGGAAGTCTTAATTATGCAAACCAAATCTAATATTCTTTTAAATAATGCCAACTTAACGGCGTTACCAGAATCAGTAATTGTACCTGGGTACGATCGTTCTAAGGTTACATCTGGCATTGTACATGTGGGTGTGGGTGGTTTTCACCGTTCTCACGAAGCGTTTTATACCAACGAGTATATGACACAAAGTGGCGACTTAAGTTGGGGAATTTGTGGTGTAGGCTTACGTGATGCTGACCGTAAAATGAAAACCTTACTTGAAGCTCAAGATTACCTTTACACCTTAATTGTGAAACATCCAGATGGCACCGTAGAAAACAAAGTTATCGGCAGCTTGAGTGACTTCTTACTTGGATGCGATGATCCTGAAGCGGTCATTAATAAAATGGCCTGTGCTGAGACTAAGATTGTGTCTCTTACCATCACTGAGGGAGGCTATAACTTCAATCCTGCCACAGGTGAGTTCGATTTTAGTAACCCAGACGTAATCTATGACTTGGCGAATCCTAATACACCTCGTTTGGTTTTTGGGTATCTTGTGGCAGCATTAAAATTACGTCGTGAAAATGGCTTACCTCCATTTACTATCCAGTCTTGTGATAATGTGCAACATAACGGTGATGTGGCTAAAAAAATGTTGATTGCTTACGCCACAGCAGTTGATAGTGAGTTAGGCAAGTGGATAGAGTCAGAAGTCAGCTTTCCTAATGCTATGGTAGATCGCATAACCCCAGCGACTACGCCAGACGATATAGCCTACTTACAGCAATTGGGTATTCAGGATGAGTGGCCAGTAACCTGTGAGCCTTTCCATCAATGGATCATTGAAGATAAATTTATCCTGACGCGTCCACAGTGGGAACAAGTTGGTGCTCAATTTGTAACCGACGTTACCCCCTACGAAAAAATGAAAATTCGTTTGTTGAACGCAGGGCATTCAGTACTAGGGATCTTAGGTTCGTTACAGGGCTTTGAAACTATTGATGAGAGTGTACAAGATCCACTTTTTGCTAAATTTTTACGCCACTTTATGGATGTTGAAGTGACACCCATTTTGTCGCCAGTAGCAGGAATTAATTTGGATGAATATAAAAGTACCTTACTAGCGCGCTTTGCTAACCCAAATATTAAAGATGGGTTAGCTAGAATATGCTCTGAAAATGCTGCCAAGCTTAGTACTTTTATGCTGCCTACAATACTAGATAACTTAGCAAAAAATGGTGAGATTGAATGTGCAACCTTAATCATAGCGGCTTGGTGTTATTACAGTGATAAGCGTGTTGATAAACAAGGTAAAGCCCTCGTCATTTCTGATGCAATGGCCGATGAAGTACATAAGCTTGCCAGCCAAACATCAGAGCGGTCCACTGCTTTACTAGAATTAGATACATTGTTTGCAAGCCTTACCAGCTCAAGTGTATTTGTGATGGCTTATAAGAAACAAGTTGTGGCATTTTATGATACTCCAGATGTTAAGCATCATATGCAAATGATATTAAACAACTACTCAGTTTAATTCAGGCTACGTAGCACATACTGTAAAATACCACCATGACTGAAATAACTGAATTCGTTGGGGGTATCTATTCGAATACGCGTTATGAAGCTGCTAGTTTTACCACCTTTTGTAACTTTTACTTTTGCTTCTTTTTGTCCTTGAGTCACAGCTTCGATTGAGTACTCTTCAGTACCGTCTAGCTTTAATGCTGTGGCACTATCTCCTTCCTTAAATTGTAAAGGCAATATTCACATGATTTTGATTGCTTTAAGTGCATATTTGAATACGCATTGACGTAACGTTGGCATTGCATTAGATGCCGTTAAATCAAAGAATATAGCTAGGTATTAAGGTGATTATATATGAGGCTGCTGAGTTAACTTTTTACAACTAACTCATAATTGATTGTTTGTTTTTAGTAAATATGCTGGATGGATTGAGATTATTTAGGATTTTTTTTAATTTTTGATAAGTCAGTGGGGGCTTCGAGTATATCTATACTAGGTCTATTATCGCCTGAACATGCCACTAAGACTAAAATAATCATAAAGATAATTGCAAAACATAGTAAATCACCCACATTATGTTTTTTCTGCTGAGACATAACTCGACCTCTCGTTAGCTTCATAAACTTTACTCTCACAGTTTACTGGTCTCTTCGCTTTATTAATGCCTCAAATTGCTATTAATTGTGAATAATTGTAATCGAGCCATTCATAAAAGAAAATATTTGGTAGTCTGGGGACATAGTTCACGATTGGAGTACTTACTTGTTTGTTTTTAGCCGCTTAGCTTTGCTAATGACATGTTTATTTATAAGCTATTCGTCAACAGCATGTTCTGAAACAGAAGAGTGTATTTCAGAAAATAGTTGGCAGCTTGGCTTAGCCGCAGGTTTAGGTATTAAAACCAATCCACTTGTAGGTGGCGATAATATCCCATTGCTATTATTGCCAGATATTGCTTGGTATGGAGAAAAAGCCTATTTAGACAACCTTGAACTAGGTTACCAGTGGATAAATAATGAGGCTATAAGTTCAGAAAGTTTTATACAAATAGATAGTGAGGCCGCTTTTTTTTACTTTCTACACCCCGACAATATATTTACTTCCAACACCATAAGTGGTTCGGATAATCCGAACCGGCCCAGTTCTGATGAATATTTGGATACGCCCAGCGAAGATGACAACACTAACAAAGTTCTATCCATAAATGAGGTTACTGATAGGTATTGGGCTGTAAATGGGGGTGTTCGTTTACATTACTTTGTTGTCAATTCTGAGTTTTCCATTGCAGCGATGACAGACGTTTCAGGTGTGCACAAAGGCCATCAACTCGAGGTGGTTTATCAGTATAAATGGCAATGGCATACGGCTCGCTTTAACACTAAGCTTGGCGTTAATTGGAAAAGCGCAGATTTAGTTGATTATTATTACGGTGTTGACGAACGGGATACTGATCAAAAAGATTTGTTTTATGATGTGAAAGGCGGATGGCAGCCACACCTTAGTGTAAATGTACAAATTCCCATTGATGAGCATTTAATGTGGCTCGTTAATTTAGGGTATCGTAAATTACCAGACACTCTTTATCGTAGCCCCCTTGTTCAAAGTAATCATATTAAGCGAGTTTTCTTTGGAATGGCATATCGCTACTAATGGGCTGAGACATTGAAACATAGCCTCTTAATACTTGCCTTATTATGGAGTAAATGTGGATTGGCAAAAACACCATCATGGACGGTGCAGCCAAATATTTGTATAGCAAAAGAAGTGGGTGAAACCTGCCATATTGAGTTGATTATCACGACTCAAAACCTGCAATCTGGCGTCTATTGTTTATTTATGGGTTCAAAAAAAGTAATTTGTAGCCAAAAAGGGGGTCTACCTAGAAAACTTGCCCTTTCTTATAGTGAAAATATTAGCTTGATATTAAAAGATAAAACCGGAAGTCAGGTACTCTCTCATAATTTATCAATAAAATATAAAGAGGCTAAAAAGTATAGGCGTAGGATCCGTAACCCCTGGAGTATATTTTAATGAAACAGGTTTTATTAGTTGAAGATGACGAAAGACTAAGCACACTTATTTGCCAGTTTTTAATTGAAAATGGATTTGCGGTCAAACGTTTAGCCAATGGTAAAGGCCTTATGGAGCAGGTTAAAAGATCGCCCCCAGATATATTAATTTTAGACATTATGTTACCGGGTGAAAATGGATTTACACTTTGTAGAAATGTACGTTCTTTTTACCAAGGGCCGTTATTATTCATGACGGCAAAAAATGACGACTTTGATCAAGTATTAGGCTTAGAAATAGGGGCTGATGACTATATTATAAAACCTGTTGAACCTCGGGTACTAGTTGCAAGACTAAACGCACTTTTACGCCGTAAGGCACCTATTATAACAGAGGCTTCAAAGTCAGGAAAATTACGTTTTGGGCAGCTGGTTATAGATAGCTCAAGTCGCACAGCACTGCTGCAGGGCGAAGATGTATTTTTAACTAGCCATGAATTTGACATGCTTTGGAAGTTAGCTGAAACCCCTTCTACCTTAGTTGAGCGCTGTACACTTTATACTGAACTTATTGGCCGTGAATATGATGGTTTAGACCGCTCTGTAGACGTAAGGATTTCTCGATTGAGGAAAAAGCTTAAAGATAATAGTCAACACCCTTACCGAATTAAAACCATTTGGGGAAAGGGCTTCTTTTTTGTAGCTGATGCTTGGGACGATTGATAAGTAATGGCCCGATTATTTATTAGTCTGTATGTCTTCATAGTGTTTGCCTTAGTTGGTCTAAGTGCGGGTTTAGATAGATTGTTCTTCAGCGATGAAAGTAAACAAGTTTCTGATGTGTATATTTCTTTAATCGAACAAGCTAACAAGCAAAACATTGAACTTACAGCGTTACTTAAAAATTTGGATTTAACTTACAAAGAATATGCTACAGAGGATATTGCCTGGTCCAAAAGTAATTTGAAAAAACTGGATAATGGGGAGGCTATTAAGTTAAGTGATCCCGTGTATGGTTCTCAAGTTTATATTTCTGTAGATGACGGTAGTCTATTTGAAATAGATATACCAGAATCAGGTCTGGATTCAGCTCATTTCTTTATATACAGTTTATTGTTTTTTATCCTCTTAGGAGGCGTGATAGGACTATGGATTTGGCCCCTATGGAAAGACTTGGCTAGTTTACAAAAAATAGTCGCTAAGGTCTTACCTGATGGGAGTATTGCTAAAAACAAAATCCATCACTCTTCTGTAGTTTTTCCCATCGCACAATCTCTGAATACCATGGGTGAACAAATTGCCCAGCTGATGCAAAACCAACGCGAGCTGAGTGGTGGGGTGGCTCATGAGTTTCGCACTCCATTGGCGAGATTAAAGTTTGCCTTAGCCATGAAACCCAATGCCCAAAGTGAACCTTGGAAAGACATGCATAACGATGTAAATGAGCTAGATAGATTAGTGCAAGAGATGCTTGATTATGCCAGTACTGAAACCCGAGTGCCTGAAATGAACTTGGCAGAAATTCCCATAAAGCAACTCTGTAATGAATTACTTGAGCGGCTCAAAAAAAGTCATTTTAAAAATTTAGAGGTTGTCGTAGTGGGAGACGATGTGACGATCTTAGCGGATGAGCACTTTATAGAGCGGTCAATTAAGAACTTAGTGTTAAACGCAGTGCGTTATGCCCGTAGCAAAATAATAATTCAAGTTATACAAGATAAAAATTACATCGATATATGTATCGAGGATGATGGACCTGGGGTAGTTGAAGATATTCGCGATAGAATATTTCTACCTTTTTTTCGTCCGGATGAAGGACGAGATAGAGATAGGGGCGGCGCTGGTTTAGGTTTAGCCATAGTCAAACGTATCGCAAGCTGGCATAAAGGTACCTGTTATGTTGATACCTCTGAATTAGGTGGCGCAAAGTTTGTGATTCAATTGCCGAATTTACTCAATTAAGATGTAAATAAGCAGTTGCAGGGGTTGCACCATATTTGGTTTTTAGCTGTAGGTGCCACTGACTATGGGTTCAAAGGCTGTCAGGCTATCCATCAAGGCACTATTTCCTAGACCATGAGAAGGAAAAAGATCCGCGAACTTACCTTGTTCTCCATGTAGCGCCATGTAATTCAAAATAACAGTTTCAGCTAGTAGGTTCACGTTATTTGCTGCTGGGCTTGAGGCTGTTTCTACTGAAGCATCACTGCGCATATAACCAATTTGTTGGTGCTGAGCTTGGGCATCTGGCGTAGCCCCTATTAATTGTGGGGTGCCTGTTGGGTTATACACTAAGAAAAATGAAGATGCGGTGGATGAGTTATCGCCACTCCATACGCCTTTACCACGGCCGTCTTCAGATTCATCGACCATGCCATTACTGGCAACTGAACCATCACTGCAGACGTACATCATTAGAGGAACACCCACTCTTGCTGCATATTCTAAACAGGCGCCCATGCATCTTCCGGCTCTTAAATCTCTAGATTCACCAGTAGAACGGTTGCCAGTATGGTAGTCAAAACCACCCATTGTAATGGTGCCTGCTCCGGCAAAACCATTGATCACTAACTTCATCGTTGAGGCAGTTTTTCTGTATTCGGCATCACCGTCAAATTCATCTTGGGTGAAAATGCCGCTTTCACCAACGATATCAGCATCTAATTCTGGGTTAAGAGTTGATGGGTCACCAAATCTGTCGGCAATATCAGCACTCTTTACGTATCCACAATTGACTAAATCTTTGAGGACGTCGTCAGTGGTGATTTGCGTGTTGACCTTGCCCAGCTTCATGGCGCTAATGCGTTGAATTGATTCCATGACAGTGACAGAATCTTGCTGACTTAATAACCCTATCAAGTCTCCGGTATCCACTAATCCAGTAACATCAGAAGGTCGATCAATTTTGGTGGGACGTTTGGCTGCATCGATCATAGAAGTAGGAGACATAGAGTTACCGCCAGAATCCGTATTTCTAGAGCCAATTAAAGTAAGTAGCGAGCCATCTGATCCTGCCTTGTTTACTCCGTACATAGGATTGTGAGGGTTATTGCCTGTATCATTTTCAGAGCGGGCTGGAATAACTGCTCCATTGACATTTGCTCTGTTAGTGATATTCAATTTGTCTTGGATACCACGTAAAAAAGCACTGTCAGCATGGAATCCTAAGCCAAGCTCTGTATTAATGTAGTCACTTAAACCAGTATCCGGGTTGGCAATAGATGGGATCATGTCGCCAGGTAATCCTAACTTGCTATAACCTGCTGTGCTTAAAAAGTCTTGCTGTCCACCTTGGCCGCCAACCAGAACGTTAGAACCAGAAATATTAGCTCCCCCTGCTAAATCAAATACTATAAAGGGTATTTTTCCTGCACCTTGAGTTGCTATACCACAGCTACTTTTTAATGATTCAAGATCTGAGGATAGGGCAGCGTGAGCTTTATTCGGAGAGGCAAATAGGCTTAAGGCAGAACCACTTAAAACCGTCCCCATGCCTGCCATAAAACCTTGGGCAATAAAATCTCGCCTCGTCATGGGCTTAGCATGGCAAGCATGATAAAGCGGGGCGTCTGGACTTAATGTTGGTTTATGTTTCATCTGGGGACCCTTTTAACTTTATCTATCGTTATTATTGCAAAGTGATGGCAGCGCTACCTAGCGCGCCGGCACATAAAGCTTTAACGACGGTTTTTGTATAACTTGCATCGCAGGTTTTACCATTACTACAGTCTGTGAGCCTGTCTATTAATGAGTTTAACTCAATCGCTACCGAACTATTGTCAGGTTGGGTTTCTAAATCTATACCTAAGATATTTTCTGAAATAGGATCGAGTATGAGGTTCCTATCTTGATTCTCGAAAGCACTAGATGCGGCTTCATCAAAATCAAAACCATTAAAGTAACTTTCTCTTAATGAAGTGGTTTCCACTAACTGATCGCAGTATTTAATGGCCATTTGGGTTACAGCCATTTGGTTTGATGCTAAAAAGCTGCTCATGTTGGTAACTGACGGAAGCTGCTGTTTTAGTGCTTCAAAGGTCGCTTTTACCTCAGTATTATTTATAGGTACTGTGGTGGTGGCTGCCATACTGGCATTAATTTCAATAAAGTTTCTGATACCAATATCAGACTGGGGATCCAAGTCTGTGGCTTCAGCAGATGCTGCTGGGTCTGCTTCAATTACCACATTGGTTTGGTCACCAAGTACTTCAAATGTTAAAAAGAATTCGTCTAATTCTGCGCCTTTTTCTATGGCTACTATAGTACCCATAGAAGACAATATTTGGCCTTCACCGGGTATGTAGTCTGAGTCGGTTAGCTGAGTGTCGAGGTTTTGAAAAACTTGCCCAACTGTGGCCTCACGGCCATTGATACCGATGCGCATACCTTCAACAGGTATGCTACCAATATTGACTGATTCATCTAGCGAGATAAAGAAGGGTTCGGTAAATAAGTAACTGTAACTATCAAATTGGCTAACTTCTAATACTACATAACTTTGGGGGACTTCTGTGATGTCTGTAACTTCGAATAATAAAAAGAATTTTTGACCTATGCCCATCTCAAAGTTCTGGGTAATTTGCTCACTAGATAATACTCGGTTGTGGATGGCTACCATACGAATTGAACCGGCCCACGGAATATCACCAGATACCTCATTACCTAATACAAAGGCGTAGCTGTCATTCCAATCTCCAAAGCCACCGGCCTGCACATTGTCTAAGTTACCTGTGAATTCACCATTTACAAAAATTTGGCGGCCATTGATAGGATCATAGTTAACAACTACATGTTGCAAGCTAGCTTGTAACACTTCGTCTGCATCTGAAGTCGATAATGCCGGCTCGCCATTTAGGTCTGTCTCAGTGGTACGCAGTAGTACATCATAATTGTATAAGCTTTGCCCAAGGCTAAAGTTACGGGTGGTGTCACCACCAGAATAGCTGATGATCCGCGCAGGGCCTTCCTGAGTCACATTTGCAGGTACTACCCAAGCTTCAATTGAAAACTCACCAGTAGCGGTAATTGAATCATATATTTTTTTACTATTAGCGGTTGAGCCTTGAGCTTTTCCGTCTGTTAGTTGTATGCCCCAGCCACTAAGCCACTCTACATCACCATTTAAGGTTAAATCCAATGCGGGTTCAACGCCACTAGTATCAAAGGCAGTACTGCCAGAGCCTGCTTTGAACTCCCATTTGGCAATAGCATTGGTTTCAAAACGACCACCGCCGGTTGCTAATGTACCTTCATATAGGGTTATCGCTTTACTGTTAATAAGCGACTCATCTAATTCAGTGACAGATATTTCCTCAGCCATGGCTAAAATAGCGTCTACTAGATCACTTGCATTGTTAGAGCAGTCGCTCCAACAATTATGGAATTCGTCTCTGACTCGTTCTACAAAGCGAGAGTTTTCTGGGATATCCAAATTGATTCTAGATTTTGAGGCTTCGTAAGCTTCGTCAATATCACTAGACGCAAAATACGGTGAAATAGGAATTGTGGCAGAATTGGTGTGGCAGTTTGCACAATAGGTTTCTAGTAATGGATAAACAGTGTCAGTAAATAATTCATTAGACTCTGGGAAGTTTTTATTAGCGCCTGGCTCTTTAGATTGGGGGGCTTCTAATTGGACTTCGTTGGCAACATTCTCGGTTTGTGCCCAGTTGGATACCCAAGTTGTCATGATGTCAGCACAAGCTTCGTCACTACTTAGCCAGCAGTTGTGTCCTTCAGAAATTTTACTCACTAACATTGAGTCTTTAGGTGATACTAAATTAACTAATGATGTGGCTTCTTTATAGGCAAGGTTTATATCGTCATTTCTTACGAAAGCGGGCGATTGGGTATTTTGTATATGGCAAGCGCCACACCTACTCTCAGTACTAATATTGTCCCATAACTCTACTTTAAATTGTGTTACATCTTGGGTTGATGCAACAGGGCCTGAGTAAGCTGTTGTCTCGATTGTGTCTGCAGAGTTTAAAGGGTTTTCGACCACAGCTGTGGTGTCAGAACCACAGCCGCTGAATAGTATGGCAGCTAACGCTAAAGTGACTGAGTTTTTTGCAATAACGCTGCTATGATGAATGAACTTAGCTCGTAACGGGTTGAATAGGCTGCGAATCGTGATACCCATGATCATTCTCCCTTACAGTAGTCAGCTGAATCAGCAAACACTTGTTTGATGTTGTAACCAGTGTTGGTAAATGTACTTGTCATTGCTGATATTTCGGCTCGGTCTGTGGCATCTTGGGGGCTGCGCAAACATACATTTTCAAAAACCTTAGTGACTTGGCAGCTCGCAAATTGCTGGCTATTCGCCAACTCTTGTCCCATGGTTTTGGCACCGTTACCGCTGTCGGGCAGTGATTCATTCCATCCTAAGTTTTTATTTAAACCTTCACGCCAATAATTACTCCAACTGTCATCATGGGTAACATAACCAAATGGGAAGTTATTGCTATTGATATGATATTTACTTTGGACTTGTGTACCTGTATCTGGGTCTATCAGTGACCTAGTGTTGTATTGTAAAGCACCGTATTCGCCATCGGGATCAGATTCTAAATCGTATTCATAATCGTAATACGCAAAAGCTTGAGCTAGGGGGTCCATACCCGAGTGACAACCAATACATGAGTTATTAAATATTCGGCTATCTCCACCTGGACTGCGGCTAATATCCTGACGAATACGGTCTGGGCTGCGAGTGGTGTCTTTCACCCCTTCTAAATCAGTACACATGTGATTGATTAGAGTAAAACGAAACATGGCGCGATTAGTGCCGTCTTTAAAAAATGATTTTGCCGCGGCTCGGGTGGTCATCACACCTGCTGATGCATTCGCAGGTAAGCCCGTCACTGATGATTGTGTGGTCGCTTGTAATACTTCTTTTAGGTCTGCGTCTAAGTCGTCTAATGCTTGGTAGTGAGCATTGCTGGTAACAGAATATGCGGGAGCATTCACTGTGTTATCAGCTACGTATAAAATATCGCCACTGAGTATTTCTCTAAAATCCACATCGTCTCTGATCATACCAATGACTGTGGCCGTATAATCGTTCAAGGGAGCAAATACGTCGGCCTCTTCATTGGTCCATGGCGTAACCCAATTTTTGAGGGTCACAGAATAAAACGCAGAGTTTTCCATCGCTAGGTATGCGGCGTCAGTTACCTTGCCTTGGTCTATGTAAGTGGTCATTTCATCAAGCACATCTGCAGTTGGAGGTATGCCTACAACCCTATCGTGGATGCGTTTGGCCTGCTCTCGCGAACCTGCCGAGCTAATAGCCGGCATCAATAAGCAGCTTACAGTAATGCCCAAAAGCAACTGTTTGCTAATCTTCTTGTGTGTGATGAAATATGTCAAAGGTAACTCCCATGGCCGCCTGTTGGTGCTCAAGCTAAACGTCTTGAGAAGGTTTTAATCAATATCACTAGGTGCAACAACATAAGATCTAGTAACTAGGTCTAGGTTTTAATACCCAAGTATTTGCTGATCTATTTTCAATACCCTTAAACATCTAGGGTTGGAGCTTATAAGTGTAAAAATTAAACTTAAACTTTTTAGCTAGTTAGCATGAAGTGGGCCATGGCTTATCAGCGCTTGGTATCTATGAGATTAAGCATACAAAGCCATAGTTGATGGCTTTGCCAAGCCAAGATGGCGTTACTTTTTATAGACTTGTTGCCGCAAATATTGAGGCTGTTTTTAATACAATATTTGTGATGTGACTTGGTAGCTAGCTGAAAAAAGTCGTTTTACTACAAATTGGAAGAGTTTGTGGATGTCGTCAAAAGGGCACATGAGTTTTTGTGTAAGCCCTTTTGATAATTTATGAGGTTTATTTTTAAGGCCTATTGGATTGCAATCTAGTACGTTTTAAAACGTATTAAAAATCATCCCCAATAATAGTTTGCTTCATTGTTGATTACTGTCGTTAATGTAACTATCTAAAAACAAGAATGCTCAGAGTTGCATTAGATAGACAGTATTTACTAAATACCAATACTGATAATCTATTAACTACCGATATAGAGTGGGGTACAGCCATTAACCTTATTCTTAAGAGACGCTTTACATCAGTTCATTTGGAGACACGAAATAATGTTTGGAGTATTACTAATGTCGATATACGTATGTTTTCGAACCTAGTTTTTAAGACTCTTAGGTGCTCACTTTACCTCAGGCTGCAGGCTGTGTTTCTGTGTCTAGGTCTTTTGGGGTGCGGCGATGATTCTATATTGCTCAGTGATCAAGATGCTGATCCAGTCGTGATAGACGTTCCCATTGCCTATATTAAACGTATCGCCCCCTATGATGATGAACAACTTTTGGTTGAGCAAAGTATCACTCGACCAGCTGACTTTATTCCCGGTGCATCTCTATATATAAAAAGTAGAGCTGCTGTGAGTGCGGCTGAAACTAACATCTCGGCTGCAGCGTTTTTTAGTGAAGAGCAAATTGCCGCTAATGATCCTGAACTTGATACCTATGATGTTAAAGATTTGAACGTATCTTATGATGGCGAACGGTTAATATTTGCTATGCGTGCTCCAGAAATTGAAGATGCCAACGATGATGAACAACCCACTTGGAATATTTGGGAGTATGATTTAACTAGCGACACGCTAAGACGAGTCATTGTCTCTGATCTCGATGCTGAATTTGGTGAAGATACAAGTCCAGTGTATTTACCAGATGGGCGTATCGTGTTTAGCTCTACTCGCCAGCAAGCTAATCAAGCTATTTTATTAGACGAGGGCAAACCTCAATACCAAGCTATTGATGAAGATAGAAATCAGACTGCCTCTGTATTACATGTAATGGATGCCGATGGTGAAAATATACAGCAAATTTCATTTAACCAAAGTCATGACTTAGACCCAACCATCCTTAGCTCAGGCAAAATTCTGTTTAGCCGTTGGGATAATGCGGTTACAAACAATACTGTTAATTTGTATCAAATGAATACAGATGGCAGCGATTTAGAAATTGTATATGGCCGTCATAGCCACATTTCGAGCAGCAGTGATTTAGCGCTTCATTTTACGCAATTAGCGGAACAGCCTGATGGTCAAGTATTAGCTATGTTACGGCCTTTTAGTACTAATCAATGGGGCGCAGATTTTATCAACATTGATGTGGCTAATTATATTGACGATACCATGCCCATAGCCTCACAACCTGGTTTAACTGGCCCAGCACAAACCCCAGCTATATTTGATAACGTATTAATAAATGGTGATATTTCTCCAGGAGGAAGTTTCTCGGCTATGTATCCTTTGTGGGATGGAAGTGAGCGAATTCTATTTAGCTGGAGTCAGTGCAGAGTGTACGATCCTGAGCAAGATGGGGATACTGACGATGCGTTACAAATATTGCCTTGTGATGACACTTTATTAGAAAACCCAGTGGTAGAAGCCGCGCCGCTACTTTATGGATTATGGATGTATGACCCCATAGACAATACTCAATTGGTTATTAATGTTCCAGAAGAAGAACTGTTTTATACCGACTTAGTGGCTATGCAGCCAAGGGCTTTTCCGGGTAATGCGCTTATCGCTGATGAATATGATCAAGATTTGGCATTAGAGGGGTTAGGCAGAGTGCATATTCGTAGTGTTTACGATTTTGCTGGTATTGATACTAGTCCACAGGGTATCACAGCATTGTCAGACCCAACTCAAACACCTGTCGTAGATAGACCCGCGCGCTTTTTAAGAGTGGTTAAGGCGGTATCTTTGCCTGATGATGAAGTGCGTGATTTTGACAATTCAGCTTTTGGGCGAAGCAGCGCTCAATTAATGCGTGAAATTATAGGTTATGTACCTATTGAGCCTGACGGTTCAGTGCTATTTAATGTGCCTGCGAATGTACCACTGAGTTTTAGTTTGTTGGATCAAGATGGTCAAAGGATCAGTGAGCGCCATCAAAACTGGTTACAGCTTGTTTCCGGAGAGGTGAAAACCTGCAATGGTTGTCACACTCAAAATAGTGAAATGCCCCACGGCCGTTTAGATGCTGAAGCAGACAGTATTAACTTAGGAGCGACTAGTTCAGGTGGAGGATTTCCTAATACTAACCCTGCTCTGTTTACGGATGTTGGGGATACTATGGCACAAACAGCAGGTAGAGTTTTAGGGGTTAGTTACCCTTCAGCAGATATTGTTTTTGAAGATATTTGGACTGATCCAGATATTCAAACGCCAGTAGCAAGCTTTAGTTACGCTTATTCAGATCTACAGTCTACATTGCCTATATCTAGCAGTTGTGCATTAATATGGACCTCCTTGTGCCGTATTGAGATAAATTTCCCCGATCATATTCAACCGATATTCTCTGTAGACAGACAAGTTTATTCTGAGGACGGCGTTACCTTATTGGAAGACAGAACATGTGTCAGTTGCCATACCCCAGATGGGTCTGATGACTTAGCCCAAGTTCCCGCTGCACAGTTAGACTTAAGAGGCGTCGCTTCCACAGATGACCCAGATGTTTTTACCAGTTACCGCGAATTAATGTTTAGCGATAGTGAGCAAGAGCTTTCCGATGGTGTATTGATTAATCGCCTAGTAGAAGTGACAGATAATGATGGCAATATTGTCTACGAAGTAGATGAAGAAGGAGAGCTTATTCTAGATGCTGAGGGTAACCCTATCGCGGTCACAGAAACCGTGAGTGTGACCAATAGTATGTCTACCAATGGAGCTATTTCCAGTAATCGATTTTTTAGAGTGTTTGACCAAGGTGCGATTCATGACGCTTGGCTAACACCCGCAGAAAGCAAACTATTATCTGAATGGTTAGATATAGGTGCTCAGTATTACAATAATCCATTTGCGGCACCCGTTAATTGATGTTGTGTTTAAGGCTAAAAAGTGGCGGGCATAAAGTGAAAATGGCATTTCAAAACCCATTTAATTTCAGATGTTTATTGTTAGTTTGCATGTGGCTTTGTACGACTTCTGCGTTAAGTGAAGAGCTTATACAGGCAAAAGTAGTAGAGCCTTACATAGAAATGCATTCAGGGCCTGCTGGTGGATATCCAGTAATACACGTGGCCGCTAAAGGTGAATGGATAACCGTATTAAAGCGCAGAACCAGTTGGTTTAAAATTATCACCGCCGATGAAATTCAAGGTTGGGTTAAGCAAGATGACTTGCATTTAACTGAGAGTAGCCAAGGGCAACCTGTGAAATTATTTGATGGTTCTTTTGCTTCTTTTTCTGAGCGTGATATTGAGTTTGGCATGTTAGGCGGCTCATTTGAAGGTATCCCATCATTAACTATATTTGCCGATTGGGTCGCCACAGACAATATTAGTGCCGAAGTCAGTGTGACTCAGGCGTTGGGTGACTTATCTGAAAGTCAGTATTTTTTGGTAAAGGCACAACATACTACTTTCCCCGAGTGGCGGTTATCTCCCTATATTAGTCTCGGAGTGGGTCAAATTCGCACCCAACCTAAAGCAAATTTAGTACAAAGTGGCGATGAAGCACGTACCAGCGATTTATATGCTGTTGGTCTTGGTGTGAGGTATTACCTAGCAAAAAACTTTTTAGTGAAATTAGAATATAACAATCTTCAAGCTTTAACGAGCCGAGATGAAAACGAGGAAATAGAAGAATGGAAGTTAGGTTTCGCAGTTTATTTCTAGTGGTGTTGGCATTGCTGAATTCTTCAAGCTTAATGGCTCAAGAGCCTGTAAAAGCCGGGACTCTAATTGAGCCAAAAGTAACAAGACAAGACATCAATGAAGCGAATATTGATTCAGAAAACTTTGAGCTTGGCCTGTTAGTGGGTGTGATTAGCATTGAAGACTTTTCATCTAGCCCTTTGTTTGGATTACGTGCTGCCTACCACATAAATGAAGATTTTTTTATCGAAGCTACATATGGCCAAGCAGAAGCAGGGGAGACCAGCTTTGAAGTCTTGAGTGGTGGTGCGCCATTTCTTACTGAAGAAGAAAGAGATTACAGTTTTTATAACGTGTCATTTGGGTACAACTTAAATGGTGAAACTTTTTTTACAGACAATTTAGTTTTTAATTCTGCTACCTATTTTACCCTAGGGGCAGGTAGTACCGACTTTGGTGGAGATGAACGTTTTACCGTGAGTTTAGGGGCGGGTTATAGATTGCTTCTTACTGATTACATGGCATTGCATTTTACCCTACGTGATCACTTATTTAACTCCGAACTTATAGGTGAAGAAAAAACTACTCACAATATTGAATACGGCTTTAGTGCGACGTTTTTCTTTTAACCAAGCCCCTTTTAAAACGAGAATTTTATGAAAATGATAGCTAAACAAGAAACACATATCTTCGGACGTAAAGCATTGATGCCTAGCATCAAATCCACTTTAGGTTTTATTAGTACTAGCGCTTTAGTCTTGCTTTTAAGCTTTACTGCGACTGCCGCCTCTACCCCAAAAGGACCTGCGCCAGATTTTACTTTGGCGAGTAAGGACCATGGTAATGTTCGCTTACAAGAACAAATAGGTAACGTTGTACTTATTAACTTTTGGGCATCATGGTGTGGCCCTTGCCGTGAAGAGTTACCACATATGGAAGCGCTGCAACAAGAATTCGCCGACTTAGGTTTTGTTATTCTAGCTGTAAACGTGGATGAGGACCCAGCGAAAGCGGATGTATTGCTAAATGACATCCCTGTGAGCTTCCCTGTGTTGTTTGATAGTAAAGATGAAGTTAGCAAGCTATACAAGGTTAATGCTATGCCCACAACTGTATTAGTAGACCGAGATGGTAATCACCGTTTACTTCACAACGGTTATAAAAGTGGGGACGAACTGAAATACAAAAAAGCGGTGAAAGCCTTACTAAGAGAGTAGGAATTATTCACTATGAAAAAAGCGCATATCCAAATTTTACTGTGTTGTTGTATTGCTATTGGTGCAAGTGGTTGTAGTACTACATTTGAACCTTGGGTAAAACCCTATGAGCGGGATAACTTAGCCGACACGATTATGAGTATGAATAGAAACCCAGTTTCCGCTTCTTATACTAACCATGCACTACAAGCTCGTGAAGGTGCTCGTGGAGCCGAAGGTGGCGCTGGGGGTGGCTGTGGTTGCAATTAATAGTATTTATAAAGTTAAAAACATGAGCTTAATAAAAGCAGTGACCTTATTCAGTCTAATTGCCCTGACTTGGCAAACCCAAGCAGCTGTATTGCCTCAAGATAGATCCGATGCCATGTATCATTCTTATCAAGGTGGCGGCATGTCTATTGATGGCCCTTCGATTTTATTACGTAAAAAAATCGGTAATTCAGTATCCGTTTCAGCCAATTACTATGTGGATACTATTTCAGGCGCATCCATTGATGTGTTAGCTACTGCTAGCCCCTATGAAGAAGAACGAACAGAGAAAAGTGTTGGGGTGGATTTATTGCACGAGAAAACCTTGGTGAGTTTTAATTATACTAATAGCTTAGAGAATGATTTTTTTGCTGAGTCTTATCATTTAGGTGTAAGCCAAGACTTTTTTGGTGATTTAACTACTTTAACGTTAGGTTTCTCGAAGGGGAGCGATGAAATATGTAGGATTGGTGATGTATCATTTTACGAAAAAGCCGAAAGACAAAATTACCGATTAGGGTTAACCCAAATCATTACTAAGAATATGATTGTTGGTCTTAGCTTTGAAAATATTGCAGACCAAGGCTATTTGAATAATCCTTACCGCTCGGTGCGCTATATAGATCCAACAGCTGCCAAGGGGTATCAATTTGAAACCGAAGTTTATCCCAATACCCGCAGAAGCAACGCGGCAGCCGTCACCGCTAATTACTATTTACCTTATCGAGCATCAGTGTATGCAGAGGCTAAATTGTTTTCGGACTCTTGGGGCATAGACGCCAACACTTATAAATTAGGTTACATACATACCTTCGGTAATGATTGGATAGTCGAACTAAGAGCCCGCCATTATGCCCAAGAAAAAGCCGACTTTTATCAAGATTTATTTAGCCGTAGTGCTGAGTTTAATGTACGCGCCCGAGACAAAGAAATGAGCACATTTAATAATGTGTCATTTGGTGCCAGTGTTACCTATGAATTCCAGTTTTCTGCGGCAAATTTTTTCAAAAAGAGCACCATTAACCTCGACATAGATCATGTTAATTATGATTACGATAATTTTAGAAACGTACTTCTTGATGCGCCTGTGGGCGAAGAACCACTTTACCAATATTCAGCTAATATCACGCGCTTGTACGTGTCGATATTTTACTAATTGCAAACTTGTGAAATAGCTCAAAGGATAATCGATATTATGACGTTTCAATTTAAAACACTGCCCGCTAATTTTGCGTTTATATGTCTTATGCTAAGTGTTAATACTTACTCACAAGATACTGCAAATACGCATGTTGATGGACAATCCTTGACGCAACAGTTGCAGACCTTGAGAAAGGAAGTGATTGCCCTAAATAGAGACTTGTTTGTACTAGAGGAAGACTTATTATTTCCTTCAAGTACACAAGTAGTGGTGTATCTTTCAATGGATGTAGGTACTTACTTTGATTTAGATTCAGTTGAGTTGAAACTAGATGATAAAACTGTGACTCACTACCTATACACAGAAAAGCAAATTAAGGCTTTATACAAGGGGGGGGTGCAAAAGTTACATCTAGATAATTTGGGGCAAGGTGAACATGAATTAACTGCGTTTTTTATTGGTAAAGGACCGGAAAATAGAGAATACAAAAGAGCCACGAGTTTAACCTTTAGCAAGACAGCAGAGCCCGTATCGTTGGAGTTGAGTATTGTAGATTCAAGCGTTAAACAACAACCTTTATTCAAGGCTGTTGAGCTGTAAACATGCAGAAGAATTCCTTGGTTAAATCAGTTCTTTATTTTGCCTGTAGCGTGGTTATATCCGCCATGGCTTCGGCGCAGGATTCGACGGATGAAATACCCTCTAATCCAGTATTACAAAAAGCTTATCAACAAGTTTTATATGATTATTATCAAGGTGATTTTGCCGAAGGCCTCACCAAAATTTCAATACTAGAACAACAACACCCTAATGGCTTATTGGCTATATCTGAATCTTTACGAGGTGATATTATAGAGCCTGAATTATTAAAGGGCGCTATGAGTTTAGCCTATGGTTTGAATGCTCAAGCAGCAGAAATATTCACTCGATTATTAAGAGATAAACAGTCAGAAAAAGTGTCGGCTTACGCGTGGTTGTTGTTAGGTGAAGCCCACCATCGAAGCCGTGAGTTTGAGCAGGCGGCAAAAGCATTTGCTAATATTTCAATGGAGCAAGCAGATACTTTTTTTGATACGACAACCCGAGATCATTGGTTGTATTTGCAGTCTCAGTTACATGGTTTTTTAATCAATTCAGATACCCCAAAAAATACTCGCCGCGTTAAAGCTCAGAGTCATTGGTTACAAGAACTGTCTGATGATTCAATATACCGTCAATATATTGCTTACAATCAGGCGTTAGGTTTATTGCAAAATGGTGAGGTAGAGCTGGCAATATCTGAGCTTGATAGTTTAGCTTCAACAAATACCGGTTTAATTGAAAGCTGGGGAAATTGGGTTAACCCCCTATTTGATGCAGAACAAAAAGCGCAGGAAGAAGACGAAAAAGCAGCAATTAAAGATAGAGCAAATCTAACTCTGGCTTACGTTTTAATGCAACAAGGTGAACCCCATGATGCATTTCGAGCCTTTGAAAAAATTCGTACAGAAGGCTTAGATTACGACGGCGCACTCTTGGGATATGGCTGGGCCGCAGCAGAAAAAGGTGATTGGCAAATCGCATTGGCTATTTGGCAGAAATTGATTCAAATGCCCCAGCATAGTGAGTTTACCTTGGAGGCTTATATTGCCAGTGCTTATGCCTATGAAAAAGCCTTTGCGCCTAAACAAGCTATGAATATGCTGCAGTCAGGCGTTGCTCGTTTTAAACAAGCATCTAACGTGTTAGAGATGGCTCATGAGCAGGTTTCACAGCCACAGTTTATTTTAGACTTAATACCATCCTCTCTAAATTTAGAAAAGCAATCTGATAGTTATGAGTTGCTAAGTGAAAAAGGCCAACAATTAAACACACAGTTTATTTTTAAAAGCATTAGTGTCAGCAATGAATTTAAAGCGGGTATAGAAGCCCTAAAAGCTAGCCTAGAAATTCAAACTCAATTACTGAATTGGCAGCAACGTATGTCGCAATATCATCTTATGTTAGACGAACGTAAAGTTGAGAGAAACCTGCGCGCAGAAAATATGAGTGCTGATCGTACTTTAGATAAACTGGCTGATTTAAAAGAGGTGCGAGAGCAATTAGCTGCTCATTTACAGCGGGCTGAGGAGTTGCAAGATGGCAGTGTCTTTATGTCGGCGCAGTACCAAGATTGGGTAAAAAGGGTGAAACGCTCGCAGCTGCGGCTAAAAAAGATAGCCCAGCTTAAATCTCAGTTAAATCAAACGCCTTTAGCAGAGTCTTACGCTAACCGATTGGATGTGGTTGCAGGAAGATTAACCTGGCTGTCATCCGAAGCGCTACCTGCCAATATGTGGCAAGCTAAAAAAGCATTAGCGCTTTTAGATCAAGAATTATTAACCACCGAGAAAAGACAATACGATTTACTAAGCCAATTGGCTAGAGCGCCTCTTTATGCAGAACAGTGGCAAAGGGTTGACTCCATCGCCGCACGTTTAACAGTACAGATACAAAAGAACGAAGTGCTGCAACAAAATCTTATTACTCAACTTTCAGTAATTTTTAAGCAAGCCATAGTGGCCCATCAAGATAAAGTGAGCAATTACTTATTACAGGCACAGCTGGCTACAGTTCGTTTAAGTGATCAAGCTTTACAGAATGAAGAAGGTGACCTAATAGAACAAGGCCAAACCCCAAAGGATAATTCCCAATGATATTGAGTTATCTGAAAACACCTAAAGTTGCCATTTATGCAGTGGGTATAAGTGGATTTGTTCTAAGCAGTTGCAGTATTTTTACTGAAGATTTCGAACCTCAATCACAAGCAACACCGCCAGTATCTAGCCAAAATTTAGGTGATGTGTATTTTGAGCCATTACCTTTAGATCATGAGCCATTACAACAGCCAGATACCAAGACTTTAAGAGATCGATATCAAGCATTACTTACTTTGGTGGGGGACCCTAAAACTAGAGAAGTTGCAGCCTATCGTCTTGCGGATTTAGAAGGGTTAGTGGCTGAAGCGCAGCTTGAAGAAGGGGCCGCTTTACAATCTTCTAGTTCGAATTCTGAGGCTGTGGAGTCCCAGTTGTTTGGTGCCACTATTCAGCGCTATCAAGAATTGTTGAACAGCAACCCTGACCACGAAAATAGTGCAGAGGTCTTGTACCAATTAGCAAAGGCCTATGAACAACAAGGTTTAACTGAACAAAGTTATCAAGCCTTAGAAGAGTTAGCTATACAGTTTCCAGATTTCCCCTATTTAGCGGAAGCATATTTTCGTATGGGTGAAGCCCAGTTTAATCTAGGCAATTACTTAAGTGCCATAAGCAATTATGAGCAGGTGATAAACCTAGGGGCTCAAAACCCCTATTTTGCTACCGCTGCCTATATGTTGGGCTGGAGCTACTTTAAAGATGAACAACAGCCACAAGCGCTAAGCGCATTTAGGCAACTTTTAGATCATACCCTCCCCAATGAAGTGATTGCGGAGTCTATGCTTTCTCAAGTGGATAGTCAGGCGCAAATAGAAAGGTTACCTGTAGGTAAAAAGCGTTTGGTGAAAGATACTATACGTATAATGAGTTTGTTATTTTCATATCAAGACAGTTTATTCACTGAGCCTGCCGCCAGTATTGAAGAGCACTTTGCAGGGATTGGCCCGAGACATTACGAATATGTTTTATATGATGCGCTTGCGCAACATTACCTTAACAATGACCGCTATCGAGACAGTGCTAAAGCTTATAAAGCCTTTAGTGAGCTCCATGCTCAACACTTTCAAGCGCCTATTTTTGCAGTTAAACAAATTGATGCCTATATCCTAGGGAAGTTCCCCACTTTAGTCTTACCAGCAAAAGAGGCCTTTGTACTAAGCTACGGAGTGGCGGGAGACTACTGGACACAATGGCCAGTAGTGCTTCAAGAACAGGTGGCACCTTATTTAAATCAGTATTTACAAGAGTTAGCACAGTTTGAACATAGCCGAGCCCAGTTACTTGGTAATGCTAGCAAAGGTGATACGGGTCAAAATTTCGAAGCTAGCTCACAAGAATTGCTGCAACAAAGTGTGACAGCTTATCTAAACGCTGCCACCTGGTATCAACAATTTATCGACACCTTTCCTCGAGATCCACAAGCTCCCGAATTTCTATTTAGATTAGGAGAAAGTTACTTTGCTGCTAAGCAATACGTGAAAGCTATCGAAGTATTTGAAACCTATGCTTATAAACCTAGTTATGGCATAGATTATTCTCTTAAGGGATACCCGAAAGCTGCAGAAGCGGCCTACTTAACCTTATTGTCGTACCGAGAGTTAATGGCAAGCCCAATAGGAATGGCTCAAGAAGAGCAATCAATCTGGTTAGAAAAACAGCTTGAGAGCCAAGTGGATTTTGTAACTGAGTTTGCCGATGACCCCCGTGCTCTTGATGTGTTACATACTAATATTCAGCAATTGTTTTTGCTGAATCGATACGAAAACGCCATAAGCAACGCCCAGCTGTTATTAGAATGGCAACCTCAAGCCAATGCCGATAAAGTGTTAGCTAGCCACTTAGTGATGGCACATAGTTATTTTGCGCTATTGCAATATGCTGCTGCCGAGTCCAAGTACGAAACCATTCTGCAAATATTGTCGCCTGAAGATTTACGTCGTTTTGACATGCAAGAAAGGCTTGCCGCAAGTATTTATAAACAGGGTGAAGAAAACATTCGCCTTAACTTTTTACCTTTAGCCGTAAACGACTTTTTAAGAGTCATCGCTAAAACTCCTAACTCTACCATTAGACTTAACGCTCAGTATGATGCCGCTAGTCACTTGTTAGAAATGAAAGAATGGCAACAGGCCATTGGCTTATTAGAAGACTTTAGGCGTCGTTTTCCTACACACGAGTTAACTAAAAACATTCCTGAACAATTGATTTTAGCTTATCAACAAAACGAAAACTGGCAGCAAGCCGCAGATGAGTTGTTGGTTTTACATCGAGCTAATCCACAGTCAGAAGAAGGACGTCAGGCTTTATATGTAGCTGCTGGATATTTCTACAAAATTGATAATAGAGAACAAGCCCTTAATTCTTATCGTACTTATGCTCATAGTTACCCGTTACCTTTTGCCGAAGCCAATGAAGCGCGTTTTATTATGAGTGAGTTTTATTTAAAAAGTAACGAAGCCAGTAAAAGACGTTTTTGGTTAAACAAGTTAATTTTGGCTGATAATCAAGCCCAGCAACAAGCCAATATGCAGCGAAGTGATCGTTCTCGTTATTTAGCCGCTATGGCGTCTACTGTCTTTGCCCAGGATAAATTGTATAACTATAAAGTTATAAAATTAACGCAACCGTTAAAAACCAGTTTAGCCAAGAAAAAAGCAGCGCTTACTCAAGCGCTTGATGCTTATAACCAAACCTTAGCTTATAAAATTGAAGAATTTAGCACGGCCGCCAATTTCAGTATTGCGGATATATATCATCAATTGGCTAAAGATTTGATGGACTCTAGTCGCCCTGCAAACCTAAATGAATTAGAGCTTGAACAATACGAACTATTGTTAGAAGAACAGGCTTACCCTTTTGAAGAAAAGGCTATCGACATCCATGAGACTAATGCCCAAAGAAGCTGGAATGGTGTGTATGACGACTGGGTACAAGAAAGTTTTCAGGCATTACAAATCCTATTACCTGGCCGCTATAACAAGCTTGAAAAAGCGTCGGAGGTAACAGATGAAATTTACTAAATACTCAAGTTTTGTATGGGCTGGTATAGGATTAATGTTGGCGGGTTGTGCCAATCTGCCATTTTCTGAAAATACACAGGAGCCGCCAGAAGTAACTGATACTGCTACAGCTGAAGCAGTAGAGCCTTTAACACCTATACAAATAAAAGTATTAGATTTAAAGGCACAGCCTAATTTATATACACAGCAGTATTCTCAATCAAACCAAATTTTGTCGCCCTTACTTAAAAAGCAGTTTACTCAAGCTATGGCTCACAAGACTGAAGGGGAGTTTCAGCAAGCCGAGTCGCTACTCAAGCATTTGTCTGAGACTCAACCCCAGCTATCTGGTGTGTGGTTGCAATTAGGGGCTATAGCGTTGTTAAAAGGCAGTCAATTAAAAAAGGCCGATAAAAATACCAGCTTAGATAAAAGCGAAACCTATTTAACTCATGCCATAACGGCGAATGAACTTAACTTCAAAGCCCATAACTTATTAGGTCAGGTTTATCGTAATCAAGGCCAGTTTACTCAAGCCTTGCATCACTATGATAAAGCGATAGAAATTTGGCCCGCATTTCCCGAAGCATATATGAATAGAGGTATTTTGTATGACCTATATTTAGGCGATAAATCACTCGCTTTAGATGATTACACTCTATACCAAGCCTTGTTAAATGAGCCATCTAGGCAAGTAAAAGGTTGGATCGCCGACTTAAATAGACAAATCAAAGCCCAGCAACAAAATGGAGGCCTACAGTGAAATTGAAATGTTTTACATTGATTATGTTAAGTTTATCTAATTCTATACTTTTTGCTCAACAGCAAGAAGTCGTCACCATAGAAGAAACTATTCGTGGTAATCAAGAGCAACCTAAAGTCTTAACTATAGTGCCTTGGCAGGCTCCGTCGTTGAAAGAGGCTTTACCTAGTCAGATTGTTGAGCGTATTAATAAGCAATTTGTTCCCCTACAACGTGATGAGCTTTTGAGAGAACTAAGCTCGTTACGTACCAAAAACTCATACTCAAAACACTAGCTTTATACCTTGTTGGTGAAAATAAAGTTATATAGTGCACCTACTGATTTTTAGGAGTAAGTCATGGATTTTTTCCAAACAATTGTAAGATTTTTTCAGGAAGGGGGCGCCTTTATGTTCCCAATTGCAGTGGTGCTAGCATTAGGCTTAGCCATTGCTATTGAGCGCTATTTCTTTATTAGCTTTGCAAAAAGTGTCAATAAAAAAGCGTTCAAACAAATGGAGCCTTTGCTGAACAAACATGACTATGCAGGTGTTTTAAGTTTTGCTAGCAGTAGTAAAGCGCCAATTAGCCGCATTATTGGTGCGGGTATGGCGAGATTAAATCATAGCCAAAGACGTGAAGACATTGAATATGCGATGGAGGAAGGTTTGTTGGAAACCACCCCTCGTTTAGAAAAACGTACAGCGTATTTAGCTACCTTGGCCAACATCTCAACCTTGTTGGGACTACTAGGTACTATTATTGGATTGATTGCTGCGTTTTCTGCCGTGGCTACCGCAGACCCTTCAGAAAAAGCGAGTTTGTTATCTCAAAGTATCTCAGTTGCCATGAATACCACAGCATTTGGGTTGATCGCCGCCATTCCTCTTTTAGCATTTCATTCTGTTATACAAACTAAAACCACTGAAATCATCGACAGCATGGAAATGGCTGGCGTGAAGTGTGTGAATGCTTTGATTGCTCGTAATGATTTGAACACTCGTTCACGCTCATCTGACGATAGTTAATTGAGCTGATAGTTAAAGATAGGATCTAGGACGTTTTTATGGCTGGTAGAGCATCATTCGGGCGAAAAGGGCGCAAGCCAAAACAAGACGCTGAACTTGATATCACTTCATTTATGAACTTGATGATAGTGCTGGTTCCAGTGTTGTTAATGATGATGGTTTTTTCCCGTATTACTGTATTAGAACTTTCCTTGCCAGAGTTAGGTGATGCAAGTTCTGCAGCTATTGACACAAAAGATCAACGTTTAGAGCTAGTTGTACGTGCCAATAGTGTTGCGGTTTATTACCCTCAGGGTTATTTGGTGAAAGAATTACCTAGTACAGAGCAGGGCCACGATTACGAGGCATTGCAAATGGTACTAAAACAAATCAAACAAAGCTTATTAAACAAAGATATCGATAAAAAAGCAGCGACATTATTGCTTGAAGAGAATACCCCTTACGAGGTAATCGTTGCCCTGATGGACACCACTCGTTCATACGAAGATGTATTGATTACCTCTGTGGTAGATGCTGAATTATTTCCTGAAATCTCATTGGGTGATGCGCCTTTACGTGCAGAGCAGGGGAGTAAGTAATGAAAAAGTCAGCGAGAGCTTTGCGGATGCAACGGCATCATAAGCGTATGGCAAAAGAGTCAAAATTAAGTTTGGTATCTTTGATGGATATTTTTACCATTTTGGTTTTTTTCTTGATGGTGAACGCCTCAGACGTGCAAGTTTTACAAAATAACAAAAGTGTCGAACTGCCAAAATCTACTTCTCAAAAAGCCGCCAAAGAAACCCTAATTTTGATGGTGAATAACCAAGAGTTAATCCTGCAAGGTAGAAAACTAGTTGATGTAGCTAATATCTTAAATCAGGATCAAGATATTATTTCTGAATTAGTGACTGAACTTGAATATCAAGTTAATCGTTCAACTAATTCAACGTCAGAAATCTCTAATACTGAAGAGCCCGTTGCAAGAGCGATTACAATTATGGGTGACAAAAGCATTCCTTACACAGTATTAAAAAGAATTATGCAAACTTGCGCTGAGATGGGATTTACAAATATATCCTTGGCGGTAGAAGGTGAAATGCCTAATGAACAACAAACAGCCACCGATACTGCGCAACAGGAATCAGTATGAACGTTGCCACAGCCACTCAAAACAGCAAGCTGTTGACCGCAAATAGTTTTGTGACCGAGCTGCCTTGGTCATCAAGTAGTGCTGAAAACAAGCGTTTTACCACTATTACCGTTATTGTATTGTGCATAACGTTAATCTTTGCGGCGTTTGTAAAATTTCAAGAGTTGCCCGAAAGACCTAGAGCGGAAAAAGAAAAGGTACCCGCTCAATTAACCCGTATTATGGCTCCCAGGAAAGTTGAGCCGCCTAAACCTAAACCTATTCCAAAGCCTAAGCCTATTGAGCCTGAGCCCGTGAAGCCAAAACCAGAGCCTAAAAAAGAGCCTCCAAAACCAAAGCCACTAGAGCCTAAAAAGGCTCAACCTAAGCCAGAACCCGTTAAGGTCAACGTACCCACTCAGGCTGAAATTACCGAACAAGCTAAGGCTAAAGCACAACAATCTGGTGTACTGGCGTTTCAAGATGATTTAGCAAGTTTGCGTGATGACTCTAGTATTAACAATTTAGCCGATACTGAAACGATTAAAGGTGCAGGGGCTAGCGACCAAACTCAACGAAAGTTTGTTGGTAAAAAAGTAGCTGGCAACAGTGGCGGTGTTGATACAAGCCAATTGACCACTGATATTGGTTCTAAAGGCGAGCTTAAAGGCACAAAAACAACTGAATATGCTGCACCAACTGAAGGTCTAGCCTCTATTGCGGCTAAGCAATTAGTGGTTGACGACCAAGTAATCGGGAGCCGAGATTTAGAGTCTATCCGTAAAGTACTCGATGCCAATAAAGGTGCAATATACGCCATCTATCGCAGGGCTTTGAGATCAGATCCTAGCCTTGAAGGTAAACTTACGGTTAACTTGACTATCGAACCAAGCGGCGCGGTTTCTACAGTAAAATTAGTTTTCAGTGAGCTAGAGTCAGATACATTAGAAACTAAATTACTTCGACGTATCAAGTTAATCAACTTTGGTGAGCAAAGCGTTACACAAACTCTCTTAGATTATTCATTTAATTTCTTACCGTTCTAGCCTACAGTTTAGCCATACTTGGAAGTAAATTGTAAGGGATACCATAGAATGTTTATTCAGCATGGGTTTTATTCATTAACTCGTTATGAGCGAGTCTTATTTTTAGAAATGAAAGGCGCGTGGAATCAAGAAACTACACGCGCTTTTCAGCAAGATATTTATCAAAAATCAGCCGTACTGCATGGCCAACCTTGGACGGTAATAACTGAAATGACCGACTGGGAATTATTTACTCCAGAGTGTGAGCCCATCATAGTAGAAACCGTCAAGCAGTCTGTGGCTAATGGCTTGACCAGAGAGGCTCTGATAAATAGTAAAGGCTCACTTAAGCTCCACCTCTTTGAAAAGTATAAAGAGCAAACATTATATTTTGATAAACACATTGCTTTTACAAGGCACGTTTTTACAGATATGGAAGCAGCCTTACAATGGTTAAAGAGTGAAGGTGTCGATGTCCCAAATGAATTTAAGTAATATGAATTGCCATAATCCGTTTACTGAGCTTTGTATAGCCTGTAGAATCCGCCGCGGAGTTGGCCTGGTAATCGCCGTTTAGTTTTCACTTGTGAATTTCTAGAGGGAGGAAAGTCCGGGCTCCACAGGGCAGGGTGCCAGGTAACGCCTGGGCGGTGTAAGCCGACGACAAGTGCAGCAGAGAGAAGACCGCCTTTTTGTTATTCGTAATAAATCGGTAAGGGTGAAAGGGTGCGGTAAGAGCGCACCGCGTCGCTGGTAACAGTGTACGGCAAGGTAAACTCCACCCGGAGCAAGACCAAATAGGATCTCTTATGGCGTGGCCCACGTTGAGATCGGGTGTGTTGCTTGAGCCAGTGAGTGATTGCTGGCCTAGATGAATGATTACCCACGACAAAACCCGGCTTATGGCCAACTCCAACTAATTCTATTACCCTAATTAACCTTACCTTAAGGTAACGGCTTCAAAGCTTATCGCCATTAAAAAACATGACAATAAGTAACCTTTACTCAACTAGCTCCAAAGTGCTTGCTGCTTGTTAATACTGAAGTATCTATGGGGGTTCCAAAAGCCTTCATTGTAGTCAGGTAGCTTCGTCTCGCTTAGTTGATGAATATGGATTTCGCGCAGGGTGTTCAAAGCTTCTTGGCTTAAACTTTCCAGATGTTGTTTGGGCTGTTCGTAAAACAAATTGTTATCTTCTAATAAGGTGAAGTCTTTCTCATCTTCATTATCGCAATCTAAACTCGTTACACGTCTGCAAGTTGGACTGTTTGGATGTTTAGGGTTTAAACGGGTAACGATGGCATAGTAGTAATCATCTTGTTTGTGCGGTAGCAGGTACAACATACCCAAGCCTAACGGAAAATGCCCAACTAGCTCAATAAAAGACTCACATGCATGACTACATATAAACCCATGTTTAGCAGAGTTTTTAAGCACAGAGATAACGTTTGGCAAATCTAAAAAGCGATAAATTGGCTTAGTTGATAGTATAAAAGATGAATATATTTGGGGAATTTTAATAATATTGCCAATACTGTCTTCTGTAGGTTTAACGGCATCAGTTAATAGGCCAAACACGAACTTCATGCGGTTAGCTTGTTTTTTTTCATAACGTTGCTTTTTATCTGAGTCATTGCCCTCGTATTCAGATATCCCAATCCCATTTTTAATAAAATCTTGGGTTTGTTCGTGATTAATTATTAGTAGTAATGTGCGGGTTTCTCTATCTAAAACACGAAACTCATCTTGCGTCCCGTCAGCTCCTTTTAGCAAACGCTGTGTTTCTGGGTGTTGCATGCCTACATCTTGTAAAAGGGCGGCAATGATTACAGGGATAGCCACATCAAGTTGAAATTGGCTATAGCGCCCTGGACCTTTCGAGAAGCGGGTTGCTGGGTCAAATCTACTGGTAATATAGGTATTGGTTAATTTGTCTTCAGCTAATAATTTATCTAACAACCTTAAAGATAAAACCGCTTTATACAAAGGTTTGAAAAGCTGATGCATGTACTGCCTCTTACCAACATCTGTACTCGACAACATAAATAGAGTGGCTAGTAATTTAGAGCTTTTTAGTTCGGTTTGTTGTTGATTTTTGCCTTCAGTTAATCTCAATATATTGACACAGATATTTGCTAAGCATTTGTATCGATGTTGGCGGTCGGTAAATTGTTTGTGCTCTTCTAATTTCAATTCATGTTGAAATTTTTTAACTTGCTGTTGAGCATATTCACGCTTGTTTTCAGGCACTGTGTCTAAATACTCTTCAGCTCCTTTTAGGTTTGCTTGGCAGATTCTGAGCGCGCCAGCATCAGCTTGGCATGATGTATAGTAAACTTGGGCTAGTTCGAAAAAAGAATCTTTACGGGTAGAATCTTGTTGAACTTGATTTATGAGAGACTGTACCGAGCGGGTATAGTCAGAATCGCTCAAATTTGATGCCATGTAAATTTGTTCCAAATGCCAATAGAGTTTTGCACCATGCATACTACTAAAGTCTATGTCTTAGATAATAGTGATTAGAAGGGCTGAAAGCAATGGGGAAGTTTTTTGCGACACAGAGTAAAATTTTATTGTTAACTAACAGCAATTAAAAGTTTATCTAAATCCGCTGTAAATTTTAGGCTAGTACAATTCTACTTGTTCGTATTCTTTTTTGGCTATCGTTAAATTATAGCCAGCCCAATATTTTGGATGTTTATAGCGCCCAGATTTTATCATTTTGCGTTTTGCTGAAGTAAACGATTTAGATATATCGCCTTTGTTCAGTTTTAAGGATTGATAAAAGTACTTCATGAAAATAGCTGTGCTTTTATCCGAAACCTCCCAGATAGTACTTATCACCGAGCCCGCCCCTTGCGCTAACATTCCTTTTGCCAATCCACTCAAACCTTCGCTTTCACTATATTTTCCTAATGAAGTATCACAGCCACTTAAAACAACTAAATGTGCCGATACTGGCTGGCTCAAAAGTTCGTTTAATGACAAAAAACCAGAGGTAACTCGGCCAAGCTCGTCTTTACTTCTCGTTGTTGCTAGTCCAACAATCTCTGGAGCGCTGGGATCATAATAACCATGGGTAGCAATGTGCCAAATCTTAGACGATCTAGATGTGCTAGACATAAGTTCTTGGTTAGTTGCTTCAGTGTCTCCACTCAAATTTAAGCGTTCATTTGGGAATAGATTTTTAATGACCGCTAATTCGGATTTGCTACCAAGTAAAGGAGATAAGTTATTACGCCAAGAATTATTAAATTCCCCAGCGTTATTATCTGTGCCTAAGTAAGAAAAATCAGGATTAGCAAAAATAGTAAATTGTCCATTATGACTGGCTTTATTGTTCGTTTTAGAAAAATATTCTGACAACGAAGGCACTCTAATTACTTCAAACAATGCCGCTAAATATTCCTTACGATTCTCTGAAGTTGTGACTTTTGCTGCTGAGATCGATAGCTGATTAACTTCGCCGTCACTCGCCACGTAAAGTTTGTCTATGTTTTCTGCCATTAGCCATTGTATTGGTAAGTGTGAAGCATTCATTATTTTGGAATAACTTGAATGACCATTTGACGCAATGCTCAGATCTGACTGAATCATATCTTTTTCAATAGTGATTAATTTGTAATTATTTTTTGTAATTAAAAAAGCTTTATATTCAGCATTAAGTTGTACATACCGTAAAACAGCTTCATTGCTTGATAGTTTAGTTTTTATAGCGTTGATATCTAAATTTTCGAAGAGCTCAGTGTAGTCAGTGGTAATTCTTTTTGAGGTTAATTCATAAGATTTCTGCTCTTCTATTTTATCAATCTGATTTAGTATTTGTTGTTTATCTTCTTTGCTACTAACAGATACTAATAGACCCTCGGCTCTATATTTTTCTTTTGATAACTCGTGGGTGTTTTGGTTTTCATATTCAAGCTCAGAGTAATATTGACGGCTCTTTCTGAGCATAAAGCTGAAGTAACTCTCTAGTGTTTCAAAGGCCAAGTTATGAGAATCTATATCTGGTTGCTTGAGTAGGTGTGAAATGTATGTGCTAACTAAGTCTTTTGACTGGCTCATCCAACTTGGGCCATCTAGTCTGATGTCCATACCATTAGTTTTGGTGAGTAAAAGTGTGAATGCATCCTTGAAGTATTTGGTAACCTGAGTATTACCCAATTGAAATTTGTTTTTACTAATAGACAGTGCAATGCGTAATTGGTTGTATTTTAGGTTTTCTGTCTGGTTTTGTTTTAAATATAGCTGCGAGTAATCGAGCCATTTTGAACTTGTGTCAAACTCACCATAGTTTAAGTATGCCTCGGCTAAATATAAGCTAAAAATTACTTTGTCTATATCTCTAGATGTGTATTTAGATGGTTCTTGAGTGACTGCAAAAGTGCTATTGTCTTTTTGTTTACTATAGCTTTTGGATAGAAAGTATGCAGCTTCAATAATAGGAATTTGGTCTTGTAGGTTCTTTTTTACTCCTAGATGTATTTTTTTGTATTGAGCTATGACACTTTCGTAGTCTTTTGTTTCAAAGGCTAGTTTTATTAATGACAAACCGGTATTTAAAGCTCCAAGTTCAGAGGCTTCATTGTCAAAAATATTTATGGCTTCTTTGAAGTAACGCTTTGCTTTTTTATGGTTACCTAACTGTGTGGCTACCTTTGCATAATTATGAAGCTGTGTCGCTAATGATACCTTATCTGGCAACTCTCGACTTAAGTAGATCGATTTTTGAAGTAAATGTTGAGCATTTAACAGTTCTCCCATCGACATATAAATTAACGCTAAATTATTTGAGTAACTAACTGTTGCTTCTTCTGAATTATTAATCAGCTCTGTATGGTAAATAGCCTGCTTTAAATAATGAATAGATTGCTCTTTGTCATTAGATATCCAATAAAAAGTAGCAAGCCCGTTGTAGACTTCTGGCAACAAATCGTGCATTTGACTGGTTTGAGCTAGGTCTAGCGACTTTTCCAAATTTCTAAGCCCTAATTTTATAAGACTTTGCTCGCTCGTTTCCGCGCCAATTAGTACTTGGCTGAAGCCCATTTTCATAATGGTATAAGTGCAATGCTCAGAAGATGCACATTCTAAATTTTCATTCAAAAATTGGTGTGCTTGGGTGTATTGGGGAAGGGCTTCACTAAACATTCCTGTATTAAATGCGATATCTGCACCTAGAGTTGGTAGCAAGGCGCACGAGTTTAATAGATTTGCTTCAGTGTGCTTGGAATTGATTGCTTCATTTATGTTTTGTTTGGCACTTATGTTATTGCAGGTGTGTAATGTGCTGGGAGATATGAGGACTAAATTATTTACATCATCAGTGATTGAGCTGCCTTTAGTGGTTTGATGATTCGAATAAAATAGTGAAGCATTGTCTGAACGAAGTAATGTTAAACCGTGATTTACGGACTCCACAATATGCCCTGAGGTATCGATTTTTTTAATTATATGGGTATGAGGATGGTCTTTGTACTCAGCATCATTAGTCATTGTTATTGTATAGGTTAAGTCGTCGCTAGTTTTTGGTGAAATTAAGTAATTAAATACAGGCTTTTCATCAACAAGGTGTACGCGGCTCAATAATTGTCCATTTTGATATACTTTCAGTGTGTAAGGGCTATCACTGTATATCCAATAGATACTCTGCTCTTTTGAAGAATGAACCTCAGTCTCAAAAATATGGAATGATGAGCCAGGGCTTGCTTCATGGGCTTCTGGGTTTTGATGAACTCCTAAGCCCATAATAGTAAGGAAAAGTAACCACCCTAGCATCCGTGCGAGTGAGGCCATCAAAAATTAACTAATCCAGGTGTAACTGGTGGTTCTAAAGTTAGGGTTCTTGAGTAACATTTGTTCAGGTGCTGATGTTAAACTCGGTGAGGTACTCTGACGATTTTCCCATAATACGTGTGTAGTAAATTCCACTTCTTTTTTTTCATTTTTGTTATATTCAATCATTAATGTGGCGTGTGTAAATTTGTCAATTCCCCCACGAATCTCAACTGGAGCAGAAACTAATAAACGCTCACTTGCAGGGTAAAATTTTGATGCATCTAATATTTCTTTTGATTTTACATTCCACGGAGAGCTATTTGTGCCTTTAGTGGAAACTTCAAGTTTGATATATACATCTTTACCATTATTATCGGTGGCAACTTTTGAGCTTATCAAGTGACAGGGTTTGTTGGTAGGTTTTGGCTTACCTCTTCCTGTTGGGTGGTAGTCTGCTAAGGTTTCACCCGCAGAGACATTTGTGACTTCACTTACATAATAGTCGGTGATCTCCCAACTAGATGGGAATATTGGTTTTGTCATTTTTATTCTCCGTTTAAAAAGGTAGGTTAATTAAAGAATACATAGTTTTGTTTTTAGAGCTTTTTTGCCATATTGACCATAATGGTTCAGAGCGTTTTTCTATCGTTTGCAGGATATTGCAGCAGTTCGCAGAGGAGCTTGTATTTGCTTGTTGACTTAAAATTGCTTTTCTAAGAACTTCGGAAATAATTATACTTGCTATTCCACCTAACCTTTTAGCGTAAGGAGTTGTAAATTCAGCTTCTTGTAAAGTGTACAACCAAAGTGGTAGTGGGCGCGCGCCTTGGTTGTCTACTTTGAAAATACTTCCGCATATATTTTTCTCACTTTTTTCAAGTTGGCAATCTCTAATTAATACTTTATGTCTATTGAATATCCAGTCACTTATACAGTCTCCAGATGGTAATTTAGCTCTATCTCCTGCTAATAAATTTAACTTAACAATATGCTTTTCAATAGGAATGTTAGCCATACTTGATGTTACTCTAGAGTCAATGTTACTAGCTTGTTGAGTCGCCTTTGAATTCAAGTCATTACTAAAAAATGCCTGCCAATTCTTAATTTTTAATGTAAGTGGAAGGTTTCCATTATTTTGTCCTCTAAATATTTCAGTTAGAGTTCTTTGATCTTTTTGATCATCTTTAATATCTAAATTATAGTCACTTCTTACCATGCTGTGCCCGAATCGAAAAGCGGCATGTGAAAATTCTACTGGAATAGCCTCTAATTTATTTTTGTCTTTAAGAATGTATTCTTTCGTTTGAATTGTTGAATCTTTAGATATGGTCCCAAAATAACATTTGAAAACATCTGGGTGGAGGATACGTTCTGCATAGTCATAAATAGTTAAGTACTGAAAAAGAGAGGTAGTAATCTGGCGAGCTTCATTATGAATAGTAATAGAGTCGACTTTGCATTTTTTATCCATATTTAGGGTTATAAAGTCGATAATTTTATTATGAATATTTTGCCAAAGCACATGAAACTGTATAATAATTGCATTCTCGTCATTGCGTTGATCTGGAATAAGCGCTCGCCCATTTTCATCTCTTATAACATCATAAGGTCTAGTGTCACTGACTCTGAACTTACCTTTATCATCAAATAACATGGAATATTGGGATGGCTCTCCATATAGGCTTTTTAAATCTAGTTCGGGTGTTGTTGTATAGTTGTGTTCACTAGGCTCTGGGCTACTGCAAGGTATTATTTCATGTGCAATAAATTGACCGAAATAAGTGTAGCCTGCATCTAGATTTTTTAGTTTTGATTGAGAATTAATAATTGCAATATTTGACTTTGTATTGCTTGAAGCTAGCTCTTCAGGTTTTACGCCGGTTAAATATTCAGCTATCTCATTTATTTCATCTTCAGTTAGTAGAGGCTCTTTGGCGTAGATTGGAAATAATCTAGGTTGATTCACTTTTTTGCTCCCATTAACCATTGGTATTTAAGGTTATGGGAAAGCTTAAAGGCGCCTGTGCACTATTAGATGGGCTAACAATAATAATGCTGTCTGATATCAGTAATGAGTTATCTTTAATCGAAAATATCACTTCCTTTGACTCATTTACTAGTAACTCAGTAGTTAATGTGTGTTTACTACCATCGGGTAATTGCAGCATCACATCAAATTTATCTTCGGCGAAGTCACTGGTATCCACTACAAATAAAGATGAAGTAATGTTAGATGAGTTGATCTGTGTGCTTGTATTGGCACTACGGTAACTTTCTAAATATACAATGTTGGGACTTGGATAGTTTTGGCTCGAGTCTGTTTGCGTTAAAAAGAATACTGAAACAACAGCGATACAAGCTGTTCCAGAAAGAAAGCTTGGAAGCATAGAAGTACCCCAAAGAAAACTTTTTTTAGGGGTACCCTTAACATTCGGCATTGTCTCTACCATCACACTATCCAATTCCAATTGCTCCAGTAAGTGGGGTTTATCCATTATGTATTCTTCAAACTCTACCGTTTCTTCTGGTGTCAGTTTGTTGCGCAAATACTTCTGTATTATGTCGTTTTGAGTGATGTACTCATCATCCATTTTGTTTGGGTGCATTTTATTCATACGCTCCTTGACTTAGACGTTAACGGCATACTCAAATTGGTTAGTTTGGGTATATAGCGACTGTTCATTGTTGGCGTTGTAATTGGTAAGTGCTCTTGATGCTGCTTATCTCTCACTTGTGTTGCGAATAAATATTCCCTTTTTAATTCAGAGTTTTGTAGATTGAAAGCAGCTACAAAAATACCTAGGCCTAGATAGGTTGCGGTAATTTTTGATGATTTATCTTCACTTCCAAGTTTATGTTGAATTAACTGCTTAAGCCTTTGCCTAGCTCTAAACAATACTCTGTCAAAGTGTTCTTTAGTTAGGGCTAAGTCTTCACAGATTTGCTGTTTGTTTTGCTCGTAAACGAAGTAATTTTGCAGAATTTCTTTGTCTCTTGGGCTTTTTAGTTCATTGAGTAACTGTGTGGTTATTTCGAGTAGCTTACCTGAGTGTAAGGCTTGACTGATTTCCATGTTTTCGGTGGGGGAGTGTACTTCAATATTGTCAACCCCATGGGTATCGCGACGTGACTCTTTACGTTTATGACCTATTAATAGGTTAATACCAGTTTGTCTGATGAAAGCCGAAAGAGCTGCCGGATTAGTAATACCATTAGCTCTCGCTTTTTGGATAACGACTATAAACGTATCTTGTGCTAAATCTTCGGAGAGGGCTTGGTTTTGAGTTTGTCTATTAAGAATAAACACTAAACCACGATAGTAGGTAGTGATGAGTTCTTGTTCTGCTTCTTTGTCACCTCTCGATATTCGTAAAACAATCGATTCGGCTTGGCTTAATTTTTGGTCCATCTCTACCACTTTTATTGTTTTAATATATTGAATTGGTTGAAATTTACACTTTCTGAACAAAGGTTAATCGATATTGCTTGGTGGTGCAATTGCAGCCCTCCAAATAAATGACAAAAACGTGATAATTTTAAGTTATTAAATTGCTATTCTGGGTAGTTTAAAATTTAAGCGTCATTTAAAGGTATGAATATCCGTTTTTTGAAATTTAGATTAAGGTTTGTTTGTCTGTATAGGCTCATTATTAAGAGTTGACCTTTATCCCATGGATTTTATGCTGAACAAGCTTTGGATGAGATTTTGAAAACACATTTACAAAAAGGTAAACAATTGATCTGGACTCCCTTGCAAAAGAAGGTGTTTTTGCTGGTAGTTAGTTTATTTACTTTAGTATTTACATTAACGCTAATTAGTATTTATCAGGCTGCCTACAATCAAGCCGAGCGGGAGTTTATTGCACGTCTCAAGGTGGGCGAAAATGTGTTTATGAATGAGGTGACTATTGCCAAACAGCACCTTGATTCTAGTGTTGAGACCATAGCCAAAGACTGGGCATTACGAAGTGCTATTGGGCAAGGAGAAGATGCTCGGTCAATTAAAAGTGTGTTGTTTAACCATGGTAAACGTATTAACGCTGATATCGCTCTAGTATTAGACAATGATTTTGAGTTGATTGCCCAGTATGGAAATGAAGATGTCATAGTTGGTCATTCATTTGCAAAAAACCTAAATAAAAATCAACAAAATATGCCCTGGATTGCCATGGTAGGTAATCAAGCTTACATGATGTCAGCAGACCCAATTAAAGCTCCTGCCACTATTGGTTGGTTGTTAATGGGTAAAAGGCTTAATCAAGCATTTTTATCTCGCACCAAAAAATTAATATCATTAGATATCAATGTTTTGGTACAGCATGAAGGGCAGAGCACTATCTTGTTATCCACCCTTGAAAATAGTCCTGATATTCAAAAAGAGTTGATGCAACTTTCCTCAAAATTTGTGAACCGTGGTTTGTTAGCAGATATGTCTATCATGGAAGCTGATGATGTGGTGGCGTTACCTTTTAGTATTTTCAAAGACTCCAACCAGCATTTTGTGGTGATTTTACAAGACTCTATTAGTGCTTGGCTTCAAACACGAAACGCTTTTATGGTTGAGCTGTTACCCTTTTTTATTGTAGGTATTTTATTAGCGCTCTTAGGTTCTTTTTTTATTGCTCGAAGTATCACTCGCCCAGTTAGTCGCTTATTGGAAGTGGCACAGCTCGTCGCGAGCGGCAGTTATACTGAAAAAATCAACATATCTGAAAAAAGCGAACTGGGTGAGTTAGCGCGCGAATTCTCAAATATGCAAAGTGCCGTGATGGAGCGTGAGCAAAAAATTAAAGACCAGGCTGAAGAAATTCGGCAGGCACACGTTATTAAATACCAAGTTGAATTGGCTCAAAAAGAACAAAATTTAGCAGCGTCTGCAACCGAAGCCAAAAGTTTGTTTTTAGCGAATGTAAGCCATGAAATCCGCACTCCCCTTAATTCTGTAGTGGGATACTCAGCTATTTTAAATGATCCACTGGCAAGCCCTGAAGAAAAAAACAAGGCGATCCAAGCAGTACACAGTGGTGGGCAGTATCTACTTAATATTGTGAATGACGTACTGGATTTATCTAAAATTGAAGCGGGTAAAATTCAGCTAAACAAAACAGAAACTAGCCTAGTGAGCCTATTGGATGAAGTGGCCTCGCACATAGAAGGGTTTGCCCTTGAGAAACACCTTAAATTTCATTTAAATCTGAACTTTCCGCTACCAGAAAAATTTATCACTGACGGTACAAGGCTCAAGCAAATTTTACTGAATTTATGTAATAACGCCATCAAGTTTACCCAAGAAGGGCAGGTGGATGTAAACATTCACTTAGATAGTTATAGGCGCAGACTAATATTTGTTATATCTGATACCGGTCCTGGTATGAGTGATGAGCAGCAACTACGCTTGTTCACCGCTTTTTCTCAGGGTAATCAAGCAATTAACAGGAAGTATGGTGGCACAGGGTTAGGCCTTTATATCAGTAAACAGCTGACAGAAATGCTAGGAGGGCATATTAAAGTCACCAGTCAAGAAGGCAAAGGTAGCCAATTTGCAGTTTATTTACCTTGGCTTGAGTCAGCCGAAAAGTCTATTTTAACTGCAAATCAACAGGTCGAGGTTTTGCGCCGCTCCGAGGTTAAAAGCGAGCTAACTATTCCCAAATTGAGCGGCCGAGTACTGGCAGTGGATGATAATCAAGATAATCGGGATTTGGTGTCTTATTTACTTTCTAAAACAGGTCTTGATTTGGTTCTGGCGGAGGATGGTTCTCAAGCATTAACGTTTGCTGAAAATCAAACCTTTGATCTTATTTTGATGGATATGCAAATGCCGGTTCTTGATGGTTTGCAAACTACCGCGATGTTGAAACGAAATGGATTTACAGGTCCTATTGTCATGTTAACTGCAAATGTTGATGCAGGTAGCAAACAACAAGTACTCGATGCAGGTGCGACTGAACATTTTGCAAAACCCATTGATAATCAAAAATTCTATGAATTGTTAAATACATATCTAGGGGCTAAAGATACTGCTGAGCAAGGTGTCGCACCTGAGGTTATGTTAAGCGAATTTGATAAATTAGTAGATAAGTATCGAATGAGCTTTAAAGAAAAGCTAGCCGATATTAACGCTGCGTTAGCGAAGCAAGACTGGGAATTGCTTAACGGGTTAATGCACAAAATTAAAGGCTCTGCGGGAAGTTACGGTTTTCAAAAAGTAAGTGACTTAGCTGTGCTAGTCGAGCAAAAAATAGAATTGCATGAACTTCAAGAGGCTGAACAATATATCTTAGAAATGGGCACCTTAATGCAAGAATTATATGCCAAATATCAGTAAATTTATCGTTTAACCTTTTTCTCAACCTAAAATTTAGGTAGCCTCGTAACACAATAAAAATAAGGATTTATGCATGAAAATTTTTTTAATAGCGTTGGTGTTGATGGTTTCAATGGGTTGCAGTACTGCTAATGAACATTCTGCCAACCCTGTGGATTACAGTGGTGCCATTTCTGGCTCTCAGTTAATTGCTGATTATCCTCAGTTCCAGTCGATGTATAACAGTTATGAGCCCAGTGAGGCAGAAATAACGGCAATAAAATCGATAGAAGGTAAATCTTTGATGGTCCTGTTTGGTACTTGGTGTCACGACAGTGAACGAGAGGTCCCTAGGTTATTGAAGTTATTGGACCTAGCTCAAGTTAAGTTAGTCAACCTCTCATTAGTTGGGGTTGATCGTAACAAGCAAGAACCAGGGAATAGGCATAGTCAATTTGCACTAAAATACACGCCCACCATTATATTGTTAGATGGTGACAAAGAGCTAGGTCGTGTAATAGAAACGCCACAAGTCAGCTTGGGTGAAGACTTAGAAACATTTGTTAATAATTAGGACATTAGAAGAAAAGGGACTTGTTACCAGAGTCATTATGGGTTGTTTATTAAAAACGCCTTTACATTTATTGATGTAAAGGCGTTTTTATTTTTGACCTGTAGTTTTATTTAAAACTTCCTGGCCATTGTGCTGCCATAAAAGTGAAGACAGTCCAGGCCGCTACATTTTGTCGCATATGCTCAGGATTAACCTTATCAAAGGTGTCGTCAGGTGTGTGGTGTAAGTCAAAGTAGTCAGTACCATTTTGCATCAAGTTGATGGCTGGTACGCCTAAGGCCGCAAGTGGGATCATATCAGGCCCTCCACTAGTGTTACCAGGTCTACGTGTGACGCCTAATTCACCCATTAAGCTGGCCATAGTATCGACAACATGTAGTGCATTAGGTGAAATATTGTTAGATGACTGTAACCCATATACTGGGCCCGCTCCAAAATCAGACTCAGACCCTATGATATGATTAGCAATAGAGCCATCTTCTTCTCTAGCTTTAGCATAAGCCCTAGCACCAATTAATCCCAATTCTTCAGCTCCCCATAGTATGACTCGTATTGTACGGCGTGGGTTTTTGTCTGTATTGCTTTTGATAAGAGATGCGGTGGCCATTGCAATAGCAACCCCAGCGCCGTCGTCAACAGCACCGGTCCCTAAATCCCAGCTATCTAAGTGACCACCGATTACAACCACTTCGTCAGGGCGTTCACTACCTGTAATTTCACCGATTACGTTTTTAGTGACTATTGGCCCTAAATCTTTAGTTTGTATATTAAGGCGAATTTTAGGTGTATGTCCGTACTCTAATAAACGTACAAGCTGGTCAGCGTCAGGGTTAGACAAAGCTACCGCGGGAACTTCAGTGTATCCCATGGCTACGTTAGTCGCCCCCGTATGTGGGTTACGATGATCATCTGTTCCAATAGAACGTATTAGTAGTGCTTCAGCGCCTTTTTGTGCTGCTATTTCGTGCCCTTTTGAGCGAGCAATGTTGGCTGGGCCGTAACCTGCGCCATTTTTAAAGCGTTCCATGCGATTACTAATAAATGCGATTTTGCCTTTTAGGCTGCCATCTGGTGCTTGTTCGAGTGCCGCATAATTTTTAAAATGGACTATCTCTGCTTCTAGGCCCTTTTTGGGGGTTGATTTAGAGCGGCCTAGGGCGGTAATAATCATCTTTTGGTATGAAGGAAGTATAATCTCTGCGGTTTCAACCCCACGAAGCCAACCATTCATTTTTACATCTTCGGTGTAAACTTTATCAAAACCCAAGGCCTTTAATTTATTTACTCCCCATTCAATAGCGGCTTTTTCTCCTGGCGTTCCAGGGTGACGGGCACCTACTTCAGTGGTTAAAGATTTTAAAATTTCATAGGCGCTATCATCTTTGAAGGCTTTGTCTCTCAATGCTGCTGCAGTACTTTGAGTCTTTTCTGAAACAGGTACGATATTGTCTGCATAGCTGGTTAGGGTAAATACAAAAGTAGCAGCTGCTACCCACTTTTTTAGGTTCATAGAAATATCCCTGATGTTATGTTTTATTATGTTTATTTAATTTTAGAAAAATAGCGATACTAATGATTTTATTGCCATTAAGACAGCTTGTTTTTAAAGTCTTCATATTCAAATTTTCGTATTAGCTCAAAACTGCCATCTTTGCGGATAATACCGATAGATGGATGCTCTACACCATTGAAAAATGTAGTTTTCACCATAGTGTAATGGATCATATCTTCAAATATTAGCCGCTCACCAATCTGTAATTCATGGTCAAAACTATATAAGTCGATGGCATCACCTGCTAAGCAAGAGTTCCCGCCAATTCGGTAAGTGTAAGGCTTTTCATTAGCTTTACCTGCATCGCTAATCTCGGGGCGGTAGGGCATTTCAAGTACATCAGGCATATGAGCTGTGGCCGACATATCGAGTATGGCTATCTTGTCGACATTGTCGACTATATCCACTACTTCTGTCACTAAAAAACCAGTTTGCCAAGCTACGGCTGAGCCGGGTTCAAGAATAACAGTTAAATGTGGGTGCCTAGCCTTGAAGTCTTTTAAAGTCTGAATTAAATGCTCCACATCATAGCCTGCTCTGGTCATCAGGTGGCCGCCACCAAAGTTAATCCAGGTTAGTTGCGGTAACCATTTTCCAAACTTTTTCTCAACCGAGAGTATGGTGCGCTCGGTGGCGAATGAGTCAGACTCGCATAGATTGTGAATATGTAGGCCACTAATACCTGTTAAATCTGCACCATTTAAATCTTGTGATTTTATGCCTAACCTAGAGCCTGGCGCACTGGGATCATAAAGTTCGGTTTCAGCTTCTTGGTGTTCAGGGTTAACCCTTAGTCCTGCGGATACCCCAGCATCTAAAATTTGTTGCTTATATCTTTGCCACTGATTCAAACTATTGAAAGATATATGGTCAACAAGAGTAACAAGTTCATCAATATCTTTTTGTTTAAATGCCGGAGAATAAGCGTGAACCTGTTTGCCTATTTCTTCTTTACCTAACCTTGCTTCCCATACCGCACTAGCGGTAGAACCCTGTAGGTACTGACTAACTAAATCAAAGGTCGACCACATAGAAAAGCCCTTTAAGGCTAAAATTATTTCAACGCCACTTTCTTGTTGCACCCTCTGCATAAGCTGCAAGTTAGCCTCTAATTTTGTTTCTTCACATACATAACAGGGTGAGGGGATATTAGTGTTTAACATAAAGTCTGCCATCAAAATAACTGGGTTGTTGGTAACGAATTGAATTTTATCGGAGGCTTAAATCCACCTTTAAACGTTTTTAAAGGTGGGTACTCTAGATTTTATTACTTAGCGAATGGGCTTTGGTCACATTCGATTACATGCCATGGTAAGCCGTGTTTGTTAAGCATTTCCATGAATGGGTCTGGGTCGAACTGTTCCATATTCCACACGCCTGGTTTTTTCCACGTGCCGTCTAATATTAAGCTGGCACCTATCATTGCAGGTACACCAGTGGTGTAAGACACCGCTTGTGCCCCCACTTCTTCATGACATAGAGCATGGTCACAGTTATTGTAGATAAATATGGTTTTTTCTTGGCCATCTTTGACACCAGTAATATACGTACCAATACAGGTTTTACCTGTGTAACCGTCGGCCAAAGAACCTGGATCAGGTAATACCGCTTTCAAAAACTCTAAAGGTACTATTTGCTGCCCTTGAAAATTAATAGGTTCGATACTCGTCATACCTATGCCTTCAAGTACTTTTAAATGCGTCAGGTAAGCATCGCCAAAGGTCATCCAAAAACGAGCACGTTTAATGGTCGGGAAATGCTTTACGATTGACTCTAATTCTTCATGAAACATCAAGTACGACGCACGTACCCCAATGTTTTGATACGCTAAGTCCTCACGCACACTAAGTGGCTCGGTTTCTTTCCATTCACCATTTTCGAAAAACCTGCCACGCTGAGTGATTTCACGTATATTGATTTCTGGGTTGAAGTTGGTCGCAAAGGCTTGGCCGTGGTCGCCACCATTACAATCTACTATGTCTAAATAATGGATTTCGTCGAAGTAATGCTTAGCTGCGTAAGCTGTGTAAACATTGGTAACGCCTGGATCAAAGCCACTACCCAATAATGCCATTAACCCTGCTTTTTCAAATTTATCTTGATAAGCCCACTGCCAAGAGTATTCAAATTTAGCCACATCTTTAGGCTCATAGTTAGCAGTATCTAGGTAATCTACTCCTGTTTCTAAACAGGCATCCATAATGGCTAAATCTTGATAGGGTAAGGCTAGGTTTACTACTAAATCAGGCTTCACCTGATTAATAACTGTGACGACTTCACTTGCATGGTCTGCATCTACAGCAAATACCCCTTTTACGCGGTCAATGCCTACTTCTTTTTGTAGCGCTTCACATTTTGAAACTGTGCGACTGGCCAAGTAAATCTCGTCAAATAATTCAGGTAAACGAGCACATTTTTTAATGGTAACTGCAGCAACACCGCCAGCTCCAATGATCAAAACACGAGACATAGGGAAATCCTAATAAACAAGGTTAAACAGTAAAAACAGAATGCTATCAGTAATTTGTCAGGGTGCAAGCTGCAATATAAACAATTATATAAGGCGTTATGTGATGGCTTCTAATTTACTGGGAGTGAGCATTTTTAAAAGCGTTTGTTTTCTTTGCTCAATATCGCCAGTAACCTCAATATAGGGAATATTATGTTGTTGCATATAGGTGCGGTTGAAGGCTTGAAATTCTTGACGGTTGGCGTCTCCAGATCGTTCCCATGTGTCGTCGTAGGGGATCTCATCTCCACATAACACCACTAATGAATAGCGGCTCCAGCAGTCTTTTGCGAGTTGCTCTAACTCTGGCAAAGCTTGTTGGTGATAATGCATGGCAAAATGCCAAGTGGTAAAGGCACTGGTATCGCAGAGTAAATATTCTTTGGCTTTTTCTGCAGCTTGGTCTTCCCATTGATTTTGCATTTTCGCAATATGTAAGAGTTGCTCTGGGGTTAGGCGGCGGTTAACTTGGTGGGTGATCCAATATTCACGGCCATATTCAGGGACTGTTATGGTGTTGAGACTTGTCGCCAAGGCTTCACATAAGCTAGTTTTGCCTGTTGATGGGCCGCCTAAAAATACAATTCTTTTAATCACTAAGTATTAGGTCCTTGGGTTTGATTTGAGTGGTAGCTTTTATACCATTGCCATTGTCCTATGATTGCCATAATTAGTAAGCAAAAATATAAGACTGAGGTTGGAAATAACCCCTTTTGCCAATAAATACCAATAGCGACCACGTCTACGACTATCCAAATAGTCCAATTGAGTAGCTTTTTACGAGATAATAACCACTGTGCTACTAAGCTGGCACAGGTTGTAAACGCATCAGGATAAGGGAAGCTCGCATCAGTGTTATTGCCCATCAAAGTCCCAACTATTGTTGTTCCCACTATTATGGCAATTAACCATAATGCGTATTCTATGGGGGCCCCTTTTACAACTATAACGTGTCCTGATGAATCTTGAGCATTACGCCATATCCACCAACCGTAAAATTGAAATCCAATATAAAACACATGTAACACCATATCTGAATACAGTTTTACGTCATAAAAAATCCATGTGTAAATGGTGACTTGAATCAAGCCAAATGCAAAACTCCAAATGTTTCTTTTTATCAATAAATACACACATATGAAACCTGCTATGGTAGCAATCCACTCTAAGGGAGATGCACCAGCAAAGCCGCTAAACCATTCAAGCCAATTCATTTAATGAAGTGCATTCCGTCTTAATTCCACGATAAAGGCGCTATTTGACCGAATATCGCTGCAAATTGAAAGATTTATTTAAACACCTTTAGTTGCAAAAACTTAACTTCTTGCGCCCTGAAGTCCGCCAGTATGCAGAATCAAGACTTTGGCGTTAGCGGGGAAAAACTCTTCAAAGATAAGCCTTTTTAAGGCAAAAATAAGCTTTCCGCTGTATACAGGTTCAATGGGAATGTGAGTTTGTTTTAGAAAGTCACTGCAAAATTCGTGAAGTTCAGTTGTTGATTTGGCGTATCCACCAAAGTGAAAATCATGGTTTATATGCCAGTTATTGCATGCCTGCCTGTTTGGTAGTAAAGAGGCCACTAGTTCTTCTAAATATCCTTGGCCTTTTAACACCCCTATGCCGAGCACTTGGGTGGTAGGGCTATAGGTAGACACTCCTTTAATTAAGCCTGCTAAAGTTCCGCCGCTAGCAACTGGAGCAATTATATAATCATAAGTTTGCGGCAATTCAGTGATGATGTTTGCTACACCTTGCAGTGCTTGTTGCTGTGAGCCCCCTTCGGGTATTAACAAAGCGCGTGGATACTGTTTTTGTAATTGTTGAATATATTCAATGTTAGTGCGCTTCTTGTAGGTCACTCTATCTACATATTGCACATCGGTTTTCCAATCTAACAAGTCTTGCAACATAGGGCTTAGATTTTTAGAGTAATCACCTCGCACAATGGCTGTAAATTGAATGTTTAACTGATGGCAGCAATAACCTAACGCATGCAAATGATTCGAAAAACCTCCACCAAAACTTACTATGTGTTTGGTATTCTGTTTTACAGCTTGCTCTAAGGTGTGATGGAGTTTGCGCCATTTATTACCAGAAATGATGGAATGTATTTGATCATCTCTTTTAATTGATAGTTGAATCTTATTATTAACCCAATCTGGGGTGATGACTTGCACTGAAGAAGGCGTGTTGATAGTTAATTTTTCAGTTAGTTGCATAGGTTATTGGTTGAGCGGTTATCAGCTTTAAAGACAACTAATTCTTACTCATATGGTTATATATACGCAACCTTAAATAGTCTTTAACTCGGTTTTTATTGGGCATTTCACACATCTGCTGTCAAAGTTTTTTTACCTTTACGTAAAGCGGGTATAACAAATAACAAAACAACTGCAGTTGTTGGTTGACATATAGACGTCTATACGGCAAATTGCACCCATGAAAATGAATACTTTAACTACGACCAGCATGATTATTATCACCCTCTATGAGGTGGTCGCTGGCTAGTGCATACGCATTACACATTAAAAGCCCGCAGCCAAAGCGGGCTTTTTTGTTATTAGGCTTTGTGAAAAGCGAATAAAAATATAAACATAGCTAAGTAAAGATTGAGGAGTACAAAATGAAGGTGTTGAAGTTTGGTGGATCGTCTCTTGCTGATGCAGAACGTTACTTAAGAGTAAAAGACATTAGTATGTCTTGCCACACCGAAACTGGCGCAGCAGTTGTTTTATCTGCTCCTAAAGGTGTCACCAATGCCTTGTCTTTACTTTGTGAAGAAGCTGCAGCGGGCAAAGATTATGGTGAATTGTTTGCTAAATTAAACATGGTGCTGTTTGGCATTCTAGATGACTTACAAGAGAATGTGCCGAATTTCACTTCTACTAAATTATCTGAGTTTGTTCAAAAAACCTTAAATGAGTTAAATCAACATTTAGAAGGTTTTGCGCTGTTACAATGTGCCCCAGAGCAAGTTGTCGCTAGAGTCTTAAGCGTAGGCGAATATGTAAGTGTTAATATTTTCAGTGAAATCTTAAATGCGATTGGCCAAAGTAACACGATTATCGACCCAGTTGACTACATCATTGCTGAAGGTGATTACCTAGACAGCATAGCCGATGTTTCTGCCAGTAAAGCACGCTTTAGTGATGTTGATAACTCAGGTAAAGATGTTCTTATTATGCCTGGTTTTGTTGCGGTAAATGAAGCGGGTGAAAAAGTCACGTTAGGGCGTAATGGTTCTGATTATTCTGCTGCTATTTTAGCTGCGTGTATTGATGCTGAGTGCTGCGAAATATGGACAGACGTGGACGGTGTTTATAATGCCGATCCTAATCAAGTAGATGGAGCGGTACTTCTAGATAAGCTCACTTACCAAGAAGCCATGGAGCTATCCTATTTTGGCGCTAAAGTTTTACACCCTAAAACGATTGGCCCAATAGCACAGCACCACATACCTTGTTTAATCCGCAATACTTTGAACCCAGCCGCTCCAGGTACCCTCATTAGTAACGAAGCGAGTACTAAGTGGACTAGCGTTAAAGGGATCTCTCACCTAGATGATATGACTATGTTTAATGTCGCAGGTCCAGGTATGAAAGGCATGGTAGGTATGGCGAGCCGTGTATTTGAAGTCATGTCTAATGCTAACGTTTCTATCAGCTTGATAACTCAGTCTTCATCTGAATATAGCATTAGCTTTTGTATTCATAGTAAAGACGCCGATAGAGCCTTGGACTTATTAGAGGATTCATTTGCATTAGAGCTAAGTAATCAACTCCTTGATCCCATTGAAGTGCGTCACGACTTAGCTATTGTTACTTTGGTCGGTGACGGCATGCGTCATTCTAAAGGTTTAGCGGCTAAGTTCTTTAGTTCTCTTTCTCAAGCAAGGGTGAATAACGTCGCGATTGCCCAAGGGTCTTCTGAACGTTCAATCTCTACTGTTATTGAAGCGGCTAAAGCTAAAAAAGCAGTTAAAGTGGTGCACTTAAACTTTTTCTCTAACTTGCATGCCATCGATGCCTTCTTAGTGGGCTGTGGTAGTGTTGGTAAAGAGTTGCTAGAGCAAATATCTCGTCAACAAGCCTCATTATTGGAGCGCAATATCAGCTTAAATGTTTACGGTATTGCCAACAGTAAAAAACTACTGCTGCAAGCTGGCGGTGTCGACTTAAATTCTCCTTGGGAAGACTCTTTAAACCAAAGTGAAACACCGTTTTCAACTCAAGCTTTAACTGACTTTGTGCATGACAACAGCTTAGTGAACCCTGTTATTATCGATTGTACCAGTAGCTCTGTTATTGCCGAGCAGTACCCAGATATGATGCAAAGTGGTTTTCATGTTGTCACCCCTAACAAAAAGGCAAACACAGCAAGCTATGAATTCTATGAGTTGTTAAGAGAAACAAGTAAACAAACCAATCGTCAGTTTTTGTATGAAACCACTGTAGGTGCTGGGCTACCTGTTATCGATAATTTACAACATCTGTTTGACGCGGGTGATGAACTGGTCAGGTTTGAAGGCATTTTATCTGGGTCTCTGTCATTTGTATTTGGTAAATTGGACGAAGGTTTAAGCTTGTCGCAAGCTACGGAAATCGCCAAAAAGAATGGCTTTACCGAGCCAGATCCTCGTGATGACTTAAGCGGCATGGACGTTGCCAGAAAATTACTTATCATGGCTCGTGAAGCCGGCATGAAGTTAGAGTTAGAAGACATCACTATTGAGCCGGTATTACCTACATCATTTGATGCTAGTGGCAGCATTGAAACGTTTATGACTAACCTTCCAGAAATAGACGCGGCTTTCGCTAAGCGAGTTGAAGCGGCAAAGAATGAAGGTAAAGTGCTTAGATACGTGGGGTCAATCGACCATGGTAAATGTGTGGTGAGCATCGAAGCGGTAGATGAGTCCCATCCACTGTATATGGTAAAAGAAGGTGAAAACGCTTTAGCTATTCACAGTCGTTATTATCAGCCGATTCCATATGTTATACGTGGATATGGTGCCGGTGCCGCAGTAACGGCTGCAGGTGTGTTTGCTGATGTAATGCGCACTATGCCTTGGAAACAATCAGTATAATGTCAGACTCAAATATGAATAAATCAAAGCTAGTCGCTTATGCCCCTGCATCAATTGGTAATGTCAGCCTTGGTTTTGACTTGCTAGGTGCAGCTCTTAAACCCATTGACGGTAGTTTATTAGGGGATGAAGTTGAAGTTGAAATCGCAGAGCAATTTAGCTTAGAAGTTAAAGGTCGTTTTGCTGATAAATTACCACCAGACGCAGATAGCAATATAGTGACCCGCTGTTATCAGCACTTTATAAAAGTCTTAGCGCAACAAGGTCATAAGGCGAGTGCGATCCCTGCTTTAAAAATGGTGTTGCATAAGCACTTACCCATTGGTAGTGGTTTAGGCTCAAGTGCTAGTTCTATTGTGGCAGCGTTGCATGCTTTGAATCAGTTTTTTACTGAATACTTAGGTAAAGCGCCTTTCACTGATAACGAACTGCTATTGGTAATGGGAGAGCTAGAAGGCCAAATTAGTGGCAGTATTCATTACGATAATGTCGCTCCTTGTTTTTTAGGTGGCCTGGTTCTCATGGCCGAACACAAAGACCAAGTTGCATTGCAGTTACCTTGTTTTAAACATTGGTATTGGGTGTCTTGTTACTCTGGTATTAGTGTGTCAACGGCCGCGGCCCGAGACATCCTTCCTAAGCAAGTTCCTATGGCTGACACCATTAAATTTGGGCGTCAATTGGCCGTATTTACGGATGCTTTATATCGTAAAGATGAAGAGCTTGCCGCTGCTATGATGCAAGACGTTATCGCCGAACCTTACCGTAAGTCCTTGTTGCCTAAGTTTGATGAGTCTCGAGCTTTTGCTGAGCAAAATGGCGCATTAGCCTTTGGTATTTCAGGCTCAGGACCAACGGTATTCGCGGTTTGTGATAACCTACAAAATGCAGAAAAAATTAATCAGTGGTTAACTGACAATTATATTCAAAATGACACCGGCTTTAGTCATATTTGTCAATTAGACCAAAACGGCGCAACATCGCGTCATTGTTAAAAACCAAACCGTGTCATAAAGGTGCGGTAACAATAAATAAACACCATAGAAATTGAGTGTGTTGATATTGGAAAACAAAGGTATTAAAAGTGGAACTTGTTAATCTAAAAGATGCGGCAGACCAAGCAACATTTGCAGAAGCAGTGAAAAAAGGCTTAGGAAAAAACCAAGGTTTGTATTTTCCTAAAGCACTACCAACATTCGAAGATATAGACGCAATACTGGCGATGCCATTTGTTGACAGAAGCATCGAAATATTAAGCACGTTGATCGGTGACGAATTACCCCGAGAAACAGTTGCTAGCATAGTTACAAAAGCGTTTGCTTTTGACGCGCCTTTAGCAAAAGTCACAGACAATGTTTACAGTTTAGAATTGTTTCATGGTCCTACTCTGGCGTTTAAAGACTTTGGTGGCCGCTTTATGGCCCAGTGCTTAACCGCCATATCTAACGGTGAGCCAATTACTATATTAACGGCAACATCAGGTGATACCGGTGCTGCTGTAGCCCATGCATTTCATGGTATAGATAACATTAATGTTGTCATTCTGTATCCAAAAGGCAAGATTAGCCAGCTACAAGAAAAGTTATTCACTACCTTAGGTGGCAATATTCATACGGTCGCCATCGAAGATGACTTTGATGCGTGTCAGCAATTAGTAAAGTCTGCCTTTGATGATCCAGATGTAAGAGACGGTTTACACCTAAACTCTGCAAACTCTATTAATATCAGTCGCTTAGCTGCTCAAGTTTGTTATTACTTTGAAGCCGTTTCTCAACTTTCTGAAGAAGAACGTCAAGACTTAGTGATTTCAGTTCCAAGTGGTAACTTTGGAAACTTAACCGCTGGCTTGATTGCTAAAGTAATGGGATTACCGGTGAAGCACTTTGTTGCGGCAACTAATCTAAATGACACTGTGCCACGTTATTTAAAAACGGGTGAATGGGCTCCAAAAGATACTATAGCCACTATGTCTAACGCTATGGATGTTAGTCAGCCTAATAATTGGCCTCGTATTGAAGCGATTATCGAGCAGGGATATCTTGATAAGTCTGTTATCTCGGGCGATACCGTTGATGAAGACTATACCCAAGTGGCGATGCGCCAATTAGCGCAACTGGGCTACGTGAGTGAGCCCCATGCTGCGATAGCGTATAAAGCATTGACTAGAAAACTTGAAGAAGGCCAAACAGGTATTTTCTTAGGGACAGCGCATCCCGCTAAGTTCAGAGAGACAGTTGAAAATGTACTAGGTCAACCTATCAGCTTGCCACAGCCTTTAGTTGATTGTGCTGGTAAAGAAGGTTTGTCAGCTGAATTGCCAGCAGACTATGAGGCCCTAAAAGCCCATTTATTGGCCTTACTTGGGTAAACTCAAGTTATGTCAAAGTGGGCCGATGTCTTAGCTCAAGAACAGCAGCAACCTTATTTTCAAGATATGATTCAATATGTTGAAAATGAGCGAGCTGCTGGTAAGACTATTTACCCACCATCACAAGATGTATTCAAGGCATTCTCTTTAACTGAGCTTAACAAAGTAAAGGTAGTGATTTTAGGGCAAGACCCATATCACGGCCCCAACCAGGCTCATGGTTTAAGCTTCTCCGTTTTACCGGGTATTAAAACACCTCCCTCGCTGGTTAATATATACAAAGAGTTAGCTACAGATATCGAAGGCTTTAGAATTCCTGAGCATGGTTGTTTAAATGCTTGGGCAGAGCAGGGCGTATTACTGCTGAATACGGTTTTAACCGTTGAGCAAGGTAAGGCCCATTCACATGCTAAAATAGGCTGGGAGCCATTTACCGATCACGTCATTACCCAATTAAACCAACAAAAACAGGGCCTAGTGTTTTTATTGTGGGGCAGCCATGCTCAGAAAAAAGGCGCGATGATAGACACTCAAAAACATCATGTTTTACATGCCCCACACCCATCTCCCTTGTCTGCATATCGAGGCTTTTTTGGCTGTAAACACTTTTCAAAAACGAATTCTATTCTCGAAAGCCAAGGGCATTTTTGTATCAACTGGCAGCTTTAGCCAAACTTAACTTACCTCTTACTTTTGTAGTTTTTCACATCAACAACATGTATGAAAGACTAACGGCCCGTTGGTAATTAACACTAGTTACGACTGAAAAATATCGATAGACTAACTTTTCTATATATTTCAAATAGATAATATTCGGATTTTTACTCAAATAGGGTCATTAATATGCGTAGGTGGTTTGTAAAAGGTGTCGTGTTAACTTGGTTCTTTGTCATTCTATTGAGTTTTATTTGGCCTGGCTTATTGTGGTCAGTTCTAATTCTATTACCTGTTACGGCAACAGGTATTTACGATATGTATCAAACCAAGCACGCGCTTTGGCGAACCTTTCCTGTGGTGGGGCGTGGCCGTTGGGTCATGGAGTTTCTAAGGCCATTTGTACGCCAATACTTTTTTGAGTCAGAGACAGATGGCGTGCCCATTAACCGTATGTTTCGTTCGGTTATTTATCAAAGAGCTAAGGGCCAAAAAGATACCGTACCTTATGGTACTAAGTTAGACACTCGCCAAGTGGGTTATGAGTGGATAGGTCACTCTATGGCAGCGATTCATCTTGATACCCATGCCATATACCCAAGGGTGAAAATTGGTGGGCCAGCTTGTAAGAAACCATACCAAGCCAGCATTTTTAATGTATCTGCTATGAGTTTTGGCTCTTTAAGTGGTAACGCGATTCAAGCACTGAATAAAGGTGCTAAATTGGGAGATTTCTATCATAACACTGGAGAAGGTAGTGTTAGCCCATATCATTTGCAGCACGGAGGGGATCTTGTGTGGCAAATTGGCACAGGGTACTTTGGCTGTCGTGATGAAAATGGCAAATTTAGTGATGATTTATTCGCGAAAATGGCGGCTAAAGATAATGTTAAAATGATCGAAATAAAATTATCTCAAGGGGCTAAGCCAGGTCATGGTGGTATTTTACCGGCAGATAAAAATACTATTGAAATAGCTGAAATCCGAGCCGTTAAGCCGGGCACTAGAGTGGACTCACCCCCTGCTCATAATGCATTTAAAACACCTCTTGCAATGATGGTGTTTATTCAAAAACTTCGTGATTTATCTGGTGGAAAACCAGTAGGGTTTAAATTATCTGTAGGGCGTAAAAGTGAATTTGTGGCTATCTGTAAAGCGATGGTTGAAACCAATATCAAACCAGACTTTATTACCGTAGATGGAGGTGAAGGAGGGACAGGAGCCGCGCCTTTAGAATACAGTAACTCTGTTGGCATGCCTTTAGTAGAAGCATTAGTATTCATACGTGATGTTTTAGTTGGTTTTGACCTTAAAAAAGACATTAAAATTATCGCTAGTGGCAAAGTATTTACTGGGTTTCATTTAGTGAGGAATTTAGCTCTGGGTGCAGACGTGTGTAACAGCGCGCGCGGCATGATGGTGGCGTTAGGATGTGTGCAATCTTTGGTTTGTAATAGTAATGAATGCCCGACAGGCATTGCTACCCAAGACCCAACTTTAGAAGCAGGCTTAGTGGTAGGTGACAAGGCTACCCGAATTGCAAGGTATCAAAAAGAAACGGTTCGAGCGTGTATGGATCTTATTGCATCAGCTGGATTACGAGACCCACGTCAAATTAACCGTACTCATATTCATCGCAGGGTGAGTCAAACCGAAATTAAACGTTACGATGAGATATACCCAGAGCTAACGGATGGAGAATTATTGACTGAAAATTATCCAACGCGATTTGAACATGAGATGAAAGAATCATCGGCTGAGTGTTTCATGCCAAACCACTATGTGATCGAGTGCTATAGCGGCTTAGAAACCTTACCTGATTAAGTATATAAGTTTACAAAGTAGACGCCTTAACGAGAAAAAATTCGTTGAGGCTTTTTGATTTATAAGTGGCTTAAAGGGCTAGTTACCCCATTGGCTCCTTGCTGCAAAACATGCGTATAAATTTGTGTGGTTTGCACATCTGAGTGCCCAAGTTGGATTTGAACGGTCCTAATATCAGCTCCAGCTTGCAATAAATGGGTAGCAAAAGAATGCCTAAACGTATGAGGTGTAATTTGCTTGGTCAATCCCGCAGCTTTAACTGCAGCTTTAACTGCTTTCCTAATACAGGTATGGTGATAGTGATGTCGTCTAATTTCACCTGTTTCAGGATCATTGCTGAGGTTATGAGAAGGAAATAAAAATTGCCAGGCCAGTGTTTTATTTGCCGAAGGATATTTTTTAGCTAATGCATAAGGCATCCAAACCCCAGAAAATTGCTCATTTTTTAGATCTAACTTCAAGTACTCATCCACTTGTAATATTTGATTTCTAAGGGCAGGAATTAATTCAACGGCTAATGTCACTACCCTGTGTTTGTTCCCTTTTCCATTCCAGACACGAATACATTTGTAGTCAAAATCAATGTCTTGTACTCGTAATTGAATACTCTCCATAACTCGCAAACCACTCCCATACATTAACCCAGCTATTAGATAGTACCTTTTCGTTAATTTTGTCATTAATAGCTTTACTTCGTCTTTTGTCATGACCACTGGTAATTTAGGTTGTCGCTTTGAACGAGCGAAGTTTAGATTTTGAGATAATTCATTTTTAACAATGTGTTTATATAAAAAAGCCAAAGAGTTTAATGCCGTTGCTTGAGTGCGAGGAGACACGTTTTTTGTTAATACTAAATATTCGAGATAGATTTCAACCTCAGAATCGCCCATAGAGCTTGGGTGCCGTTTTTGATGAAAATGAATAAATGAGGTAATCCATTTTAAATAAGTTTCAATGGTTCTTAATGAATATTGCCTAGTTAACATGTAGTCAACTATATACTGCAAATATGGAGATTTTGTTTTCATTTTACACACCCAACTTAGCTGTTTATTTATACAGTATAGTTTAGTTTCCCCTATATTTAGGAAAATGCGCGAATCGCGCATTTTTGTGGGATCATAAAAATTTCAAAGTCCAAATTTTTCTTTAGGTAGCAAAGTGTTACTGAATTTGGTAAAAATAGGTAAATTAAGAAAGTGCGCGATTTGTAAATAGAAAAATGCGCGGTTCGCGCACTATTAAATTGTTATACGTTGCATTAATTATGAGTATTGAATCGAGTAAGAGAAAATCTTGTGGACTCGCAAAGGCATTGTTAACAAGCAACGAAGACTATTTGGATAATGTCTTAGCATTGTCGTATTTGGGAAATGAGATTCATGGTCAGTGCTGGGAAACAGAGTTCCACACTTTTGGGCTTATCGCTTCAGAAACTGATCATTTGCCACTAAAAAAAGTTAGGTCACGTTGTAGCGAAGAATTCCTATCTAAATCGGATAGGGAAACTCAAGAAACTATCAAGTATTATTCAACGCAAGTACACGCTGCTTGCAGTGAAATATTGGCGAAATATAGCAACGTATAACAAGTTTATTAAATATCGTTACGGCCAAACAACGGCCTTCACTGGACGCGCAAAAAACGCGCGCCATTTATAAAAAGCGTTATATGTTGCGAATATTCATTGGAATACGTAAGAATGGTCATAATATTTATAGCGGGAATGGTTGTACTTGCGTTTATCAGTTTAGCGCCAGCATGGGTGATTCTATCAATGCCTAACGTTTGGTTTAACTCTCGGGTGAAAATCCCAGCCAAAAGGTTAACTGTTTTGACGTTTGTAATTTCTATTTCGTTTGCTTACATCACAAATATTGAGCTCGAAATGGGGGCTATTACAGCGTTTCTTTATTTGATAGTTAGCACTATAGCGTTGAGTTCATTTTTGTTACCAACAATGTATTTTTACCTAAGATGGAGATCGGTCGATGGCAATATATAACAAAAGCATGAGGACGGATTTTGTGGAAGAACGTCACGAAACCGCTTATGCAAGGTGTTATATGCAAGTGAACTTCTGTGTTTAAAGAAATACTTCCGCAACTTTACAAAGAGGCTAAGAATTCTCTTTTAAAAGATGGTGAGATAGAGTTTGCAAGTCAGCTTGACAGTTGTTTAATCAAATCATGCGAGTCATTAGCCTCTGATGATTCGGCTTTTACGGTCAACTTTGAAGGTTTTGTCAGCGATATTATTGAGGATACTTTCCCAAGCGGTAGCAAAAAGCATACTGTTATGGTTTGCTATTCGAATACACATAAAGTTATTGGAATTGATGTATTTGGGTGTGAAAATACAAAACTACAACAGGAACTACAAGCAGCATGCATATAACAAACACATTATGTTCATTCACTACGCTCATTGGGACACATACTCGCTGGCTCGGCTCATTCTTCGCAATTATAGCCAGCAAGCCTGCGCCCCATATGTGAAGCGTTATGTTTTTAAGGAGTCACATGGAAGTCTTGAGTACTGGTTTATTTTGGCTTTGTTGTATATTTGCAACATTGTCTTTTATTTTGTTGTTACTAGTAAGGCATCAAAACACTCCTCGTTGGTTGGATGTTTTGACCGGTGTAATTCTAATAGCTACTTCAGCATTGTTCTTAGGGATTTTTTTGGATGTACAGGCGTTAATTCCTTCAATGGTTGATAATAGCTCTGATGCTAGTCACCTCAACTCTCAATATACCGTGGCGATACTCATTATTCCGTTTATTTCAGCTGCTATAGGTACTAATTTAATTTCGCATGCCATTACCTACAATCATGATTATAAAAACACCAAGACATTAGAGTCTATCGGCACTGACTTAAAAGGTATTCTAAAATGGATTTTTTTAATGACGCCACCGATAATAATTTTTACGGGACTACATTATTTAGTTAACAGATCAAAACATAACAAGTAATTAAACAGGGACAAAAAACAGTTGGCTTTTTGTTCACTCCGTTCACTTATTTTAGCCAACTATTTTTTGCCCGTTAATTGGGCGTTGAGGCTGTAGAAAAACCCTAAAATAGTTTGTTTTTTGTTCGCATTTTACTTTCCACAGATCACTGTTTGTGATCAAATAGGTATTATCAATTAGGCAAAGGAGCCTTGGTGATGCCACGTTTTATCCCTCTTAA